>NZ_CP133771.1:8233785-8867154 GCF_031348265.1 Streptomyces collinus | reverse complement strand
AGGTCCCCGAGGGCAGCAGACCGCGGGAAGGTTATGACCCGGAGCTGTTCACTCTGGTCGAGCGCTATGAACGCAAGGCCGCCGAGCTGCGTGCCGTGCTGGGGTGGAACGTGTCGTGGAAGACGGTCCAGCGCAAGCGGCTGGCCTTTCTTCGCGAGGACATCTGGGGGCTCATCGATAAGCGGCGTACCCGCCAGACAACGGTGAACGGGCGCACCGATGCTCGGGTGGTGGACCTGCTGCTGGCGCTGCAGGAACGTCAGGCGAAAGAAGAAGCCGCCACCGACGCCCGCACGCTGTTCAAGAACCTGCGGCGCGCGGCACGGGCCAGGCTGGGCCCCGGCGTGAAGGTGCCGGCCGAGCCCACGCTGTACGCGCTGTTGAAGCGGCTGGGGATCGACGCGCTGCAGCTGCGGGATCCCACCCGGCGCCGCAAGGACCGTCTCAACCGCCCGGCCCCGCCGTTTGCTGTGACCACCGCCACCGCGCCGGGCGAGCTCGTGCAGATCGACTCCACCGCGCTGGATGTCAAAGTGCTGGGCGATGACGGACAGCCCACCCAGGTGGAACTCACGGCGGCCATCGACGTTTTCACGCGCAGCATCATCGCCGTCGTGCTGCGGCCCAAGACTGCTGGCCGGCGCAAGACCCGGCAGCAGACGAGGGCGCTGCTGAGCACCGGCACCAGCAAGGGGCGGGCCACCAAGGCAGTGGACGCCTCGCTGCTGCTGGCGCTGTGCATGGTGCCGGCCCCGATGCGGCCCGGCTTCGACGCGGCCGCGTCCGCGGCCCGTTCGGATCTGCCGTACGAGGAACTGCTGGAAGTCGACGCGCGGATGGAGCACGCCGCGGCCCGGCCGGTCGTCATTCCGGAGACGATCGTGATCGACCACGGCACGGTCTTCACCGGGCAGACCTTCTTCGACGCCTGCTCCTACCTCGGGATCTCTGTGCGTCCGGCGCGCAAGCGCACCCCGACCGACAAGGCGATCGTCGAGCGGACCTTCGAGTCGATCAAGTCGCTGTTCAGCCAGCACGTCAACTCCTACACCGGGCGGGACTTCAGCCGCCGCGGGAAAGAGATCGATCCGGACCGGCTGTGGACGCTGCAGGAGCTGGACGATCTGCTGCAGGAGTGGATCGCGGTCGGCTGGCAGGCACGGCCGCATGAGGAGCTGCGCAGCCCCTACGAGCCGAACCTGCCGCCGCTGACTCCGAACCAGATGTACGCCGCGGGCGTGCAGGCGGCTGGCTACCTGCCGATCCCGCTGGGCTTTGCGGACTACCTCCAGCTGCTGCCCACCGCCTGGGTCGGGGTGCGCGATGACGGCATCCGGTTCAAGAACCGCACCTACGACAACTTCAAAGGGGAACTCGAGGAGGTCCGCAACACGCCGTCGGGGCTCAAGGGCAAGAAGCGTGACGGGTGGGAGCTGCGCTACAACCCCTATACGCCCGAGCAGGTGTGGCTGCGCGACCACCGCTCCGGCGAGTGGATCACTGCCGTCTTCAAGCACCAGCACCTGATCGGCGCCCCGTGGACACAGCACCTGTGGGACTCGGCCACCGCGGAGTTTGTGGCGCGCGGCGGCCGCCACACGCAGGACGAAGCCATCGCGCAGGTCCTGGCCGACCTGCTGGAGCGGGCGGGACAGGGTCCGGACGACCCGGGTGTGGTGAGCGTGCCCGACGGCTACGCGCCCGTGCCGGGGCTGGATGGCGGATGGGCGCCGTCCGGTGACGGCGTCTTCGACCCGTTCGCCGACGCGGAGGCGCTGGACCTGGACGCGCTGGGACCCTTGACGGTGCTGGAGCTGGACGAGCCGAGCCTGTACTCCCCCGCGGAAGAAGAGATCGCGCCCGGGCCCGCCCACGGACCGGACGCTCCGGGCGGCGCGGACACCGAAGTGTCCTCGCTCCTGGCGGATCTGGGTGACCTGGACGACAGCCTCGACAGCGCCGCGCGTCACCTGCTGGACCTGCCCGCCGAAACCAACCCCCCGCAGGAGGACAGGCCATGACGCAGCCACCGGTCATCGAGGAGATCGAAGACGACGACATCCGTCTGCTCATCGACTCGCCCGCCCCCACGCCGGTGTTCACCGCGCCCCGGCCGGTATGGCTGAACACCCTGAGCAACTGGCGCACCTTCGCCACCCTGGACCGCACCCGGCCCGACCTGGCCGACAGCCCGCCGCCCGGCACGGAAGTCGCCGACAACGACCTGCGGCTGCGCTATCACGCCCTGATGCCGACCGTGGTCACCCCCGCCATCGGCCGGGCCCTGGTCGTCGTCCACGAGCATCTGCTGGCCAACCGGGAACGCATCCACGGCAAGACCGGCGTCATCATCGAAGGCCCCCGCGGCACCGGCAAGACCGAGATCCTGCAGTACATCGGCCGCCACTACGAGAACAAGATCGCCCGCCTGTATGAGCCGGACGAGAGCCGCATCCCGGTGATCGCGCTGCGGGTGCCTCCCCTGGCCCGCGGCGGACGGCGGAACTGGCCGGCCGCCTTCGCCTCCTTCCTCGGCCTCAAGCACGACGGCGGCAGCGACCCCACCCGCTCCATCTGCCATGTGATGCGCAACAGCTCCACCTTGCTGGTCCTCATCGACGGCATCGAGCAGCTGCGGGCCGGCGCGGACGCCGAGGAGTCGTTCGCCTACCTGGAAGAGATCAGTGAAAGCACCGGCGCCACCTTCCTCTTCGCCGGACGGGCCGCCCGTTCCATCGTCGACCCCCTGACCCGGGACCGGGAAACCGCCCTGGCCGACAACGAGGAGATCTGGGGCGACTACGCCACCCTGCGCACCAGCCGGATCGGCTACGACACGGACGGCCACAAACTGTTCACGAAGATCGTCCGCAAGTTCGACAAGAACCTGTGCCTGCACCACCACCAGCCGGACGACCTGACCAACCTGCACGAATACCTGCACCGCCGCACCAAGGGCTACCTGCGGGCCCTGTCCCAGCTCGTCAGCCAGGGCGCCCAGAAAGCGATCTGGAACAAGCAGGAGCGCATCACCGAGGAGCTGCTGGAATCCCTGGCCATCGGCCGCAGCCGCACCATCTGACACCGCCCACCCTCCCTCGGACAGACAAGCGGCCCAGGGCATGGACCTAAGGCACCGTTCACCTAGCAGGGGAAGAACCGCCGTGGAGTACGAGTCTTCGGGGGTGAGGTTCCGGCGACCTGCTGATGGGCCGGGTGACCGCACAGGACGCAGGGTTGCGTGATGCGGAGGACTCCGTCGGCTGCTGCCGGTGGGCTGGTGTCCATGGGCAACTCGGCCTGCGTGAGTCCGTTCAGGCCCGTCATCCAGGAGGCTGAGGCGCCCCGCGCCGCAGGCCTGCGCGACCTGGTCGGCGGCGAGGTGGAGCTGCTGGCGTATACGGCGCCGCAGGCCGGGGGGGGGGAGCGGGATGCGAGCAGTGGCGATGAGTTCGTCGATGGCCTCGAATGCACCCATGGCTGTCCTGTTCAGGGAGTTCGTCACAGCGGACGCCAGCCGGACTGAGCGGCCCTGGCGCCGGTCGTGATCACTTTAAGGGCACAAGCGCCATGCGGGGGAAAGTGAAGTTGAGTGAACTCACCCTGTCTGGCGATCAGTTGGCGGACCAATGCCTGCAAGCGGGCCTAGGAATCCCCGCAGGCATGGGTGGAGCGCCAGTGCCGAGCCGGGACGTCGTCCATTGCGGGGGTGTGCGGCACGGTCGCGGCACGGGTCGTTTTCGGCCGGGTGGTGGTTGCGGGTCTCAGTCGCGGCCTTGCTGCTACTGGGTGTGTGCGGGGGCGAGGAGTGCTGCCAGAGCGGCCAGCTGGTCAGGGGCGAGGTGCCGTCTCTGGACGTCTGCGGTCTTTTCCGGGCGGGAGACCGGGACGGAGATGGTGCGCTCCCCTCAGCCCGGCCTCGATGAGGGCCTTGTTGACACTGAGGTCGCCGGAGGTGACTTGAGGCAGCAGGTGAGGAGCGTGCTTGCGCAGTTTGCGCAGGCCGGCAGGCGGGTGGTGGCGGCCGGCCGGGAATCGTGTCTGTTAGACACAGTTGTTGCCGCTGCGTCCCCGGCCGGGAGGGCGGCCCAAGCGCTGGGCCAGGTGCTGGTCGATCAGGTTGAGCAGGCCGGTGTCGTGGCTGACCAAACGGCGGATGAGGTCTTCGCTGGCGCCGAGTCCTTTGAGAGGCGGGGTGGGGTGAAGGCTCGCACTCCGGAGAACTTCTGGACGAAAGTCCCGTGCCCGGCCGGGGCGCGGCCCGCATCATGGACACTCCCCCGCACGTCTCACGGGCCGATGCTGGCCGTGGCCGGCGGACACCAGATCAGCCTGTGGAACGGCACATCTGCGTGGGCCACCCTTGAGGCTTCCGCGCGGTCAACACGCTTGCAGCCGTCGCCTCACCAGGCCGACGCTCCCTGCTCGCCACAGGCGGCGGCACCGGCGTACTGCTCTAGGGTGTGGCCGTCAGGTGCCGTAAGCCGGAAGGGCCTGCAGGAGACCGGCTGCGATGCCTTCAGCGCCTCACGCGCCGAGACGGAGAACTCCGTGGCAGGATCGGCTTATCCTAGACGTAGCTGGGGACATGCTCGTAGTACCCGTAGTGGTCGGCATCGTAGGTGTCGCTTCCGCGGTAGACCCGCCTGAAGACGATTTCGAAGTGGTCGAATTGCCCGTCTTCAAAGGTCACCCCGCCGTCGCCGAGCCGTTGAAGCAGCGTGCTCTCTTCCATCGGCGGTTCGATCTCCTCATGCCGCCAGCCGCGAGGGCCGTACAGGTAGTCGAAGTACCAGCTGAATCCGCCGTTCTTGTCGTCGTAGAAGACGCCTCGGGGACGGATCTCGTGCCCGACGGGCAGTTCGATCGAGGCGGCTCGGTCCAGACGTTCGGTGACACTGCCGAGCTGGAACCCGAGGGCGCTCCCGTGCCGGTTAGCGATGCGGAGGTAGAAGCCCTGCGTGATGCCGATGAAACGGTTCGGCTCACTCGTGGCAAAGATTTTCCACCCGCTGGCCTCGGCGCTCACGGGGAGGAACCGTTGGGCCACCGCCCAGCCCCGGGGGTGGTGAGCATGCGCTCGAGCTCCACCCCGTCCCAGACATGGGTGTGCACGCCCTTGCCCCGCTCGATCGCCTCCAGCCGAGAGACCAGAGCGCTCGAGGGCTGGGTGGAGCAGACCAGAAGGAAGCCGTCAGCGTCATGCTGGGCGACGGCGTCCACGATGCCGCCAGCACTCCCGAGGTCCTCACCGTTGACCGAGCGTCCGGCACCGCCCTTGGCGTGAGCCATGTGCTTGCACGAGACAACCCAATTGCGCGTTTTCGCCCCCAGTAGGGCGTCCCCCGGCTCCTCCAGCAAGAGGTCGCGCCCGCCGTCCGCACCCCGGCCGGACCACCTGGCCCGGTAACCGAGAGCCAGGGCCAGTTCCCGGACCATCTGCTCCAGGTCCTCGCCATCCGACGCCAACTCGTGAAAATCGAGCATGCTACTTCCTGTCACTGGGGTGAAGCGTTCGTTCGTATGATGCAGGGCCCCTGGGACCTGCAGGCGAGTGCCCCAAAGCGCGTCTCCGCTTTCAGGCCCCGGACCAGGACCCTGACGCTGTCGCCGCACGCCACGTGCAGCAGCGCCGGGACCGGGACTCTGGACTCCTCGCCGACCGTGGTCGGCTCAAGGGCCGAACTGCAGCCGCAGGCCCGCAGTGTTGGCCGCCACGCCGGGCACGGGGTACTGGGCCCACGTGGCGGCCGAGGTCCACTGGGGTGACTGGGACTGGGCAATCGGACCGTGAGTCAGGGGTTGTCACGACTCGGTGAGCCAGTACGGGTCCCAACTGTGCCGGTTAGGTCGGGTGACGTGGTGCATGCGCAGCCCGCGAGGCCCATGGACGCCGGCATCCGGCAAGTCGATGAGCCAGCCGAGAACCGGGCGGGGACCTCGTCGGGGGCATCGAGGTCGGCCAGCAGGGCATCGGGGCCGCGCTGGTCGTAGGGCGGAGGCAGAGACAGGCCGGCAGTCGTGGCGTCGTCGATGACGCGGCGGCACATACTGAGCCAGCGTCCTTGTCCCCACCAGGAGTCGGTGTAGCTGGTGGAGCCGCCGATACTCATAAGGATCATCGTCGTCTGAGGGCCGAGCACCTCGTGGTCGAGGTGGCGCCAGCGGTCGAGTTCCGCCGTGACGGTGGCGGCTACCTCCGTCCAGCCCGGGCCGAACAGTGAACAGATTGGGGTGCCGTCGGGCAGGGCCCATTGCGGGTCCATCAGGGCGTTCTTGATGCTGTCCCAATCGATGCCCGCCCATGGGCAGACGTGCTGTCGGGTGATGCGGGTGACGGCGATGTTGACGCGCGCCATCTGTACGTCTGTGTCCAGGTGGTGGTCTTCGACTGCGGTGTTGTTGCGCCAGCACCAGGCGGCTACGCCCAGGGCGGCCGCGTCGGGCACGATGTCGGGCGCGACGTCCCAGCCAGTCATGTCGACCACCCACTCCAGGTAGGCGTTGAGCCTTTCGTTCTCGGTGACTTCCCGGAGCAGGGCGGGCAGCGGGAGCTGCCGGAAGTCGGCAGCTGGCTGGAAGATCCGGCGCATTCTGCGCAGGGTGAACTCCTGCTTGGCCTCGGGCGGTGCGGCCTCGGCAACCTGCACGTGGGTGGCGTCGAGCAGCCCGGCTTGTCCGGCGGCGGCAGCGACGGCGGTGATGGCTTGCCCCGATGGGGCGACGGGAACTGCGATGCCGTCTTCCAGCAGGGAGTAGGACTCGGGCCAGTCCCCCGTCACATCGTCGAAGGGCTGCAGGTGCAGGTCTGCTGGTGAGGTTCGTATTGAACGTCCAGGCCGCCGTCGCCGCGCCAGAGGGTGGCGAACAGCAGGGGGCCTTCCTGCGGGTCGAAGTCGGTGTCCCACTCTTCCGGCAGGTCGAATCCTGCCCAGTCCAGTGCTCCCAGCAGCTCCTCGAGCCGGGTCGCGTAGTTTTCCCAGTCGCGACCTGAGGGAGAGGGCGTGCTTGTGCCTACCGCTGGTGCTTCGATGGGCGACGTGAGGGGGGCGGGCGCGGGTACCGATGTCGGCTGGCGCCCCAGCAGTCTGTCAGCCTGGTGGGCCATGTGCTGGCGTTCAGCGCCGCGACAGCGTGCGCACAGGTAGCGTACTCGTTTGCGAATCGGGCCGAATAGCGGGTCAGGGAGCGGATCTTGCCGCAGTCGCGGCAGGGGCCGCGGCCGCTTTTGGGCCACCACAGCCACCACCGGCCCTCGTAGTCGCCGGGCTTGGGTACCACTCCCCTGCCGACGAGGAATTCGGCGAGGCGCCGCAGGCTGCTGTCACCGAGCTGGGGCGGCACCCGCGTGTGCAGTAGATCGTGGGCGGCCAGCAGCACGGCGTTCGTGACGCTCTCACCGGTCTCTGCGCGGCGCAGCACGCCCCGCGCCGCAGCCAACTCGGCCACTCCTGCGCCGTGAACCTCTGCATGGCTGCCATGCCGTGAGGCCATGGATATGGCCCAGTCGAGATCAGCTTGCGAAGGTGCAGGAATCATCACACGCGGAGCCTAATCCCGCCCTCTGACAACGCGAGATGCCAGACCGCGAAGGCCCAGGCCCGGCAAGACTCACTCGCGCGCCTCCTCGGCCGAGCGGAATGCGGATCCGCTCACCTCACGCCCGTCCGACGTGCTGGCAGCCGGTCGGCGTCGATGACCGCCTCCCACACTGCGCCTGGGCTGGCAGCACCTACGTGGCAGCCGGGGGAAGGCGGGATCTGACAGGAGACGATCAGCTGCTTCTGCCGGTAGAAGCAGTCACTCATATGGCAGGCCGCCGCCCCCCGCTGAAAGCGGAGGAACGGCTCAGCGGGATACTGCTGTCCACGCCCATCAACGAGCGCCCCATCCAGCGAGCGACTATGAGCGTACGCCCCTTGCCGACACACGCAGGCCCCAGCGCGGGATCCCTCCTTGCCCGCCCGCCTCTCCCCGGTCTCCGGATGGGCCACAAGGGGTGTGCTGGAGGGGGCCGGTGCAGGTGCGTTGGCTTCGTCCGCGGCGGCCCCAACCTGTGCGTGGCGACGCTACGGGCGCTGGTCTGGGTGGTGCCGCGGGACAGCGCGGTCCCGCAGACGCAGGCTGTTGGGATGGGTCAGATTGGTGGGCGCCAGCCGGACCTGCGGTGCCTTGACGATGGTGATGTTTCACGGTGCGGTCCTGCCCTCTCGCCACGTGCGGACGGCTTGGGCGCGCGGCTCGAGTTGAGGACTGCCGCGGCAGGCCGGGCGTCTACGCCATATCGTCAGTCGTCTTGCGCCAGTCGCTGTCCTCGCTAGGCAGCCGGCAGTCCAGTACGTGCGCTGCGGCCAGCAGTGTGCCCTCGTGGGTCAGTTGACGTACCTGCTCGTGTTGCTCGCGGCGGACGTCGTCGATGCCGTGGTTGGTCGCGGGGCAGCTGCGCTTCTTGGTGTTCCAGCGCGTGCAGTCGAAGTAGCCGACCAGGAGCAGGCCCGCGGTGTCGGGTTCGCTGAGGTAGGCGCGCAGCTGGGTTCGGGCGGTGGTGGGCAGCTCTGGGTTCCAGCATCCCTTGGCCTCGATGATGACTCTGAGGGTGTGCTGGCCCGTGTCGGGAGAAGCGGGGGCTTCGATCTGGACGTCGGTGCGCAGGCCGGGCAGGCCGTCGCGTCGTACCTGGACTTCCCGGTTGACGACGACGCGGTGGCCGCCGATGTCACGGCGCAGGAAGGAGGCGACGGCGTCGCTGAGGTCGTCTTCCCAGCAGGGCCAGCACTGGGTACTGGAGTTGAAGCGGTGCTGGTTACGGTTCCAGAGGGTGACGGCCGTTCCGTTGTAGCCCTGAAGGTCTTCCTCCAGGGCGGCCAGAGATTCACGGACCAGATCGAGGAGTTGGCGGGCGTCGCGGACGAGGCGTGCCTGGTGGTCGGTGACGAGCCGGATCAGCTGTTCGGGCTCGAGGGGCCGGATGCTGTGGTCCGCCGCCGTGCGGGCGGTGGCGCGGGCGAGCATGCGCAGTTGCCATACGTGCGGGTAGGCCTGGGCGAGCTGGTGCAGGGCGGCTGCCGCGTGGTGGGTTTCGCGGGAGGCGAGGATGCGCGGCAGGTGGCGCAGCAAGTCGACGAGGCGGTCTTCATCCTGGATGAAGCCACTGCGCAGGGGCCGTTGCAGGCGTGCGATGCCGATGTCCTTCAGAAGGAGAGCATAGAGATCGACCAGTGCGTCGTCGTCGAGGTGGTCAAAGGGCCATCCATCGGGGCCGGTCGACAGGCCGGTGAGCAGGTTGCCGTACTCCGCCAAGACTGTGGCGTCGGCCAAGCCGCGGCGCAGGGCGGGCCAGTGGTCAGGAAGGATGTCGTGACGCAGCAGGGCACGGGCGGCGAAAAGCCAGCGTTGCCGTGGCGGCGAGCCGGGCTCGTGCCCGCGCGGATCGGCGTCGAGGGCGTCTACCAGGTGGCCGAGGGCGTTGGGGTCTTCGGCGGCCGCGAGTTCGTCAAGAACGGCGTACCACTGCTCGGGGCTGCGGTCGCTGTGCCGTGCCCAGGCAGACAGGACGGTTCGGAGCCTGTGGGAGGGATCCCGTTCCATGGCATTTACCAGGTCGCGCAGGGTCTGGCCAGTGACGTGGTCGAGGGTATCCAGCAGCAGCGGGGGCAGCTGGTCTTCGGCACGCGCAACGCACAGTGGCATCCAGGCGCGCTGTAGCTGGCGTTCCTCGTCATCGTAGGCGGGGCTTTGGGCGAGGGCGACGACCCAGCCGGCCCAGTGCTCGGGGCTGGCGTGTAGTGCTGCCGGGTTGTCGACGAGGGCGAAGGCGGTGAGTTCTGCGGACGGCGGGCGGGCGGTGGAGGTTGGGCGGAAGTTAGCTGTGGTCAGCGGGGGGAGTTCGCTCAGGAGGTGAGCGGCTGCCTGGCTGAGGCGCCGGGCGGGGTCGGTGCCGGTGGCGGGACGTGAGGGTGCCCGGGCGGCCAGCGTGGACACGCCACCGGTATGTTGCGCTGGTGAGCCGTCCGGCGTGCGCCGCAGGCAGTTCAGGAGGGCGTTCCACGCGGTCAGGACGCTTGGGCTGCGGGCGGCGAGAACCTCGTCGATGGCCGTGCTCAGGGCGGCCGGATCAGAGCGCTGTTGCTGCCGTTGCGCTTCGGCCCGGGCAGCGCGTTTTTGCTGATCGCGTTGATAAGTCTCCCAGAATGCCGTGGCCTCGGCGAGCGTGGGATGGGCGCGGCGCGCGGCATCGGCACGTGCCTTGGTTTCAGGATCGTCGGGGGGCGCGAAGCGGACAGCCTGCTGGGCGCGGGCCGGGTTGATGGCGGTGAGCTGGTCCCAGTGCTCCATCCAGTACAGCAGGTCGGCACCGGGCAGGAAGGAGCCGCCGGGGATGCCGGCCAGCACGGTGTAGAAGGGATCGTCCTCGGCGTGCTGCAGGATGTGGCGGGCGAGCAGGCGCCGGGTCTGGGGACAGCTGTCCAGAGTTTGAGCCAGGTCTTCCAGAGGGGTCTGCAGGAGCGAGCTGTGCAGGCGGTCCTCGTCGTCGGCAAGGCCGAGCAGTCCCTCGCCGATGAAGGGCACGAGGTCGAGGGCGGGGGTGTCCTCGTTGAGAGTGACCGCACGGGCCAGCACGGCCAGGGCCAAGCCGGGGCTGGTGGGCTGGGCATCTCCCGCGCGAAGGGCACGTCCGGCCCATTGGGCTGCTTCGGCGATGGTGCTGCCGTCGAGCTGTGCCGGTGCCTCATTGCGCAGGATGAAGGCTGTGCCCACGAACGCCGGGTCCGGGTCGCGGATGCGGTCGAGGTAGCCGGTCGCCGTTAGATGGCCGGGATAGAGGTGGCGCAGGGCCGCAGCGATCACCTCGGGCGAGGGATCTCGGGTCAGGTCCATGATCCGGGTGAGGGCGTCCGGCGTAGGCTCGGTGACGCCGGCTAGGGCAGCGGTGCGCACGCCTGTGTCGTAGCGGGCGTCTTCGGCCACGTCCAGCAAGTCGTCGGCGAGTTCGGGGTGGGGGCAGGCCCGGGCGATGCTGACTACCGCATACGTCAGACGGGGCTCGCCGGGCTCCTGCAGGCGGGTACGCAGCTGGTCTGCCAGTCGGCAGTGGTTGAGGCGGTGCAGCAGGCTGTGGTCGAGACTTACCGTGTCATCCCGTTCGAGCAGGGAGAGCAGGGCGTCAACTGCGCGCTCTCGGTCGGTGTCGGGCAGGCTGGGCAGGTCGGCCAGGAGCAGGACGAGGGGGTCGTCGCGCAGGAGGTCGGCAAAGAGGGTGGCGTCGCTGGTGGTGCGCCAGGCGGCGACTTCCTGCTGGGCGGGGATGATGTGGCGGGCTTCGCCGTCTCCGATCCACAGCAGTTGGCGCTGGGGGTGCGGCTGCAAGTGGTGCATGCGCAGGAAGTGCGCGGCGAGGAATTCGCGGTAGCTGTCGTGGGCGAAGGTCCAGCGCAGGTCACCGGTCGGGACCAGCAGGCTTGATTCGGTGACCTGCCGCAGATTCCACAGGGTGCACGGGACGTTGCCGCCAAGGTGTCCGGGTTCATTAAGGCCGTCGAGCCGTGACAGGCGCAGGTCTGTCGGCGTACCGGATTCGTCCTCGGTCACCGCGGTGTATGGACCAAATTGCATCGTGGCCGCCAGCCGGGCCGCGACGGCCAGCAGGTGTTCGGGTGATGCCTGCGCCTGGAGCTGGGTCGGGTTGGTGGGGCGGCGGTGCTCGGTGCACAGGCGCAGGCATGCCTGGAGGTAGGCGTCGTGCACCGTTGCCGGCAGGTGGGCGTGAAGGGCGTAGTTGTCGAGGAGCTGCAGCAGCGTGACCGGGTGGGTGGCCAGCGCGACTAGTCCCTGCTGCTGGATCGACTCGAGCAGGGCAGCAGTGTCCGGCACGCCGACCATCTCAGCTGCGATGGCTACGTCGTCGGGGCCTAGTGGGGCCAGGCCCATGATCTTTATCTGGTCGGGTTGCCAGTCTGTGCGCAGGGCTTCTTCGAACCGGGCCGGCCAGCGGGCGCTGCGGCAGGTGATCCGCAGGCGAAGCCTTTCGCGGTCTGCTTCGGCCACATCCTCGAGCGCCTCCAGCAGGAGCTGGTCCAGCTGGGGGAGGTCGTTGAGGCCCTCGTCCAGGCCGTCGAGGAGGATGTGCCACTCCCCTGGTTCGGTGGGGGGCGTAAGTGCTGCTTGCAGGTGACTCTGCGCCCTGCGGGTCGTGGTGCACCGTTTCAGGTCGAGCCAGGCGGGATGCAGACCGGCGGACAGGAGGGCATCGTGTTCCTGGCGCAGGGCGTACGTCTTGCCCATGCCGCGTTCGCCACGCAACACGATGATCGCGGTGGCCCGCTCTTGGGCCAGCGGCACACCAGCCTGTGCGTAGCTGGGCGGCCATCCGTAACGGCCCTGAGCAGGGGGCTCGTCTAGCACGAACACGCGCCGCTGCCAAGGGAACTGCTGCTGTATCAACGTGCTCTCCTGGCATGCGCGGTGTGGACTGCCGGCCATCGAGCGTGCTGGAACCCCCTGGGGTATCCCGCCCGGCGGCCGACGGGACGCGGGTGGATCGAGCGTGACGGCCATTATCCAGCCGGGGGCTGTCCGTTCCCGCCCGTGGCTCAGCGCGTCAGCTTGGAATTTCGCCTTCGATGATGGCCGTGATCTTGTCGTTGAAGAGCTGGACCCAGTTGTCCTGTTCGTGCCCGGACAGCGGGTGCCGCACGTGGGGGATGCCGCGGCGGCAGAGGTCGCGCAGATCGACCCCTGTGACGTCATCGCCGTACTGGAGCCAGGCGTCCACGGTTGCCCATCCGAGGTTGTCGAAGACGGACTCGCCCATGTGCTCGTCGTACCCGCGGTCGCTGGGTATCAGGGCCCACGCCAGCGGGCGGAAGTAGACCTCGGAGAACACATTGTAGTACAGCCTGCGCCCCAGCACCCGGTAGTTGTTGAACATGCTGGCCAGGCGCGTCCACCTCAGGGGATACAGGGCCATGCGCAGCGAGGCTCCGTCGGGCAGCGCAATGTGAGAGCGCCGCCCGCGAAGGTCGACGGCGAGTCCCGGGAACATCACCCGCAGCTGTGGAGTGGTGGCAAACATACCGATCAGGATCGACCGGGCGACCCGGCCTGGTGCGACGCGTACGGGCGGCGCTGGGTCAGCCCGCGGAAGATACAGGAGCGAGCGCGCCCGCTGGTAGGTGTCCAGAGCCTTGGCGAAGTCGCCATAAGCGCTGTCGTAGTTCAGTCCTGCGAGACTGTTGCAGTCGCCGCAGAGTCCGCGCATCCACATGCCGCCCGCGTCGAGCCGACCCACGCTGCGTACGTTGTTGTGGACCCGAACGGTTGCGCTGGTCACCTTGCCTCGGTTGCCAGCTACCTGCGGCGGCACATGCGCCTTCGTCATCCCGCGCACCTCACCGCACAGCCCACAGGGACGAAGTCCCGGCTTGCGCAGGTCAACACCCAACGTGCCCGGAGGCCGCTTGTCAGACATTCAGGGAGCGTAATGGGCCCTCCCACTCGGTCGCTGGCCTTTTGTGCGCGCCGGGGCGAGACCGACCCGGCGCGCTGCACGTGCGTCGTCGTGATGCCTGCGCCGCCGGTCGCGAACCGTCGCCTGCCCGCAGGCGCGCACCCGCCCCCTCCTCCGGTCCGTGATCACCTGATGGGTGTTTCCGCTGCGCTGGCGAAAGCGCTGCGGATCGACGGGTGCTGGGCCTAGCCGTGAGACTTTTCCCAAGTCTCGGCCCCTTGAGCCCCTGACAGCCGGGGGCGGTTCGGAGACGAATCGCCTGCGTTTAATGCCACACGGGTGTGGTCGGTCGCAACTGCCGCAGCCCCCTAAGACCGACAGTGCCAACAGGACGGCCGTGCATGGCCAGCCGCCACCACTTCTGGGACGCCACCCTCGCCAGCTACGGAGGTACAGCACCCCGCTCGGGTGCACTTTGACGAACGCCTGCTTACTCCACGCCTCCGCCCGCCCCTCTCGGAGCGGCTCCCCACTCCCCCAACCAAGATCAATTTCTCCGCACCCCACAGGACCCCAACTCCAAGAAACCATCCGTAAAGTTGAGACATTCTCGATAGAGATGCGGCATCCCAGGTCACAGGCTTGCCACCGAGAGCATCAGGAGCACTTGCATCCCCTCATAGCAGTTCAATCACTCAGATGGCTCAACCTCAGTTTCTATGCGTGCAGTTGAGATTTTGCAGGTCATGACGATGGATGTGTCTCAACTGCACGAATAACCGACACCCGCGGGGACATGGACGCCGCCCGTGTCGAGCAGCTGGAGAAGCTGGGCATGGTGTGGTCGCACTTCGACATCGCGTGGGAGGAAGGCCTCGCGGCGGCGCGGGGGTGGGCGGCCGAGGCGGGCCACCTCCTGGCGCCGTTGGACGCCACCTTCCAGGGCTACCGGGTGGGGATCTGGCTGAAGAACCAGCGGGCGGCCGCCCGGAAGGCGGCCGAGATCGAACAGCGGCGTGCCGAGGGCCTGCCCGTTTCGTCGGCGGCCGGGGCGCTGTCGGAGATGCGGCGCGAGCAGCTGGAGGACATCGACCCGTCGTGGTGCCCGGCGTGGCCGGTGGAGTGGCAGCGGGCCTTCCACCTTGTCCGGCAGCACCTGGAGGCCGGCGGTGCGCTGCCCACCTCGCCGGGCGACGTCGTGCACCAGGGCGAGGACCTCGGCCGGTGGGTCCGCTCGGTCCGGCTCGGCTGGGACAACCTGACAACCGTGCAGCAGTGGATGTGTGAACAGGTCCTCGGGATCACACCCGCGGCCGAGGACGAGAAGCCGCCCGCGCGCCGTACGCAGGCCGATAAATGGGCCCTCAACTACCAGGCCGCCCGCCAGTTCTACGAGCGCGAAGGACACCTACGGGTGCCGCGCAAGCACGTCGAACGGATCGCCGGCGAGGACCAGCAGGAACGGGAGCTCCGGCTCGGGGCATGGATCGGGAACCAGCGGAGCCGGGCCGCGACGCTGTCCCCGGAGCGAGTCGAACAGTTGTCCGTCATCGGCATGCGGTGGGTGTCGTAGTCGGCGGATCTTCGTGCTGCGTAGAAGAGGGACTTTCGGGGTGGGTGTGGTTGGCGCGGTGGTGAGGGCGGGAGTTCAGTGCCGAGCGCGTTCAGGCTCGCCGCCGGTCTTCCGTTGTGCAACTTCACCAGCCAGCGGTCGGTCTAGTCTGGGTGCGAGATGCTCCGGATCGAGGCGCGGACGGTGGGCGTCGTGGATGCGGAGCTCGGGTGGTCGTAGACGTTGGCGGCCCGCACGGATGATCTGTGCGGCCCGTCGGCGTCCGTCCGATGCGCCGCAGCGTGGCGATCTTCTGGTTGGCGGCGTTGAGGGCCTGCTCCAGCGCGACCTGGGCAGCTTCCTGCCTCGTGGCTTGGGCCCGGCAGTATCCGGGCCTCGGGGTAGGTGATCCGGGCAGTCGCGTTCGATGACTCGCTCGAGTTCAGCCCTCATGCACTGGGTGTGCTGGATGCGGCCGTTGATGGTGTTGGCGAGGCGCGTGATCGGCGAGGTCGGCCGCGTAGCTGGGCGTGCGGTCGAGCTGGCACTGCTGCGTGTAGAGGTTCTTGAGGGTCTTCGCGGGGCCGGCGGGCTCGGCAATGTCCTCGTCTTTGTGGCGCACTTCTTTCGCCCAGGCGAGCACGGGAGACCCTGTCTGCTCGCCTCTGTACACCGTCATGAACACCGCCTTCATCGCCCATGGTGTCCTGTTCGCCCTCGCCGCGGCCCTCCTGGCTCCGCTCCTGCCACAGAGGTACGGCCGCTGGACCCGCATCCTCGGCGTCGTCACCGGTGTCGGTCTCCTGCTGGTCGGCACCTTCCTCGGTCCTCTGAGGCGGTCGCCGACGGCGCCAGCGCCCTGCGCACCTGCCGCGCTCGCGATCTTTGGAGGCAGCCCTCACCGCGATCGTCAGAACTTGCACGGCGACTTCATCTCGGTCACCGACGAGCTGGGCGGGGCGGGCGCCTGCTTCTGGGGTCTCGGTGCTGCTCCGCCGATCTGAGCCCGTAGGACGAGGAAGGCATCATCTACGACTCTACGAAGTCCGCGCAGCCCCCCTCGCCGCCCCGATCGCCCCGCTGCTGCGCCTGTTGCGGCTCTCGCCTGTCCTCACTCATGACGAGCACCGCGCGGCTCGGTAAGGCAGCACTGCACCTCACCCGCCACGGCTACTGCCGCCGCATCGTGGAAGACCGCGACATGGTTGTTCTGGCAGTGCAGGTAGAGAACCATGGGTGGCAGCGAGCACACCGTGGGAACGCCGAGCTCCGGCCCGGCTGTTCTGACCGGTCATGCTGACCAGCTCCAACCGCCTGCCCCCCCGGCTCTCCCTTCTGGGCCGCCACCGTCATCGGCGTGGCCAGAGGCGGCTGGCGACCAGCCCTTCTTCACCGGGGTTTCGGTCGCTACCCCCTTGGCGGCCGTGGAACTCGCATGAGGCTTCACCGAGGTAGCTGTGGCGCTTTCGTCCTGAGTCACGGGGGGTCGCGGGCAGGGTTCCGGGTTCTTAGTCCCTCACAGCAGGAGGTGACGGGCGCAACGGGAACCGTCCTGATCACGGAACCCGGTCCCCCCGCCGGAACCTGTGGGTTGGGCAGTCAGCCTGCTGTTACTCATATTCGGGTGACGAGCCGGCCCACTGCGGGTGGCGGAGCGTGGCGGACGGGTGCCTCACCCCAATCCCCGCAAGGCCTGACTGGCTGTCAGTGCGCGTCAACCCGGCGCAAGGGAGATATAGGTGGGTACCGCATCCGAGTGTGGCGGAAGGTGGACAACAGCTCGGGGTGTGCGTGGTCGGCGGGGGCTCGCCGACGTGGTCTGAGTCACCGTCTCCCCGGCGGCCTGTGTGGCGAGTGTGTTCTACGCACCCCGTGCGGCAGCTGACCGGGCCCGCGTACGGGCCCGCGTACGGGCCCGTTCGGAGTATGGGAGGGCGCGCCACATTTTCGCGCGGGGTGGAGCGTCGTAGCGTCCCCCGTTATGACCGCAAGCACACCGCTCCAGTCTGCTTCCCTCACCCGCCGCGCGGCCCTGACCGGGCTTGCCGCGGGGGCGGGCGCGCTCGCCGTCGGGAGCGCCGCTCGTACCGCGGCCGCCGCGCCCACTGCGTCCTCGGCGGCGGCGGATCCGACGCCGGGAGCGATGCAGCTCTTCGCCGATCCCGGCTTCAACTTCGCCGGGTTGCTCGCGTTGGGCGCGGCAGGCATGCGCGCCTCCGAGGTCGGCGAGGTGCTGACCGCGGTCAACGCCATCAACGCGGCGGGGCTGTCCGGGCAGACCTACACCGACACCTTCCGGTCCTGGGGCGACCGGCTCTCCGCTCCCCCGGCCGTGGGCCGGGGCGACGGCGGGATGCCGTCGCAGACCCGCCGTTTCCGCTCGCTGCGCGCGGCCCAGTACTACGCCCAGGCGCTGTTCTACGTCCTGGGCACCGACCAGCCCGGTGACGAGGAGGCGGTCTACGAGGCAGGACGCAGGGCCTGGGACACCTTTGCCCGGCTCTGCACGCCCGCGGCCGTCACCGCCCGGGTCCCGTGGGGCAGGACCCGGCTGCCCCTGTGGTTCTTCCGCCCGGAGGGCCCCGCCGAGCGGCGCCCCACTGTCATCCTCACCAACGGCAGCGACGGGCAGAACGTGGACATGTGGACCTACGGCGTGTCCGCAGCCCTCGACCGCGGCTGGAACGCCCTCGTCTACGACGGCCCCGGGCAGGGGCAGTTGCTGTTCGTCGAAGAGATCCCGTTCACCACCCGCTGGGAGACGGTGGTCGCCCCGATCGTCGACTGGCTGCTGCGGCGCGAGGACGTGGACGGCCGGCGGATCGCCCTCACCGGCCTCAGCATGGGCGGCAACCTCGCCCCGCGCGCCGCCGCCTTCGAGCACCGGCTCGCCGCCTGTGTGGCGATGCCCGGATGCCTCAGCCCCTGGCTCGGATTCGACGAGGCGCTGCGTGACATCGTCACACCCGACAAGGAGGAGACCAACCGGGTCTGGAACGAGGACGTCGTCCCGGAGCTGAGCCCGCAGGAGGCCTTCACGGTCAAGAAGCGCTTCGAGATCTTCGACCGGAAGGCGCTGCGCCAGGCGCGCCGGGGCAAGGTCCTCACCGACATCTGGACACCGGCGCAAGTAGCCATGGACCTGGACATCACCGGGATCGTCGGCAGGATCAAGGCCCCGACGCTCGTACTGGACTACGACTTCGAGCAGTTCTACCCGGGCCAGCCGCGGGAGATGTACGACCTGCTGCGCACGCGGCGCGACTACGTCAAACTGACGAAGGCGACTGGGGCACAGTTGCACTGCTCCCCGATGGCCCCTCAGCAGCACTGCGACGTCGTTTTCGACTGGCTCGCCGACGTCCTCCGACGCTGAGTGCTCACGTGCGCCTCCCTCAGTGCCTTTCCTGAGGCCGACATGACATGACGGTGATCGTGAGGCTTGAACGAACGGCTCGTTGGATCTTCAAGAGGGGGCGCAGCTTCACTTAGCTCGCAGCCCCGGAGCGTCACGGAGTCCACGTAAGTTCCCGAAGCTCGATCGCCGGTTACCGGAAAGTCATGTTCGGCGCGGTGCGGCTCCGTCCTGCCAGCGGTAGAGGTCGCGCAGCAGGGAAATCTCGGCGCCGTGATGGATCAGCTCCCGGTTGACGTGCAGGACCCTGGTCTCCATGGGAAACCTCTCGGGACCCACCGTGGGCGGATTCTCCAGGTCAGCGTCCGAGAGCTCGCGGACCCCCGCGTTCCATCTCCCATACATCTCATCGAGCTGATTCAGCGCCTCGTCAGCGGTCCCCGCGTAGGCGAATGTCTCGGAGTCGACGTCCTGGCCGCCGAAGTACCATCCGACCCGATAGCCCAGGCACGAGACGACGATGTGCGCCAGCCGCCAGGCAATCGTGGTCACCGGCGCCGGCACCGGGGCAGGGGACGCGGAATCCATCGTCCATTCCCCCGAACCTTCCGACATCGGTGCGGCCGACGTGCCACGTGGGCGGATGCTCCAGCAGTCGCGCACCGGCTCCCAGAAGTACTCCTCGTCGGTGAGACCGTTCAGCCGCGGCCGCAGGTTCCTGTGCCAGTACCAGTCCAGTTGCTCCGCGAGCCGCTCGCTTCTCGTCATTTTCGCACACTACATACAACGGAGACCTGGCTGCGCCCCTCGCGGACACCGTCGCCGGCCGTGAGCTGCGAGCGGCTGTTTGACATGAACAGACCGGCTGGCCGGGTTGAGTTCAACGACCACGATGTAACAGCTCGACCAATGACATGACGGATGATCAAGACTGCGGACTGCCGCCAGGAATCAGCATGAGTATCCCGGAGCGAGTGCCACGCCAGGCGGCTGAGCAGAAATCAGCAGCGGGGCTCCCGGCGGCTGTTCTCGCTTCAAACGGTGGCCGCATGAGCAGGGATGGTGCGCCTCGGCTGAAGCTGACCGTGATCAAGGATGACGCTCGCGGGCCACGGTTGTGTCGCGGTGGCGGTGGTCCGCTGATGCCGTCGGCGAAGGCGGCGGCGGTGTTCTGCGAGGACGCGTGCCGGTCGAGGCACTGGCGGCGAATGCGTCGGGCGAGGGCTCGGACCGAGGCGGTGAAGACCAGCGTGACGGCCTCGTGTCCGCAGTGCGGGGTGGGGTGGACGGTCGGGGTCGACCGCCTGGTCACGGCGGTGCACTGCTCTCCCGCCTGCCGCAATCGGGCCTAAGAGGGCATCTGATCTAGGTAGTTGGTGTTCTGGGATGCTTTTGTGACTGGCGGCGTTGGCGGTCGTTGCACGGTGCGTGAGTGCTCGCCGTCCTTACCGCAGTGATGCGTCCGATGCCCGCTGGGCTCTGATCGAGCCAGTCTTCGCCGCCTGGCGGGCGAGCCGGACCGGTCCCGGCACGGCGGCCCGGGTGCATGACTTGCGGGAGATCGTCAACGCGATCCTGTACGTCAACCGCACCGGCATCCCGTGGGAGTACCTGCCCCACGACTTCCCGCCGCACAAGACCGTCTACGACTACTACGCGAAGTGGGAAGCGGACGGCACTACCCAGCAGGTGCATGACCTCTTACGTGACAAGACCCGCCGAGCCCACGGCCGCAGAGCCGAGCCGACCGCGGCCGTGATCGACGCGCAGAGCGTGAAGACCTCGGCAAACGTGGCCGAGATCAGCGAGGGCATCGACGCCGGCAAGAAGATCAAAGGACGCAAACGGCACCTGATCACGGACACGCTCGGTCTCGTGCTGGCCGTCGTCATCACCGCCGCGAACGTGCAGGACACCACCGGCGGCAAGCTCCTGCTCAACGACGTGGCTGCGAACCACCCAAGCGTGTCCAAGGTCTGGGCCGACGGCGGATACCAGAACAGCATCTTCAACCACGGCGCCCTCCTCGGCATCGACTTGGAAGTCGTGCAGCGGCCTCGAGCGAAGGGGCTCGAGCCCCTGCCGAAACGGTGGGTGATCGAGCGGACCTTCGGCTGGCTGATGCAGCACCGCCGCCTGGCCCGGGACTACGAAGCCCTGCCCCAGAGATCTCGAGCAATGATCCACTGGGCGATGGCTAACGAAATGTCCCGCGAACTGACGGGAGACCCCGGTCTTTTCCCCGCCGCCTTGCGGAAGCCACCCGGGCCCGGCACCCGTCAGCCGTCGTCCATCAGCAGGGCCGACACCGTCTTGAGCAGTTCCGGCGCGACCTCGGGGATGACACGCAGCGTCTGAGTCCATGTTCCGACGCTGAGCGCCTCGCACAGCAGAGCGTGACCGGCGGCCTCGTCGTCGGCCGCGTGCGCGACACGGGCTAGTGCTTCTGCCCGCCGGTCGCTGTCGGCCAGGGTGCGGGCCTGGGCAGCGGCGTTGGCGAGATGCCCGGCGGCCTCGGAGTGCTGCCCGGTGGCGCTGAGCGTGCTCGCCATGCCGGCCAGGGCGTTGACGCGTTCCGCGGGATCCGGGATGCTCCAGGCGGCGTCCGCAGCCGCCTGCAGTTCCCCTGCGGAGAGCAGGGCGCCGCTGGCCTGGGTGAGGGCAGTGGCCCGCAGGCCGAGGTCGGGGATGGTCCGGGCGAGCGTGGTGGCCCGGAGTGGTTGTCCGGCCATGAGCTGGACGCGGAACGCGTTGAAGACGACGTCGGCCTGCGCCTCCGAGCCGGTGAGGTCACCCGCCTGCTCGACCGCCCTCTCCGACCAGTATTCGGCGGACTCGATCCGTCCCGCCAGTGCGAGTGCGTGGGCCGCGTACGACAGTGCGACAGCTTGATCTTCCGGATCGTCGGTGTCGTCGGTGAGGAGTGCGACCAGCTCGACACCGTGTCGGACGTCTCCCGCCTCGATCAGGGCTTGCGTGATGTACGCCAGGATGCGGGGGTCCGACAGCGGTTCGGTGGCGGTCAGAGCGACGTCTAGGGCGCGATGCGCCAGCAGGCATGGTTCGGTGCCGAAGACGTCCTTGCTGCCGGACTGGGCCAGGG
Organism: Streptomyces collinus; assembly: GCF_031348265.1. Lineage (NCBI taxonomy): Bacteria > Bacillati > Actinomycetota > Actinomycetes > Kitasatosporales > Streptomycetaceae > Streptomyces > Streptomyces collinus. The sequence continues at coordinate 8,845,697 of NZ_CP133771.1, read as the reverse complement.
TCCGGACAATCCGTTCGATGGCGAGGGCCGTCCCCAGCGGATCGATCGGGTCGAGGGCGAGGAAGGCAGCCTGCGTCGCCAGGTCCCAGGCTCCCTGAATGTCTCCCGCCTCCGACAGCGCCAGGGCCATGCGTGCCACGGCGTCGGCCTTGGTCTCCGTGTCAGTCAGTGTCTCGGCGAGGTCGAACGCCTCGTCCGTCCTCCCTGCACGTGCGAGGGCCTGGACGACGCCGGCGAGCGGTTGTTGCATGGAGCCGAAGCCGGTGTCCCCAAGGGTGGTGACGTCCCGGGCGACGTCGGCGGCACCTCGGAGGTCTCCTGCCGTCGCGAGGGCCAGAGCCACCTCGGCCCAGGCGTTGGCCCGCAAGTTGAGGTCCATACCTGCCTCGCTGCCCCGCCGTGTCAGTTCGGTCGACTGTGCCGTCAGGCGGGTGGCGGTCTGGAGGTCTCCGGCCTGAGCGTAAGCCCTGGCGGTCAGGGCGAGGGCGTCGGATCGTGCAGCAGGATCCGCCAGCGACTCGGCCAAGCGGGCAGCCCGCTTCAGAGTTCCTATCCGGCTCAGCGCGTCGATCAGCCAGGCCAGAGTAAGGGCCGACGGACGGTCCTTCACGCCGACCCGGGCCAGTTCGCTCGACTCGTTCGACAGGTTGGAGGCATCATGCCGATTCCCGGTTCGTGCCAGGACCCCGCCCGCCGAGGCCAGCCATGCGATCTTGGCGGCCACATCGTCCAGCGAGCGCGCTGTCCGCGCCGCATCATGGGCCAGCGCTGCAGCGTTGCCGGGTTCTCCGGAGTCGGCGAGAGCCCGGGCCGCGCTCAGCAGAGTTCGGATCCTGTTCTGCGGTCGAGTCAGGGTCCGCCCGATCTCGGCTGCCTCCCATGGCCTGCCCACGCTTGTCAGCACCTCTGCCACATCGCGCAGGACGTCGTCCGGGGCATCGGTGCCCCCGGTCACCAGCGCGGCGGCTTCCAACGCGAGGTGAGCCGCACACCGTTGCCGCTCCCCGGAGCGTCGACCGTGTGCCAGGGGGACGTCTGCCGTCGCCAGCATGCACTGCGCCACCGCCACCAGATGGCCAGCCTGCCGGGTGGTGTCGGGCACCTGCCGGACGAGTTCGGCGGCCTTTTGGCACTGTGCGGCCGCGCGCTCGGCCTGTCCTGCCTCGGCCAGCGCCTGGGCGATGCGAGCGAGGTGTTCGCCCTGCACGCCCGGGTCGCGGAAACTCATGGCACGGGCCGCTTCGGCCAGTTCGACGGCGCGGTGGTGCCGGCCGGTGCGGGCCATCGTGCGGGCGACGCTCACGAAGTGCCCGGGTTGGCTGCCCGGGTACATGGTGCGGACCATGCGGGCGGCCTGGTCAGCGAGCTTCTCAGTCCTGTCGGCAAGTTCCTCGGCGAATGCGGTGAACGCGGTGTGCGCGCCGGTGCGGCAGGCTTCGCTCGCCTCGGCGAGTGCCGCGGCCGAGAGGTGCAAGGCCTCGAACTGCGGTCCTGCGCCGTCATGGAGATGCACGAACTTTTCCGACTGCCGACCGGGATCGGTGATGGTTTCTGCGAGGCCGACGGCCGTGCGCAGCGGCACGGTGGGGTCCTCTCCCACCCGGGCCAGCATCCGAGCGACTCGGGTGAGCATGCGCACCTGGTCCTTCACGCTGAACAAGGTGACGGTCTGGGCGCGGGCGGCTGCCTCCACCACCACATCGCGACCGGTCGTCACCTCGGCTCCCTCCAGCAAGGTGTCGCCGATCGCGATGAGTTGCTCGACGCGCCGGACGGGGTCGGGGTGCGCTCGGGCGAGGGCGACGGCACGGTCGGTGCGCCCCAGCGCCACCCAAAGGGTGACGATGCCCTCGGGAAGGTTCCCGGTGTGCCGCAGGAGTACGTCACGCCGATGAGACAACCGCACCGCCGTCTTGAGGTCAGGCCGTGGAGAGCTCAGCAGCAGCCGAAACGCATCGTCGATCTCGGCCAGTGCGGCAGCGTCGGAACCTGTCGCGTGCCACAGCCGTTCGTGGCGCGCTGCGTCGATGGCCAGTCGCCCCAGCCGCACAGCGTCGCCGAGGGTGCGCATCAACATTGGGTAGCCAACCAGGGCATACTCGGGTGTGTCAGAGGGCCAGCCGGCCTTGCGCCAGACCTTGACGAAGTCACGCACTCGTTTGCGGTAGTGCCCCAGCTCGTCGGGGCTCAGCAACTCCAGGGCGCTGTCCTGCAGTTGCCGGTGGCCGAAGAAGTACAGGGCTTCCGCAGGGCTGCCGTCCGCCGCGTTCCGCGAGGCCCGCCGCTGGAAGGATCGGCCGACGGAGCCGCCCAGCACCTGCCGGACACGCCCCGGAGCCGTGCGGGTCAGGTGAGCCAGATCGGTGGCGCTCAGGCCTCCGCCCGCGGCTGCGGTGAGTCGGGCGACCTCCTCGCCCAGACCGCCGCCGTCCAGCAGGGCCGCCAGGCTCCGCTCGGCGTCCCTGCGCACCGCCCCTGCGGCCGGGGAGCCCTCCAGCCAGTGGTCGATCTCCTCCCCGTGCAGCGGATGCCCTTCGGGCACATCGCTCGGTACAGGCGGATCGGGACGCGTGGCCAGCACGATCCGCGCGGCAGGGTGAGGTCGGGCCGGGAGCAGCGCGGCGATGCTGTAGCCGGTGCTTGCGCTGGTCACCCCGGTGTCCTCGTCCAGTCCGTCCACGGCCAGCAACAGCTTCCGCCCTCGCTGCGCGGCGGCCTGCGCTGCACGCTCCAACGCCTGGAGAAACCGATCTCGGGAAGTGCAGTCCAGGTCGGCGTCCTTGAGGTACCAGCGCAGTTGCTCGCCCATGGCGGCCAGGAACGCGAAGCGGTCGGAGTGCTGGAGCTGCCGGGTGGTCACGAAATACGCCAGCACGTCCACGTGCGCGGGAGGGTGGAGGACGAACTGTGCCATGAGCGCCGTCTTTCCCGCCCAGGCAGGCGCCATCCATCTCCAGTAGCCGCTCTCCTGACCGTCGGGCGCCGTGCAGAACCGGTCCAGGGCGGCCAGTTCCCGCTGCCGCCCCTCGAATCGGGCGGCCGTGAACTCCCGGGCTTCAAACAGGTGGCCGGACTCGGGCACCGGAGGCCGGCCGTCAACCGGCTCGAGCACCGGTGCGCCTCCGCCGTACCGCTCCAGCAGTTCCGTGAACCCTAGGTGAGCGGCGAACGCACGGGTCGGCAGCGCGTACAGGCGACGGTTCCCGTGGGCCACGTCGTCGAGAACCACCACCCCGACCAGCAGATCGCCGCAGAACACTGCGGTCCCCGATACCCCGGCCCATGCGCGCTGCCCGTCGGGAGGCACCCTGGGAGCCTCGTTGTCCTGGACCAGTGTCCAGGTCATGCCGGGCCCCGGGGCCAACGGCGGGAGCACTCCCCACAGTTGATCGATACCGCGCTCGCCGTCCTCGTAGGACACGGCGTGGAGCGGGAACCCGAGCCCTTCGTAGTCTAGCGGCCGCGTGCCCTCCACCGAGCCCCAGCGCACCACCCCCGAGACAGCCACCGGCGCGTCCAGCAGCAGCAGGGCCACGTCGGCGCCCTCGTCCGGCATCCACAGCACCGAGGCGGTGCGTCGCTCGATGGGGGGGTGGAGGGGGTGCCCGGCGCGTACGTCGATCCGTTCCCAGGGCTCGTCCGTAGCCGGGTCCATAACGACATGACGAGCCGTCAATACCAGCTCGGCTGCGACCAGATAGCCCGACCCCTCCGACAGCTGGCCTGCGGCGGTCCCGCCGCGGACGTCCGCCAACCTGCGTGAATCCATTGCGGGCGGCCCGTCACCAGTCCTTGGCTACGGGGTTGTTCACGAGGGCGTTACGAGGTCCCTCGGGGCCCTCGCCGAGGGCCTGGTCCCTGACTTTGAGCTTCAGTACCAGCTTGTGCGTCCGCGCCGAGGCGGACGTCCCGTTCACACCCACCGAGGCCACCCCGAACGACACCTTCCCCTCTGGGCGCACATCGGAGCGCAGTTCCAGCAGCAGTTCCAGCTGTGCCTCCTCCACTTCGAAGGCGAATTGCTGCCTCACTCCCGATTCCTGCGCCCTGTACAGCTCCTGCCGCAATTCCTCGATCGCTGCGGCCAGACCGATCTCCGCCATTCCCCCGCCCTTCCTACGTGCTGGTGGGAAGAGATACCCTCGCGCGCAGCCCGTGACACCACAGCGCCCCATCACCACGACCGGGGGCATCCGAACGGGTACGGTGCTGGGCGAGAGTGCCGGGAACGATGGGCTCGTGGCCTGGGCCGCGGCCACTTCGGTCGGCCGACTCACGGCGCTGGTCGCGGCTCCGCATCGTGGCCATCGCGCATACTCTCTGTCGTGGACACGAAGATGACCAAGAGCGCCGGCGAGCACTGGGTCTGCTCGGTGCTCGCGAGCGCCGGATGGGGTGCCGCGCTCACGCGCGACGGGCTGGAGCGCACCGATATTCTCGCAGTCCGCGCTGATGACACCCGGCGCATGATCGAGGTGCAGGTCAAGACGGCAAGCCCTATGCTGCGGCCGAACTGGCGCTGCGGGACCAAGACGCAGCTGCCGTCCCTGAGCGACCGTGAGTGGTTCGTGTTCGTCACTCTGGATTCGACGCCTGGGCAGGCGCCGGCGTCGTACGTCGTTCCGCGCGACCATGTGTGGGCTGCGGCGTGGATGAAGCACCAGGCCTGGCTGACCGAGCCGGGTGTCCCGCCCGGCAGGAGGAACACCGGTTTCGATCAGGCCCGCGTGTACGCGCCAACGTGGGACGGCTACCGCAACGCCTGGGACCTGCTGGAGCAGCCGACGTCACAGTGCCCGGTTCGTCTGCCGAAGGCCTGGAGAGCGTGGGTGGACGACCCGCGCGTCGGCTTGCCGCCAGGACACCCGTGGAGAAATGCTCTGCCCGACTGGCAGGCAATGGAGGCCTCGTAGCTCTCACGGCGGCCAGGCCCTGGGCAGGACCCAGTTCTGGCTCTCAGCATGATCCCGCCTGCCGGGTGCCGCACGCCCGCCGGGAGGCAACGTCTCCATGCTCACTACGCCGACAACCCTTGCCCGTCACCAATGGCCAAAGACCGCCGACCTGACGGCGACCGTGTGATGGTCGTACTGAATTGCGAGAAGGTTCGCACCGCTTCGCCGAGCAGGGGAAGGTTTCACCATCGACCCGCAGCTGTGGACGGACGGGGCCGAGTACACCCAATGCCACGCCGACTACACAGGCATCCCGAACTACTGACAAACCGGCACAACCTGTAAGAGACTCCAGCCGTCCGGTGGTACCGCCGGGCGGCTGGCCTCGCGAGCGGAGCAGGCAGTGCCGGACACGGCGAGGGTCCGGAACACGTACCCCGGTCAGCGACCCGATCGGCGGCTGGTGAACACGGCCGGTGAGACCACCTGGTTCGACTGGACCCAGTACACCGACCACGGGCCCGACGCTGGCATCCTCGGCCTTCGCCCCGGGGACCGCGTGCTGCTGACCATCCTGCCACGCCCCGGCCTCGGGGTGATGGCGGCCCAGAGCAACTGGGCGGTGCGTTGCGTCTCGCCGTTTGTACAGACATGCGCAGCGCGAGCCCGAGCGTCTCGCCGTTGTGGTGGCTCCACAGCAGGCTCAGTTGTGTCCGAAGCTCGCCGTGGCGATGTCATGGCGCGTAATCGAGGAAGCCATAGTTCCGCGCCACTTGCTCCACCCATCCCATTGAGCCGCCACTCCTCAGGCCCGTGAGCTCCTCGAAGTCACATGATCGCAGGAGGCTGAAAGCAACCCGCTCGTCTCTGGTGAGAACCGCCCGACGAACCTCGTCGTGCGCGCGTCGCAACTCTTGCGCAATCTCTCCATAGAACTCGTGGAGCCCATGTCTCATTAGACCCGCCAGTTTGGCTTCTGCAGCCCCACGAAGCTCTCCTGCCTGTTCATCGAAAGCCTGTAGGTCAGGGAGCTGAACCCCGTGCTGCTGAGAGTGGGTGAGGGTTTCAGTCGTCTCTCGGAGATAGTCGAGCCAAGCCCACGTGGTGGAGAGAACTTCACCAATGTTCAGATGCGCGTCCCGCTGCAACTCCTGCAAGACCTTTGAGCGCTCAGCGGCCAGTTGGCGCTTCTGGACACGCTGAGGAGTCACGTGAGCAACAGTCGCGGCGGCAGCCGCACCGACAAGCCCACCAAGTACAGCAGCCCACGAAGCGTCCATGATCCCCCCTCTGATGTATCGGTCACCCCCCTGACACGTACGCTCCAAGCACTGGTGCCCAAGCAAGGAAACCGGCCAGCCCGTCGTCTCGAATTGCTCCAGCGCCTCCGCCGAGACCGGATCATGGGACTCTCCAAGCCTCTCCACTTCACTCTGCCCGATGACCAGTCGGACACGGTGAAAACGCTTCAAAGATCCTGAAATTACGCCAGTCGACGGCAAAGCACCTCAACGAGGAAGAACGCCCAGGCCAGCAGGCCAGCCGCTCAACAAGGCTCGGGAGAACTCACGGGATGTCGCACAACCCACGCAACGCTGGCCGAGCGCGGTTCCAAGGGGTTCGTGCCGTTCGCCGACCTCCCGCACAACACCGTCCCCGCCAGGGAGGGCATCTACGTCGTGCTCGCCCCGCCACCTCACCCCCGGTCTTCCTCGCACACAGCCCCGACGATTCTCTAGTGTTCCTGCGCCCCCAGCGCAGGTCAGCGTATGTCTGCGGCATTCAGGCACGTGTGGCAAGTAGTCGAGCGCGGTCGGGTGGGTGGCCAGTGGTTAGATCAGGAAGACGGCGATGACGCTGGCTACGGTGGCGGTGAGGGTGATGACTGCGGCGAAGGTGGTGGCGGCGAGGATGAGGGCTGCGGAGTAGGTGGCGCCGTCTATGCGGGCGAGTTTGCCCGCGCCGGCGGCGGCCAGTAGCGCGATGACGATCACGAGTGCGGTGGCGAGGAGGACGACGGCGACGGTCACGACAGACTCCCGTCTCACTAGGGGGTATTGACGTGGACGAATGTCGTGGAAGTGGAGTTCGCAGGGGTTCGCCTGGACGAAGATGAACACCGGCGAACACATCACGGCCCCGGAGGCGAGCAGGTGCGCGACGAGCAAAACGGCCACGATCCGGCACTCACCGAGCTGCGCAGAAAGCTGAGTGACGGGCTGGCCAAGCTCGGGCTGAACCAGACGCAACTGGCCCGCCGGGCGGAGCTGGGGCGCACGACCGTGTCGCAGGCCTTCCAGAACGGCGGGCCGATGCCGTCGGAACGAACAGTGGCGGCGCTGGCCCGAGCGCTGAAGCTGCCAGTCGAAGAGTTATTGGCGCTCCGGCGGGACGCGTCCGGGAAAGACGCCACGGCCGGCAGGCGCATGCCCCTGCCGTCCGTGGGGCGGATTCCTCGCAAGGTGGACGGTTTTCAGCAACGTGTGATCACCGAGGAGCTGACCGCGGCGATGGCCGCCGAGCGGCTCGTCGTGATCATCGGGCTGGGTGGGGTGGGCAAGACCCAGCTGGCGGCAGACTGGGCGCAGCGCCGGATCGACGCCAACGACATCGACTTGGTGGTGTGGGTTGACGCCTCCTCGCGAGACGCGATCGTCTCGCGGTACGCCGAAGCCGGTGCGAGGTTCGCCGAAGCCGACCCGTCCGATCCCGGACAGGCCGCAGAACGATTCCTCGCCTGGCTGGAGAGCACGCCGCAGCGGTGGCTGGTCGTCCTCGACAGCGTGAACCAGTCCAGCGACCTCAGCGAGCTGTGGCCGTCCACGCGGAACCCTGCTGGACGCACCATCATCACTGCGCGTCCACGCCATTCCGGGATCGTCGGGCGAGGCCACCGGGCGGTCGATGTGGACGTTTTCACCGAGGCCGAGGCGGTGGCTTATCTGCGCTACGGGCTCCCGGAGCGGTTGGCCGACGATGTCGCAGGGGTCGTCGCCGATCTGGGGCGGCTGCCGCTGGCCCTTGGGCAGGCCGCCGCGTACCTCCTCAATCAGGATGTAACGTGCAGCGAGTATCGGCGCCGCTTCGCCGACTACCTCGGGCAGCGCCTCGCCGACCTGGTGCCGGAGTGGGACGAGTTGCCCGACGGGTACCCCACTTCCGTTGCGGTCACCTGGCTGCTGTCGATCAAGGCCGCAGATGCCGGCCGCTCCGCCGGTCTGGTCCGGCCCGTCCTGGAGCTGGCGAGCGTGCTCGACCCCGGCGGGATCCCGACCTCGGTGTTGACTACCAGCCTCGCCCGTGCCTGGCTGAGCCGCGCCCGTAGCATCGACACCGGCGCCCCACCCCAAGAACTCGACGCAGGCGCCGTCTACGCCGCACTACGCCGCCTCCACCAGTACAGCCTGGCCAGCGTCGACCCCGACGAGGTACGAGTGCACACGCTCGTCCAGCGTGTGGTCAGCGATGGGTTACCGCCCGGGCGGCTGCGCTACCTGGCCTCGACCGCTGCGAACTCTCTCATCATGGTCTGGCCCGGGCACGGCCGCGACCCGGACTTCAACCAGCGGTTGCGGGCCAACACGGAGGCACTCGACCGATACGCCGGCCAGCATCTGTGGAGCGCTGACGCCTACCACCCCCTCCTGGCCAAGGCCGGCCGCAGCCTCGGCCAGGTCGGCCAGGCCGACGCCGCGGCCGCGTACTTCAACAAACTGCACGCCACCGCCGCGAAGCGGCTCGGGCCCGATCACCCAGCCACCCTGGCAGCCCGCCACCACCAGGTCATCTGGCAGGTCGAGGCGTACGACAGGTCGGGCCTCGACAATGCCAGGCAGTTGGTGAGCGATCGCAGTCGGGTGCTCGGACCGAGCCATCACGAAACCTACAGCGCCCGACACACGCTGGGCCTCGCACTGGGTCGTTTCGGCAATTGGGAAGCCGCCGTGGCTGAACTCGAATCGCTGCTCGCCGACTGGACGGCAATCCTGAAACCCCAGCATCCCGTCATACTCAAACTGCGCCACAATCTCGCCATGAGCCGGGGCGAGGCCGGTGACTCGGCGGGTGCGGTCGCCGAGTTCGAGGCGGTCCTCGCCGACACCGAACGTGAGCTCGGCCCCAATGATCCCGAGACCCTCTCCACCCGCCATGAGCTGGCCCGCTGGCAGAGCCTGGGCGGGGATCCGGCCCGCGCCGCTGCCGAGTTCGCGCAGCTCCTGGCAGCCCGTGAACGCGAGCTTGGCCCCAACCACCCTCACACCCTCCTCACCCGAAGCGAACTGCTCGTCACCACCAACCTCTCCGGCGGCGACCCGGCCGCGGCGGTAACCGAGTTCGAGTCACTGCTGGCCGACCGGGAACGCCAGCTCGGCTCCAACCACCCCGACACACTCGAAACCCGCCTCGTCCTCATCACCTGGCGTCTAGGCGCCGGACCGGCTCCCAAGCTAATCCCGGAGCTGCAAGCGTTGCTTGACGACATTCTGCGGGTCCTCGGCCCACGGCACCCCAACGCGCATACGGCCTGCGACCTGCTGGCCCACCTGCGCGGCAATCCGCCATGGACCAGCCCGGACGAGCTACTTGCCGCCTGTCTGCGCGTTTTTGGCCCGGACCATTCTGATATCTGGCAGGTCCGTGCGGAATGTGTCATAGCTCGCAAGGAGGCTGGCGATGCCGCCGGCCTCGTGACCGCGCTGGAGGGACTGGTCAACGACCTCACCCACATTCACGGTCCGGACCACCCCGACTGCCTCCCAATCCGAGCGAAGCTAGCCCGGTCACGTGCGGACGCCGGAGATCTTGTCGGTGCCCTCGCCGACTACGAGACACTGCTGACCGACTGCCTTCGCGTGCATGGCCGCGACCACGCAGAGGTCCTCGCCGCCCACACTGACATCGCCGCAATCCGTGGCGCGGCCGGTGACCATGCCGGTGCCGCTGCGGCGTACGAGGAGTTGCTCGCCGCCTGCCTAAGGATTCTCAGCCCCGACCATCCCCACACGCTGGCCACCCGCAACAACCTCGCCAGGATGCAGGGTGATGCTGGCGACGCCACAGGCGCCGCCGCCTCATTCGAGGAGCTGCTCGCCGACAGCCTGCGGGTTCTCGACCCCGACCATCCGCTCCTGACCGTAATTCGGCAAAATTTCGTGTGCTTCCGCAACCTGGCCGACGAACTCGGCAGGTTTACACCTAGCAGCGAAGTTCCCGACTGATAGACGGTGCGGCTGGCGCGGACTGAAGGACTGAACCGGCTGTGCGATTGCGGGGTCGAGGGGAAGAGTCAGCGACTGCTCCCGCACCCACGACCTGCACTCGCTCCGAACGTTGTCCAGGCTCACCCTTCAATCGAGACCATTCAATGGAAAGCCGCTCAACCTTCGAGGCGACTGTTCAATCTTCGCCGCGACGGAACATCTCCGCGGTGCCACCCTCATCGATCAACAGCGCAGCGAGGCCGCAGTTCAACACGCACAACTTGCCAGATCCACTGCCGAGGTCGTGCAGCAGATTGAGGTTGTGGGCGGCGAATTAGATATTCCGCCCCCGCAGCTGGGACGGTAGCGGAACACTGCCTGCCAAAGTGGAACAAAGGGGAGGCTTCGTGCCTGAGCAGCCATGGGCAGGCTTAGCCGAGTCAATCCGTGCCATCCGAGCAGAACTTCAGCAAGCCATGGAGGATGGGGCGGGTGAGGATATCCAGTTCATCGCCGAGCCGGTGGAGTTGGAGTTTTCGGTCGATGTTCGCAAGGATGCCGAGGCCCGCACTAAGGTGATGGTGCTGCCGTGGAACGCGGAGGCTAAGGCGAGCTATGCGACCGGGACGGTGAACCGGCTTAAGATCACCCTCCAGCCGGTGGATAAGCAGGGAAAAGACGCCCATATTGTGGCTCAGTCCTCCCAGCGCCCGCGGTAGCCCGCTAGCGATCTCGATTCTTGGTATGAGGCGGGGGACGATGGACCAGCAGCGGATCATGGAGATCTGGTGCTCGATGGCCGGGAGCGGCACCGGCTATCTCATTGGCGATCGGTTCGTTCTGACGGTATATCACGTCGTGCGACATGCGGTTCACGCCCACGGCGAGCGTTTGGAAGTGCGGCAGCTAGACCGGCATGGGCGTAGTGCATGGCTATCGGCCAAGCAGATCTGGCCTGAGCATGAACCCGATCTGGAGGCCGATCCAGGCGCGGATGCCGCCCTTTTGATGATTACTGATCCAGCATGGCAGCCCTTCACGGGGGAACCGGTACGGTGGGGACGCCTCAGTATCGACAACCGCCAGCGTGTGCCGTGTCTGGCTGTAGGTTTTCCCGAGTCCGAGCATCAAGCCGGGATCCGTGACACCAAGGAGATGCGCGGTCATATCGAGCCGCTCACCGCGGTCAAATCTGGCCTGATCACTGTGCATGTGGACCACAGCGCCGCTCCCAGTCAGCCAAGCGTGACTTCTCGGTGGGCTGGTGGCTCCGGTGCCGCGCTGTTCTGCGGTCCGCTGCTGGTTGGCGTGGTGACTATCGATCGCACCGAGAGCTACCAGGCTAATCAACTCACCGCCGTTGCGGTCGCCTCGCTCATGGAGCGTCCCGGTTTCCGCCGGATTCTTAACAGCCGTGCATCTCTGGCACTGGAAGAAATCGCAGAATCAGAGACGGGAGAGAGGAACCTCACTGCAGTTATCTCCTCTGCCTTCCGGTCGGCGTTCAGGCACGCTCAAGTGCGCATTGCTTTACTCTTGGCCCTGCTAGTTTTCTGAGTCATGAATTCTGTTCAGATAGCTGGCGAGGCGCTGGAGGATCTCTTCGGCGGTCTTGGTCCAGATGTAGGGCTTGGGTTCGGTGTTCCATGCGGCGATCCAGGCGCGGATGTCCTTCTCCAGAGCCTGGACGGTTTTGTGGACGCCTCGTCGTATCTGCTTGTTGGTCAGCTCGGCGAACCACCGTTCCACCAGGTTGAGCCAGGACGACCCGGTGGGTGTGAAGTGCAGGTGGAAGCGGGGGTGGCCCAGCAGCCAGGTCTTGATAGCCGGGGTTTTGTGGGTGGCGTAGTTGTCCAGCATCAGATGCACGTCCAGGCCCTGCGGAACCTCCTGGTCGAGCTTGATCAGGAACTTCTTGAACTCCTCGGCCCGGTGTCGGCGGTGGAGGGAACCGATCACCTTGCCGGTGGCCACCTCCAGTGCGGCGAACAGTGTTGTGGTGCCCGCGCGCACGTAGTCGTGGGTGACACGCTGCGGGACGCCCGGCATCATCGGCAGTACCGGCTGGGAGCGGTCCAGCGCCTGGATCTGTGACTTCTCGTCGACGCAGAACACCAAAGCGCGCTCGGGTGGGTCCAGATACAGGCCGACGACGTCGTGGACCCTGTCGACGAAGTGCGGGTCCGTCGACAGCTTGAAGGTTTCCGTGCGGTGCGGCTGCAGGCCGAATGCCCGCCAGATCCGCGACACGGTGGACTGCGACAGGCCCATCTCCTTGGCCATCGCCCGCGTCGACCAGTGCGTGGCGCTCTTCGGTGTGCTCTCCAGCGTCTTGGGCACCACGGCGGCGACCTGCTCGTCGGTGACCGTCCTGGGCCCGCCGGACCGCGGCATGTCACCCAGGCCGGCGGTCCGATGCTCGACAAACCGAGCCCGCCACCGGCCCACCGCATGCGGTGTCGAACCGAGCTGAGCGGCCACGTCCTTGTTCGACGCCCCGCTCGCGCAGGCCAGGATGATCCGGCACCGCAGAGCTCACGCCTGCGGGGTGGAGCGGCGCCGCACCCAGCCCTCCAGCGCAGCCCGTTCCTCATCCGACAGGATCAACTCGGCCTTCGGCCGCCCAGTACGCGCCACCCCGCAACCCTACACATCTGAACAGAATTCCTGACTCAGGAGACTAGTTCAGCGGCAGCTGTAGGAGAAGGACGCTGACGCCGTGTGCCGGCCGGGGGACTCGATGACCAGCCGCGCCGTCGCCTTGCTGGTGCCCTTGCCGTGGAAGGTCCACAGCAGGCGCAGGCGCGCCTCGGCCTGCCCTCTGTCCAGCCGCTCTTCGCGCGAGCCCGAGGACGTGCCATCGCTGCGCTTCCACTCGTAGGTGAACGCCCCGGCCGCCCCGTTGGTGTTCACCACCGCTACCACCTCGGCCGTCCCGTCGCATCCGAGGACGCTGCTCGTCCGCATCGTCACCTGGGTGATCCGCAGGTCCGTCGTCTGCCGTTGCCAGACCAACCAGGCCAGCACGATGGCCAGGACGGCCGCAGCCAGACGGTATCGGCGCAGCCAGTGCAGTCGGCCGCGGTGCTCCTTCCGGCCCTTGCGTGTCTCCGCGCCGCGCCAGACGTCGAGGGCGGTGTTCGTCAGCCCCAGGGGCGGGACGCCCGGGCCGAAGTGCAGGACCTCGGGCGCGGGCGCGGACTCGGGCTCGGGCTCGGGCTCGGGCTCGGGCTCGGGCTCGGGCTCGAAGCTGGTCCATTGGGAGTCGAGGACCGTCGGAACATAGGTGGCGTCGTCGACGTCCCTGATGGTCGGTTGCACATCCGGATCCTGCAGGGTCGCCTCCAGGCCCGGATCCGGTAACGCCCACGGCACCACCGGGCGCTCGCCGCGCTCCGTCATCCTCGCCCCTCCGTTCGACTCGCTCGTCACAGACCCCTGATGGACCTACGTCAGCCGGGCTCGCCCTCCACGGTCGCCGGCGGAACGCCCTGCCGCGGGGTCACAGCTGACGTCGAACCCTGGCTGGTGCCGGTGCCGGTGCCGCCAGCGGAGTTGCCGGTTGTGGTGCTGAAAGACTGCGAGCTGGTGATCGGGCCTGAGCTCCCCTGCGAACCGGCACCGGCACCGCCACCGGCGCTGGTGTCACCGCTCGGGCCCACGCCCTCGGCGGGCCCGGTGCGTCCCGCTGATCCGTGGCCGTGCCTCGGCCCCCCATCCGTATTCCCTTCGGTGCCCGTGCCGCCGTTCTCCCCGCCGCCGTTGCCGCCCGTCTGGCCGGTGTCGTCCCGGGGGCCGGTGTCCTCATTGCGAGGGGGCTCGGTGTCACGAGGGGGCTCGGTGTCACGAGGAGGCTCCGTGTCACGAGGAGGCTCTGTGTCACGAGGAGGCTCTGTGTCACGAGGAGGCTCTGTGTCACGAGGAGGCTCCGCGTCACGAGGAGGCTCCTCGTCGTCAGTGCCGGTGCCCCCGCCGGTGTTCGTGCCGCTGTCCCCAGCCCCACCGCCGGAGCCTGAGCCGGACCGGGTGCCACCATCGGCGGGCGCGCCACCGACGTGTCCGTCTCCGGCTCCGTTTTCATCTCCGCGACCACCGCCACCCTGGGCGCCACCTGTGCCGCCCTTGTCGGAGTCCGGGACCGACGCGCCCGTGTCGCCACGCTCGGCGCCCCGCGTCTCCTTCTCCGAACCGGTGCCCTTCAGCGCGTCGATCCTGGTGACGGCCTGGGTGTGAGCACCGGCGTGCGCTTCGGACCCGCCCGCCCAGCCGCCGGGCATCAGAGTGAGCAGCCCGGCCACCCCCACGGCGGCCGCGCCGGTGAGCACATCGCCCCGCCTGCGCAGCCGACTGCGGCGTCGTTCGGTCAGCACGGTGTGGGCCAGTTCGGCGGAGGAGCCCACGAGACGCGCGTCCAGGCGTGAGATCGCCGCCGGCATCAGGGCAGCTGCGACCGCGGCCAGCCGACTCTGACCGCGTTCCTCCCAGTCGGGTCCGTAAGCATTCTCGGCCACCCACTCGAGTTCCCGCAGGAAGTCGAGGGCGCTCGGGGGCCGGAGCGCCGGGTTCTTCGCCATGCCGTGCCGAACCAGCCCGCGTACCTCTTTCGGCACCCGGTCCACCGGTATGGGCTCGTTCACGTGCTGGTACTGGAAGTCGAACAACTCCGGCCCCTTGAACGGGCGCTCTCCGGTCAGGCACTCGTAGAGGGTGACGGTCGCCGCGTACACATCACCGGCGGGGGTGACGGCCTCCGTCATCCACTGCTCCGGGGGCATGTAGGCGCAGGTGCCGAGCCGGGTGTGACGGTCGCCGGTACGCGCGAAGATCCCGAAGTCCACCAGCTTGGTCCGGCCGTCCCAGTTGACGAGCACGTTGTCGGGCTTGTAATCGCGGTGCACCACACCGACGCCGTGCGCGGCGGCCAGCCCGAGCAGGGACCCCTTCAGCACGACGAGGGCGGCCTCGGTGTGCGTGGGCCCTTTCTTCTTCAGCAACGCACTGAGCGGGGCGCCGTAAACCAGTTCCATGACGATGGCCGCGCCCTGCTCCGCCTCGACGTACTCGTAGAGTCGCGTCACATGAGGCGACGTCAGACCACTGAGAAGCCGGGCCTCGGTTCGCAAGGCAGTGCGAAATTCCGTACTCGAACACAGTTCCTCATTGAGGTACTTGATCGCGACGTTCCGGCTGGTCGCCGCATGGCGAGCGATCACCACGCGCCCGCAACCACCTTTACCGAGTTTCTTCAAGTCAATATAGCCGGGGACCGTCCATGAATCGCAATCCCGTTCGACTTTCCATCCGCCGCGACCGGCCGTTCCTGCCACACTTTCCCCCTGGTGTTCAGCCGTACCGAGGCTCCCCGAATGAGGCACCCCACGGGAATTCTTGCAGCGGGAAAAGATCCAATACACCGAGAAATTTCACAGTTCTGCAACCATCACCACTGACGGTAATTCAATCAGCAGCGAAAAAAGTCATCTTGAGTTGCGCGTTCGCGCACAACGGGACTGTGTGGGCGATCGTTTCTTGATCCTTCGGGCGAGCCGCCAGAGCCTCAGAACGTCAAACGAGCGCTCCGCGCGGCGAGGGGCGGACGCCGGGCGGGTGGCCACGCACCGGGACGAGGGCAGAGGAGGAGGTGCTTGTCGCTGGTGTGCTCCATCGTCAGAACGCGTCCGTGGCTGTCGGCAAGCGGCCACAATGTGGTCGGCGGCATGGCCCACCGTGTCGCGTAGACCCGTTGCAACGCGGTCATCCGCTGCGTGGCCCCGACGATCTGCCCGTAGGCGGCGACATGTGAATCATCGTTGCGGTTGCCGCCGGTCAGGGTGGCGGCGAGCGGGATGCCGGTGGCGTCGGTGATCAGGTGGTGTTTGCTGCCCGTCCTGCCCCGGTCGACGGGGCTTCGTCCGGTCTTGGCTCCCCTTTTAACGCCCGGATGTGGGAACCGTCGACGGCCGCCCGGGAGAAGTCCAAGGCGTTCGCGCCGCGCAGCTTGGCGAGGAGGACCTCGTGCAGGCGGGGCCACACCCCGGCTTCGGTCCATCGGCCAGGCGGCGCCAGCAGGTCATGCCCGAGCCGAAGCCGAGTTCCTGCGGTAGGTGTTCCCAGGCGATCCCGGTGTGCAGCACGAAGAGGATGCCCTGGAACACCAGCCGGTCAGGATGCCGCTTGCGTCCCGGATGCCGGGTCCGACGCTCGACCTTGGGCAGCAGCGGCTCGATCACTGCCCACAGCTCGTCGTCGACTTCCCATGGCCTCGGCCGCGCCATCCCGCACCCCCGGATCATCAGTCCCGGAGTGATCCAATCACCTTGAAGATCATTTCGTTAGGAGTTCTTATACGAGTACGTCGCCAAGTTCTCCATGGCCTGACGCCCCCCTTCCCAGTCGCGTCCAGTGGATCACTGCCCGGGCTCACCTGCCGCGGGCAATGATCCACCAGACACTGGCCAGGGGGTCGGGGTGGTTGGGCCCCAAGACGCGTTTGTGTCCTCAACAAGGTCCGCGAATGCCGTTGCTGCGGCGGCCACTTCCCAAGCGTGGCCGTCGAGGGTCATGGCGTCGATCAGCGCCACGGCTTCGCGGATTTTGTCTTCGGAGCTGGACAGGGGGCCACGGCGGCGGGTCCCGGATTTCGTCGGGCCACAGAAGGCCGTGAAGAGCGATCATGTCTCCCCGGGCCGGCAGCAGACCGAGCCGTTCGCGGCCGTGCCACGCCTACCGTGCGACAGCGACCGGTGAAGCCCGCTCCAGTGCACGGCGAAGTACCAGGTACGGCTTCGCATAGATGTCTCCTGTGGCTGGAGGTAGTACCCGGCGCCGATGCACAGCGGGTCGACGGCGGAGGCGGGATGAACGCGATCAGTTCGATGGCGCGGGCTGTGGGCAGCGGCAGGGCCCACAGCTCTTCGTCCGTGACCGGGGGGTGAACCGGCAGTCCGGCAGTTGGTGGCCGCGCCCTATTTCTCCGAAGGTGACTTCACGTTCCTCCTGCTCGCACCACATGGGGCACACCTTCAGGGCCCCGAGCACTACAAGCCTAGGAGCCCCGTTACGGCCTGGCACGATCACGGCCAGGCGCTGGCGAGTTCGGCGTGCGGCTGGGTCTGGTGGTGCTCGCAGGCCTCCTGCCCCTATCCGTCACCTGCGGCCGCACCGCCCCATGCTCCTGTTGCGCTGGATGTTGCGCGAGCCTCCACAGCGCCCCGGAGTTCGCCCAGGTCACCTCGCACATACGGCGTGGTCGGGCCGCTGACATCCCCGTTGCGACCCGCTTCGCCCATGCCCTGCTGGAGTTGAGGGTGGGGGAGGGCGGGATGGGCGGCGCGGACGCTGCCGGGGATCGGGGCGGGCTCACCGGTGTTGCGCGTTGGCTCCGCCGCCGCGCTTGGCCGCTGACGATCTGATGCGCGGCGGCGCTCGACCGATCTACCCGCCAGGAAAGCCAAACGGCCGGGAAATTCTTGCGACCGCATTAATATCACTTCCCCTTCGACATATCGAAGAATTCACATGATTTTCTGGGCGTAATGTCGCAGTTTCATTCCGCTATTGCGGACCACGTCCCGGAGGCTGCGGGCATCGTCGTCGCGGCTAGACCGGGTAGGGAGGTAGGCAAGCATAAAGAATTGGAGGAGGGCGGTGCCTTCCTCTGTCGTCAGAGTTCCCCATTCACCGCGGCCGCCACCGAACGCCGTTGACAGCGCCTCGACGCTGAAGGCGGCTGCGCGGTCCTGGCTCCCTTCCCACTCCTGCCGCACCCACTGCTTCCAATTAGCCCCGACGCGCGCCGCCTCGTCCTGCGTCGCCTTACCGGCCATCAACTTGACGACGAGTTCGCCGTGCTCATGTGCTTGTTCGTTGGCCATGCCGACCTTTCTGTCGTTCGGTCTTGATCGAGCTGTCTAGCGGTCTCCGCCCTCGAATTCATGTGCGTGGGCCAGTGGACCGAGCCCGAGGGCCAGTCTTTGTTGCAGCCCGTTCAGCGCTGCCTGTGCACCCTGGTGGCCACCGCTGGCGGCGGTTTCGTACCACTTCAGCGCATCGAACCAGTTTCCCAGCCGGTCCTCGTAAAGCTGTCCAAGCCAAAACGCTCCGAAGATATTGCCGCGCCGTGCTGCCTCTTTGTACCAATACATCGCCGCATCAATATCTCCATCAAGAGCCTCGCCGGGGCAACTCTGTTCGAGCTTGGGGCGTATCCGGCCCTCCAGGAGAAGCCCTAAGCGGCTCATTGCGTCAGTGTGCCCTGACTCGGCGGCTGTGCGGTATAAAGATTCCATCTTGGCGACATTTTTCGGGTAGTTATTCCAGTCGGATTCCAGCCTGTAAGCGGCCGAGTACATTCCATCGGCGTCTACATCGGTGGACGACAGTTTTATCGCGTCGCCAGCCGTCGCCGGATTTACTTCGCATGACTTGCTATCAGGCAGCGTGTGTGCCTGCGGGTGCGGTGGCGTCGGGGCTGAGTTGAAAACGGCGTGAGCGAGATACGGCGGTGCTGCCTTGAGCGCTGCTGGATTTGCGCGGTTCCGGGCGAAAACGAAGTCAGCTGCATGATCGCTGACACGGCAACCGGGTGCTGGTTTACCGTCGCGCACCAATGCGTCGGCAACCTTGTCGAAGATCGGGCCGAGGCTGAGCCCGGCTGGTTGGTCTGGGATGCCGCTTTCGGTGAGGTCGATCAGATACTTCGTGAAGTAGGTCTGTGGTCGTGAGCTCTCCGCAGTGGTCTCGAACCAGGCGGCGTTGAACTCGCCGCTAGCCATCATCAGATAGAAGCCCGGTGAACGCGGCATGTCTGGTGCTCCGGCTAACTTGCTGTCCTGGCCGGCGGCCAGACCGGCGAAGCAGCAGTCCAGGATCGCGATCTTTGTAGCCGCCTTACTGGCCCGGAAAGCGAGACGAACTGCGTCAAAGGTGAGGCTGGTGGTGGTACGCAGGACTGGGTCGCTGCTGGAGTCGCCCAGCGCGAGACAGAGTCTGTCGTCATTGTCGTACTGGCCGTGACCAACGTAGTAGAACAGCGCGACATCCACTGCATCGCACAACCACAACACCAGCTCGTGCGGCAGCTCGCCGAGTCTGGCCCGATTGTCGACGACCGACACTCGGTCCTCGGGCCAGTTACCGCACAGCGGGCTGGTCAGTAAGGACCGCATCCGGTGAGAGCTGTGCTCGGCCGCCGGCACCGCACGCAGGTGGCGGTAGTCCCAGGTGCCAATCAGCACAGCCCGAGACCGCGAGAAGTCACCATCCAGGGCGTCAGGCATCCAAAGCCTTTTCCACGATGGGCATCGCGTCATCGACGTTGTCGACGGTGATGGTCACCGTCCTGTTCGTGGCTTTTACGGTGACCGATACGTTGGAACGGCGGGACCGGATGAATGCTGGAAGCGTTCGGGCTGCCACCGCGAGCGCCCCGCTGCCAGTGGCTACCACCTGGAGCACATCCCAGACCCCCAGTTCCCCGTCCGCGGGCGTACCCGGAATCTGAGTGATCTCCACCCCGGGGACGCGGCGCAGATGCTCGCGAAGCGACCGCAGCTCGCCCGGGTCCGACACCGAAACCTCAACAAGGTGGAACGCTGCCCCCACCAACCTTGCCCCTCTCGCTATGTCCGCAGTGCGACCGAGTGAGCTTCACACCATTGCAGGAAACAGTCCCCTCTGCGAAGGCAATCGGCCAGCCACAACCTCCTCTCGACGGAGTGAGCTCACACACGCCCGACTGACTGCCGGTCGTCGACATCCGCTGGTGCCCGGGGGCCCGGCAAGGCGGCCGCCGCGAGGTCTTGCGCCCGTCCATCGCGTAGACGACCTGGTTGGATCCCGTCGTTTTGGCGACGTGGCCCACCCTGGTGAAGCCGCTCTCGGGTCCGGGGCAGTGCACACGAAGACGAAGTGAGTAACCTGCATGTCGGGCTCCGGGTCAGGCGAGACGAGGAACAGACCCCTCCGGTCCGCCTCGCCCCGCACACGGCGATCAATCTTCGACACATCCACTGTCGCCATCGCAGGCACCGCCGTGCTCGCTGGGGCCACCCTGTTGGTGGCCGATCACAGTCGGCGCTGCAGGTGGGCGGGACGCAAGGCCTTTACCAGAACCTTTCTCTAGAAACTCTTTCTAGTCAGGTCTATGGTGGAGTCATGAGCTCGACACCGACAGCCGTTGTCACAGGCGGCAACCGCGGGATTGGGTACGCCGTCGCACAGGAACTGGTGCTCAAGGGTTACCAGGTCGTCCTCCTGGCGCGCGACCGGCAGCGGGGTGAGACGGCCCGCTCGGCTCTCGGGGCCCTGGGCGGTTCGGAGGTCGCCCTCGCCGTGGGCGATCTCTCCGAGCTCTCGGGTGTCCGCTCCGCAGCGCAAGCGCTGCTCGCCTCCTGCCCTCGCATCGATGTGCTCGTCCACAATGCCGGCATCTGGCCCAGCCGCTTGGTCCGCGGCGAGCATGGTCTCGAGCAGGCCTTCGTCACCAACCACCTTGCTCCATTCGCCCTCAACCACCTCCTGGAGCCTCGACTGGTGTCCTCCCGGGCACGTGTCGTGCAGGTCAGCGCCCGTCTCTACGTCAACGGACGCGTGGACTTGGAGCGCACACCAACGGGTGCCGATTTCCACCCGCTGCGCACCTACGCGGACACCAAGCTCTGCAACCTGCTCCTGGTTCCCCTGTTCGCGCAACGCTGGAGTGCGGCCGAGGTGCGGATCAACGCTGTGCATCCCCCCGTGGTGCGTACGGGGCTGGGCGACCGTGCCGGGGTGCCCGGGTACCTGCTCAAGGCGATGAAAATGCTGTGGAAGCCGCCGCGAGCCGGAGCGGCTCCCGTCGTCCGGCTGGCTCTGGGCGAAGCCGCCTCGGACGTCACCGGACGGTACTTCCACATCGACAAGGAGACATCCCTGGCGCCCGTGGCCCGGGACGTCGCGCTGGCGCAGCAGGTCTGGGCGCAGGCGCTGGAGCTGAGCAGCCTGCCACGGACCGCCTCGTCGTCCGGAGCGCCCAATGTCGCCTAAGCAGCAGCGCGGCGAGGAGACCGCCCGGCGCCTGCTGGCCGCCGCACTGGAAGTCCACGAACGCAAAGGACCCGAAAGCTTCACGGTGCAAGCCGTGACCGCCAGCAGCGGAATCAGCCTCGGCAGCCTCTACCACCACTTCGGCAGTTTCGACGGACTCGCCGCCGCGCTCTACGCCCGTTGCATGGCCGACTTGCTCGACACGTTGATCGCCTCGCTCGAGCGGACGAGGACCGCCCGCACCGGGGTGCGTGCGGTGGTCGCCGCCTATCTGCGGTTCGCCGAGGAAGAACCAGCCAAGGCGCGATTCATCCACGCCTCAGCTTACGCAGGTTTCCTGCCCGCCCACACGGCAGCCATCGCCGCGGCCAAGACGCCCCGTATAGAGCGCCTCCAGTCCTGGGCACGGCCGCATGCCGAAGCCGGACGCATCGTCGACCTTCCGGACCCGCTCATGGAGATGCTCCTCATCGGCCCCGTGGCAGAAACCGCCCGACGCTGGCTGGCAGGCGACCCCACCATCGACCTTAAGCAGGCTTCCCGCGCCCTGCCCGAACGTATCTGGCAGTCCCTCCGCGGTCCGCAAGAATGACCACCCAATCGAAGGTGGCTCCGCATGGACGACCCCGGGCGAGCCATCGCTACTCTCGTGCCGCTGCCCCCGGAACAGCAGCACGAGGAGATAATCCCCGCCACTGAGCTAATGACGTTGTCGGCTATTGAGTTGAGGCGTTATGACCTGAGAGTTCGGCTGCAGGTCATCGGGCTGACGGGCACGAGTTCGGTGCTCGGTTTGCGGCGGGTGGGCCGCTGGGCGGCTCGGTCGGTGACCAGGCCGGCGACGGCCCGGTGCGTGGCCGGGTAGTGCTCGC
Source organism: Streptomyces collinus (assembly GCF_031348265.1). NCBI lineage: Bacteria > Bacillati > Actinomycetota > Actinomycetes > Kitasatosporales > Streptomycetaceae > Streptomyces > Streptomyces collinus. The sequence goes on along the minus strand of NZ_CP133771.1, from coordinate 8,823,704 downwards.
GGCGGCCGATCTAGGCGCGTGCAACTGAACTGGTCAACGCCGAGGCCCCTCAGAGACAACGAGCAGAACGGCGCCGTTCTGGAGTGGACGGGACGCAGGCCCAAACTCCACGGCGCCGGTAGACGCCTCCAGGCTCCGCCCCATGACGTGCTCCCCACCGGCCGGGTATCACGCCAACGTCTGCGACGGCACGAGGGGCCCACAGTTCTGGATTCGCACCACCCCGAGAACCCACCTGATGTCACAACCGCAGCAGGCCTTCCCTGATCCGTTCCAGCAGGGCGACGGAGGGCCTGTCGTCGTGCCCGTACAGGTGACTGTGCACGCAGACGTGGGAATCCATCGACAGATCGGCGACGAGTACCCGGGCCACCCCGAGCGGCACCGCAAGCATGGCGGCGATCTCGGCTACTGAACGCGGGTACTGGCACAGCTCCACGATCGCTCGCCGCTCGAAGTCCAGCGGCGCGGTCAACGCCGCAGGCAACGCCGACACGAGTGTTTCCAGCCGCAGTTCATTGCTCACCGGTCTAGTCCGGCCGCGCGTCACGATGAACGGCCGGACCACTTGCCCGGTTTCGAATGCATCTTCGGCCGGGTTCATCGCACCGCGGCCAGATCGGCCTGCCCGGACAACAGCCGTCCGGGCAGGAGGACGGAGGCGGTCACCCCGGCCATCGGCGAGGGCGCCAGCCACACTCGGGCGCCGAGCCCGACGGCCAGCCGGCCGGCAACATAGTGGCCGAGCAGTTGGGTTCGCCCCACCAGGAAGCTCTCCTGTCCGGACAAGCGCCGGTTCGCCGTGGCGAGCTCCGCTTCGGAAAGTCCGCCGCCATGGTCCACGACGGCGATCATGTAGTCCGCCCCGTGCTCTTGGGCGTAGATCTCCACATCGGTCTCGGGGGACGAGGCGGCGAGGGCGTTCTCTATCAACTCTGCGAGGAGGTGCGCCACTTCGGATACGGCTCCGCCGTCGAGCAGCGCAGGGGTGGTGTGGCGCAACAGCACCCGCCGGTAGTCGTCCACCTCGCCGAGGGCGGACCGCAGTACATCGCCCATCGGCACCGGATCCGCCCAGCGGCGCGGGCTGCGCTCCCCGGCCAGAACCAGCAGGCTCTCGGCGTTGCGCCGCATTCGGGTGGCAAGGTGGTCCAGTTCGAAGAGGTTGGCCAGGGTCCCCGGGTCGTCCTCAGTGCGTTCCAGTGCACTGAGGAAGCCGAGTTGACGGCTCACTAGCTCCTGATTACGGCGTCCGAGGTTGGCGAGGGACTCGGTACTGGTGCGCTGCAGCACAGCCTGATCGACGGCGAGTCGCAGCGCGGTGTCCGCGACCCGATCCAGCGCGCCTGCCACGTTGGCGATCTCGTCGCCGCGCGCGGCCAGGGCGGAGCCAGTGAAGCCTTCGGCCAGCTCGGCCGGGTCGGCTTGGCGCTGTGCCTCCCGCACCCGCGCCACGGCCTGGGGCAGGGCCAGGTCGGCGATCCGGTGCGCCTCCTCGGTGAGGGCGTGCAGTGGCCGCAGGATGGAACGGGTCGCCGCCAAGGCCAGAACCGCTGCCCCGGCGATCGCCAGGAGGGCCAGTATCGCCTCCATCAGGAGCTGCCGCAGTGCGTCCGAGCGCAGCTGGTCGGCGCGAGCGCTGGTGTCGTCGGCGACACGGATCTGCACCTGGTGCAGTCCGTCCACCAACGCGGTGGCGGGCTGCCACCAGTCGGCCGGAGCGACCGGCAGCTTTTTGGCATCGTGCGCGGTCAGCACCTGCTGTTCCATGCGAGCGACCGCGACTGCGGACTGGTTGCGCAGCACAGCGTCCAGCGCGTGACTCTGGGCCGCTGTCGCGGTACGTGGCACCTCGGCAAGGGCATCGCCCTTGGTCCCCAACAGCGTGATGAAGGTCCGGTAGTCGCGGTCGCTGAAGGATCCGGTGGCGAGGATCCCGTTGAGCGTACCGCGTTCCAACGCGGCCGCTTCAGCCCCGTCGCCAAGCTTGCGCAAGGTGGCCAGGCCGTCCGTGAGTTGACGGTCCTCGAGCTCCGTACCGCCGTGAAAGGCCGCGTCGGTGAGCGCGGTGATGGCGCGGGTGTAGAAGGCGAGTGCCTCGGCACGACCGACGCTCCCGCTGTCGGCCTCGCCACGTACGGTGGCCAGGCTGCCCAGCTGGGCCAGAGCCTCGCGCACAGCGCCGACGCCGGGCGAGTTCCCGGCGAGCTGCCGGTCGAGCGCGGCACGCGCTTGGTCGGAGGCCTTGCGCTGGGAATCCACCCGGCTGCGGAAGCTTTGGTCACCGCCGAGCAGCCCTGCGGTGAGCCCGCGCTCCCGCTGCAACTGGTGGACCAACTCTTGGGCCTCGAGGACGAGGACGACCTCGTCGCGGGTGCGGCCCGCTGCCCCGTAGTGGGAGGACTGCGTGATGGCTCCCACGGTGGCGACCACCACAAGGGCGCACGTAGGCAGCGCCAACAGCAATGGCAGCCGACCACGGATGGTGCTTGGTAACGCCCGAGCCATGAGGGCGGACAGGCGTGTTGGCTTACTGGGCACGGTTTCGGATGTCCCCCTTGGCACATGGCCGGACACGGGTGGCCGCGGGGAATCGACGCGCTACGCGGCCTCGTCAAGCCTAGAGAGCCCGGATTGCCCCGGAGTTCCGGCCTGCTCATTCGGTCCGCAACTCCACGGGGAAATATGGGAAACTGGCCAGTCAACGTCTGGTAGCGCACCCGTAACCATCGGTGGGCGGGCCAGTTCTCCCGGCCCGCCCCCACACCACTGGGTTGCGAGGCGGTTGCTGCACCGCCGACCGTGCGGACGGCGAGCTCGTCGTCGATGCAGCCCCACCTGATCATCGCGGCGACGAGCTCCAGGCGCGCGGCTCGCACGATCCCCAGCTCGCCCTGCACGGATCGTGTCGCTCTACGTATTGGTTGTCCCATCAACCAGGGAGGGACAGGCCAGTGCACACCCGCTGACGACTGAACACCTGGTCAGCTACAAGGTAGGCCGGAGCGATCACGAACTGGCCGGGCAGCTCGCTGTCGCATGACGGCCAGGGCAGCCGTGCGCGGCCGGCCTTTCGCCAGCTCCGCCTCCAACTGGGCGAACTGCTTCTCGCTCAGCCTCGGCAGTGACGCCGGCCCCTGTGACCGCAGAGCCTGCGGACCGCCCTCGTCCCACATCTGCCGCCACCGCTGCACCGAGCGGACGCTGACCCGCAAGTCCCTGGCGATCACCGAGCTCGCCTCACCCTCAGCGAACCTCTCAGCCGCCTTGAGCCGTACTCTTCGCGGAACTGCTGCCGTTCGGCGGTCAACCCGCCACCTTGTGGATACCGCATGCCCCTGGTGATACCGCACAGGCGACGAGCCGTCAGCCCCTACGACTCCACGAGTTCAACCTCAGTAATCGGTCTGGTTCATGCCGCGAGGCACTGTCCGCAGCAATTTTCGGATTCTACGAGATGCCCGTCCGAAACCGCTTGCTGCGGAACTGGCGCTGTCTACCCAGATTGTTCGAAGTCACCGCCCCTGCGGGCGCATGGTCACACATTCTCGACACAACGTCCGTAAGAGCGTCAGGCGTGTGATGACTGAACGCGCCGCGGAAGGTGGCCGATTCGTGCGCTGCTGACCTGCTGAGACGGCGCGGGTTGGCGTGAAGCTCTTGATCTGCGCACATCAATGAGTCAGGTTCTAGGCGGGCCGAACGCAGTTCCGGTCCGAACCCCCCACACCCCCCACGAAAGTGACGAGGAGAACCCTCAGATGTCAGCTCGCGCATTCACACGCAGAATGCAGGTCCTCACCGCCACGGCTGTCGTCGCGACCCTGACGACCTTCGGGACGGCGCACGCACAGATCGCTCCCGAACCCGCCCCCGCGGAAGGCACCGTGTACGGTCTCGGCGCCAAGGGCGCCGTACCGGGCACCTTCATCGTCACGCTGGACGACAAGGTGAACAAGAGCGCGCTCGCCAAGGAGTACGGCGGCAAGCTCCAGCGCACGTACAGCGCCACCCTCGACGGCTTCTCCGCCGGCGGCCTCTCGTCCGCCGAGGCCAAGCGCCTCGCCGCCGACCCGTCGGTCGCCAAGGTGGTGCAGGTCAAGAAGTTCAGCATCAACGCCACGCAGGACAATCCGCCCTCCTGGGGCCTCGACCGCCTGGACCAGGCCGACACCGCCGGTGACAGCAAGTACACCTACCCGGACGGCGCGGGCGAGGGCGTGACCGCGTACGTCATCGACACCGGCGTACGGACTACGCACAAGGACTTCGGTGGACGGGCCGCCTCCGGCTTCGACGCCGTCGACAACGACAACGACGCCACGGACGGCAACGGCCACGGCACCCACGTCGCCGGCACCATCGCGGGCACGTCCCACGGTGTCGCCAAGAAGGCGAAGATCGTCGCCGTCCGCGTGCTCGACGACAACGGCTCCGGAACCACCGAGCAGGTCGTCGCCGGCATCGACTGGGTCACCAAGAACCATAAGGGCCCGTCCGTCGCGAACATGAGCCTGGGAGGCGGCGCCGACGAGGCCCTCGACGAAGCCGTGCGCAAGGCCGTCGCGTCCGGCGTCACCTTCGCCGTGGCCGCCGGCAACGAATCGGCGGACGCCGGCCAGGGCTCCCCGGCCCGCGTGAAGGAAGCGATCACCGTCGCCTCCTCGACCAAGGACGACAAGCAGTCGGACTTCTCCAACTTCGGCGCGGTCGTGGACGTGTACGCCCCCGGCTCGGACATCAACTCGGCGTGGAACGACAGCGACGAGGGCACCAAGACCATCTCGGGCACGTCCATGGCCACGCCGCACGTCGTCGGCGCCGCGGCCGTCTACCTGGCGGGCCACAAGGACGCCACGCCGGACCAGGTCGCCAAGGCTCTCACCGACGGCGCCACAGCCGACAAGATCTCCAACCCCTCGCAGGGCACAGCGAACAAGCTGCTGAAGATCGTCGAGTAGGGGTCCTCGACCGGCGCTCGCTGTGCTGTCCTACGAGGCACGGCGAGCGCCGACGCCGTTACTGACTTCGGCTCGTCAGGGTGAATCTTGACGAAGTCCTTGAAGGGCATGGAGCGTTGGCTGTATCCCGTGGTGTGTGAGGTATGCGGATGGGGGCGGGCTGACTGCTGCGGGGCGTCGGCGCCGGGAATCGGTGCGGATGGACGCGGCCGAGCTGTTCGAGCAGAAGGTCAAGCGCCGGGTCCTCCTATGTGGGGAAAGGATCCCTCTCACCTCACAAATACGACAGACGCATCTTTGTAGTTTTAAGAAGCCGTATCTCAACCGAACGTGATCGCTTGATTTCTGCTGGTCAGGCATGGTGCAGCTCCGAATGAGGGAGGGATCCGGCGTCTTGTTTCCCCTCTATGCTCAAGGGGTGCGCGATGGCGTCGGTGCTGGGAATGCTGGAGGAGCGGGAGACAGCGGCCCGTGTGCGGGTGGAAGGGCTTCGGGAGGAAGTCGCGCGGCTGTCCGGGGTACTGGAGGCTGCGGAGATCGAGCTGGACCGGCGGGTGATCGCGCGGGAGGAACTGGTCGAGGCCCTGGCGGCCACGGCTGCCGAGACCACCGCTGTGACCAAGGCGGAGACGGAAGCCGTGTCCTCACCTGCGCCGGTGCCGGGCTCGATCGTGCCGCCTTGGCGCGAAGGACTGCCGGTGACGGTGCTGGCGCCGGACTATCAGCGGATCCTGGGTGTGCTCGAGGAGCGGCAGTCGGCGGGCCAAGGACCGGTGAAGGCCAAGGAGATCGCGGTGGTGCTGGGCCTTCAGCCGACGTCGGCGAAGGTCGAGGGGGTGCGCTCGAAGGCCAGGCGCCTGGCGGAGCGCGGGTGGCTCGTGCTGGAGACGTCGGGGATGTTCAGCGCGGGCCGGCGGCCCGCGGCCGTGCCAGGCGCCGTCCCATCCGCGTGACCATCGACCATCGGATCATCGCCTCGCTGCTGGCCGGCAACGTCTCGTAGTCGCGGGCCAGCCGGCGTGAATGCATCAGCCATGCGAACGTGCGCTCTACTGCCCAGCGCCTCGGCAGCACCACGAACCCCTCCATGTCGTCGGTTCGCTTGACGACCTGAAGGGTCAGCGCGAGTTTCTCCCGTGCCCAGTCGACGATGCCGCCGGTGTAACCGCCGTCGGCCCAGACCAGGCAGATGTCACGGTGCAGGCGCCGCAGCCGCATCAGCAGGCCCATCGCGGCATCCCGGTCCCCGACGTTCGCGGCGGTCACCGCGACGACCAACAGCAGACCGAGACAGTCCGTCACGATGTGCCGCTTGCGGCCACCCACCTTCTTCCCGCCGTCCCAGCCGCGCGAGACGGACGGCACAGAGGCCGCGGCCTTCACCGACTGCGCATCGATGATCCCCGCCGTCGGCTCCACCTCACGGCCCTCCCGCTCACGCACCCGTCCGCGCAGCCGGTCGTGGAACTCCGTGAGCAGCCCGTGCTCGCGCCAGCGGCGGAAGAAGGCGTAGACCCGGCCCCAGTGGGGGAAGTCCGCGGGCATCGCCCGCCAGGAGATCCCGCCCGCGACCAGGTAGCGGATCGCGTCCAGCAGCTGGCGGTGGCAGTAGCCCTCGGGCTGCCCGCCCCGGCCCTTCAGCCAGGCCGGCACCGGCAGCAAAGGCCGGACGGCCGCCCATTCCGCGTCCGTCATGTCGGAGGGATACCGGCGTTCCCGGTCCGGATGGTCGGCCGCGTTGCCGTACACGTGCGCGAGGCAATCACACGATGGAGCAGCCGAGTTGAACTGAACGGGTTCGGACGCGTACAACAACGACACCAGGGCCTCCCGGCGCTGCTCGGTCAGATTCGCATCCCCGAGCTACCGAGAGGCCCTGTCTTCATGCGCGCACAACGGGAAGATCACCCCGGCGGGAAACCTGTTCGACCCGCACGTTCCATGATCGGTTGAGATGCGGCATCTAGCGGCAGCGCAAGCCGTTGACCTGCGGCAATGTTGTCGCTGACGGGCTTTGGAAGGCCGCAAAGTCACCGGGAACGCCATGCGGGAGTTGGACGAGACGGGGACCGTGACGCGAGACTGGAACAACAGGACCTCCTGGCACTCGAGTGGTCGCAAACCCGAGTTAGGGGCCCCGTACTCACCACCCGGCCGAGATCGCCCGGCCAAGGACCGTGTTCGATCAGAACCAGCTCACGATCGGCAGAGGGTTATTACTCTGCGTTACGAATGGCGCTGTGTTGGCTCGTCCCCCCAGCTGATCGGGAGTGCCGGCGACGCAACCCGATGCCAGCCCGACATGACCTCGGGATACCGGCTTGGACTCACCAGGTCTTCGCAGCGGCGAGCAGATGCTCACGGACGAGCGTGACGTGAGGATTGATGGAACTGCCTGGGCGTTGGACGAGGTAGGCAGTGTTGATCGGGGGGTCCTCCGGCTGGTGCAGTAGCCGGAGGGCGCCGGAGGCGAGTTCGGTCCGGCAGAGGTAGCTGGGCACGACGCTCCAGCCGGCGCCTGCCGTGAGGGCGGTGAGGACGCTGCGCAGGTCGGGGATGGTGATCGCGGCCTGGACGTGCAGGCGGCGGTCGAAGGCGTGGCGCCAGTAGCGGCGGGCGATGGGCAGGTCCTCGGCGTAGGCGATCATGGGCAGGCTTTCCAGGGCAGTAGGCAGTTCCTGTCCCATGAGCTGTTCGGCCCAGACGGGGGCAGCAACCAGGACGAACTCCTCGTCGGCGAGGAGTTCGGCCTGCAGCGTCCGGCCCCGGGGCCGGCGGGTGGCGACGACGAGGTCGTGGCGTCCGGCCCGCATTTCCTCGAGCAGCGGTTCGGTCAGTCCGATGGCCACCCGCAGCCGGACGCCCTGCGCGACCAGCGGAGCCAGCGTCTGAAGGCCGAGGGTACTCATGAACTCTGCGGGCCCGGCCAGGTGCACCGGTCCCGCGGTGCTGCTCGGCTCCTCGCCGGTGATGTCGGCCAACTGATCCAGGGGGCCTGACAGTCGCGTGGCAAGTTCGTCCGCGTGGGGCAGCGAGGTGACACCGTGCGCCCGGCGTTCGAACAGTTCACGGCCCAGACGGTTCTCCAGCGCCCGGATCTGCGTGGTCACGGTGGACTGCGACAGCCCCAGCCGACGTGCAGCGGCGGTGAAGGACCCCAGGCGGTGCACGGCAAGGAAGGTGCGCAACAGGTTCAGGTCCAGCGGACCGAACCCATGAGTGTCCTGATCGCTCACGGCGTCGAGCCTACGAGGTACGCACGGCAGCCACCTGCCATTCGTCCCCGTGCAGGGCATCGGTTCGTCGATACCTGGTATCGATGCCTTCATTGGCGCGATTTCTTCGGCGGCTTTAGTTTCGAAGGTAGGAGCGCTGACGTTCTGAAGTCGAAACGTCAAAGCGTGAACCCCCAGCTCTCGGAGACCACCACACCATGTCGAAGATCCTTTTTGTGATGACCGGCGCCGACCACTGGACGCTGGCGGACGGCACCAAGCGCCCGACCGGCTTCTGGGCCGAGGAGGTCGTGGCCCCGTACCAGGCGTTCACGGCCGCCGGCCACGAGATCGTCGTCGCCACACCCGGCGGCGTCGTACCGCCTCTGGACCAGGGCAGCCTGGCGCCGCAGTTCAACGGCGGAGAGGTGGGGGCGAAGAAGGTGGCGGACGCCCTCGCCGCGATCGACGAGATTCAGCACCCCATCAGGCTGGAGGACGTCGACCTCGCCGACTACGCCGTCGTCTTCTACCCCGGTGGCCACGGCCCGATGGAGGACCTGGCCGTCGACGCCACCTCCGGCAGGCTCCTCATCCATGCCCTCGCCTCGGGCAAGCCGCTCGGCGTGGTCTGCCACGCACCGGCCGCCCTGCTCGCCGCCACCACGGCCGACGGCGGCAACGCCTTCGCCGGCTATCGGCTCACCGGTTTCAGCAACGCCGAGGAGACCCAGACGGGCCTTGCGGCCAATGCCAAGTGGCTGCTCCAGGACCGTCTGGTCGAGATCGGCGCGGACTACCAGGAGGGCGAGCCATGGGCCCCGAACGTGGTCGTCGACCGCAACCTGATCACCGGCCAGAACCCCGCCTCCGCCGGACCCGCCGCAGCCGAAATCCTCAAGAAGCTGGCCTGAACCTCGCATATCCGCTTGCGCCTGGGAGGGGCACCAGACGCTGCTTTCGCCAGCCGGCCCGTACGGGCGCAGTGAGGCACGGGGACGACATCGGCACCTATGACAACGGCGACTGAGGCGGCCGACTCCTCACAAGCCGTCTCACTCTTCTTTCGCAGGTCGTGGCCATGAAAAAAGCTCGTGATCCGGGCAGCCGCCACAGCCCTGCCTCACCGCCGGAGGCACACAGATGAGCAAGATCCTCGCCGTGGTCACCAACCAGTCGACCTACGGAACGAACCCCCACCGGACCGGGCTGTGGATCGCAGAGCTGGTTCACTTCTACGACCGAGTCCGCCAGGCTGGATTCGAGGTCGACATCGTCAGTCCGGAAGGGGGGCAGGTACCGCTGGATCCGCGAAGCGTCAGATTGGCCGACAAAGAGGTTCGCAAGTACATGAACGATCGCGCGTTCATGTCGAGCCTGGACCACACCAGGAAGGCGGCCGACGTCGACCCGGCCGAGTATGCAGCGATCTTCTACACGGGCGGGCATGGCGTCATGTGGGACTTCCCCGGCAGTGCCGCGCTTCAGCAGGTCGCGCGGGATATCTATGAGAACGGCGGCGTGGTCTCCTCGGTCTGCCATGGTGCCTGCGGACTGCTGAACATCACGCTCTCCGACGGCTCCCTGCTCGTCGAGGGCCGCACGGTCACCGGGTTCTCCACCGCGGAGGAGCGAGTCGCCATGGTGAAGAGCCGGGTGCCGTTCCTGGTGGAGGACGAATTCCGCAAGCGGGGCGCGAACTATGTCAAGGCCACCATCCCGATGACCCCCTTCGCCACCGCTGACGGCAGGCTCGTGACGGGACAGAACCCCGTTTCCACCAAGGTCGTCACGGCAAAGATCATCGAGACGCTGCGCCAACTTTGACCTTGATCCGCATCGGCCGGACCGGTCCTGCTCGGGAAGTGTCTCTGGGCGTTTGACGGTTCTGCTCGCGTCTTGTCGGTGACAGGTGGCTTGTTCTTCGAGCTCAGGGCTGTCCGGGTCCTGGGCTCGTCAGTTTCCAGTGCGCGGGCTGGACAGGCAGGCTCGGGCGGAGTTTCTGCGGCGGCCCCGGACCAGCGTGAGCCTGCCGGGCGTGCCCTCTCACTCGCATTTTCACAACGTCGGACCGGCGTATGTGCCGTTCGTCAGGCGGCGCGCTCGGAGGAATGTCTTGAAAGCAGTTTCGATCAAGGAACCTGGTGGGCCGGAAGTCCTGCAGTGGATCGATGTGGAGGACCCCGTCCCCGCGAGGGGTGAAGTGGTCATCGACGTCGTTGCCAGCGCCGTCAATCGGGCCGATGTGGCACAGCGGCTGGGGCTGTACCCGGTTCCGGAGGGAGCGTCACCTTACCCGGGCCTGGGGGTCTCCGGACGGATCAGCGCTCTCGGCGAGGGTGTGACGCGTTGGCAGCCCGACGACGAGGTGTGCGCACTGCTGACCGGAGGCGGATACGCGCAGAAGGTCGCTGTCCCTGAAGGGCAGCTGCTCACGGTGCCCAAGGGCGTCAGCCTGGTCCAGGCGGCAGCGTTGCCGGAAGCCACCGCAACGGTGTGGTCCAACGTCTTCATGACCGGTGGGCTGAAGCCAGGCGAGACCTTCCTCATGCACGGCGGAGCCGGCGGCATCGGCACGACAGCCATTCAGATCGCCAAGGCCCACGGTGCCCGCGTCGTCACCACCGTCGGCGGCCCCGAGCAGGCTGCCAGGGTCCGAGAACTCGGCGCCGACCTCGCGATCAACTACCGCACCGAGGACTTCGCCGAGCACGGCCCCTACGACGTGATCCTCGACGTCATCGGCGGCGACTACCTTCCGCGCAACATCCACTCCCTGGCCCTCGACGGGCGCTTGGTCGTCATCGGGCTGCAGAACGGCCTGACGGCCGAACTCAACCTCGTCGAACTCCTCGCCAGGCGTGCATCCGTGCACGGCACCACCCTGCGCTCCCGCCAAGCTGGACAGAAGGCAGCCATCGTGGCCGAAGTCCAGGAACATGTATGGCCATTGATCGAGAACGGAACGGTGCAGGTCGTCATCGACCGGACCCTGCCCATGGACCAAACCGCAGAAGCCCATCGCATCCTGGACGCCCACCACATCGGCAAAATCGTCCTACTCAACCCCGACGCGGCATGACTCCAAGAGTCGGCCGACCGACCCCGAACCGGTGCGCGAGGCGATCGCACCGCGCCAAGCGGGAGCTTTGGACGGAGCGGGGACCGGCACACGGGACTGGAACAACAGGGACTCCTGACACTCGAGTGGCGGCGCGACCCCGAGCTTCCCAGGGGCTCTGTTCTCGTGCCAGCCACCCGGCCGAGATCACCCGACCTGGGCCGTTGTTCGATCCCAATTGTCCTGATGACCGATAGAGATACGGCTTCTGAGCGCTATCCGGCCTGGCCTGAGTCGTGGCCTCGGCGCGAGCGCCGCTGCACGGCCGCATCCAGCTCCTTGCCCACAAGGCGCGGCAGTGGGTCCCCCAACGCCCAGCCGATCACCGACTGTGCGACGGAATGCAGCTTATGGTTGGTCTGCTGGGAAACCTCGCGCAGCACCTCGAACCCGGCCGCCGGCGCAATCCGGTGGACCGCGATGAGGACGCCGATGGCCTGGTCGACCGTCGCATGAGAGGCGACCGCGCGGCGTAGCTGGTCGTTCTCCTGCTCCAGCTGAGTGGGCGAGGCCTCGCCCCTTCCCTCGGGCAGGGGCTGCTGCGTGCGGGAGGTCGTCATCACCAACTCCGTCGGGGACAGGATCTCCCTAAACGCCTGCCCGCGACCGCGGGGTCAAGACGTGTGATCTTCACCAGCCGACAACATCAGCACGGGCACACCGTCAGCCCGGCCTCACGCCGGCCGGCCTGGCGTGGCTGCCTTCTCACAGCAGGCGGCCTGCCGGATCGCCGCCGGGATCATCAGCCAGCACGATCGCAGCCCTGATCCGCTTGCCGACCGGCTCGCGGCGGATCTCGATGCTGCGGCACACCGCCATTACGATCTCCAGCCCGTGCTGGCCCACCCGGCCCGCGTCCGCGGCCTGGGGATAGCACCGCGCCCGCCGTCCCGGAGCGATCGAACCGAACCGGTGCACGTAGCAGTCACACCCAGGAGTGACCGCAGTGGACGCGGGCACGGCAGAGATGGTCAACTCGTCAGACAACGGGTCTCCTTGCTCGTGACTGGCCTCAACAACCACGTCATTACCAAGGGGCCCGTTTCTTCATGCCTACGAGCACACCGGCATCTCTGTCCGAATGATCACCCGCACCGCAGGCTTCGAACGAGATCCGCTTTGCCACTACGCACTGAGAGCGCGGTCCCCAGCGACGCTCTAATCCTGGCCTCAGGTTGATCGGGGACAATGAGCGGCAAAAACATCGACTGGAAGGGGGCGAGCCGGCGTGCGGATCATGATCGCGGATGATGAAGCGGCCATCCGTGAGTCGCTGGAGCGGGTGCTCCAGGTCGAGGGTTACGACACCAGCACCGTCGCCAACGGTTTCGCCGTGCTCGACGGGGTCGTTGGGGCCGACGGCGACACGCTGGATCTGCTGATCCTCGACGTGATGATGCCTCGCCTCGGCGGGTTGGAGACCTGCCGGCGGTTGCGGGCCGCGGGTCGGGATCTGCCGGTGCTGATGCTGACCGCCCGTGACCAGGTCTCCGACCGGGTCACGGGGCTGGACGCGGGCGCCGACGACTACCTGCCCAAGCCGTTCGCCACCGAGGAGTTGCTGGCCCGGGTGCGGGCCCTGCTGCGCCGGCGCACGCCGACCGACGGGGAGTCGCAGATCCTGTCGTTCGCCGACGTCCGGCTCGATCCCGACAGGTTCGAGGCGTGGCGGGGCGGGCGGCCGCTGCGCCTGACCCGGACCGAGTTCTCCCTCCTAAAGGTCCTCATGAGCAACGCGACCCGGGTCTTGACCCGCGACGCGCTGTTCGAGGCGATCTGGGGCTTCGACATGAGCGCCACCGCCAACAACCTCCAGGTATACGTGAGCTACCTGCGCCGCAAGATGGAGGCCGAGGGCGAGCCGCGATTGATCTACACGCTGCGCGGCCTGGGATACACGTTGCGGGAGACTCCTCCGTGAGCAGGCCCGCCAGCCGGGAACCGCGCCGGCTGACCCGATGGTGGCGCCGGCGGTCCCTGCGGAGCAGGCTGACGGTGATCGCGGCGACGGCCATCGCGGTCAGCGTGTTTGTGGCCTTCCAGGTGGCCAGCCAACTACTGGGCTGGGAGCTGCAAGACAGCGCCAAGAATCAGCTGCGCGCCGACTCCCGCGTCCTGGCGACGAACGCGCAGCGCGCCGGTCTGGCGCAGGTCCAGCTACCGCCGTATCCCGGATCCGGTCGGCTGGTGCGGGTCATCCTGCCCGACGGCTCGACCCGGACGCCGGCCGGCCAACCCGCGCTGCCCCCCGTCAGCGAGCACGCCGGGCGCGTGGCGCAGGGCGCGTCGGCCAACCTGATGGAGTCGGACGACAGCGACGAGGACGGCTACCTCATCTACACGCTGCGGGCGGGCGACGGCGCGGTCCAGGTGGCCCAGGTCGCCGACGACAGCCCGATCAACCAGTTCGGGTTCGGCATGCTGCTGATCGGGCTGTTCTGCGTGGTGGGCGGCGTCCTTGTCGGGCGGACCGTGGCGCGGACCGGGCTGGCACCGATCGACCGGCTGACCGCCGCCGCGGTACATGTCGCGCACACCCGGGATCTCGACGCCGGCATCCCGGATGAGGGCGGTGGGGAGATCCGGCGGCTGATCCAGTCGATCAACGACATGCTCGCCGCGCTCCGGGACTCCCGGCGGGCCCAGCGGCTGCTCGCCGAGGACGCCGCCCACGAGCTCAAGACCCCGCTCACCAGCCTGCGCCTCAACGTCGAGCTGCTGATCCGGCTCGATCGGCGCGGCACCCTGGACAGCGCACTGCCGGCGGAGAGCCGGACCCGGCTGCTGACCGATCTCGGCGCCCAGGTGGCCGAGTTGAGCACCCTTGTCGCCGAGCTGACCGACCTGGCGCGCGGTGACGTCAGCGACGAGAACACCGAGCTGCTCGACCTCGCCGACGTGGCGGCGGCCGCCGCGACCCGGGCACGTTCCCGCACGCCCGACGTCGAGGTCGCGCTCGACGTGACCTCCGTGTGGGTGAGCGGGCGTCCCGCTGCGCTCGAGCGGGCGGTGCTCAACCTCATCGACAACGCCGGCAAGTGGTCCCCCGCGGACCAGCCGGTCCAGGTCCGGCTCCGTGCCGAGGACGCGTGGGTGGTGCTCGAGGTCGACGACGCCGGGCCGGGCATCGACGCCGCCGACGTACCGCGGGTGTTCGACCGGTTCTACCGTGCCGACAGCGCCCGGGCGTTGCCGGGATCCGGTCTGGGGCTGTCGATCGTGCAGCGGGTCGTCGACGCCCACGGCGGCCGGGCCAGCGTCGCCCGCTCCGCACGCGGTGGTGCGCTGCTTCGCATCGACCTTCCGGCCGCGGCCCCGCCCGCCCCGCCCGCGCGGCTCACCACCGGGGAGGACATCGCGGCGTGTTGACCCGCCCCGGCAGCGCGGCGCGGGACAAGGGACGGCGGCCCTCGGGCATGGCCCCGCGCGGCTCACCGTCAAGGCAGGACACCGCGGTGCGCGACCCCAGCCCCGGCCGCACGGCGTAGGACCAAAGGGCGGCGGCCGTCGAGCCCCATCAAAGATCCGGGACGGGCCTGGGTCCCCGTCCCGGATCTCGTCCGTGCCGCCGCGCTCACCGCTGCAGCGCGGGCTCCTCCTCGTCGGCGAGCGGCTGTTGACCGTCCGGCAGCTTTGCCCCTGGACGGGACAGCCGGCTCGGCCACCACATCCGGCGGCCGATCAGCAAGGTGAGGGCGGGCACCAGGACCGACCGCACCAGCAGGGCGTCGAGCAGCACGCCGAAGGCCACCAGGAACCCGACCTCGACCAGCATCACCAGCGGAAGTGTGACGAGGACCCCGAACGTGGCCGCCAGGACCAGGCCTGCCGAGGTGATGACGCCACCGGTGGCCGAGAGGGCTTTGAGCATGCCCTCTCTGGTGCCGAAACGCACGGTCTCCTCCCGGGCCCGGCTGGTCAGGAAGATGTTGTAGTCGACGCCGAGCGCCACCAGGAACAGGAATGCCAGCAGCGGCACCGAATAGTCGATGCCCTTGAACCCGAGGATCGTGTCGAAGACGAACACGCTGCCGCCGAAGGCTGCGGCGAATGAGACGATGACGGTGGACATCAGGACCAGCGGGGCCAGGATCGCGCGCAGCAGCAGTCCGAGGACGATCAGGACGACGGCGAGCACCAGCGGGATCACCAGCTTCTCGTCGCGCTTGGTGGTCACCTCGGTGTCGAGGTTCTCCGCACTCGGCCCGCCGACGATCGCCTCCGCCCCGCTCACCGCGTGCACGGCGGTGCGCACCCGCTTGATCGTGTCGTACTCCGCGGCGGTGTCCGGCGCGTCCTTCGGGAACACGGAGATGTTGGCCCAGCCACCGCTGGTCTGCTCCGGGATGGCCAGGGCCACACCGCGAGTGTCCTTGACGACGTCGAGCACCCGCTCCTGGTGCGCCGGCCGCGTGAATATCTCCATCGGCTGGCCGCCGAGCTCCGGGAAGTGCTGGCGGAGAACGGTGAAGCCGGTGACCGACTCCGGCGCGGACAGGAACTGGTCCTGCTCCCGCAGGGCGCCGGTGTTGCCCGCCAGCCCGAGGGCGAGCACGCCGAGGACTCCGAGCGAGCCGAGCGTCGCCAACCACCGGCGGCGGCTGATTGCGGTGCCGAGCCGTCCCCACAGCCCCGGCTTCTCCACCCCGGCCGTGCTGAACCGCGGGATGGCCGGCCAGAAGATCCGCCTGCCGAGCACCACGAGCACCGCCGGGAACAGCGTCAGCATGGCCACCAGCGCGCACAGGATGCCGGCCGCACCGATCGGACCCAACCCGCTGGTGCTGTTCAGGTCCGCGACGAGCAGGCAGAGCAGGCCGGCGACCACGGTGGCCGCGGACGCGACGATGGCCGGCGCCGCGCCGCGTAGCGCTTGAACCATCGCGACCCGGACGTTCTCATGGTGGTGCAGTGCCTCCCGGTATCGAGCGATGAGCAACAGCGCGTAGTCCGTGCCGACGCCGAACACCAGGATCGTCAGCAGCGCCGAGTTCTGGTCGTTGACCACGATGCCGAAGCCCTTGACGAGCAGGTAGACGGTCCCCATCGAGGTCAGTGCGGCCGCGCCGACGGCCACCAGCGGGATGATCCACAACACCGGGCTGCGGTAGGTGAGGATCAGCAGGAGCGTAACGACGACGATGGTGGTGAGGAGGACCTGCACGTCGATGCCGTCGAAGACGGCATCCATGTCGCCGTCGATCGCGCCCGGGCCGGTCACGTCCAGTTCCAGACCGGAGGGGCGGTCCTTCGCGGCGTCACGCAACGGGCCGACGATCTCCTCCGGTGGGCCGTAGGCCGTGCTCACCTCGAGGGTGAACGTCATTGCTTTGCGGTCGGTGGAGAGGCTCGTCGGTGAGCCCTCGTCGTCCTCGTCGGCCGCAGCCGTCGCCTTCGGCGGGTACCGCTTGGCAAGGGTGTCGTAGTGGCGCTCGACCGTCGCGCGGTCGGCGTCGGTCATGCCGCCGGCCCGGTGGTACACGAAGACGAACGTGCTGTCCTCACCGCCGGGGAGACGGTCGTCCAGCGCTGCCACCTTGGTGGACTCGGCACCGGCCGGCAGGGTGTCCACGGCGCTGTCGGTGGTGACCGAACTCAACTTTCCGCTCAGCGGCACCATGAACGCCGCCAGCACCAACCACAAACCAATCACCAACCACGGCACCCACCGGCCCGCCAACCGGCCCCCCGGCGCTCCCCCGGACGGCGCTGCGTCGACTGCCATCACTAGCCTCCTACATACGGGTTGCATCGCTTATCTGGATGCCGACTTCCTACGGAGCGAACCTGAGACGACTGTTAATGCGGTGCTCAGACCGGTCGGCCGAACCATGTGCCCAGCGCACGCACCAGCGTGGTGGCGTCGAGGTCCTGCCCGGTGGGCAAGGCCCGGGCGACGAGGCCGTCGGGCCGGATGAGCAACGCATCGACGTCCACCCGGCCCGTGCGGGCGGTGCCGGTGTTGACCCGTCCGCTCCACGCGGCCGCGGCGTCGCGGGCCTCCACGCGGTCGACGAGGTCGAGCAGGGGCCCACACCCCTCACGCAGCAGGTCCGCCGACCGGTTCACCGTGGTGACGACGTCCGGGTCGGGCCGCTCTAGCGTCAACTTCATGTCCGGGCACAGGGTGGCGACGAACCGGTGGTCGTCGCCCAGGTCGTACCAGGCGTCCATGCCGGCGAGCGGGTCGGCGACGTACCGGTGGGCGTCGTCGAGGTCCATCAGGTCGGAGAACATCTCCCACAGCGCCCTCCTGCGGGCCGGGTCGCATCAGGGCTCCTGTCGGGCTGGTGGGGCGGATCCGCAGCGACCGGGTGATGCGGCTGCCGAAGCCCTCGATCAAGGAGTACGCCCTGGCCTGTCCCCAGGGCGGGCGACCGCCGAAGCACGGCAAGGAGTTCCGCTTCGCCAACCCCGCACCGTGGGCTCATGAGGGTCTGGAGGCCGCTGTGGCCGGGTGCGGCGGGTCGGCGGGTGATCATCTGGCGCTGGAGGAACGGCGAGTGGAACCTGCTCGCTCCGCTGTCGCGGGTCTGGGCCGACGGCGGCTACACCGGCCGCCTCACTGGCTGGACCACCCAGCACCTCGGAGTCGTCCTCGACATCGTCCGCCGCAGCGATGATACGACCTGTCTCGGCGCGTCGGCCCCGCCCGGCGCTTGCCGACGGAAGGACCTGCTCGGAGGCGTCCCTCAGGGGAGCAGGCCCGTGTGTGCGAGGGCGGCCGCGCTGAGGATGGCGATGACCTCCTGGTCACCCCGGCGCCAGGCGTCGGCGAAACCGCCGGGCGGGGTCGGCAACTTGACGAGATCGGCCGGCGGACCGGCGAGAGTACGCAGGGCGAGCAGGTCGGCCCCGCCCGGCGCGTCGGCGAGGCGACGGACGATCAAGCTGCGACGAATCCAGAGCAGACGCGGGGGCAGCCACAGCACCAGGATCAGGAGCACCAAGACGACAATAAGAGCCGTGGTGGTCACATTGGCGACTTGAGTGACGGTCTCCTGAAACGATGCGCCGGCATCCGCGAAACCGGCGCTGGCGTCGGCCGCGGATTGGAGCGGCTTCTTCAGGACATCGCCGACGAACGGTACGTTCGACGCCGCGTCCCCAGCGTTACCGAGGTCCTCGGCGAGGCCGTGTCCGGAGCTCTCAACCTTTTGCCCCGGCTCGGCCAACAGCATGATCGTGTCCCGGACGAAGAAGGCCACCCACACCGTGGTAGCGATCAGGGCCACGGCGGTCAGGTCCACGAGCATCTGGCGGTTCCGGCGTGCGGGAGTCTGGGCGTAGAGGCGCAACGGCGAGGTCCTGTCCGGTTCAAAGAGTCGAGGAGAATCGGCCGCCCCGCCGGCTACTCGGCTGGCCGGTCGTCGGAACCCAGTCTTCCATCGCGCTCACCGGGCAGAGGTGCAAGACGCGCGCCACGGGCGGTCCGGCGCCGCGTTACCGAGACTGAACTCGCGGTGTCGTCTCGTTACTCAGGTGGGTCTGATGGCCAGGCCGGTCTCGGCGAAAAGCTGTCCACGAGGGTGCTGGCGTTCCGTGCCCGGCCGGTACCACGTCGCGGCCAAGACTGGCCGATAGCCTGACCGCCATGAGTGACGGCATTGCGTGGATAGGCGCACACCACCACACCCCTTCATCGGTCCTGCCCGGCATGCTTGGCGGTATCTCGCTGACCTTGGCCCGAGGCGTGGAGACGGACGAGTTCCTCATCAATCTGGGCGCCGACCTCGATGAGTTAGCCGCGCACTCCGGGTAGGGAGCTGCGTACGCCGGCCGGGCAGCCGGGCCAGCCCTCCCCTCATCTCAACCGCGCCATGTACGGCACGTGCGGTGAGTGGACGTACGTGCTGAAGGACTGGGGCATGTCGACCTGGGCGACTGGCTACCAGGGCAAGGTCGAGCCGATGCTGCCCTGCGAGGGCCAGGAGGTCCTCTGTCTGACGGCCAACCGTTTCAGTCCTCCGGCCGTGATCATCCATGCACCCGATGCCTGGGCCTACCGGGCTGACTTCGGCTCCGGCACCGGGCAGAACTCGGCCCTCGATGCGGCCCTTACCGCCGCGGGCGCAGTGTTCCCGTCGATGCCTGAGTCCAGTGAGGCCGAAGTTGTCGCATACTTCCAGGAGTACGGCGAGCGCCTGCCCGAGCTGGTGTTCGCCGCCGTGGGCGCTTACTGGCTCTAACAAAAGCTGTTGATCATGTGACTGCCGGCCCGCTGGATCGTTGATGTGGACGTGGGGAAGAGACAGTCGCGACCGTGGATCGTCTCGGATGAACTGTGGTCGCTGATCGAGCCGTTGCTGCCCGAGTCAGGGCCGAAGAAGGCCGAAGGCCGGCCGAGGGTGCCGGACCGGCAGGCGTTGTGCGGCATCCTGTTCGTGCTGCATACCGGCATCCAATGGGAGTACCTGCCCCAAGAGCTGGGCTTCGGCTCCGGCATGACCTGCTGGCGGCGTCTGGCGGCCTGGAACGAGGCCGGCGTCTGGGACCAGCTGCACGCGCTCCTGCTGAAGAAACTGCGCTCGAAGAACCAGCTGGACTGGTCGAGGGCGGTGATCGACTCGCCCCACGTCCGGGCCGCACGCCGGGGCCCAAAAGCGGGCCCAGCCCAGTCGACCGCGCACGGCCGGGCAGTAAGCACCACGTCATCACCGACGGCCAGGGCATCCCGCTCGCGGTCTCGCTGACTGGCGGAAACCGCAACGACGCCACTCAACTTCTGCCCTTGGTCGACAAGATCCCAGCCGTGGCCGGCACCGTCGGACGACCCCGTCGACGGCCCGACACGCTCTTCGCGGATCGCGGCTACGACCACGACAACTACCGCCGTCTCCTGCGCGAACGAGGCATCCGCCCGGCGATCGCCGAACGCGGCCAGCCACACGGCACCGGCCTGGGCACCTTCCGCTGGGTCGTCGAACGCACCATCTCCTGGCTCCACGGCTTCCGCCGCCTGCGCATCCGCCGGGAACGACGCGACGACATCCACGAAGCCTTCCTCGGCCTCGCCGTCTGCCTGATCACCCAACGCCACGTTCAACGCCTTTGTCAGGACCTCCAAGTGCGAGAGACCACCGAGGCGATCGTCGGCGCGGTCACCGGCCCTCTGTCCGCTCCCAGCGGTCTGCTGCTCGGCAGATACGACGACCACGGCCGCCTGCAGTACACCGGCCGCACCACGACCCTCGCCCGGGCGGCGAGCGCCACGGTCGCCGGGCTACTCGCCCCGGCCCGGCGCGGTCATCCGTGGACGAACTGGTCGTTCTCCGCCGGGTGGGGCAGCCGGACACGCTGAACGTCACGCTGGTGGAACCCGAGCTGGTCGTGGAAGTCGGCGTCGACGTCGCCCGAGATGCCTCCGTCCGGTGGCGCCCCCCACGCCTGCACCGTGCCCGCCCCGACCGCTCCCCCGCCGACGCCCCCCGCTGGACGGTGCCGCCGCGCTGACGCCCGGTCTCGGCCAGCTGGGTGCGTCAGCGATCGACGCGGCAGTCGTAGACCGCGAGCGTCAGCGCCTTGACCGCTGCCCGGGCACGTTCGGCGTCCTGACCCTCATCGATGGCCTCCAGCGCCGCGGCAGCCGACACCCGAACCGTACGGGGCAGGCCGTCGTAGGCGACGAGGCGTCAAGGCCTGTTGTTCTTCTTCCTTCACTCCGTCAGGGATGAGCGGGAAGACTGCGGCCTCGTACAGCGCGATGCCGTGCCCTCCGGGGCCTGGCCGGCACCGGCGGGCGCGAGGAGCCGCTCGCCGGGGAAGAGAGCGGAGAGCCGGGCCCGGCGGCCGGGCGTGACGGCGTGGGCGGCGATCGGGACATCGTCGGGCGTCGGCGCCCAACCTGCCCGCATCGATGCCGTCAACTCGACGGGACCGGCACGGTCGTGACTTCCGGTGGTGAGGGGTGCGCGAGAGGAGGGCATCGCTGCTCCTGGAATCGGGGGGGCAGCCGCGGGACGGTGACGCGCACTCACATGTGCACGGGGCTTGTCAGTGCAATATCACATTACTATGGTACCGGCACATCGCGGGCCGCACGCACAGCTCAACAGGCCCGCTGCGCACCGCCGTTCGCCGTGCATCGGCCACCGCCGAGCCAGCCCTCCATTCACCCCCACCTCGGGAGTCCCTGGTGTTCCAGCACAGATCTGTGCGTGCTTCTCTCCTCGCCACCGCAGTGTCGGCGGCCGTTCTCGCCACGGCGGCGCCGGCCGCCCCGGCCGCGCACGACGGGCCTGCCATCCCGCCCACCTTCCGTGCCGCGCCGTCGGCCGCGGCCCCCGCGAATCCCCACGACGAGGTCGAGCGGCTGGCCCGCGCGCCCCGCCGGGCCGTACAGCCCGCCCCCGCCCCCGGCGAGCGGGCCGCGGGCCGGATACCTGGCCGGCAGCAGGCCGCCGCCGGGACGGCGGCCGCGCAAACGACCACGCCCTACACCTCCGCGGGCGTGCCGTGTACGCTCGACGGCATCAGCGGCCTCGGGCCGGAGCGGTTCGCCGACTTCCTCGCCGACCCGGCCGTCACTGCCGACGGCTGTCTGTCCGGCCTGATCTGGACATGGGACGCCCGCCTCGCTCGGGTCATGACGGACGCACACGTCCAGGCGGTCAGTCACCGCGCCGTCAGGCTGGCGGCCACCCACGACGGGCGCAACGGCACGCACCTGCTGGAGATGTTCACCTATCTCCACGCCGTGGCTTACCACGACTTCAGCCGCGACGAGATCGACATCACCGACCCCCCCACCACCGAGGCCGTCCGCCGGGCCATCTACTACTTCGGCACCGCCGCCCGCACCTTCGACGCCACGCGCACCAACGCGGAGACACTGCGTGAGGCGCTGTACGCCGGCAGCGCCCCCGGACTGCGGCACAGCCAGCTCGGCCTCATCAAGAAGGTACTGGCCACCATGGACCGGTACCACACCACGACCTACGCGGACCCGGCCTGGGGCGGTGCAACCCTCGCCGCGCTGTCCGTCAACTACCTCGGCATCTACCCGGGCAACCGCGACACCGCCTTCCACACCCTGGCGACCCGGGACAATGCGTACCGCGCCGCCTTCAAGGCCTTCGCCGGCCACACCCACCTCAAGGGCACGCCCAACGAGTGGGTCGTCCGCGACGCCCTCGGCGAGTACGGACGCTTCGGCCAGATCGCCCCCCTGCGCGCTGCGCTCGTGCGCGACCTCGGGAGCAGCGTGCTCCCCGCCACGCAGACCAACTGGAGCCGGGGCAGCGCACCGTGGGCGAAGGTCGTCTCCTGGTTGAACTTCTACGAGGCGTGCAAGCAGTACGCCGTGTGCAAGGAGGACATCGAGCGGATCATCTTCCCCCACACGTACACCTACGACAAGGGAGCGATCCGCGTCCGCACCGGACTGGACCGCGCCACCGTCGACCAGCTCTATTACGCGAGCAAGCAGGTCAAGGCGCAGTTCCACCGGGTGCTCGGCTCCGAACAGCCGCTCACCGGCGACACCAATGGCGTCCTCAGCGTCGTGCTGTACGCCTCACGCGCCGACTACGAGAACTACCACCCCGTCCTCACCGGCATGGGCACCGACAACGGCGGCATCTACATCGAGCGCGGCGCCACCTTCTACACCTACCAGCGCCGTGTGCCGCAGGACTCCTCGCTCACGCTGGAGGAGCTGTTCCGCCACGAGTACGTGCACTACCTCAACGGCCGCTTCGCCGTGCCCGGCTACTTCGGTGAGGGCCCGTGGTACCAGGGCGACCGCACCACCGCGATGGACGAGGGGAGCGCCGAGTTCTTCGACGGGGCGACGCGCGACGACGGTGTCGCCGTGCGCAAGTCCCTGGTCCGGTCGGTCATCAACGACACGGCCGACAGCAGCCCCCGCATGACCGTGGACCAGCTGCTGCACGCCACGTACGACGGCGACGGCTTCCGCTTCTACAGCTACGCGGGCACCTTCTTCGAGTACCTGTGGACCGAGCGGCCCGCGCTGCTCCGGGAGATGTACCGGCACCTGCGGGCCAATGACCCGGCCGCGTTCGACGCCTGGCGCACCCGGCTGGGCGGGGACGCGGCGCTCCAGCGGGGGTACGACGCCTTCCTGGACGCGCAGATCGCCAAGGTGGACGACCTCTTCGTGCCGAACACCACCTACACGCCCAACGACCAGCTGCGGGACGCGTCCCTGGACGCCGTGCGGGCCTCGTTCGCCTCGGCGACGTACCTGGACCCGTCGTGCGCCGAGAACGGCGACCCCGGCAAGCGGCGCTTCGTGTGCGCCGGTCGCATCACGGCGCGACTCACCGACGCGGCCAGCCCCGACCTGGTCTTCAAGGACATGTCCGAGACGGTGGACGGCTTCATCCTCGACCGTGCCGGCGCGGCCTCCACCAACCTCGCCGACATGAACTGCTCCTTCGGCGAGGTGGCGATCTGGAGCGACGGGCGGAGCGGGACCGCCCCGTACACCTGCGAAGGCCCGCTGCGGAGTTGAGGCCACCTGGGAAGTCCCCGCCCCTTGGCAGGGCAGTCCGGCACCGTCCACGGCGAGCCCGAGCCCGGCCGGGGCGGGAGAGAGGAGCGCGTACCGGACGGGGGGGAGCACCGCTTCGTCCTCGATCCGGACGACGAGCTGGCGCACGGCTTCCTGCCGTGACCGGCCCCGGCCGTCGGCCGGGCTCACCCGCCCGGCCCATCGCCGGACCGGGGGAAGTTGCGCAACGTGACATTGTACGCTTGACCTCCGCGGATTCTCGGAGGCACGGCCATGGGCGCCCTGAAGCGCAATCTGATCACGGCGCAGGAGCGGCTGCGCGACCAGGTCGCCCACGCGTTGCGTGCGGCCCTGATCGCAGGTGAACTGCGCTCCGGTCAGGTCTACTCGGCGCCCGGCCTCGCGGCGGATTTCGGCATCTCCGCCACACCGGTGCGCGAGGCGATGCTGGACCTCGCCCGCGAGGGGCTGGTCGAACCGGTCCGCAACAAGGGCTTCCGGATCACCGAGGTGAGCGAACGGGACCTGGACCAGTACACCGAACTGCGCGCCCTGATCGAGGTGCCGACCATCGGCCGGGTGACCCGTACCGCCCCGAGCGAGGCGCTGGAGCGACTGCGCCCCGTCGCAGAGGAGATCGTGACCCGGGCGCGCGAACACGACCTGATCGGGTACCTGGAGGCCGACCGGCGCTTCCACCTCTCCCTGCTCGGCCTCGCCGGGAACGACCGGCTGGTCGAGACCGTCGGCGACCTGCGCAAGCGCTCCCGCCTGTACGGGCTAACCGGCCTGGACGAGCGCGGCATGCTGGTGGCCTCCGCCGAGGAGCACCTGGAGCTGCTCGACCTGATGGTGGCGGGCGATGCGGCGTCGGCGGAGGCGTGCATGAGCCGTCACCTCGGCCATGTGCGTTCGCTGTGGGCCCAGGCGCGGGACGAACCCGTCGAGCCGCGCCCGAAGCGCACCTTGGGTGTCCGCCGCTGAACCTGAACAGTTGTTGAGGCCCGGCCCCTTGGCCGGGCCTCGGTTCGTCCCCGGGAAGCGGACTTGGGCCCAGCTGGATAACGGTGCCGCCGCCCGATCATGCCCGCAAGGGTGCCCCGAACATCAAGGACCTCGGCAAAGCTCCGCTAGTGGTCGAGCAGACTTTTTCTCTCCTGCATCCCTTTAGACGTCATCTCGTTTGGCGCGTAAACGTAGGACTCAGGATTGCTGTGGCACGTATCTGACGTGCAGGTTGCGCCATACTCCACGAGTGACTACACCGATAGGCCCCGTGATCCTCTTCGATCACGACTGCTACATGTACGACCTCCAGGGAGATGCCCGACGAGTACGCCTGCGGGTTCGACGCCCTCGCCAGACTGTTGCGCATGACGGGTGAGCCGCATCAGGTCACCCTTGAGCTCAGTGGTGATGAACCGAGGCAGACCTGCGTCGTCTCGTCGCCAGCCACGACCAGCGGTTTAGCGGTTCCTGCAAGGGGAGACGCCGCCCCGAGGATCCGCTCTTTCAGACTTCATTGCAGGGCTGCCTGTCGGGTGGTGGGCTATGTGCTCAGTCCGCTGCGCGGGCAGTACCTGGCGATCATGGAGGTGCTCGAGCAGTCGGTCGACCATCTGCCCCCGGCGGAGGCTTGTGCGGCGCTCCCGCAGAAGGGACGGAACTGCCTCTTGCTACGGTGACCGCGCGGCTGCATGTGCTCAGCGACACCTTCCTCGCCGTCTCAGGCCGGCCGGACTCGGCAGTCGAGCGGTGGCACGAGCTGAACGGGGCCCGCTGGCGTTACAGCGCGACGCCGCGGGGGCGGCAGATGCAGCGCCTGTGGACACAGCCGGCCAGCGATGGTCTCGTGCCGCGGGAGATCCCCATGGACGGGCTGTCCAGGCCAGCAGGCGCTGGCCGCCATGCACGGCGATCAGTCGTACGAGGCTGCTCTGTCGGAGCTGGCGGGGCAGGTGTTCGTCGAGCACGACTATCTCGACGGGGCATAGGCCGGGCGGACATGCTGGCTCAGCCGGCCGATCGGTTCAATTTGGGTCTGAGGGCGACGGGTGAGCTGAAGCAGCTGATCCTGGAGTACGCCACGCATGTGGTGGTCCATCTGGATGCGGCCGTGGTCCGCATCCATGCGGAGCTTGTCCGGCTGCGGCCGCAGTCCGCCGAGCTGGCGGCAGCGCGGCGCGGCAGACTCCGGCCGGGGCGCTGGTGGCACGCGGGGTGCTGACGCCGGCGCGGGGCTGCGGGCGGCGGATTGAGAGCAGTTGCTGTGGTGGTTCTCGCCTGGGAGCCGCAAGGCAGCTCGATTCGGGCTGCAGTTGGTGCGGGCCATTCCGATGCTGCATGCCAATCTGCTGCGGCATCAGGGCGTGGGAAGGCCGGCGACGCTGCGGACGCTGTCGTTGGCGGTTGCCTGCCAGGATCCGCACCACGGGCGGGCGGTACTGCGCCAGGCGCTGGCGGATAGGCCCTGGACGAAGCTGCATACGGTCGCGGAGGCCGACACGAGTGAGGTGGTGTCGTGGCACGAGGGTCCTGCGTACTACCGGGCCTGCTCGAAGCCTCGCCTCGTGGTGACAGTTGCCCGCCCTTCTACGGTGAGATGTCATGACCCGGGTAGCCCCGGTGAGACCGTCCTGGTCATCGGGCCTCGGGCCGGCCGGCGCCATGGCCGCCCGGCCCGCCTGCGCGAGGGGCGCCGTGCGGGTGCTGGGCACGGGCCTGGTCGCGGAGCGCCCCGCCCTCGCCGCCACCCTGGGTGTCGAGTCGGTCGAGGGCGACGGCGCACGCTCCGCCATACGGGAAATGACCGGCGGACGCGGACCGGAGGCCGTGGTGGAGGCCGTGGGCTCGGACGCCACCATCGAACTCGTCAACCACTGCCCCTCGCCGCCCGCAACCGACGGCGAGGATTCCGCAGTCCGGGGGACGCGGCTCAGCCGAGCAGTTGTGCGCTGCTGACCGGTTCGCTCCGCTGCTGTCCATTGATGCGGTGCCGCTCGATGGACGAGCGCCGGTACACCTCCTGCCGCACCCGCTGGATCTCGCCGATGGGCCGGTGCTCCTCTCGTGAGCGCCACGGTGTGATCGACGTGGCGTCGGCGGCCGCCAGGTTGTCGTCCCCGCCGATGTCCTGACGCGGGAGGTCCACACGGGCGACGGTCACCCAAGGGGACAACTCTTCGGGCCACTTCACGGAGGTGTTGTCCACCGGCATGCGAGCCAGATCGGTGTTGAGCTGCACCTGGAGTTCGAACGAGTGGTCGCGCTCAGCGGCCTCGGCAACCAGGGTGCGGCGGAACGCCTCGTTGTCCGCGTGCACGTCCACGATCTGGTGCGTCAGCGCAGCCAGGGACTCTGCCGTCGGCACGGTGCGGATCTTGGCGATGTGATCGCCGTACCGGAAGGCACCCATGCTGTTGTAGGTGTACGACAAGAGGTTCCTGCGCGGGACGGTCGTGAACGAGAGCATGGCGAACAGCTCGTCCCACAGCCAGCCGTCGGGATCGGTGAGCGCACCCCGGCGGGTCAGGAACTCCGCCATCCAGGTCTTGCGGCGGGAGGGGTTGGCCAGGCCCTCGGGCAGTTCCGCGAACAACTCCTCGATGACCATGTAGTCGTAGGCGGTGTTCGCGAAGAAGACCTCATTGTTGATCAGGTTGAGGTCGAAGGTACCGGTGTCCGGTTCGTCTGCCAGCAGTGTGGGGCCGGGGACACCGAACATCTTGACGCCCATCCCACATGCCGCGCCCAGCTGGTGGTCGGGACGCTGGTGGCCCAGGCCGTTGGAGTAGCGGACGACGGCGTCGTACTCGGCGGGCCGGGCGAAGATGCCCTGTCCGTGGAAGCCCGGGTTGTCACCGACGGTAACCGTTGCCCTGAGAAGGCCGTACGTCTTCCCGTGGGCGGTGCGGACGGCGCGACCGACGGCCTCGCGCTCGACCGAGGCGCCGGTGCGCTGCGCCACCTGTGCGACCACTGCGTCCAACTCCTGCTGATAGGTCGGTCGTTCAGCGGGACGGTAATCCTCATAGTGGACAGGATCCATGGTGCTGCCTCCCGTGATGAGTCGTTGACCTCAGAAGCTAGCCAGCAATTAAATTGTGCACAACATAACTAGCTGTGATGAATCACACGCCGACGAGCGAAGCATGCGAGAGGAGCCACACTCGCAGGGCCGACGCACGCGAGGCCTGCGGTTCGAGGGCACGCCCCCTGGTGGCGCCCGCGGCGGGTAGGCCCGGGCCTGGCCCGTCGGCCGATCTCCGTCCAGAAACCACATCAATCCCGAAACGTGACCCACGGCAGACTTACGGACATCCCAACCAGTCGGTATGGTGCGCCGCCTGAAGCACTCTCCTCTGTTCACCGCACGGATCCGAACCGTAGTGGAAGGCCAGGCGATGACGTACGCCGACGAGAACCGGTACCCACCATCAGCACCTGCGGGATGGCCGCCGCCGCAGCCCGAACCCCCTGGGATCCCCTCCGGACACGAGACGTACGGGGGGCAAGGTTCGTGGCCGGTGTCGTACGGCCACGACTCCCCGCTGTACGACTCGTACGGGTGGCACGCCCCCTGGGACGCCGCCCACGCGCACGAGACTCATCGGCACGACGACGGCCTCAGCGCCCTCCGCTCGGCCTACCGCCTGCTCCGGCGGATCTCCACGCTCACCGCGCTCGGCTCCTTCGTGGTGTACGTCGTGCTGTCCTGCTACGCGCCCGACCTGATGGGTTCCAAGATCACCGGAGAACTGAGTCTGGGCATGGCCTTGGGAGTCCTCCAACTCGTCGTCACCTTCGCGGCCGTCTCCTGGTACGGACGCAGCGCACAACGTTCGGTGGATCCGCTGGCCCGCGCCGTCAGGGAGCGGGCGGTCCCCGTCGGCCGGAACACGGGGGCGGCGAGATGACCACCTCCGGTTCCGGGACGCAGGCCATCGTCCTGGTTCTGTTCACAACGCTGGTCACCGTCACGCTGTTGATGTGTGTGATGGCAGGACCGGACCGCGACGACCTGGCGAACTTCTACACCGGCTACCTGTCGCTCACCCCGCTCAAGAACGGCCTGGCGATCGCGGGCGACTACATCTCCGCGGCCACGGTGCTGAGCACGACCGGCATCATTGCGCTCACCGGGTACGACGGCTATGTCCTCGCGGTCAGTACCGCCCTGTCCCTGGTGCTGCTGATGTTCCTGCTGGCGGAACCCCTGCGCAACGCCGGCAGGTTCACCATGGGCGACGTCCTGGCCCGCAACATGCCCGGGCGGGCCGTGCGTATCGCGGCCTGCCTGGTGACGCTCTCGGCGACCCTGCCCTTCCTGGTCGTCCAGCTCTCGGGAGCCGGATCGCTGCTCACCTTCATCCTGAACATCCCGCACGCTGCGGGCGCCAGGACGGCATCCATCGTCATCGTCGGCACTCTGATGATCATTTATGCGGCGATCGGCGGCATGAGGGGCACCGCGCTCATCCAGATGATCAAGATCGTGCTCCTCCTCGGCACCAGCATCGTCGTCGCCGCTCTCGTATTGAACCGCTTCGACTGGAGCCCCGGCGCCATCCTCAGAGCCGCCCAACACGGCAGCGGCGCGGGGCCCGCCTACCTCCACCAGGGCCTGCAGCTAGGCACTTCGGCCGGTGGCCGGCTGGACTTCCTCAGTTTCCAGATCACCATCATCCTCGGGGTGGCCTGCCTGCCCCACATCACGATGCGCCTGTACTCCGCTCAGGGCGTACCGGCCGTGCGTCGCTCCATGTCATGGGCGGTGGGCACGGTCACCACGTTCTGCCTGCTCGTGATCATCATGGGTACGGGCGCGGCGGCCCTGCTGGGATCGCAGCACATCACCGCGGCCGATCCTCACGGCAGAACGTCGCTGCTCATGCTGTCCCAGGTGCTCGGCGGGGCCCCCGGCTCCGCAGGCGCGACGATGCTCTACTCGGCCGTGGCGGGCATGGTGTTCATCACCCTGCTGTCGTCGGTCGCGGGGATGACCCTGGCAGCGGCCTCGTCACTCGCCCACGACCTGTTCGCCCATGCGGTGCGGCGAGGGCGGGCCGAGCCGCGTACCGAGATGACGGTGGCGGCGTGGACGAGCGTGGTCGTGGGGATCGTCGCCATCGGGCTCGCCACCACGGTGCAGAACTGGGACGTCGGCGTGCTGACCACTCTGGCCGTCTGCATAGGAGCGTCGGCGGTGGCGCCCGCGCTCACCTACTCCCTGTTCTGGCGAGGGTTCACGCGCACCGGCCTGCTCGCCACCCTCTACGGCGGCGTGGCCAGCGCCCTGCTGCTCATGGTCTTCTCAAAGGCCGTCTCGGGCACGCCGTCCGCCGTCTTCCCGCATGCCGACTTCGACCTGTTCCCCATGCAGACCACCGGACTGGTCTCCATTCCGTTCGGCTACCTCGCGGGCTGGCTGGGCAGCCGCCTCGACCACCGGCGTCGCGCCGCCGACAGCCGTGAGCACCGGCGCCTGTACGAGGAGGGCGAGGCACGGCTGCTCGCGGCAGCCGAGTAACCACGACGCGGGGGGGGCCGACCCCAGGGGGCCTCCCACGCCGGCCGCGAAGACGTCAGACGGGCGTGCCGGACAGCGGTTGTTCGGTCCACACGGTCTTGCCCTCCCTGGTGTAGCGGGTACCCCAGCGTTCGGTCAGCTGGGCCACGATGAACAGGCCCCGCCCACCCTCGTCGGTCGTACGGGCGTGCCGCAGGTGCGGTGAGGTATGGCTGGTGTCGCTGACCTCGCACACCAGGCACCGCTCGCGGATCAACCGCAGGGTCGCAGGACCGCCGGCGTAGCGGTGGACGTTGGTGACCAGTTCACTGGCGATCAATTCGGTGGTGAACGCCAGGTGCTCCAGACCCCACTCGGCCAGCTTGGCCGTGGTCAACGCCCTGGCCCGGGCTGCGCCGGCAGGCCCCGGCGGCAGATGCCAGGAGGCGAAGCTGTCCGACGGCAGCATGCGCGTGCGGGCGATCAGCAGTACGACGTCGTCGCTGGGGCGCGAGGGCACAAGGGCGTCGACCACCGCCTGGCATGTGCGTTCCAGAGCGCCTGCGGGGCGGGCGAGCGCTGCGCACAGCCTCGTCAGGCCGACGTCGGCATCCATGTGGCGTTCGCCGATGATTCCGTTGGTGTAGAGGCACAGCAGACTTCCCTCGGCCAGTTCGATGTCCCGGGCCTCGAACGGCAGGCCGCCCAGACCGAGGGGTGGGCATGCGGGCAGGTCGAGCAGGGCCACCTGACCATCCGGTGCGGTCACCACCGGCGGTGGATGGCCCGCGCGGGCCACGGAGCAGCGTCCGGAGACCGGGTCGTACACGGCGTACAGGCAGGTGGCGCCGACGACCTGCTCCCCCACGGGCTGTTCGCCGACTGCTTCCTGTTCGGCCGCCAGCAGGTTGACCAGGTCGTCGAGGCGGGAGAGGACCTCGTCCGGTTCCAGGTCGAGGCTGGCGAGCGTGTGGACGGCGGTGCGCAGCCGGCCCATGGTCGCGGCAGCATGGATGCCGCGACCCACCACGTCGCCGACGACGAGCGCGACCCGGGCCCCGGACAGGGGAATGACGTCGAACCAGTCGCCGCCCAGACCAGGGCCGGCGCTGGCCGGCAGGTACCGCAGGGCCACCGCGACGGCCGACTGGTCCGGAACCGCCCGGGGCAGAAGGCTGCTCTGCAAGGCGAAGGCGGTCTGCTGCTGCTGGGTGAAGCGACGGGCGTTGTCGATGGCGACGGCGGCGCGCGCGGCGAGTTCCTGAGCGAGGGTGAGATCGTCCGCCTCGAAGGCATCGGGGCGGCGCGAGCGCCACAGGGTCATCACACCGAGCACCAGGCCACGCGCGGCAAGAGGTACGACGATCAGGGAGTGAGCGCCCGGATCCGGAGCGTGAGCCCCCTGGCGGTCTTCCGCCCAGAACCAGTCGGGCGGGACAGCCGGCTCCAGGACGGGCCGTCCCTCGGCCAGGCAACCGGCCTGCGGCGTATCGGGCCCGAACGCCACGGGCTCGCCGTGAGGGTAAGGCGGGCCGGGTTGCTGTGCACCGACGCTGCAGTTCCCCAGTCGCACCACGGGCCCCGAAAGGGCGCGCGTCGGTTCCTCACCGCGCGTCACCGGCTGAAGCAGGTCCACGGACGCATGGTCGGCGAGGTGAGGCACCATCACCTCGGCGAGTTCCCGGGCGGTCTCGGCCACGTCGAGAGTGGTTCCGATACGGCTGCCGACCTGGTCGAGAAGTGCGAGCCGACGCTGGGCCCGATGGCGTTCGGTGATGTCCTCGATCATCTCGGCCACACCCAGGACGCGGCCCGAGGGGTCGTCCATCCGGAAGGCCGACACCAACGCGACC
The DNA here is from genome assembly GCF_031348265.1 of Streptomyces collinus. Lineage (NCBI taxonomy): Bacteria > Bacillati > Actinomycetota > Actinomycetes > Kitasatosporales > Streptomycetaceae > Streptomyces > Streptomyces collinus. Next base: position 8,791,568 of record NZ_CP133771.1, on the reverse strand, counting down.
CGCTCGCGTGCCGGATCCTGCTCCAGGCGAGCGAACTGCTCGGAGTAGACCAGGGGTCTTCCGGTTTCCATCACCTCGCGCACCCGGTCCACGGCCTTGCGCGCGTCGTCGGGGAGGAGCATCCGCCCGGTGGGGAGCCCCCGAAAGTCCGCTGCGGGGACGCCGCTGAACCGTTCGATGGCGCGGTTGACCCGGAGAATCCGCAGGTCGGGACCGTGGAGGACCAAGCCTATCGGGCACTGTCGGTACAGCCCGTCGAGAACCGCGTGGTCCCTTTGCCATTCGAGGACGTCACCCGCGAGTGCCCCCGCAAGGAACCACTCGCGGACCCGGCCATCGCGGGGCAGCTCGTGAGCCCTGACCCCCAGCTCCACGAGCCGCCCGTCACGGTGGCGCAATCCGAGCACGCCGACCCAGCCGCCGGTACTGCGGCACCTCGCCACGGCCTCAGTGACAGCCTGCCGATCACGAGGAGCGACAAGGACCTCGAACGCCGGACGACCGATCACGGCGGTGTCCGGGTGGCCGAGCAGTTCCTGAGCCCGCTGGTTCCATGCGACCACTACTCCCCGGTCGTCGAGCACCGCCGATGCAGCCAGGTGCGGGGCGAACGGATCGTCTTGGCCTGCGCTGAGCTCCATCATCCGCGTCTCCACCGATGGACACCACCGCGTACTCGGTGGCCGAGCGCCTGCCGCGGGTCCTGACCGTGGCCGGTGACCGGCCTGACGGCGTTCGTGGCGGTGGCTCGGCGTTTCCGCATGCACGCGCCCTGCTGACCATGCCAGCCTATTGAAAACCCGCGGAGGCCGCGGCTTCACCCGCCGCATGGCGCGGCGGCATGGAGGATGAGGTCAGGCACGGCGGCCCCTCAGGACGAGCCGCTAGGGGACTGCGCCCTGCGCAGCCCTGCCGGGCCCGGTGCAGGTGTCTCCGCCCCGCGTGCCGCCAGGGCCCGACTGAGCTCCCCGGCGGTGTCCCGTGCCTTGATGCTGGCGCCGGTCGGCTCCCCGAAGTCGATGGGCCGTCCCGCGGGCACTCCAGTGACGAGCTGGGGCGGTCCCGAGAGGTCAGGGCATCGACCGGGACCGCCCTCGCCGGCTCAATTCTCCAGCGGCCCGAACTCCTTGCGGGTGTCCACCGGCTTGCCGAACAGCTGCCACCGCTCGCCCTTGAACCGCATCAGCTGCATCGTCTCGATCGGGAAGGCGTCATCGGGCCCGGTGGAGAGGGTGACGCCGGGCAGCAGCATGTCCACCTCGACGTCCTCGAGGTTGCGCACCGCGTCCCGCAGCCCCTCCCTGGTCGGGCACTTCATCGCGTCCAGGGCCTTGTGCAGGCTGGAGGCGGCGGCCCAGCCGTAGGCGTTGAACTGGTTGGCCGGGTCGGAGTCGGGCGCGTACTTGCGCAGCGCGTCCTTGTACGTCTTCATCTCCGCGTCGTCGGCCCACTGCGGATCGGCGGGGTCCTTGAAGTAGGTCGCCGAAACCACGCCCTGCACGTTCTTGAACCCGACGGGCTTGAGCACGGTGGCGGACGAGGACACGTTGTTCACGATGTGCAGCGGGTCCCACTTGGTGTTCTTGGCATCGGCGGCGAGCGCCTGGCTGCCGAACTTCGGCGTGGTGATGTTGAGCAGCACATCCGCCTTGGACCGGGCGAGGCTCGTCATCTGTGCCGAGATGGACGGGTCGGTGACCTCGTAGCTCTCCTCGGCGACCACCTTGACGCCGCCGTCGGCGACGGCCGCCTTGAACCCGCCGAGCAGGTCTTTGCCGAAGTCGTCGTTCTGGTAGAGGACGGCGACCTTGGCCTTGGGCTTCTCCTCCTTGAGGTACTTGGCGTACACCCGTGCCTCGGCGACGTAGTTGGGCTGCCAGCCGGAGGTCCACGGGTGGTCGCCGTCCGTACCCCAGAGGGAGGCGCCGGTGGCGACGAAAGGCTGCGGCACCTTGCGCTTGTCGAGGTAGTCCCACACGGCGGCCGTGGACGGGGTGCCCAGGGTCTGGAAGACGGCGAAGACCTTCTCCTGCTCGACGAGTCTGCGGGCCTCCTCGACCGCCTTCGGCGGCTGGTAGCCGTCGTCGCGGACGACGAACTCCACCTTACGGCCGGCTATGCCGCCCTTGTCGTTGACGTGCTTGAAATAGGCGCTCACGCCTTTGCTGATCGTGCCGTACGCGGAGGCCGGTCCCGACAGCGGGTAGATGCCGCCCAGCTTGATGGACTTGTCGGTGATACCGGTGGTCTGCTGGCCCTGGCACGCTCCGTCGGCGGCGGCGTCCTTGTCGTCCTGCCCGCGTTGGCTGTTGCAGGCGGTGGCGAGGAGCAGGGCGGCGGACGCGGCCGCGGCCGCCCGCAGAGTGGTGGTCCTGCGCATGTGGTTCATTCCTCTTCCTTGCGGGGCTGTGCGCCCACGGGTTCGGCATCGACGGGTTCGGCATCGACGGGTGCGGGATCCGCCGGGGCGGGGGACGCGGAGGCTTCGGGGTCGGGCGGCGGGTCGTCGGCGGCGGGGGCGGTGGTGCGGGTGAGACGACCGGCGGCAACACCCCGGAGACGGCCCGCCAGCCCGGCCAGTCCCGTCGGTGCCACGAACATCACCGCGATGATCAGCAGGCCGAACACCACACCGGGCGCCGCGTCGCTGATGTCCTGGGCCACGCTCGGCACGTACATCACGAAGGCCGCTCCCAGCAGTGGTCCGTACAGCGAGGCGAGCCCTCCGACCACCAGGCCGGCCAGCAGCGTGATGGACAGGACGAAGCTGAACGAATCGGGTGAGACGAAGCCGATCACCCAGGTGTAGACGCACCCGGAGACACCCGCGAACAGCGCGCTCCACGCGAAGGCGAGGGTCTTGTGCAGGGAAAGCCGTACTCCCATGACCTCCGCGGCGCTCTCGTTGTCCCGCACGGCGAGCAGTGCCCGGCCGACCCGGGACCGCAGCAGGTTGCGGGCGAGCAGCAGGGCCACCGCGGTGACGGCGAGGACGACGAAGTACGTCCACTGGTCCTCCGCCAGCCCGCTCCATGCGGGCACCTGCAGCTTGTCCACGGTCAGGCCCATGGAGCCGCCCGTCACCGGTTCGAGCCGCTTGAGCAGCGGTGGCAGAAACACCGCGAACGCGAGCGTGACCAGGGCCAGGTACAGCCCGCGCAGACGCAGGGCGGGCACACCGAAACCGAGGCCCAGCAGGAAGCATCCGACGGCCGCGACCGGCAGCGTGGCCAGGTGGCCGGTCTCGTAGCGGTCGAGCATGACCGCCGCCGTGTAGGCCCCTGCCGCGAAGAACGCGCCGTGCCCGAGGGAGATCTGCCCGCCGAATCCGACCAGCAGGTTCAGTCCCGCCAGCGCCACGGCGTACAGCAGCACCATGGTCAGCTGGAAGACCTGGAAGGGGGCGAAGTAGAACGGTGCGCCGAGGGCGACGCCCGCTGCGAGCAGCGTGGTGAGCGTGGCCCGCAGGCGGCGGGCGCGGTCGGTGCCCAGGGTTGCGGTGAACGTGCTCATGCGCGCTCCACCGCCGCCCGTCCGAACAGGCCCTGGGGCCTCACCAGCAGCACCGCCAGGATGATCACCAGGGGTACGCCCACCTTCAGATCGGCGCCGACGACGTCGACGTACGCCCCGGCCAGCGTCTCGGCGACGCCCACGAACAGGCCGCCGACGACCGCGCCGACCGGGCTGTCGAAGCCGCCGAGGGTGGCCGCGGCGAAGGCGTAGATCAGCACCCCGCCCATCATGTTGGGCTCCAGGAACAGCACCGGGGCGACGAGCACGCCCGACACCGCGCCGACCGTCGCGGCGAGCCCCCAGCCGAGCATCAGCACGCGGCCGACCCTGATGCCCGACAGCCGGGCGGAGGCGGGGTTGCCGGCGACCGCCCGCATGACCAGGCCGACGGAGGTGTGCTGGAACAGCACGTACAGCAGGCCCATCACGACGGCCACCACCGCGATGATCCCGAGGCTCGACCAGTCCACGCGCACCCCGCCCAGGTCGATCCCGCCGCCGGGGAACGGCTGCGGAAAGTCCTTCACGGTGAACGACCAGATCAGACCGGCGATCGCGTTGACGAAGATGAACAGGCCCACCGTGACGATGACCATCGTGAGTTCGGGGGCGTTCCGCACCGGGCGGATGACGATCCGTTCGACCAGCATGCCGCCGGCGAAGGACACCGCCAGGGTCACCGGCAGTGCCAGCCAGAAGGGCATCCCGGACGCCACGAGTTGCCACGCCACGTATGTGGAGATCATGGCGAGCTCACCCTGCGCGAAGTTGACGATCCCGGTGAAACGGTGGATCAGAACCAGGGCCAGCGCCAGGCTGGCATAGACCGCGCCGGAGCCGACGCCTTCCACCACTTGCTGGAGCAGTTCGGTCACGGCGCTCATCCGCCCTTGCCGGAGCGGACGGAGACACCGAGGTACACCTCGGCGACCTGTCCGTCCTCGCGGATCTCCTGGGACGGCCCGGACAGCACCAGGCGGCCGGCCTCCAGTACGTGGGCCCGGTGCGCGACATCCAGCGCGAGTCGGGCGTTCTGCTCGACGACGATCACGGTGGTGCGTTCCTCCTCGTTGACGGCACGGACGATCTCGAACAGCTCGCGCGTGACCAGCGGCGCGAGGCCCAGCGACGGCTCGTCCAGGAGCAGCAGCGAGGGCCGCAGCATCAGCGCCCTGCCGATGGCGAGCATCTGCTGTTCGCCGCCGCTGAGGCTGCCGGCGGCCTGGCGGGACCGCTGGCGGAGCTTGGGGAAGTAGCCGTAGATGCGCTCCAGGTCGGCAGCGACGGCCGCGCGCTCGGCGCGGCCGTCGCGCCACCACCGGCCGGTGCGCAGGTGGGCGCCGATGCGCAGGTTCTCCTCGACGGTCAGGTCGTTGAAGGTGCCCCGGCCCTCGGGTACGTGTGCGACGCCGAGACGGGCGGTCTGCTCGGGCGAGCGGCCCAGCAGCTCCGTACCGTTCAAGGTCACCGAGCCGCGTCCGCGGACCATGCCGCACAGGGCTCGCAGCGTTGTCGTCTTGCCCGCGCCGTTGGGGCCGAGGATCGCGCACACCTCGCCGCGGGCGACGGAGAAGTCGAGCCCCTGGAGCACGCGGGCCTGGCCGTATCCGGCGTGCAGGCCGGCGACCTGCAGGAAGTCCGGCTCCGCGGTCGCCTGCGCGGCCTCGGTGCTGGCGGTTGCGGGTTGCGTCATGCCGTCGCCCCCAGGTACGCCTCGATGACCGCCGGGTCGCGCTGGATCTCCTCCGGCGGGCCTTCGGCGATCTTGCGTCCGAAGTCGAGGCAGACGACCTTGTCGCACAGACCCATCACGAACCCCATGTGGTGTTCGACCACCACGAGCGTGAGGTCGAACTCCTGGCGCACCGACCGGACCAGATCCGCGAACTGGTCGACCTCGCCGTGGCTGAGTCCGTTGACGGGTTCGTCGAGCAACAGCAGCCGGGGCCGCACTGCGAGGGCCCGGGCGAGTTCGACCCGTTTGAGGGTTCCGAACGGCAACCCGGAGGCGGGGTGGTCGGCGACATCGGCCAGGCCGAGACGCCGGAGCAGGTCGTCCGCCTGGTCACGTAGTTCCCTCTCCTCCCGCCGGACGCGGGGCAGCCGGAGCGCCGCGGTGAGGTGTCGCGTGCGCCCCCGGCTGTGGGCGCCGACCATGACGTTCTCCCGAACCGTGAGCCGTGGGAACAGGCCGAGGTTCTGGAAGGTGCGGGCGATGCCGCGCCCGGCCACGGAGTGCGGCGGGAGGGCGAGCAGGTCCTCGTCCTCGAACCGCACCGTCCCCGCATCAGGGGTGCAGCGCCTGGTGAGGCAGTTGAACAAAGTGGTCTTGCCGGCTCCGTTCGGTCCGATGAGCCCCACGGCGGTGTCCGGCTCGACGGTGAACGCGACACCGTCCAGTGCCGTGATCCCGCCGAAGCGCACGCTGATACCGTCGACCGCGAGCATGAGTGACGCCCCTTCCGAGGTACTGGGGGGTAGGCGAGCGTCACAGTAGGTGGGGGCCTTGCGAGCGCACATTGGGTGTGAGCACCCAACTTCGCGGCCGCCGACTTGTGCGCCGCGCCCAGCTCCCCCGACCTGTCGCCCGCCGAGCCTGTTGACGGGACACGAGGAGTGCGGCGACGATCGGCGCCATGGCTCGCGGACCCGCCCCCGGCGCCCCCGCCCTGACCGAACCCCTCAGCCGGGAGCGGCGCCGGATCCTGCACGCGGTCCAGGACCGGCTCGAGGACGTGGCGAAGTCCGCCGTCGCGGTCATGCGCACGGAGATCCCGTCCTACGCGCTGCAGGACGAGCGGTTCTTCGACGACGTGCGGGACCAGGTCCTCGCGCACTACCGGATGCAGCTGGCCGCGCTGGCCGGCGACCGGGACATCGCCCCCGAAGACCTGGTCTTCAGCCGCGCGGCCGCCATGCGCAGAGCACGCGCGGGGTTCGCCCTCGAGGACTGGATCAGTGCCTTCCGGGTCGGCAGGCAGGTGCTGTGGGACGCGCTGCTGGACTGCGCGGGCACGTCCGCCGAGGCACAGCAGGCCGCGCTGTCCCTCGTCACACCGCTGATGCGGTACGTCGACTACGCCAGCACCCATGCCGCGCAGGCCTATGTCGAGTACGAACAGCACGTGGTAGCCGACGCGGACCGGGAGCGCCGGGATCTCCTGGACCAGCTCCTGGCCGGCACGGCTCCGGCACGCGGTCCGCTGCTCGCGGCGGCGCAGGCGTACGGCATCGGACCGCACTCATCGATGATGGCGGTCGTGGCGGTGTGCGTGGGCGACACCCGCACCGGCGACCTCACCTCGGCCGAGCACGGCTACGCGACCAGCGCGTCCATCGGCATCGCCGGGCCCTGGGCCGGCCGAACCCTGGTCGTCGTACGCCACGGCGAGGTGGTGGCCGTGCCCGTGGTCCGCACCGGCATGGACGCGGAGGACATCTGTACCCACTTCGAGGCGGTGCAGCGGCGGCTCGCACGCGAGGGAACCATGCTCGCCATGGGCATCAGCACAGTCGCCAGAGGCGCCGGCGAACTGCCGCGCGCCTACGAGGAGGCACGGGCCGCCCTCGACCTCGTGCCTAGCGGTGGCGGGGTGGCGGCACTGCCGCGCCTGTCCCCCTTCGACTACCTGGCGCTGCGCGCGGACGACCTCGCCCGCCAGCTGGTCGATCCCCGCGTGCGTGCGCTGCTGGAGGACGACCGCAGACGCGGCGACACGCTGGCGGCGACCATACGGGTCTTCGCGGAGGCCGATCTCAACCTGCGGCTGGCCGCCGACCGGCTGCGGGTGCACCACAACACGGCCCACTACAGGTTGCGCCGGATCGAGGAACGCACCGGGCGCAATCCGCGCCGGATCGCCGACCTCCTGGAACTGCTGGTCGCCCTCGCCATCCGCGACGGCGCCGGGGAAGGTGAGGATCACCAGTGAGCGGCATCGTGGAGCCTACGGGGACCGAGACGGCGCATCGGCTGCCGGACCCGCAGGACGGCACCGGTCTGCCGGAGGCACCCACCGGACAGAACCGAACCATCCGGAACGCGCTTCTCGACGCCGCGCTGGAGGTGTTCACCGAGCGCGGTTACGCCGAGGCCGGTCTCGCCGAGATCGCGACGCGCTCCGGCATCCCGCTGGGCAGCCTCTTCCAGCACTACGGCGGAAAACGAGGGCTTTACCTCGCTCTCTGGGAGGAGTTCCGGGAGGAACAGGAGCGCCGGACCGCGGCCACGTTGTCCGCCGAGCGTGACCGCGGCGTGGACGACCCCATCACCCTTTTCGTGGCGGGAGCCAGGGCCTACCTGGAGGGCGCCTGGGACAACCGGCGGTTCGGCAGACTCCTCGTGGAGGATGACGGCCCCACAGGCTTCGACGCCCTGCGACGCCAGTGGGACCGCGCCTGGGTGCGGCGCAACGCACGGCTCCTCGAAGTCGACGAGAAGCGCCGCGCCGGCCGGGTCCGGGTGCGGGTGCTGACCACCGTCATCGGAGGGGCGGCACGCGAACTGGGCGACTGCACGGACGAGGGAGAGGCTCGCGAGATCGTCGACGAGGTGTGCGGCATTCTCACGCACCTTTCGGCTGCGCCCGGCTGAGGCACCCGGCGCACGACTCGGTGGGGGCCTCACGAGAAAGCCCCCCGCCGGGACCTCGTCCACCGCCTGCGCCGGTGACCGCACCGCACCGGCGGGTCGCCCGCATGGGCCGGGAGCGGGTGATCGGTTCAGACATCCGCCGTGTCCGCGACTTCGTGGGCCTTCGCCACCAGCGCTTCGATGCGCTCTGCGGTCGGCGTCCCGGACATGGCCTTGTTCCGCGGTTCGTCCATCGCGCGGCGCATGACACCCTCCGCGATGATCGCGATCTTCCACAGTCCCATCGCGTGCCAGTAGCCCAGCGCCGTCAGGTCTCGTCCCGACGCCGCCGCGTACGCCGCCACGAGTTCCTCGCGGGGCGGGAAGCCGTCGAGAGTCGTCGAGACGAAGTCGCCCAAGGTGTTCTCACCCTTGGCCGGCCAGTAGGCCAGCAGGCTGCCCATGTCCGCCAACGGATCCCCCAGCGTCGACAGCTCCCAGTCGAGCACCGCGGTCACCTCCCCGCTGTCGAGGGAGGAGATGACATTGCTCAGATGGAAGTCGCCGTGCACGAGCGTCAGTTCGCGCTGCTCCGGCACAGCCGCGACGAGTCGCCGGGTGAGGTCCTCCAGAGCGGGCAGCTCGCGGGTCCTGGATCTCTCCCACTGGGCCGACCACCGCTTGAGCTGACGCCGCGCGTACGGCTTGTGGCTGGCCAGACCGGTCAGCCCGGACGCCTCGAGATCGACCGAGTGAATCTTCGCCAGTGTCCGCGGCAACGACATCCCGATCGCCCGGCGGCGCTCGGGCGGCAACGACCGCGCGATCGACGCCCTGTCCACCACCTGGCCGTCCACGAACTCCATGAGCAGCAGCGGGACATCGGTCACGGCGGGATCGTCGGTCAACCCGAGCACCCGCGGGGTCGGGACGGCGGTGCTCTCGAGGGCGGTCAGGATCCGCGCCTCGCGGGCCACGTCGTGCGCCGACGCCAGCAGGTGACCCAGCGGTGGGCGCCGCAGCACCCATCTGCGGCCGTCCCGATCCTGTACGAGATATGTCAGATTCGACTGGCCCAGCCCGATCCGCTCGAAGGCCAAAGGCCCGGCGAAGTCGACGCCGAGGGTCGTGAACCAGAGGCTCACCGCCCCGGCGTCGATTCCGACGATGTCCACGCTAGACACCGGTGCCGACTCCTTGCCTGAACTGGGGCGCGTCACCGAGCAGTTGCCCCCCGTCGATCACCATGGTCTCGCCGGTGATCCAGCTCGCGGCGTCCGAGACGAGAAAGGCGACCGCGGAGCCGATGTCGGCAGGCTCCCCTATGCGGCCAAGCGCCACCGAGGCGGACGCCGCCTGCTCGTGCTCCTTCCACAGAGCCTCGGCCAGCTTCGTGCGCACCACACCCGGTGCCACCGCGTTGACGCGGACCTTCGGCGAGAGCTCCAGGGCCAGTTGCCTGGTGAGATGGATCAGTGCGGCCTTCGAGGCGTTGTACAACCCGATGTTCGCCTCGGAGGCCATGCCGCCTACCGACGCCGTGTTGACGACCGCCCCGCCGTGCTCGCCCATCCAGGCCCGGGTGGCCAGCCCCGTCCACAGGACGGGCGCCCACAGGTTCACGTCGAAGGTCTTCGCGAACCGGCCGTGGTCCTGGTCGATGACCGGCCCGAAGGCCGGGTTGGTCCCCGCGTTGTTGACGAGGATGTCCAGGCTGCCGAAGCGCTCGAGCGTCAGATCCACGCAGCGCTGGGCCGCCTCTTCGTCGACCGCGTGCGCACCGACGCCGATCGCTGTGCCCCCGACCTGGGCCGCGGCGGCGTCCGCCGCCTCCTGGGACCGGGACGTGAGGACGACGTTCGCGCCGACCGCGGCGATGGCCTGGGCGATCGCCAGCCCGATACCACGTGAGGCCCCGGTGACGACGGCGGTGCGACCGGTGAGATCGAGTCCCGCCATCTCAGCTCACCGCCGCCGTCGCCTCGTCACGGTACTGCCGCAGTTCCTGCCTGGCGATGGCCCGCTTGTGAACCTCGTCGGGACCGTCGGCCAGCCGCAACGTCCGCAGACCCGCGTACATCATCGCCAGCGGGAAGTCGTCGGTCACTCCCGCTCCCCCGTGCACCTGGATCGCACGGTCGACGATCTTCAACGCGATGTTGGGGGCGGCGACCTTGATGGCCGCGATCTCGGTGCGCGCTTCCTTGTTACCGACCGTGTCCATCAGATAGGCGGCCTTCAGCGTGAGCAGGCGGATCATCTCGATGTCGATACGGGCTTCCGCGATCCAGTCCTGGATGTTGGACCGTTCGGCAACCGGGCTGCCGAACGTCACCCGTGACTGTGCGCGTCGGCACATCAGTTCCAGCGCCCGCTCGGCCGCGCCGATGGCCCGCATGCAGTGGTGGATACGACCGGGCCCGAGCCGGGCCTGGCTGATCGCGAAACCCTCGCCCTCGCCCTTGAGCAGGTCCTTGGCCGGCACCCGGACGTTCTCGAAGATGATCTCCGCATGACCCTCGCGATCCGCGTACCCGAACACCGGGAGGTTCCGGACCACCGTCACCCCAGGGGCATCGACCGGGACGACCATCATCGACTGCTGGCGATGTGGGGCCGCCGTGGGATCGGTCTTGCCCATCACGATGAGCACCTTGCAGTTCTTGTGCATCGCGTTGGAGGCGAACCACTTGCGGCCGTTGAGCACGTACGCGTCGGCGTCGCGCTCCATCCGCAGCTCGATGTTGGTGGCGTCGGAGCTGGCGACACGCGGCTCGGTCATCGCGAACGCCGAGGCCATCGTTCCGTCGAGCAGGGGCTTGAGGTACTTCTCCTTGTGCTCGTCGCTGCCGAACAGCGTGAGCACCTCCATGTTGCCGGTGTCGGGCGCGTTGCAGTTGCACGCCTCGGAGGCGATGTGGCTGCGGCCCATGATCTCCGCCAGCGGCGCGTACTCGAGATTCGTCAGACCCGGGCCCCACTCCGGGTTCGGGTGGAACAGGTTCCACAGGCCACGCCTGCGCGCCTCCGCCTTCAGCTCCTCGAGAATCGGCGGGTGGAAGTGCGGGTCACCCGACGCGCTCATCTGCTCGTGGTACACCGCCTCGGCGGGGTAGATGTGCGCATCCATGAACTCGAGCAGATCCGCCTGGTACTTCTTGGCGCGGTCCGACATCTCAAACAGGGACATCCGAACTCCTGACAGGTAGGGAGGGAAAATCGGGCAGGCGTTTTTTCAGATGACTGGCCACGCTTTCGACCACGACGGCGCGTACGTCCGGGTGGTCCTCGGCGGCGTCGAGCAGCGTGACATAGCGGTCCTCGAGTTCGTCCGTCCAGGCGTTCAGCCTGGCGGGCCGGTTGAAGGTGAGCACCAGAACCGGCCCTCGGTGTTCGGCGAGGACGAGTTCGCCCGGTGCGCCGGTCATGCCTGCGCCAGCAGGGAGCTCTGATACCGGCGCATTCCGCGGGGCCACCGGTCGTAGTCCGAGCCCTTGTGCCGGTACATCTCAAGAACATCCTCGTGCGGCAGGATGAGGAAGAGCTCGTCCTCGATGGCGGCCAGGACGGCGTCGGCGACTTCGGCCGGCTCCAGGACGTCACCCGCGGACGTGACGGCCCGCGTCGCAGCTCTCCCCAGCGCGTCTTCGGAGTCCTCCCCCAAGGACAGCAGCTTGGTGTTCACCCCCATCGGGCACAGACAGCTGACACGCACCCCGCGGTCGCCGTAGGTGACACTCAGCCATTCGGCGAAGGCGACGGCCGCGTGCTTGGTGACGGCGTACGTGGCGGAGCCGATCTGGGTGAGCAGTCCGGCCGCCGAGGCCGTGCTGACGAAGTAGCCCTCACCCCGCTCGAGCCACCGCGGTACCAGCAGCCTTGCCGCACGGATGTGGGCTCGCAGGTTGACTTCGGTCGAACGGTCCCAGTCCTGCTCGCTCGCGTCGAGGCCGAGCGCCCCGGCGACGCCCGCGTTCGCGAAGTAGAGATCGACCGGGCCGAAGCTGCTCTCCGCCAGGTCGACCAACTGCTGGATCCGCTCGGTGTCCGACACGTCCCCGCCGGCGCTGACGGTGCTTCCCGGATGCTCGGCGTTGACTCTCTCCGACACCGCCCGCGCGCTGTCCGCGTCGAGGTCCGCGACGACCCCCCGGGCACCCTCGCGAGCGAGCCGTGCGGCCAGCGCGCTGCCGATGCCCGCGCCGCCCCCGGTCACGACGGCGACTCTTCGTGCGACGTTCACAGCTGACCCTCTCGTGGCGGACGGGGCGAGGCCGGGGCACGGCCCCGAGATCGCGGGGCCGTGCTCTTGCCGAACTGTATAATTGAATCCGACGTCAAGTTCAATAGCTGGGCAGGTGGCACCACGCGAGGAACGGCTTCCGACCGGCCGTGCAATGGAGGAGAGAAAAGAAGAGCACCCGGCAGTACCGGGTGCTGTGGGGGACGCGGTCCAGCCGCTGGATCAGCGGTGGCCGGGGAAGCGGAGGGCGTTCGCCCAGAGCCGGGTGACCGTGGACACGAGCTCCTCGAGGTCCACCGGCGCCCCTTCCTCCTGCCGTTCGCCGAGCACGAAGGCGTTGTAGGCCATGACGCTGACCATGCCCGACAGCGCACGGGAGGCCATCATCGGATCGACCTCGCGGTCCGCGACACCCCTCGCCTGCAGGTCGGCGATGCCACGGGCATTGCGGCGGATGAACGCGTCGGCGCGCCGCCTGCGGAACTCACGGAACTCCGGCTCCACTTGGGCGACCTGCTCGAGCAGGCCCATCAACTTGGCGTTCCGCTTGTATGCCTCGAGGTACGCACGATTGCTCGCCTCGAGCACCACATGGGGATCGTCGGTGCCCTGCACCCGGCCCATTCCGGGGTGCATCATGTCCTCCTGCGCCTCCAGCAGGACGGCGGCAAGCACCTCTTCCTTGTTGGCGAAGTAGGTGTAGAAGGAACCCGCCGCGCATTGAGCCTCTCTGGTGATGTCGGTCAGGCGGGTGTCGAGGTAGCCGTCCCGTTCGAACACCTTCCGTGCGGCTTTCACCAGAGCGGCCCGTGTCCGCGCTCCGCGCTTCGTCGTGGGTGGCTCTCGAAGGTGCGAGAGGGGTGCCATGGGCGGTGCCTGCTCGCCGTCCGGCTCCTCGGGCGCAGTAGTCTCCATCCCGGGAACTGTACTTGAATCCGACGCCACCATCACAAACCGGGAGAGCGGACGCTCAGTGCCGACGGGCGGCAACGTCGGCGGGCGCCGGGTCACGAGTCAGGGCCGTACGGTCGATGGACCGCTTGAGGATCTTCCCGGTCGGGCCCTTGGGCAGCGCGTCGACGAACCGGACGATGCGCGGGATCTTGTAGGCGGACAGCCGCTCTCGTGCCACCCACGGTCAGGGTCGCCATCATGACCGAGGTCTGGCCGAACACGTGGAACAGCGGGAGTCCGGTGCCGGTGCGGTCGGCGGTCGAGGCACGGCTGCGCTCGGCGCCGATCTCCCCGGCGGACAACGGGTTCCCGACGGTGAGTTGGGCGCCCTTCGGCCGCCCCGTGGTGGCCGACGCGTACAGGATGGCCGCGGTCTCGTCGCGGTCCCGGTCGACAACGCCGGCAGGGGCAGCGGTGACCTGCGCACTCGGGGACAGCACCCGAGAGGCACCGAGAGCGCCGCGGCCGCCTCCGCGACGGCGGGGCCGAGGACGTGCCATGCGATCGCCAGTGAGCATCCGGCATCGCCGAGAACGTACTCGACCTCAGCCGGGTGGACATCGTGTTGACCGGAACCACGACACAGGCCGCGGCCTGAATCCCGAGGGAGGCCACCACGAACTCGGGCACCGGCGCCGCGAGCAGCACCCGGTCCCCCGGGGACGGGCCCGCGGCTGCCAGGGCGCCCGCATACCGCATGCTCGCGTCCCGCAGCCGGAGACAGGTCCACTGATCCGTGGCACCGCGCAGTGCGATGTTGTCGGGAGTGGCGTCCGCGTGACGGCACACTGGGCGCACCCTCATCGATGGGTTGACGTGGCCCCGCTTCGGCAACAAGTCCTCGGGCGCTGTGGCCGGATGACCGACCCAGCTGCGCCCGGTTGCTGGATCGTCAGGTGGTCATCCCGAAGCGTTCGGCGAGTTGGTGGCGGGTGTCGGCGGCGCTGGTGTGCAGTACGCCGCCGATTCCGATCCGTGCCGCTCCGTCGAGGTTCTGCCGCAGATCGTCGATCATGACGGCCTCCTCGGGGTCGACGCCGAGGCGTTCGCACGCGATCGCGTAGATGCGACGGGAGGGCTTGCGGATCCCGACCTCACCGGAGATGACGACCACATCCACGACAGCATCGAGCTCGACGCCGTCGTAGGTTCCGGTACCGAACGAATTGGACACAAGCGCAACGGGACGGCCGGCTGCTCGGAGATCACCGAGCAGCGCGAGCATGTCCCGGTCGATCGACATTCCCGCCTGCATGCGGGCCGTGAGCCCCTCGGCCGCCACGTCGGCGCCGTGCGCACGGAGCCGTTCGGCGAATCCTCGCTCGAAGGCTTCGGCGTCGATACGGCCGCACTCGTGGTCGGCCAGGAGGGTGCGTGATGCCTCGTCCCGGCCGAGGAGGTCCAGCGGCAGGCGCGGGTCCCCGCCGAGCGAGGCGCCGAAGTCGGTGAAAGCCCGCAGCACACTGGACGTGATGACCCCGCCGAAGTCCACGAGGACCGCGGTTCGCGCCTTGTCCGTCACGCTCGACACCTCAGGCGACCTCGAACAGTCCGGCCGCGCCCATTCCGCCGCCGATACACATCGAGACCACCACATACCGCACGCCCCGGCGCTTGCCCTCGATGAGGGCATGCCCCACGAGCCGGGCACCGGTCATTCCGTACGGATGACCGACCGAGATGGCGCCGCCGTTGACGTTGAACCTCTCCGGGTCGATGCGCAGTTCGTCCCGGCAGTACAGCGCTTGGGAAGCGAACGCCTCGTTGAGTTCCCACAGGCCGATGTCGTCGATGGTGAGGTCGTGCTGCTTCAGCAGCTTCGGAATGGCGAACACCGGACCGATGCCCATCTCGTCCGGCTCACAACCGGCAACGGTCATCCCCCGGTAGACGCCCAGCGGCTCCAGTCCGCGGTGTTCGGCCTCCTTCGCCTCCATCAGTACCGACGCCGAAGCCCCGTCCGACAACTGCGAGGAGTTGCCCGCCGTGACGCTGGATCGCGCGCTCACCTCACCGTCGGCCAGGACCGGCGTCAATCCGGCCAGGCCCTCGAGCGTCGTCGACGCGCGGTTGCCCTCGTCGCGGGTCAGAGTCACGGCTTCGTCCCGCACCTCCCCGGACTGCTTGTCCACACCCTTCTTGACGCTGTCGAGCGCGACGATCTCCTGGTCGAACCGACCGGCCTCCTGCGCCGCCGCGGTGCGCTGCTGTGATATCAGCGCGAACTCGTCCTGGCGCTCCCGGCTCACGCCGTAGCGTTCGGCGACGATCTCCGCCGTGTGCAGCATCGGCAGGTAGATGCTCGGCTTGTGCTCGACCAGCCAGGGATCGGCCATGCGGTGGGTGTTCATGTGGTCGTTCTGCACCAGGGAGATCGACTCGACACCGCCGCCGACGGTGACCTGCATGCCGTCCGTGACGATCTGCTTGGCGGCCGTCGCGATGGCCATCAGGCCCGACGAGCACTGCCGGTCGATCGTCATCCCCGACACGATGTCCGGAAGTCCGGCGCGGAGGGCGGCCTGACGAGCTACGTTGAAACCCGAGGACCCCTGCTGCACGGCGCAGCCGAAGATCACATCCTCGACCTCACCTCCCTCGAGCCCGGCCCGCTGCACCGCGTGCGAAAGGGCGTGTCCGGCAAGCTCCTGCGCCTGGGTGTCGTTGAACGCGCCGCGGTAAGCCTTTCCGATCGGTGTGCGTGCCGTCGAAACGATGACTGCTTCTCTCATGTCGCCTCACTGCTTCCTGTCGGCCCGGTTCGTCCGTCCGCCGGTTATATTTGAATTCGGCGTCAGGTTCAACCACGATCCGGCCCTTGACACTTCGCCCGCTTGCCTGGAGGGTACCGACCAGTCGGTATGATGAGTTGGGTCGTGACTCAGCTGAGCATCTCCACGGGTGCGGGCGCGTTCGACGCGATCGCGGCGGGTCCGTCCGAGGGCCACCCGGCGCTGCTGCACGGCTTCCCGCAGACAGGGCTGGTGTGGCAGCGGCAGATCGAGGCGTCGGCCGCGCACGGCTACCGGGTGGTGGCACTCGACCAGCGTGGCTACTCCCCCGGCGCCCACCCCCAGCGGCCCGAGGACATCGCATCAGCCTTCCCGCGGAGACGTGGTCACGATCACAGAGGAACGGGGCTGGGCGGCATTCGACCTTCGGCCATGACCGAGATCGATCGTCGGGCGGCCCACCTCGGGTGGCAGTGCCGAGGGGCCTTGTTTCGGCCAGGTCGACGAAGCGTTCGTGGGGGCCTACCAGCTCGTCGCCGGCCTGTAGCGCGTAGAGCTCGTCGAGGCCGAAGGCGAGAATGCATTCGTTTGGTGACCGAGCACTATCGACTTCAATGCCCGACCGTCGTGGGGGCTGACGGCCGGACTCCGTCCGCGACGCGAGGTCGTGCGCGCCCTGCGGGCCGGCGGCCTGGATCTCGTCCGGCGGGTATGAGCGGCGTGGTCTGTTGCGTCCTCAGCGCGTGGCCCGGTCTGCTGCTCCTCGGGTGATGTCGGCGTAGAGACGGAAGAGGGTGGGCCGGGCTTCGCCGTGGTCGCGCTCGGACAGCGCCGCCCAGCACCGGGCGATGATCTTCCGAGCCTCGGTACCCGGCCAGGGCTGGGGCAGGAGCGGAGGCGGCAGCAGCGGGTCGGGCTCCATGGCGCGGGTGAGTTCGGCCGCCAGTTCGACAGCGAGGGTGAGCAGGGCGGGCGGGGAGAGTTCGGCAGAGCCGGTGAGCCGGTCGAGGCGGGGTCGAGCGATGCGGGTGAGGCGGTGGTAGCGGTCGGCGATCTCCTGCAGGGGCCACAGGCGTCGAACGAGTTCGGCAGGATCCTGGGTGTCGCCCCTGCGTAGATCCGTGGTGCTGAGGAGGGTGAGCGCACTGTGGGCGCCAAGGCGGCGCGCCGCGTCTTCGACGTACGGCTCCCAGGCGTTGGCGCAGACGTACAGCCCGCCCTGGAGCGGGGCGCCACCGAGGTGGACAAGCGTCTCGCGCAGGGCGTCCCGGGCCGTGCGCGCCGATTCGGGCACGGCGAAGGCGGCCAGGTGCCAGACGCCGTCCCAGGGGGCGAGCCCGGCATCCTGACGGAATGCGAGCCGCAGAAAGTCCGCGTTGGGGGCCAGGGCTTGTGTCGTGTCGTCCGTGGCGTGCAGCACTGCTTTACGACCGCGGCCCTTCGAGGTGAACCGGCGCTCGGCCACGAGGCGTTTGACGCACAGTCGTACCTGCTGGTCGCTCATGCCGAGGGTCGAAGCGACGGTGTACAGGTCGTTCGCGCTGACCGTGCCGTCCTCCCGGATCAGCGCGTGGACGAGCATGCGGGTGGGAATCTCGACGTGGTCGGTCACGGCACTCACCGTCCTCTCGGCTCGTCCGCCTCGACGGGGCGGTGCATGGTGGTCACCGCGCCGAACCCCAGCAGCCCGCGGAGATAGGGCGTGTGCTCGGTCCGCACAGCCGTGAAACCGCGCCGCTCGTACAGGGCTCTGGCACGCGGGTTGGTGTCGATCACGTCCAGTCTGATCTGCCTGCAGTGCTCCTCGGCCGCGACGGCTGTCACTTCCTCGATGAGCAGGCTTCCGATACCGCGGCCGCGCGCGCCCGGGTCGACGGCGATGCCGTCCATGACGAGCTGCCCGGGGGTCGGCCGACGTTCGAACAGGGCGAGGAGCAGGAGCCGATACAGCCCTCCCAGGTATCCGTACGTGCGCAGCACGGCGGAGGCCGACCCCCCGGTGAGGGCCCGCCCGCCGAGTTGGTAGCCGGCGAGGCCGACGAGCCGCCCTCCGGAGATCGCACAGACCGCGCGGTCGGCGTTCAGGTGGGCGGCGATGAAGGGCACCGCCTTGCCCGGCGGGTTCAGCGCGGGACCGAGTTTGCGGCCGAAGGCATCCCAGTACAGCTCGGCCGCCCGCCGCTCGGCTCCCACCGGAACGCCTCGCCGGACGGTCACGGGCCCGGTCCCGGGATCTGTCTCGTCCAGTCCCATGCCGTCCCTCCCTTCGCCTCGAAAACCGATCCCCAATCTATCAGACTCACAACGATCGTTCTCACAATGATAGTTTGAGATCCCTGCGCACACCCGAACAGAGGCGGCCCTCCCATGTGTCCGAAGACCCAGCCCCGACGGCGCGGGCTCCGCATCACCGTGTGGTCACTCGTCACCGTCCTGGTCCTGGCCGCCGGTCTCGCCGGTGTGGTGCTGTGGCAGAACTCCTACGATTTGGACGAGCAGCGGGTCACGATCCGCCACGGCAGCCACACCCTCAACGGCGTACTGGCCACCCCCAAGGACCTCCGCAAGCCCTACGGCCTGGTCGTCTACGTCCACGGCGACGGCCCCATCGACGCCACCCACGACGACGGGTACAAGCCCATGTGGGAAGCGAACGCCAAGGCCGGCTACGCCTCTCTGTCATGGGACAAGCCCGGCGTCGCAGGCGCACCCGGCAACTGGCTCGACCAGTCCATGGACGACCGGGCCGACGAAGCAGCCGCCGCAATCACCTGGGCGCGCGGCCGCCCGGACATCGACGCCGACCGAATCGGGCTCTGGGGCGCCAGTCAGGCGGGCTGGGTCCTGCCGAAGATCGCGGCCAAGACCCCGGTGAGTTTCGTCATCGCCGTCTCCCCCGCAATCAACTGGCTCCGGCAGGGCCGCCACAATCTCCTCGCCGAACTACGCGCCGACGGCGCCTCGGCAGCCCGCACCAAAGCCGCGATCGCCAAGAGCGACACCACCCGCCGACTGCTCGCGCGGCGCGCGACCTTCGAGGAGTACGTGAAGGCAACGGGCGGTGACACGGACGGCATGACGGCCGACCGCTGGGGCTTCATCTCCAAGAACTACACCGCGGACGCCACGCAAGATCTGCGTGCCCTGCGCGGCATACCGGTGCTTCTGACCCTCGCGGGCCATGACATCAACGTGGACACCGCCGACACGGAGCGCGTCTACCGCAAAGTGCTGGACCCCGGCAGTGCATTGACGGTCAAGCGCTACCCTCACGGGTCCCATTCGATGCTCAAACAGTCCGTCGAGCAGTCGGACGTCAGGATCACGCTCACCGCGCTCTTCTCCCCCCGCTCGCTCTTCGTGAACGGATTCCTCAAAGACCAGCGCCAGTTCCTGAAGGATCTCGGCCGCGACGGCAACGGATCTTGAGTGCGCCGCTTCCGGCAGCGGCTCACCACTTCGGCATGACAACGAACCGGATGTGGCCGGTACGGCGCCGGCCCGTCAGCTCGACGCTTTCCGGAGGCCGTCGAGGATGAGGTCCAGCCCGAACTCGAACTCGTCGCCGAACGCGTACCCCGGCCGCATGACGTGCCTGGTCGCCATCTCGGTCAGATGAGGGTACTCACCATCGCCGAAACCGCTCATGATGGAATCCGCCAGTTCGGCGGTCTCCTGAGGAGAATCGAAGGGCAAGGCCTTCTCCTGGAGGGCGAACCCATAGATGTAGCTGTCGAGAACCGACACGGCGTGGGCAGTCAGCGCGAGGGAAAACCCGCCCTCACGCAGGCAGCCGAGAACGGCATCATGGTGACGCAGGGTGGCTGGGCCAGGAGTGGATCGTGACTCCATCAGACCGATGGCCCAGCGGTGGCGGGACAGTACGAGACGCATGGAGATGGCTCGCTGCCGCATGGCCTGTCGCCATCCGTGACCCGGCGTGGGCAGCTCGACCTCGCCGAACACCAGGTCGACCATGCCGTCGATCAGGTCCTCCTTGTTGGCCACGTGGTTGTACAAGGACATCGCCTCGACTCCGACGGCCTCGCCGAGCTTGCGCATGCTGAGTGTCTCCAGGCCGCCGGCGTCGGCCAGTTCGACTGCGGCATGCAGCACCCGCTGCCGGGTGAGCGTCTCGCGGCTCGCCTGCCGGACGGTACGTCGGGTCACGGTGGACATCACTTCCTCTCGGGCTCCCAGCATTGACGAGCTTACGCCGTAAGTGCTGTACTTACGGCGTAAGTATGCGGTCGGCACGAATGGGAGCAGGGATCATGCGGAACATGAGTGAGCGGATCGCAACCGCCGGCGAGACCACCACGATGACGGCAGTCGTACAGCAGCGTTACGGCGCCGAACCGGAAGCCGTGCTGCGCACGGGTCGGCTCGCTCGGCCCGCCATCGAGCCGACCGAGGTGCTGGTCCGCGTGCGCGCCTCCAGTGTGGACCGGGGCACCTGGCACATGATGGCCGGCCTGCCCTACGCGGTCCGGCCTGTGAGCGGCCTGCGCAGGCCGAAGCTCCCCAATCCCGGCCGCAACATCGCCGGCGTCGTCGAAGCGGTCGGCCCCGAAGTGACCGACTTCGCGCCCGGCGATCACGTCTACGGCACCGCAGTGGCCGCATTCGCCGAGTACGCCGCCACCCGTCCTGACAGAATCGCCGCCAAGCCGCCAGGACTCACCTTCGAGGAGGCGGCGACGGTGCCCGTCAGCGCGCTCACCGCACTCCAGGCGGTTCGCGACAGGGCCAAGATCCAAGAAGGCCAGCAGGTCCTGATCACGGGAGCCGCCGGCGGTGTAGGCACCTTCGCGGTCCAACTCGCCCACGCCTTCGGCGCCCGGGTCACCGCCGTCGCCAGCACCCCCAAACTCGACGCCGTACGAGCCCTGGGCGCCGACCATGTGATCGACTACACGCGCGAGGACTTCCTCGCCGCCCCGCGACGTTACGACGCCATCATCGACATAGCGGGCCAGCGTGGTCTGCGGGATCTGCGCCGGGCCCTCACGCCCCGCGGCAGGCTGGTCATCACCGGTGGTGAAACGGACGGCCGCTGGCTCGGGGGCACCGACCGGCAGCTGCGCGCACACATGCTCTCCCCGTTCACCGGACAGCACCTGGGCACCTTCATCTCCTCCGAGCACGCGGACGGGCTGCGCGACCTGACCGTTCTCATCGACGCGGGCACGCTCACGCCTGTCGTGGACCGTGTCTTCCCGCTCGCCGAGACCGCCGCGGCCATCCGACACCTTCTCGACGGCCGCGCCACCGGCAAGGTGGCGCTCGCCCTGCCCACGGAGTGACGCCGCAGGCCAGGCCACCTTCTGGCAACAGGCCACCCACCAACAGCCCATAAGCATCGCCGCATCCAGCACATGGCCCACCCCCCCCACCCGACAGACACAGGCACGCCAGCAGCCCATGCACGCACCTCGGGCTCACGCTCTGCAAACGGTCGGTCGTGGTGAGGTGCAGAAGTGAGCGTTCGAGGATCAGTCCTGGGCCGGCATGACCCGGGTCACCTTGCCCTTGAGGTCGGCGTCCAGATAGCCGGTGACGTGCTCGTCGGCGAGATAGACGGCCAGTCCCAGCGGGGTGCCGAAGGTGTCGTCCGCCGGACGGACCAGGACGTAGCGCATGGTCGGCCGCTGCACGTTCAGGTCCTTCTCCGCCCGCTTCAGCAAGGGGGGAAGGACGTCCCAGTCGAAGTCGTCCAGGCTGAACGGGCGTTCGCCACCGATGAGTGCGCTGCTGATGATGCCCTTCCTGACGCCTTCGCCCGGGCGGTAGGTGTAGCTGTCGTACTTGGTGTCGCTGCCCTTGACCATGATTTCCGCGGACACGTAACCGGGGTAGACGGTGAGGTCGCACGCCCGGTCCGTGCCGGTCGCGGCTTTGATCTCCTTCACCGCCGTCCGGATGCCGTCCGGGGTCAGCAGGTCCGTCTTGGCGTCGGCCTGGGGCACCGATGCCGTCCGGGACGCTCTCGGCGGTGCGGAGGCAGGGTCCTTCGCGGCGGTCGAGGCCGAGGCGGTCGGATCGGCTGCTTTGGCATCGTCGTTCTGCCCGCCGTCGGGCAGCAGGGTCCACGTCAGGACTCCTGCCAGCACGGTCGCGACGACGGAGGAAGCGATCGTGATGCGGCTCTTCGTCCGGTTTCCCGATCGTGGCCGCGTCGGCCGGGTGGGGCCCATCGGGTAGGGGGTCGGGGCGGGGGTCGACGGCCCGGTGGGGCCCATCGGGTAGGGGGTCGACGGCCCCGTGGGGCCGGGCACGGCGTCGTGCGGTCCCGTGGGGCCGAAGCCGGTCGGCGGGCCGAAGCCCACGGGCGGTCCGAACCCGGCCGGCACCGAGGGTGTGGGGGTCGGCACCGGCGGAGGGGCAAGCCGGTACGAGGTGGTCGCGCCCGCCCCGTCGAGAGCGCCGGGAGCCGCGCCGCGGCCCTCGGCCGCTTCGGCGAGCATCCGGTCGGCGGTCTCCGCGTCCGCTCTGCGCACCGGATCCTTGACGAGCACGGCGTTCAGGAAGCCGGTCAGCGCTCCGGCCCGCAGGGGCGGCGGAAGCTCCTCGCTCAGCAGAGCCGCGAGCGTCGCGAGGGTGGTTCCCCTGCGCAGCGGGTGGTGTCCTTCGACTGCGACGTACAGCATCATCGCCAGCGACCACAGGTCGGAGCCGGGGCCGCCCTCGCCGCCGGTGATGCGCTCGGGCGCCATGTAGTCGGGTGTGCCGATGATGGATCCGGTCACGGTCAGGGAGGTCGACTCCCTGATGGCCGCGATGCCGAAGTCGGTGAGGACGGGGCGGCCGTCGGGCCGCATCAGCACGTTGGCGGGCTTCACGTCCCGGTGCTGGATGCCGACGTCGTGCGCGGCGCGCAGCGCGGCCAGCACCTCGCGTCCGAGCCGGGCGGCCTCTACAGGTTCGAGCGGCCCCTTGTCGAGCCGGTCCTGGAGCGATCCGCCGGTCACCAGCTCCATGACGAGCCAGGGGTAGGCGTAGGCGTCGGTGTCGACCACGTGGTGGATGGTGACCACGTTGTGGTGGTTGACGCGGGCGAGCGCCCGTGCCTCGCGCAGCACCCGGGCCCGGAGCGTGGCCGCGGCGGGCGGATCGTATTCGGCGAGTCCAGGATCGGTGGGCCGTACGTCCTTGAGCGCCACGTCTCGGTCGAGGACGAGATCGCGCGCCCGCCACACCATGCCCATGCCGCCGCCACCGAGCCGCCCTTGCAGTTCGAAGCGCCCGTCTATGACCCGTCTGCCGGATTCCCCGTCGTTCATGGCCGGGAGCCTACGGGATGCGTGGGGCGCGGCCCCGCGGAGGTGAGGGGCACAGCCCCGGCGGAGGGATGTTCGTCGGCGGGGCGGTCTCGTCCAGGGTGTGGCTGCGCGGAGCGGATGACCGGCACTCCCCCGTGCGCCCCGACGGGCAACTGCGCGGAACGGAAGGGGTGCTCGGGCCGACGCGTGCCTGCTGCCGTCGTCGCCCGGTGTCCCTCAGATCAGCAACATGGCGCTGGCGCACGCCGTGGCCGAGCAGGCCGTCCGCCACGACGGGGGATGACAGGGCGCCTGCCGCCCGTCACGAACGGGCGACCGCAGTCGCGTGGTCGTGGCCGCCGAGTGCCGTCCTGCCGTCCGGCGATCAGGAGGTCGACGACCACCTCGCCGCGTTCCCTGCGGATCCCCCGTGCGGTGTATGCGCTTCCTCCGCCTACCGGTTGACGGACCGCATCCCTGCCTCGTCGTACCGCTCACCGGCCGCCTCGGGCAGCTCCGCGTCGATGCGGGCCAGGTCGTCCTTCGTCAGGTCGATGTCCACGGCGGCGGCGTTCTGCTCCAGGTAGGTGCGGCGCTTGGTGCCCGGGATCGGCACCAGGTCCTCGCCCTGGGCCAGCACCCACGCGATGGCCAGCTGAGCCGGCGTCACATCCTTCTCGGCGGCGATCTCCTTCACCTTCGCCGCCAGCCGCTGGTTCGCTTCCAGATTGGCGTCCTGGAAGCGCGGGTTCTGGCGGCGCCAGTCGTCGGCGTCCAGGTCGTCCGGCGAGGTGAACCGCCCGGCGAGGAAGCCGCGGCCGAGGGGCGAGTACGGCACGAAGCCGATGCCCAGCTCCCTGCAGGCCGGCAGCACCTCGGCCTCCACATCCCGCGACCACAGCGAGTACTCGCTCTGCACCGCGGTGACCGGGTGCACGGCATGCGCACGCCGGATGGTCTGGGCGCTCGCCTCGCTCAGCCCGATGTAGCGCAGCTTGCCCTCGGCGACCAGTTCGCCCAGCGCGCCGACCGTCTCCTCGATGGGCACGTTGGGGTCGACCCGGTGCTGGTAGTACAGGTCGATGTGGTCGGTTCCCAGACGCTTCAGCGAGCCGTGGACGGAGCTTCGAACGTGTTCGGCCGAACCGTCCTGCGGGCCGACCGTGCTGATGTCGCCCGGTACGGCGTCGTCCATCCGGTAGTTGAACTTCGTCGCGATCACATACTCGTCGCGGCGCCCCCGGATCGCCTCGCCGACGAGGGACTCGTTGGTGAGCGGGCCGTACATCTGCGCGGTGTCGAGGAAGTTCACCCCGAGGTCGAGGGCGTGCCGGATCGTCGCGACGCCCTCCTCCTCGTCGGCGGTTCCGTAGAAGGCCGACATGCCCATGCACCCCAGGCCGATGGCCGATACCTGCAATTCCCGCAGACTACGCTTCTGCATGTCGTGTCCCAGCCTTCCCTGCACTCTTGATCGTCCTTCGGGCGACACGAAGCCTCCCGTCCATCCGGGCACAGATGCCGTCACCCGGCATCCCAGCAGGAGTGGGCGCTGAGACGGCCTCGTGTGCCGTTGCGTCATCGACGCTATGACTTCGAGCGCACTCCATGGCAAGTGGGATGTGAGGAAGGCCTGGAATCTGGAAGGGACCACACCCGTGTGACGCTCCAGAGGCAGGAGGAGACGAGCCTGGAGCCGTTCGTCCTCGCGTGCGGGATGCGGCGCCCGGGGACGACGCCGGTAGTGCCAGCGCAGCGGCCCGTGCGCGGGACGACGCCGCCGGCGACCGCCAGCCACGTCCGGGTCCGGCCTCCGGCTGTCAGATCGTGGCGCACGCCTATCGCGTGGAGGGCCGCCGCTGGGGACAGAGGGCCCGGTGGCCTGCATCTCCTGGGCGGTGTCAGGGCGAAACAGGGTGGAGAACCACGACCACAGAGGAGAGAGCGTGACCGACAGGAGCGTGGGCCGGGGCGCAGTGCTGCCGGGACGCGTGATGGCGACTGCACAGGCCGGTGATCACCGATGACGCGATGGACGCCCCGGCCTGACGGCGGCCGGCCTTCGGGCAGGCCCTGCTCCCACATCTGGACGGCGGATCCACCTCCGCTGAGTGAGACGTGCGCGTCCTGCGCGGCGCGCGGACGCGCACCGGCCGACCTGCTGCTGTGCCTGACCTGCGGCCACGTGGGCTGCAGCGACAGCTCTCCCGGCGCTCATGCCACGGCTCACTTCGACTCCAGCGCACATCCGGTGGCACGCACCCTGGCACGCGACGGGGAATGGGCCTGGTGCTACGAGGACGAGGTGTATCTGGACCTGCTGGAAGAGCCCGTGCCGCGTTCCGCGCCGCGGCCGCCCGAGTCGGTCTGGGACTACCCGCGGCCGCCCGCCATGCGGGAGGACGACCGTGACGTGCGGGTGGAGTGCGCCGGCCAGGTGGTGGCCGAGACCCGCAGGGCCGTCCGGGTACTGGAGACCAGCCATCCCCCCGTGTTCTACATCCCTCCGCAGGACGTCCGTACGGAGCTCCTGTTCCCGGCGGTCGCGGGACGGACCTGGTGTGAATGGAAGGGGTCGGCCCGGTACTGGGACGTCATCGTGGGAGACGACGTACGTGCTCGTGCCGCTTGGAGCTATCCCCGTCCCGAGCCCGGCTACGCACCCCTCGCCGACTTCATCGCCTTCTACCCGAGCCGCATGGACCGCTGCACGGTCGACGGAGACGAGGTCAGGGCGCAGGAGGGCGACTTCTACGGCGGCTGGATCACCGCGGAGGTGCGGGGGCCGTTCAAGGGCGCCCCGGGCACCCGACTGTGGTGAGGCGGCGACGGGCAGCCGGCGCTTCAGCGCTGGAAGACCGCCGTCGCCACCGGCACGGCCAGCAGCAGACTGAGTCCGATCAGGGGGAGGCGGTCCAGCCACAGGACGGCGGCGAATTCGCGCAGGGTCGCCGCCAGCCAGTAGGCGGGGGAGGTCGGTGCGCCCACGACGTGCACGTGCACTCCGACGCGGCGGGCCAGCAGCGTCGTGCGGTAAACGTGGAAGCCGCTGGTGACCACCGTGGCGCGGTAGCCGGGAGTGGTGCCGTCCACGAGCGCCGCACTGAAGCGCAGGTTCTGGCCGGTGTTGACGGAGCGTTCTTCCCGCACGATCCGGTCGGCGGGCACTCCGCGTCCGCGCAGATAGTCGGCCATCGCGTCCGCCTCGGAGCGGACCTCGTCGTCGCCCTGGCCGCCCGAGACGACGAAGACCACACCAGGCGTGTCCGGTGCGCGGGCGGCGTCGATCGCCAGAGCGCGCTCCAGCCTGCGGGTCAGCAGCGGGCCGGGCCGGTCGCCGTCGAGCCCGGCACCCAGGACGACGGCATGGGTGGTTTCCGGCAGGGGGGCGCTACGGCCCCGGACGAACACATAGCCGGCGAAGACGAGGAAGAGCAGACTGAGGTATCCCGCAGCCGCGTTCACCACGACCACGAGGACACCGAACGCCTCGCCGCCGACCGCGTGGAAGACCGCGTCGAGGCCGGGGACCGCCAGCACCGCGCAGCCGGCGGCCCCGGTCGCCAGCAGAGCTGCCTGCGGTCCGTAGCGCCGGACCAGGAGGACACCGTCGGCCAGCAGGAGCAGGCCCAGCGCGAGCGCCAGGAGCAGGGCTGTGACGGCGAGGACGGTGGCTAGGGTCGGGTGGGATGCCGCGCTGCGACTGGCCACACCGAGTCCGGCAGAGGTCACCGCGAGGCAGAACAGGACGGCGGTGGAGAACCGGTGCGGTGCCAGCACGGCGTTGACGACGCCGCCCGCGGCGAACACGACCGCGGCGAGGTACTCCGGGTACTCCGGCATGTGCCGCACCGCTCCGCTCTTCCGTCCGCCGGGCCACTGCCCGTACCCGCCCGCCCTTCGCCACCCACGGGTTCGCGGACCCGGGACGGAAGGCTGCCGGCCATCCTCCCAGACCTGCTGCGGGGCGCCGAACGCGGGCAGGCAGCGGTGGGTTCAGCACCACCGGCATGTCATGCCGGAGTGCTCCGCCGGCGGAGGCGAGGCCCTCACCTCCGGCACCACCTCCACCAGGCGGGCGACGAGGCTCTGCCACGGCGTCTCGGTCTGGTGTTCCATCTCCTTGGCCCCCTTTGATCCCAGGGCCGGAGGCGGGTCGGTGCGGGCGCCGGCCGCATGCTGGTGCGCGCGGACAATCGTGGAGTCGACCGAGATGGCCCCTACGTCGAGGAGCTCTGGCGCACAGCCCTGAGGGTTGGGCATCGGTCGCTCCCGACTGGCGGCTGACCCTCGCGCCCCGGCCCGGGGGCGAGCTGGTGCCGCTCGTCGAGGCTGCGGTGAACTTCGCCTTCACCTCCATCGAGCTGAACCACCCTGACCGGGTCCCCGCCACCGTCGCGCTGATGGAAGAGGACGGCCACAGCCTGCGCCTGACCGACATGTTCGCCCGCTGATCAGGTATGGCATCACGAGACATCAACGAGCACGCGGCCCCGCCGGCTCCGGGCGCGTACGAGCACGTCGTCAGGAACTCTGCGGGGAGCAGGGGAGCGACCAGGTCGCGGACGCGATCGGCTAGTGCCGCATCAGGCAACGCTCGCCCTGGGCGGTCTGCTCGTCTGCGTCGATGACTCCATGGACGCAGAAGTCACTCCCATTCTTCGCGTCGAGGACGCTGCGGCAGCGGTCGCCTGGTAGGGGCGGCTGGGCTTCGCCAGGCAGTGGGAACATCGCTTCGAACCGGGACTTCCCGCGTTCGTCGAGGTCGCCCGGGGGGGGTGCGGTTGTTCTTGTCGGAGCACAAGGGTGGCGCCCGCCCTCACCCGATGGTCTACCTCCGCGTTCGTGATGTCGAGGCCATCGTCTCCGAGTTCGGTGTGCAGGCGAAGGATGCTCCGTTGGCGCGTGAGATTTCGGCCAATTGCTCTGACCCACCGGCGAACGCCTCGCGGGGTACGGCGGCGGCCGTCCGCACCCCGCGAGGCGTTCGTCCGAGGCCGTGCCGAAGCCTCAGGGCATCATTTCGTACGCCCCCGACAGCGCCTCGACGCGCTGCCAGACGCGCTCCGAACGCGCCTCGTCGACCGCCGGGCGCCGGACGGCGCCGAGTGCCCAGAGCTGCTGCTCCTCGGTTGCGGAGTCCTTGCCGTGCAGCTCGACGGAGTGCGCGGAGAAGTCCCGGACGAGGACGGCGAACAGTTCGTCGAGGACGTTCTCGTCAACGCTCGTCAGGGCCGCCTGCTCCAGGACCAGCTGGCCGTGGACGACGAGTGCGAAGAGCTGCCCGACGGCGAGGAGGAGGTCGAGGTCCCGGCTCTGCTCCTCGTCGGGAGCGGCCGTGCGGACGAACTCGCACAGCGCGTCGGCCTGTTCACGGAATCGGGCGACGTTGGGCAGGTGGGCGTAGGTGTCGAAGGCCGGCCGCCAGTCGTGGAAGCGTACCGAGCCGAGGCCGCGGGCCGGGCCCTGGCGGAAGAGGAAGTCGTCGTCGGCAGCGTCGAGACGGGTCGGGACGGGCTCGTAGTCGACCGGGTCGAGGAGGTGGTTGCGCATGAACTTGAGGATCAGCGCCAGGTTGACGTGGACGGTGCCCTCCAGCTTCGGCAGGCCGCGGATCTCGACGGCGGCCTGGGCGAAGTAGTTGTCCTTCTCGAAGCCCTTGGCGGCGATGACGTCCCACATCAGGTCGATGACCTTCTCGCCCTCGGTGGTCACCTTCATCTTCGTCATCGGGTTGAAGAGGAGGTAGCGACGGTCGTCGGGGCCCGCGGTGCGGAAGTAGTCGACGGCGCGGTCGCTGAACAACTTCATGCCGACGAGCCGTACGTATGCGTCGGTCAACTCGCGCCGTACGTGCGGGAAGGCGGTGACCGGGCGGCCGTACAGGATGCGGTTCTGCGCGTGGGTGACGGCCTCGTACATCGCGTGCTCGCAGATGCCGATCGAGGCGGTGCACAGATTGAACTTACCGACATTGACCGTGTTGAGGGCGGCGTCGAAGGCGGCGCGGCCGGTGTGCAGGACGTCTTCGGGAGCTACGGGGTAGTCCTCGAGGCGGAATTCACTGACGTACTTCGAGGAGTCGACGACGTTCTTGACCAAGTGGTATGCCGGGTGGCGGCTGTCGGCGGCGAAGAACACGTAGCCGTCGGGGCCCTCGACGTCGGTGCGGCGGCCGAAGACGGAGACGAGCCCGGCGGCGTTGCCGTTGCCGATGTAGTACTTGGAGCCGGTTGCCCGGAAGCCGCCTGTGCCCTCGGGCTCCAGGAGCATGTCGGTGGAGTAGATGTCGGCGCCGTGGGCCTTCTCGGACAGACCGAAGGCGAACACCTCGCCCTGGGAGAGCAGTTCGGCGGCGCGGGAGCGGGCGGCGGGGTTGTCGCTCTGCCAGACGGGGCCGAGGCCGAGAATGGTGACCTGCCAGGCGTACCAGTAGTCGAGGCCGTAGAAGCCGAGGATCTCGTTGAGGGCGGCGATGCGGGCGGTGTCCCAGCGCCTGTCGCCCTCACCCTCTCCGGCGGCGGAGGCGGGGGTGAGGAAGGTCGCGAAGAGCCCTTCCTTGGCTGCGAAGGCGAGGAAGTCACCGAGCCAGGCGCGGGTCCGGTAGTCCTCGATCAGCCGGCGCTTGCCCCGCTCTTCGAACCAGTCGACGGTGGCGCGCAGCAGCCTGCGGGTCTCCGGGTCGAAGTGCGCGGGGTCGTACGTGCGCGGGTTGAAGAGCAACGCGTCGGTCACGGGTGCCGCCTTTCGGCTGGGATGAATGAGGGTGGGTCCGGGCACGGTCACGGTCCCGGTGAGGGCCCGCTCGGCAGGTCAGTGTTCGGCGTCGAAGCGGGCGAGTGTGGCGAGGACGTCGTCGAGCCAGGCGATCATCATGCGTTCGTACGCGATGCCGCCGCGCAGCACGACGTGCTGGAGTTCCCGCTCGGCGTCGAGCGGACCGTCCGCCGGAGGCTCCCCGAAGTCACGGGCCTCGCCAGCGAGGTAGTGAGCGAGGCGGCCGGTGTGCGCCTGCCGGTGCCGCTCGACCTCACTGATCAGGGCTGTCGGATCGTCGAAGGCGGCGCCCCGGATCTTGACCGCCAGGTCGTGCCGCACGCTCTCCGGCTCGGTCGGTTCGCTCAACCACACGGCAAGCGCTTCTCGGCCGGGCTGGGTGACGGAGTACTCCTTCTTGTCCGGACGCCCGTACTGCGGGACGTCCCGGACGTCGACCCAGCCGTCGCTCTCCATCCGCTTGAGCACGCGGTAGATCTGCTGGTGGGTGGCGGTCCAGAAGTACCCGATGGATCGCTCGAACCGCCGGGCCAGCTCATAGCCGGAGCCCGGCTTTTCCAGCAGGGAAACGAGGATCGCGTGCTCGAGCGCCATGTAGCGATCTTTCTATGCACCTCGTTGCATATCAACGCTTCCGCCGTGAGACACGGCTCACCCGGGGCGGGTCGCGCAGATCATTGCCGACGGAAGCGTGCCGGGGGCGGGGATCACCGGCCGGGCCTACTGGCGGCCGACTTGCGACGGGTGACGGCAGCCTCTCTGAAGTGCTGCGCTTGCGTGATCATGCCGATCTCCCAGCGATGGGCCGCGATGAACGGCAGTACGGCGCCCTCGCCGAAGGTCCCATGGACGGCTGGAAGGGCCGGCCGCAGGCGGCCGAGCCCTCCGCGGAGGAGTTCGATCTGCTGTGGACGGAAGCACGGCGGACTCTGGGCCGTTCAGCCTGATCTGACGGGTTGGGTTCCTGCAATAGGAACTTGATCAACCCAGGGGGCCGTCACTGCGAGGCGGCCGGCGCCTTCGTGACCGCCTGGTGAATTGCCGATCTCGGGCACGAACAGCTTTTGCAGGAGCCAGGGTGGCGCGCATCACACCGGGTAAGTGGCGGGGGACTCGATGTCCGAATTGCTTAGAGTGCCGCTGGAAAGCGGCGGTTCTGTGCTGGTAGAAGTCGACAACGGACCGCAGGCGGTGGTCAGGGTTGCCAGGCCCGGCGGGGTGGTGGCTGAAGCAACCGAGACCCTGGAGCGCGGTCTGGGAACAGCGGCGAGCGCGAGTACCAGGCGCGCCGGGAGGACGGCAAGGTGAGCTTCTCACCTCCGCTGCCCGAGAACCCGAACTATCCGGGCAAGTGATCTCAACCACCCTGTTCTGTGGGGCCGGTCACCACCCGCCGCACGCCCGGCACCTTCGTACGGCCGCCGGGACCACAGCTGTCAGCCCGGGCGCTGTTCGCCCGGGCCGGTTCAGCCGATCACGGACCGGGCGAAGGCGACGGTGCCGGCGAAGGAGCCACCGGCAGCCAGCACCGCGACAGCCCATGCGTTTCCTGCCATCACGGTCAGCACGCCGACGGCAACCGCGATCTGCGTGGCCAGCATCAAGATGACCGCGGCCCGTACGGTCATCAGCGGCTCCTGCGACCGGTCGGACGGCGTACTCACGGAAGCTCCCGGCGGTTGATCTCGTGCCTGCGCCACTCCTTGGCGACGCGCTTCAGCTTGCGCCGGTTGTGTTCTCCCTGCGCTTCGTCCTGCTGGACCAAGGCGGGCGCCATGGTCCACGGCATCGGATGCTTCTCCGCCCTGACCCGGAGCACGGCCTGTTCCTGCTCGTTGAACCGGCCGACCACGTACTGCACGGACTCGGTCTCAAACTGCTGAGCCCAGGGAACAAGGCGCGGGATCACGAGGTCCTCCGGCCCGGGCACGGTGACCCGCTGCTCCCAACCGTCCGGGATGCAGCCGATCGAGAAACCTTGGATCTGGTGATCGCGCTCGAAGTCACGCCTTCGACGCATACCTGGAGGGCGACGCAGAGTCGATGAAGGACTTCCTGCGTCGCTGCCTGAGCCTGTGGCCGGTGCTGGAGGACCACTGTCAGGCCTTGGCTGTTGCGAGCGGGCTTCGGCAGGGACGGACGGCCTCAGCCGCTTCGCCCGGTCGGCGACGGACCGGACTCGGGCGAAGAGAGCCGCAACATGGCCGCCAATGACGTCAGCCAGCGGCGGACGCGTGGGGAGGATCTCCTGCGTCATCTGCAGCAGTCCCACCGGGACCGTGAAGCCGTCAGGTGCCGGCATCTCGGTCATCTTCGCCAGTGGCGCCCGAGCCCCGGCCATCTTCGCCGGGCCGGGCAGCGGCGGAATCAGAGCCGGGAGGCCTTCGAGTACCTGAGCCAGGCCGACGTGCGATCGACCGACGAGTTCACCGACACCTCCCAGCGGATGGAAGGCGTCAGCCATCGACGACAGCCGGACGGCTGATCCCGGTACCCTCACCATGCTGTTGATCTGCGGTTCGACCCCGGGCAGCATCGCCCTGGCCGGGTTGAGTCCGAGACAGGCCAGAGGCTCGAGCAAGTCGCTGATGCCGGACACGAAGGAAGCCGTGTCCACGACGTCCGCCACACTGCCGGAGTTCAGGACGCCGTCATCAAGCGGCGGGACGACACATGGGTCCAAGTCGAGCGTGTCCATCGGCGCCGCGAGTCCGCCGTAGCCCGATTGGTCGAGGGCCCCGGCTTGGGGGGCGTCCAGTGAAGGGGCGAGCAGTGCTTCGAACGGCTCTGCGGCAGGGTGCTGAGAAACGTCCTCGGGTGCCGAGTCCAGCGTTGAATCCGAAGGCATCTCGGGCCTCCTTTGTTGCTCGAGTGAGTCTGTTCACCTACCTGCGACGGGAGAGAGCTGATTCGACACTCATTCTCTCGACAATCCTCTGTGATTCACGTCACATCGCACTGTCTGGCGTGTTCCCCCCTCATCAACCGCCGCTCCCCCACCCACTCGAAGGGGACGGCCGTTCACCGTCCTGACACCGCATCACTCGACGTGGCAGGGTCGGCTGTGATCACGAACAGTCGAATTGACGGGGCTCCGTGGATGCGGAGACGTGGGACGTACTGGTCAGCGTGATGAAGAACGTGTGCATCGCAGGACTGGGAGAGGGGCCGTGCCCCCGCCCGGCCATCATGCCGCTGGCGCGAGGCGAGCTGGTCGGGAATGATCCTGCCGCGGCGGAGCCGCTTGCGGATCTGGTCGGACCGTTCCGGGATGGTGTGCCGAATGTTCCGCTGCCGCAGCCAGGTGCGCATGGCCTTGGAGCCGTAGCCCTTGTCGCCGATGACGTGGCAACTACCCCCGCCTCAGCGACAGCGGCTGGACGCGGGGGACGACGATTCCGGGCGTGGTCTCCTGCTCGTTCGCGCACTCGTCGACGACAGGGGCGTACAACGAAAAGGGTGCCGCACCACGAGAATACCGAGGGGCGGATTGGCGTAGACGATCTGTCGGTCACATCCCCTGCGTGACTAAATCCCGTCAGCGTGCGGCACTTCGGCCGACGCACAGCAGGTCGTCCCCAATGGATCGATCAAGCAGGGGGAGCAGGTGAGCCCGTCCCGCAGGTATCCGGGCGGCCCGTAATGCGTGATCGATATCGGCGTCGACCCTCGGCAAACGGGCAGTTCCAGCATGACCGGTTGACGTCTTATTGGGCCTCGCTCACTTCTGCTTCAGTGGGTCGCGTTGTTTGCCTCACCCACTGAGGAGGGCCGTATGGCCGAAGTCAGGAAGGTCGCCCGACCCGCGGTCACCGCGTCGACCCGTCCGTGCGCGTTCGTATCGCCGGACAGGGGCAACGCCCCGACCATCACGCCCCCGCGTCAGCGGACGGAGACCACCTCGGCCTCCGCTGACCAGCGAAAAGAGTGTGAGCCGGCCTAACGGCTGATTCACCCGGGGCCCCGCTCGCCGGCTGGGCCCCGGCACCGCGCGCCGGGACCTGCCCTGTTCCGCGCCGCGCACCTGTGACCGCGGCACCGCCGTCCCGGCCCTCGTGTACGCCTTTCCGTCGCGCCGGAATTCGTGACCCGCAGGGAGAAGGCTTCAGCCATGCAGAATTCGATGTACCAGTCCTCGCGCTACATCCGCACCCTGCGCGGCGCGGACGATCGGGATTTCAGCTCATTCGGCGGCCGACTCGACGCATTCACGGGCGGCGAGCGAAACATGGCCTTTCATTCACTCTTCGGAAATGCGCGGCTGATCGACCGGGACATCGTGGAACTCCTCCGGGAGGCCGCCGGGGGCATCAGCTGGCAGCGGCTACGCGAACGGGTGGACGAGGAGTCTCTGCGTGATCTGGTGGAAGCCCGCTTCCTGGTCGAGGTGGGGCAGGACGAGGCCAAGGAGATCGACACCCTGCTCGAGAGCAGGCGTGAAGTGCTCAGCAGCGGCGTCTTCCACTCCTCCATCCAGCTCGTGCTCACCAACGCCTGCAACTTCTCCTGTCAGGGCTGCTTCGCGTACAACTTCGACGGTGGTGTGGAGGAGCGCAACACCTCCGGAGAGTCGGTGAAACCCGGTCCGGTCCTGGTCGAGCTGCGCCGCTCCCGCGACGACGCCCCAGGCCGTCCGGACTCCGGCCCCACGCTCGCCCGCGGCGACTGGAACCACGGCTCGGACGAGGCCCGCAATCCGTCGATGCACATGTCGCGCGAGGTGGCCGAGAAGACCGTCAGGGAGGCCATCGAGCTACGCAAGGCCAACGGGGGCGGCCATCTTTCGGTGTCGTTCTTCGGCGGCGAGCCGACCCTGGCCCGCAACACCATCCTGCACGTGCTGCGCACGTTCGGCGACTGCCACGACGGGGTCTCCCTCTCCTACGACCTGACCAGCAACGGCTCCCGCATCGACGCCGAACTGCTGGCGGCGCTCGCCGAGCACCGCGTCGACACCACCGTCTCCATCGACTACCTGGTCCCGGAGACCGGCGAGTTCCGCGGCGGGCAGCAGCAGCGCACTCCCTGGGCGGTGGTCCGCAAGGCGATCCTCGACATGAAGGCCGCGGGCGTGCCCGTCAGTATCACCTCGGTGCTCTCCCAGTACACCTGGGACAAGTGGGGCACCCCGCTCATCGACTTCGTCGCCGAGGCCGGCCTGGACAGCCTGGACGTCATCGTGTCCTTCCAGGCGAAGGAATTCTTCCAGAAGCACAGCCCGCACGACGTGGCACAGCGGCTGCTGGCCGCAGTGGACTACGGGCGCGAGCGCGGCGTGCAGCTCAGCGGCTACTGGTACCAGACCTTCCAGATGATCATCGACGAGGCCAAGTGGGCCGAGCAGGCCGACTACAAGACCTGCCCGGCGGTCGGCCGTCAGCTCTCCATCGAGCCCAACGGCAGTGTGTTCGCCTGCAAGGCCACCGCCCGCAAGCTCGGCACCATCGACGACTGGCGCGGCATTTTCGCCTCGCCCGCCTACCAGGACTACGGCATGCGGGCCTACACCAACGGCCCCGGCTGCCAGGGCTGTGAGCTGCAGGGCACCTGCTCGGGCGGATCCGCCGGCGCTCTGGAGGAGGAGAACGGCTCGATCCAGGTGATGTCGCCCGGCTACTGCGCCTATATGCGCGAGGTGGTGCAGGGACTGCTGGAGCGCCATCACGCGCAGAGCCTGGCCAGTTTGTCCTGACCCCGGCCCCCACGTACTCCCCGACGGGTCGTCCGCACGGTGCGGCGGCCCGCCGGTCCACGACCCGGCCCCGTGACCCCGTTCCGGGCCGAGGAAGGGTGACTGGTTCCATGGCAACGATCGGACTGCACTTCGGCCATGACGCCGGGGCCGCACTCACCGACGCGGACGGCTACCGGGTCATCGAGGCGGAGCGACGGCTGGGCCTGCGCCACGTGTGCGGCGGCAACGGCGACTTCCCTCCCGCCGCCGCCGAGTGGCTGGCGGAGCTGCGGGAGCGGGCGGTGAGCCCGGTGACCCGGATCGCCGTGGCGGACTGGTACACACCGCGATGCCAGGTGGTGCCGCCCGCGCTGGTCGAGCTGGTCAACGAGGACGCCCGCTGGTCGGCGCCCGGCGTCACCGGCCTGGCCGAGGCGGTGACCCGTGTGATCAAGCCCGTCGACTGGCCACTGGCCCACGGTCTCGGCGACATCACCCTCATGGCCGTACGCCATCACTACGCGCACGCTGCGCTTGCCTATCACACCTCCGGCGCCCGGAGGGCCCTGGTGCTGGCGCTGGACGGGACGGGCAACTACGCCGAATGCGGCATGGTCTGTCTCGGCGACGGCGACCGGCTCACCCCGGTGATGTCCCTCACCAACCGCGGCGGCCCGCGCTTCGGCCTGGTCTACGAGGCGCTGTCCCGGCGGGTCCACGGCAGCCAGTTCGACACCGGCAAACTGCTCGGGCTGACGGCCACCGGGGAGCCGGACGAGGCCCTGCTGCCGGTGCTGCGCGCCATGCTGGTCCCGCAGTCCACCCGGCGTGCCGCGCCGGATCTGTACGAGGTGCTGGACGAGAAGAAGCTGACCGGGACCGCGCTGCGCTACGCCGACACCTGGTGGGAGTACGACTCGGTCAGCGGCGGCTACCTGGACGCGGGCCTCGCCGACTCCTCGGACGACGACGTCGTGCACTCCTTCGGCTCGGTGTTCCCTGACGAGATCCGGAGCGCGGACGGTGGTACCACGCTGGTGGGAACCTCTCCCGAGGACCGGGTCTGCCGGGACCTCGCGGCAACCCTGCAGCACGCCGTGGAGGACGACCTGCTCCAGCTGGTCACCGGCATCAGCCGCCGGTTCCCCGGTTACGCCACCCTGTGCTACGCGGGTGGCTGCGCCCTCAACATCACCGCCAACACACGCCTGGCCGAGTCCGGCCGGTTCTCCCGGGTCCACGTCCCGACGTGCTGCGACGACTCGGGAATCGCGCTCGGCGCGGCGCTCGCCGTCGCCGATCCGGCCGACCGCCCCACGCTGCTGGGCGGTTCACGCTGGGCGCCGCTGGCCTATGCCGGACCTCCACTGACGGGCCTGGAGGCCCTGGAGGGCGACGGCACGGAGCCGGCCGCCCGCCCCGCGGCGGCACCGGCCGAACCGGCGCTGTCCGTGCGGCGCGCAGTGGACGACGAGGAGTTCATCGAGCGTGTCGCCGAACTGCTCGCCGAGCGGCGGTGCGTGGCCTGGCTGGAGGGTGGCCTGGAGACCGGGCCGCGAGCCCTCGGTCACCGTTCTCTGCTCGTCTCGGCCCACTGGAGCGGCGCCCGCCGGTACGTTTCCGAGACGATCAAGCAACGTGAGTGGTTCCGGCCGGTCGCGCCGATCTGCCCGCAGGAGGTGGCCGACCAGTTCTTCACGGGGCCCCTGGACCACGCCGAGACCATGTTGTTCGCGGTGCGGGTACGACCCGACCGGGCCCGGCAGCTGGCCGAGGCCCGGCACATCGACGGCACCGCCCGGCTGCAGACCGTGACGCCCGGCGTTCAGCCCCTGCTGTACCGGCTGTGCCACGCGGTGGGCGCACGCACGGGCCTACCGGTGCTGATCAACACCAGCGCCAACGCGGGCGGACGCCCGCTCCTCAACCGCCTCGACGAAGCCTTGGAGCTGCTCACCGGCACCGAGCTGGACGCCGTGGCACTGCCGGAGCACCACCTGATCGTCGAGTGAGGCCCACCCCGTCCGGCAACCCGCGACCCCTGACCTGGAGAGTACCCGTGGCCGTCGTTCCCCTGCGTGACATCGTCAAGACCCAGCCGCTGCGCGTCCTGTCCCCCTCTGACTGGCAGCAGTGGGTCACCCAGGGCTATGTGATCGTGCGTCAGGCGGTGGAGCCGCAGACCGTGGCCACCCTGACCGAGGGCCTGTACTCCTTCCTGGACATGCGTCCCGACGACCCCTCGACGTGGACCTCGCCGCACACGGGCAACGACCGGCTCCCGGGGCACAGCGGTCTGGTCGAGATGTACAACCACCAGGCGCAGTGGGACGTGCGGCAAAGCCCCCGGGTCTACGGCGCCTTCGCCGACATCTGGGACCGCACCGACCTGTGGGTCACCATCGACTTCACCAACGTCAACCCGCCCAACCGGGGGCCACGCGCCTTCGACGGGTTCGTCCACTGGGACGTGGACACCTCCACCGATCCGCTGCCGGTGAGCTGTCAGGCGGTGCTCTCGCTCACCGACGGCGACGAGGAGATCGGCGGGTTCCAGTGCGTGCCGGAGATCTTCACCGAGTGGGAGAAGTGGGTGAGTGAACAGCCCGCCGACCGCGACCCGTTCACGCCCGACATCACCGGCTACTCGATCACCATGCCCCGGGTCCATCCCGGTGACCTGATCATTTTCAACAGCCTGCTGCCGCACGGCGTGCATCCCAATGTCTCCGAGGGCCGGGTGCGCATGGCCCAGTACCTGACCATGGCACCCGCCTGGGAGGAGCACGCCGAACTGCGCGAGGCCCGGGTGCGGTTCTGGCGGGACCGGGTCCCCCCGCATCCCCCCGAGGGCGGGGTGCGCAAGGACGAGGCCGAGCTGTGGGGACCGGCGCGGCTGAGCGATCTCGGCGAACGACTGCTGGGCCTGCGGACGTGGTCCGACGACGGTGTGCCGCAGGACAACGCGTCCCGGGGAGGCGTTGTTGACTGACACCGCACGGCCCGCGACCGGACCGGACCGGCGGGCGGATCTCGGCCGCCCGTTCCGGTGGCTGTGGGCCTCGGCCGCCGCTTCCAACGCCGGCGACGGCATCACCCGTACCCTGCTGCCGCTGCTCGTGGTGGCACACCATCCCCACCCCGCGGCGGTCGCCGGGCTGACCACCGTCAACATGCTGCCCTGGCTGCTCTTC
Organism: Streptomyces collinus; assembly: GCF_031348265.1. Lineage (NCBI taxonomy): Bacteria > Bacillati > Actinomycetota > Actinomycetes > Kitasatosporales > Streptomycetaceae > Streptomyces > Streptomyces collinus. The sequence goes on along the minus strand of NZ_CP133771.1, from coordinate 8,752,643 downwards.
GCGCTGCCCGCGGGCGTCCTGGTGGACCGCTTGGACCGGCGCCGGATCGTACTCGCCAGCAACGCGGTGCGCGCCGCGGCCCTGCTCGCCGCGGCCGTGGCCCTCGCCGACCACCGCCCGCTGGCCGTGTTGTACGTGCTGGCGTTCGTGCTCGGTATCGCCGAGACCCTCGCCGACACGGCGGCGCCCGCGATGCTGCCACGGCTGGTCGACGAGCGGCAGCTGGAGCGTGCCAACGGGCGGCTGTCGGCGGCACAGATCGTGCTGAACGAGATGGTCGGGCCGCCCGTCGCGGGCCTCCTCGTGGCGGTGACCGCCGTCGCGGCGGTGGCGACCGGCGGCACGATGTACGCGCTGGCCGCGCTGCTCATGCTCGGCCTCGCCCCGCTCCCCCGCACCGCCCGCCCGGACGTCCCGCCGGGCACGCGCGGCGGAGTGCTGCGCGACATCCGGGAGGGCCTCAGGTTCGTCCTGGGCCATCGCACGCTCAGGCTGACTCTCGCCGCGAGCACCTTGTACGGGCTGGTGTTCTCGGCGACGTTCTCGATGCTGGTCCTGCTCAGCGCACACGCTCTCGGACTGGACGGCACCGGGTACGGACTGCTGCTCGCCGCCGGTTCGGTGGGCGCCGTCGCGGGCAGCTGGCTGGCGCCCCGGGCCGTCGGCCGGCTGACCGCGCTGCGACTGGCCCGGTGGTCCCTGGCAGCGTCGGGCGCCGCGTACGTAGCGCTGGGTCTCCTGCGGCAACCGGCGCTCGCCGCCCTCGCACTGGCCGCCAACGGCGTCTTCATGATGGGCTGGAACATCCCCGTGATGTCGCTGCGCCAGCGGCTCACGCCGGAGCCGCTGCAGGGCCGGGTGATGAGCGTGTCCCGGCTGTGCTCCTGGGGCTCCATGCCGGTCGGCGCCACGCTCGGCGGTCTGCTCGCCGAAGCCCTCTCCGTGCCCGCCGTCTTCGTGGTGTGCGGTGCCGTCCTGGTGGCGGGCGCGCTGCTGCTGCTCGCGCCGCTGCGCGAGGACACCGCGGCGGCCGGCCCGTCCCCGCACAGCGACCTACTCGACAAGGGGTGACCGTTGGACACACAGCTCTACGACACGGTGATCGTCGGAGGCGGCCCGGCCGGCCTCAACGGCGCGCTGTACCTGGGCCGCTCACGCCGAAGGGTGCTGCTGATCGACTCGGGTGACGCCCGCAACATGGCGGCCGGGGTCATGCACAACGTGCTGACCAATGACGGGGCGACGATCGCGGACTTCCGCGCCCGTTCCCGCGCCGAGCTCGCTGCGTACGACGTGACCTTCCGCGACGACGAGGTGACGTCGGCGGGATGCGACGGCGGCCGGGTGGTCGTCACCACCAAGGAGTCCGGCACCTTTCACGCCCGCACCCTGCTGTACGCGGCCGGCGTGCGCTCGGTGCTTCCTGCGGTCCCGGGCCTCGCGGACCTGTGGGGCAGGGCGGTGTTCGAGTGCCCGTACTGCCACGCCTGGGAGATGCGTGCGCGCAGCTTCGCCGTGTACGGCGGCAACGTGCCCAGCGAGTGCCTGGCCGCGACTCTGACGGTGTGGTCCGAGGACATCACCTACCTCTCCGACCGGCGCGTCCTCCCGCGGGACGAACGAGACCGGCTCGTCGCGGCCGGCGTGCCCGTGGTGGCCGACGGGATCAGCGCGTTCAAGCCGCACTCCGAGGGGGTCGAGGTCATCTTCGAGGACGGCCGGTCCGCCGCCTTCGGCGCCCTCTTCCTGCATCTGGACATCGAGCCCCGGGTGGACCCGCTGCGTCCCTGGCTGCAGGCCCCGGACCTGGAGTCGGTACAGACCGACGAGCGCGGCCGCACCAGCCTGCCCCGGCTGTACGTGGCGGGTGACCTCGGCAGGAACATGCAGCAGGCCGCGATGGCAGCCGCCAGCGGCGGGCTGGCCGGCATGGCCATCAACGCCGACCTGATCCGGGAGGACCGTCCCGGCTCCCTGCCCGAGCCGCCGCCCCCGCGGCCCGCCCGCTGAGCGCACGCTGAGCGCACGCCGACCGTCCCCCCAGCCACGGGAGCCCCTTCGCGATGACCTCACCCCGCGCCGAGTTCACCCCGCACATGGAGCACTACACCTTCCTCCTGGAGGACCAGCCGTACCTGGGCTATTTCCAGTACGGAAACGAGAAGACGCCCGTCTACACGACCGACCGGCACGGCTTCCGGGTCACGCCGGGGCCGGCCGGGCTGGTAGCCAGTGTCGGCGGCGACCGCCCCGACGGTCCGGCGCGGGTGCTCGCCGGCAGTTCCGCGGTCTTCGGCGTGGGCGCCACCGGCGACGCGGCAACCATCTCCGCCCGGCTGTGGAACGCCCACGCGCCCCGGCTGCCCTGGCTGAACATCGCCGGGCAGAGCCACAACTCCGCGCAGGAACTCATGCTGTTCACCCTGTTCCTGCACGAACTGCCGCCCGTGGAGGACATCGTGCTGGTGTCCGGCGTCAACAATCTCGTGCTCAGCCGACTGCCCGAGGAGAAGCAGGGCCGGCACGGCGCGTTCTTCGACTGCGGGCCCGCCCCCGACGTCGTCCCGCCACCGGAGCGGCGGGTGGCGCACGCCGCAGAACTGACGTTACGCCACCTCGGGGCGTGGAAGACCCTCGCGGACGGCCTCGGCGTCCGGCTGACCTTCGTCCTCCAGCCGCTCGCGCCCTGGGTGCGCGAGGAGCCGCTGCCCCGGGAGAAGCTGCTGTTCGAGGAGCTGGACGAGGTGTCCAACTTCCGCCGGTTCCACAACGACATCTCCACCATGGCGGTGGGCCGCGCCTACGCGGACCGGCTGGCCGCCGGATGCGCCGGTCTGCACGTACCGTTCCTCGACATGAACGTGGCGCTGGCCGACGTGGCCGGCCCGGAGGACTGGCTGTTCATCGACCGGGTGCACTGCACCGATCTGGGCTACGACCTCGTGGCCCGGCAGCTCGCCGACCGTCTCGACCTGGCGTGAGGAGCCTGTGATGCCCGAGACCCCGCACGAGGCGGCCCACGACACGACCCCCCGGGAAAGCGGCCCCGCGTCCGTGCCGGCAGTGCGCCGCCTGGCCTCCTGGCTGCGCCGCGCGCACCGGCCCGCCCCCTCCGCCGCCCCGCCGCACGGGCTGCGCCCACAGCCCGAGGACGACGCCTCCGTCTACCCCCTGTTCTGAAATGGCTCGTTCCGGCAGCGGGACCGGCCCGGACGGCCCGGTCCTGGGCATCTCCGCCTACTACCACGACAGCGCGGCCGCCGTCGTGGCCGGCGGCGTCCCGCTCGCGGCGGCGCAGGAGGAGCGGTTCACCCGCCGCCGCCACGACGCGGGCTTCCCCGCCCACGCCGTCACCTCCTGTCTGCGTGAGGCCGGGCTGCGCCTGGACGACCTGGCGGCGGTGGCGTTCTACGAGGATCCGGCCCTGAAATTCCGCCGGGTGCTGGCGACCTGGCTGGCCACGGCCCCCCGCGGCTACCCGGTGTTCCGCCGGGCCTGGCCCGAGTGGACCGGCTGGAAGCGGCGCGCCGTGGACGACGTACGGGCACGGCTGGGTGAGCTGGCCCGCGGCCGGCCGCTGCCCCCGGTGGTGGCACACCGGCACCACGCCTCGCACGCGGCATCGGCGTTCTTCCCCAGCCCGTTTTCCTCGGCAGCGGTGCTGTGCGTGGACGGCGTGGGCGAGTGGGAGACCACGACGCTCTGGCACGGCCGGGACACCGAGCTGGTCCCCCTCGCGCAGCTGTCGTTCCCGCACTCGCTCGGCATGCTGTACTCGGCGTTCACGTACTACTGCGGCTTCAAGGTCGACTCGGGCGAGTACAAGCTGATGGGCCTCGCGCCCTACGGCACCCCGCGGTACGCGCCGCTCATCCGGGAGCGGCTGATCGACGTGAAACCGGACGGCTCCTTCCGCCTGGAACTCGGCTACTTCACCTTCCAGTACGGGCTGACCATGGTCGGCCGGGCCTTCGAGGAGCTGTTCGGCGGCCCACGCCGGACTCCCGAAGGTCCGCTGACCCAGCGGGAGTTCGACCTGGCGGCGTCCGTGCAGCAGGTCACCGAGGAAGTGCTGCGGCGGCTGGCCCGCACGGTGCTGGAACGCACCGGGGAACGGCGGCTGTGCCTGGCGGGCGGCGTCGCACTGAACTGCGTGGCGAACGGGCGGATCCTGACGGACGGGGTGTGCGACGAGTTGTGGGTGCAGCCGGCGGCGGGGGACGCGGGCGGGGCGCTGGGCGCCGCCCTGGCCGAGTCGCACCACCGGGGAGCGCCCCGCGCCCACGCCGGCAGCGGCCGGGACGCGATGGCGGGGGCGCTGCTCGGCCCCGCCTGCTCAGACCGGGAGATCGAAGACTTCCTCGCCGACGGCGGTTACCCCGCCGTACGGATGCCGGAGCGGGCGCTGACGGAGCGGGTCGCGGCGGAGCTGGCGGCGGGCCGGGTGGTGGGCTGGTGTCAGGGGCGGATGGAGTTCGGGCCGCGTGCGCTGGGCAACCGGTCCATCCTCGCGGACCCACGCGACCCGGTGATGCAGTCCGCCCTCAACCTCAAGACCAAGTTCCGCGAGTCCTTCCGGCCGTTCGCGCCCGCGGTGCTCGCCGAGGAAGCGAAGGACTGGTTCGAACTGCCGCAGGAGAGCCCGTACATGCTGCTGACCGCGCAGGTCGCCGCCGCCCGGCGGCAGGAGTGCGGGCTCCCACCACGGGGTGCGTCGGGACTGGAGCTGTTGCGGGTGCCGCGCTCCACGATTCCGGCGGTCACCCATGTCGACGGCTCGGCGCGCGTGCAGACGGTGACGGCCGAGCACAACCCGCGCTTCCACGCGCTGCTCACCGCGTTCCGGGAGCGGACGGGATGTCCGGTGCTGGTGAACACGTCGTTCAATGTGCGGGGGGAGCCGATCGTGCGGGACGCCAGGGAGGCGTACGCCTGCTTCATGCGCACGCGCATCGATCTGCTTGTCCTCGGCGACTTCCTGCTGAACAAGCGGGACCAGCCCGAGTGGCGGGAGGAGGGCGACTGGCGTGCCACGATCCCGATGGACTGAGCGGCTGCGGCACCTGGGGCTGGCCGTACTGTACTTCGCGGTGGTCACCCCCGCCGGGCTGTGCGTACGAGCGGTCCGCGACCCGCTGCGCCGCTCCTGGGACGCCCACCGGCCGACCTATCTGCAGCCGCCGGTGCGCACCCACCGCCGCACGGTGTCGTCGTCCGGCCGAACCCGCAGACCGGGCGTCAGAATCCGGCGGGCGCACTCGCCACGATGACGGCCACACGGCGTGCTCCGAGGTCGAGGATCCGGGATGCGGCCCCGGAGAAACCGCATGAAGTCACCCAGGCGTCGGCCTCCCGCGCGGTGCGGGGCAACGGCACGTCACGAGCGATGTGGCGGGTGAAGCGTTCCGATGGGCGAAAGTGCGTGGCCAGCGGCAGGGTGAAGCCCACGCGGCCCCCGGGACGCAGGGCGCGCAGCCAGTCGTCCATCACCCGACGGCCGAGAAAGTGCAGCGAGGAGGCGCAGAGCACCACGTCCAGGGAGTGATCGGGGACGGGCAGCGGTACCGCGTCGGCGACCCGCCAGTCGATCGCGGCGACCGGGACGAGGCCGACGGAGCGCTCGCGGCCCGTGGCGACCATGCCCGGCGACAGGTCGACGGCCAGGACGGCCGGTGCGGTGTCCGGCCGGCCCCGGGCGACTTGCAGCGCCACCGCGCCCGCCCCGCACGCCACGTCGGCGACCCTGGCGGTGGCGCCGGGATCAGCCCATGCGATCAAAGCCCGCGCGATCTTCTCATGGTGCCCGTGGTCATAGCTGTCGGCCAGCTCGTCGAAGACTTCCGCCAGCGTTGCGCTCTCCATCACCGGCCGATCCTAGAGGCTGTCCCGTATCTGCGGTCGCGGATAGTCATGGCCTCGTCAGTTGCTCGGTTCCGTCACAGGTGCAGCTCCTGCACTGAGGGTGCGGGCCCGGTACTCAGGGGCCGGCCGTGGAGCCTGCCGTTGGAGGACCGGGTGCTGCTGGTTGCCGCGTACTGGCGGATAGACCCGACGCAGGGCAGCTTGCGCCGCTGGACACCATGCTGATCGTGGACGGCATTCTCGTGCCCACCCGCGACCACGCTGTTGCCGAGCAGTCGAAGAACTACCGGTACTCCACCAACCACAGGGTCGTCATCGACGCCGACATCCGGCTCGTCGTCGCGGTCGGCCGAACGGCTGGTGGCGTGGCGAGGAGCCGGCCCTCACCAGTGGGAGGGCCACCACGCGTGAGCGACCAGGCCGCGCGGCAGGGGGCTGCAGATCTGCTGGTCGGTCAAGGCCGGTGCGGGGTGGCGGTGAGGACGGCGACGTGGTCGACGAGCATGGGATAGCCGGGGCGGGTCTGCGTCGTGGGGGTGGCGTGCCCGGCCAGCGCGTCGGGGAATCCGCCGCCGACAGCGAGGTTCAGCAGGAGAAAGTGGCCCTGGGCGGTAGCTGCTTGCCAGGTGGCCGGGTCGACCTGCGTGGAGCTGACGGTGTGGTAGCGCCGTCTGTCGACGAACCAGTGCAGCCGCTCGGTGGAGGTGCGGCGGTCCCATTCCAGGGTGTAGGTGTGGAAGGTGCCGGTGCAACGAGTGCCGGGGCAGGTGGTGCCGGCGGCCAGGCCGGTGCTCTCGTTGCACGGCCCCCCGGTGGGTGTGCCGCAGTGCATCACGCCCCAGATGCGGTTCAGGCCGTTGGCGTTCTCCATGATGTCGAACTCACCGGACGTCGGAGAGGGGACCCCGGCCCGGTATGAGGCGCCCAGGGTCCAGAAGGCCGGCCAGTAGCCCTCGGCCGCCGCGCCGGTGACGGCGGGCAGTTGGATGCGGGCCTCGATGCGCATGCGTCCGCCCGCAGGAGGGCGAAAGTCGCTGCGGCGCGTCTCGATGCGCCCGGAGGTCCACCGCCCGGCGGTGTCGCGCAGGGGGGTGATGCGCAGGTTGCCCCGGCCGTCGTGGCTGATGTTGGCGGGATCGGCCGTGTAGGTCTGCACCTCACCGGTGCCCCAGTTGGGCGGGCCGCCGGGGTACCCGGTGCCGATATCGACCATCCATTTCTCACTGTCGGGCAGGGTCCCTGCCGGGCCGTTGAAGTCGTCCGCCCAGGCAGTCCTCCACACGTGTGTGGCTGACGCGGGAGTGCTGCCTGCGGCCAGCGGGACCAGGCCCGCGCACAGCGCGGTCAGCGCAGCCGCCAGGCCCGCCCGGGCACGGCGGGTACGCAAAAGTGTTCTCATGGGCTGCACCTCGCTGGGCTGGTGGTCAAACGATCTCCTGGCACACACGGTTCGCACCATATGTCCATAGATGCCCTTCCTGCTCGGTGAGAGGGTCTCCCCCTACGGCACATGGCGCACCACCCGCGCCCTGGTGCGGCCGCTCAGATCGGTGAGACAGACCGTGGGCGCCCGTGTCGGCACGGTCCGCGCCTCAGCCGCAAGAGGGGACCCGTCGGGTGATCCGCACGTCGGCTCCGTGGCCGCGGGTGTCGCATGGGAAACGATCTTTCGACCCCACCAGGCAGGAAAGGACGGCCATCGTGGCCAAAGCATCGTTCCCGGTATCCGCTGATGAGCCCGAGCGTCTTCGAGTCCTGCGGCGGTACGGCATCCTGACGGCGCCGGTCCCGCCGGACCTGGCGTCGATCGTGGAACTCGCCTCCTATGTCTGCCAGGTCCCTCATTCGGTGATCAACATCATCTCCGCCGAAGATGCCAACCTGATCGCGGCGGTCGGCTTCGAACCGACGGTGTGTGCCCGCGGCGACTCCATGTGCGCGGTCACTCTGGTCGAGCCGGCGCCGGTGTGCGTTCCGGACGCCAGGCTGGATGTCCGCTTCGCCGACAACCCCTATGTCAGTGGCGTCCTCGGCGACATCCGCTTCTACGCCGCTTCCCAGCTACGCACCCCCGAGGGACCAGTCCTCGGCACTCTCTGCGTCTTCGACACTGAGGTCCGCCGGCTGACCGCCTCGCAACGTGGCGCGCTGGACAAGCTGGCCGGCATGGTCGTCGACGTCCTCGACCTGCACCGTCACCAGGCACTGCTTCATCTGGCACTGCAAGCCGCCGATGAGGCACGCTCCGAACTCGAACGCTCCAACCGCGCGCTGCAGCAGTTCGCCGGACAGGTCAGCCACGACCTCAAGAACCCGCTGACCGGCGTCCTCGGCCACGCCGAGAATCTCATCGACATCCCGGCAATCGCCAAAGACCCGGACGCCTCCTTCTGCGCCCAACGGGTCATCGGCTCCGCACACCGCATGCACACCATGATCGAAGACGTGCTCGCCCTGGCCAGCGCGGGCGGGCGACTCCACCTCGAACCCGTCGACCTGAACACCCTCGCCCACGCCGTCATCGAGGACCTCGACAGCCCCATCAGTACCCATGGTGCGCGCGTCACCGTCGAGAACCTGCCCATCGTGATCGCCGATGCGACCCAGTTGCGCGTGCTGCTTCAGAACCTCGTCAGCAACGCTCTGAAATTCCGCAGAGCCGACCGCCCTTGCCAGATCGTCATCGCCGCCGGAGCACATGGGCACGGCTGGGACATCGCTGTCGTCGACAACGGCCGCGGCATCCCGCCGCAGGACCGGCAGCGTGTGATGGGCCTGTTCACCCGTGTGCACCCGGACGTCGAAGGCTCCGGCATCGGATTGGCCACCTGCCAACGGATCGCCGCCGCACATGGCGGCGCCCTCCGCCTCGAAGAGACACCCGACGGCGGCACCACCGCTGTGCTCACCCTGCCCACCGACACCACACCGAACTGACAGCCGCCCCGGCCTGAATGCTGCCGGGCGAGCACGGAGGCGACGACGCGATACCACAGGTATCGCCGCAGATTCCTCTTCCTTCTCGGCTGCAGAAGCGAAGGGCCTGGCTCCGCCAGAAGGCTGACGTCGGACAGCCACCGCCAACGACACCCGGCGGCGGTCCCGAGCGTCGCCGCCACCCGGCGGCACGGCATTCCGGCGGGCATCGGTCGAGCTACCCAGCCGACCCTGGATGATGAACGCCCGCAAGCACGCACGGGACTACGAACGGCTCATCCAGCACTCCGAGACCCTGATCACCTGGGCCGCGATCACCCTGATGCCCCGCCGTCTGACCCGCCGGCCGGCATGAGTAGACGGCGACCCGGGAGGGCGGCGCCGGCTCCGCCAGCCGCTGCAAAGGGGTCACTTCGGCTGCCACCGTCATCGGCGTCGCTTTGACAGGGGCCCGAGGCAGCCGGGCGACTTCAATCCGTCCGTGGTTGAGTCCGCCGTACAGAGCCCCGTGCCCACGGCGGTGTTCGGGCGCGAGCGCAAGATCAACCAGCTCCGCACCGGCCGTCCGTTCACAGCAGGGCGTCGCACAACTCGAACAACGCGTCGCCCCACGCGGTCAGGCTGGCCGACGATCCGGGCTTCGACGTCGCCGACTGCCTGGCGTGATGGGTCGTGTCAGGCTGCCAGATCCAGGCCGCTGTTCGTCTACGCCAGCGCCCGCAGACGCACGGCGGTGGACCGGCAGCTGTACATCCCGTGCTCCTGGACGAGGGCCCAGGCCGTTGCTGAGCCTCAGGGCTCCAGGAGGTGCTGCGGACCTTCGTCCGCATCCATGCCCTGCTCCGTACCTGCCCCAGGAAGACTGAGCCCCTCGCCGGTTTCGTCCCCGCTGCCGACTCCTGGTCTGGCGTCTCCCAGGAGCCCGTGCCAGGTTCGCCCCCGATCAGGCCAGCAGGACATCCTCACCCGCCGTCACAGGGACGATCTGCTCGGCCGACGGCGCCTTGGCCTTCACCGACGTCCCGAAGTTCGACAGCGTCATCGTCGTCATGGCCTTCACACCGCCGAAGCAGGACAGCCGGACCTGAACGGCGCGCCCCTTCCCATCGACCCACACGTCCGCGTAGACGGGCATGTCGTCGCCCAGCTTTTCGCGCAGGTCGTTCAGCCCTCGCTTCGTCTCCGCCGTCATCCGGAGCGTCGCGGTGGCGTGGTCGATCGTGCCCCGGTAGTGCACCGCAGGGGCGCCATTCACCTGTTCCTTGCCCTCGTTCGACACCTGCCGCATCGCCTTGACCTGACGCAGCAGGTGCTCCGGGTCATTCAGCGGCGCCCGCAGGAAATAGCGGGTGAGTGCCTCGCTGCGGACAGCCGAGGCCCACCTGCCCTCGCCCGCCTCCCGCGAGCCCCGCACATAGACAGTGTCGCCGACAAAGACCTCCTCGACCGGGTCCATGCCACTGTCCTCAAACCGCACCGTAAGCCGGCCCCTGTCACCCGCCAGGTCGAACACGCCGGCGATCGCGAACACGTAAGTCCTGGGGCTGTCGGCGGACTTCAGCTCGATCTTCTCGTCCACGCGGGCGCTGTCCGCGCTCGTCCTCTCGATCGCAGCACGCACGGCCGCCCCCTGATCCATGGTCTTCTCTGCACTCTCCTCCGAGTCACTGTCCGCGCCGCCGGAACAGGCGGTGCACAGCAGGAGGACAGCAGCGGACAGGAGGTGGGCGCGACGCATGAACTCTCCGGGGAATCGTTACTGCGGCAGGGTGGGGCCCGAGAGGGCCTGTAGATCGTCGCACGAAACCGGTTGCAGGGCCCGAGAGTTAGAGATCACGGACGGAGCCACGGTCGAAGCTCGGCCAGAGTCACCGAACGTCTGCGCTCTCGGTTCCGCCGCCCGCCCTACGGGCCGGATCCTGCCGGCACTCGCCCCGGTCTTCCTTGCCGTGGGCAGCGTCGCATGCCCGACCACGCCACGGTCCCAGCGGCGCCCACGCACAGCGGCGCGACGGCGACGCAGCGCCCGCCGCCGTCTCCGTCCCCACCTGGGGAACACGCTGGATCGCGCACGCCACTCCTGACATCCAGACGAGGCCGAGCGCCCCGCCGGCATGGAACAACTGCACCGGGCCCTGATCGAAGCCGGCGAGGTGGACCTCGCCCAAGCGGCAGCGGCCGACAGACCGGCCGGGGCCGGGCCCCCGGCGTCGGGCGCCACCGGGTACCGGGTCGGGAATGATCAGGGATGAACGACCTGCACGGCTTACCCGAGCCTGTGCCAGGGCTGCCGGTCGACGCACATCGTGCGGACGACCAGCCACCCTGCCCTTCAAGCCGCGGCGCCGGGCCGATCGATCGACTAGGACTCGGTGTCGTCAATGAGCGCGTGCAGCTTGTCGAGAACCCACAGCGCCACGACGGCGGTGGCGAGCGGACCGAGACCCGGAACGTGGCTCGCGATGGTCTCGGCGACGGTTCCGGCGCTCGTGCCGGCCGCCGCCGCGCCGCCGGACAGGACGGCCTGACGCAGGGTGAACGGTTTTCGGCTCATGGCGTCTCCTGGGGCTTTGACGGAACGGCTGGTCTGCCGCGGCTCCAGCCAAAGCGAAGGTGCGGTGTTCACGACGAACATCGGACACCGTTGCCGCGTCAGGACGGTTGAACTGGCCGGACGGACGAAGACCGCGCGGTGTTCAGTGAACTGGGTGAACAGCGAACTTGCCCCCGATACGCTGCCTGCGAGGGGCGAGGATGCGAGGGGGCTCGGATGAGCGCATCGGAGGGCCCAGTAGGGTGCCACGGCGACCTTGTGGACCTGCTGAAGCGTTTACGTGATGCCGCGGGTATGCCGCCGCTACGGACGATCGGGAAGAAGGCGGGGGTGTCGTACGGGTATCTGAGCGGCATCTTCAACGGAAGGAAGCTGCCCAGCCCGGATACGGCGCAGGCGATCGCACGGGCATTGACGACTGACGTCGCCGCCCAGCGGAAGGCGTACGAGTACGCCGAGCGTGCGGCTGCGGACCGGCCCGCCAACCGGACGCCCGGGAGGGGTGACAGGGCAGTCCTCGTGCAGGAGGAGAGCCTCCCGTTGGAGGACTACCTTGCCGATGTCTGCCGCCACGCGGAGGTTTCCAGGCCCTACGTTGCCCAGTCGGTGGTGAGCTGGCAGGACGGGCGTCCCGCCGACCGTTCGACGGCCCGGTCGGCGAGCGCCGCCGTCTTCACCGCAGGGCCGCTCGTGGTGCTGCTCGGTGATCCCGGTGGCGGCAAGACCGAGCTTCTGCGGCGTTACGAGCTCGACGTCTGCCGCCGGTGGGAGGCCGGAGTCCGGTCTGGTGCGCTGCCGGTCCGTATCCCGGCCCCGTCGTTCAGTAACGAGCATCTCGCGCAACGGCTCTTCGCCCACCCGCCGGCGCCCGGCGCCCACTGGCTCGTCCTGCTCGACAGCCTCGACGAGATCACCAACGCCCGGGCACGCCGGAACGTGCTGCGGGATGCGGTCCGATGGGCGGCGGAGCGGCCGGAGACCCACCGCCTCGTCATCGCCACGCGGCACCTGTCCGAGCAAGAGCAAGGTGATCTCGAGGAGGCGGCGCCCGTCTGCTTCGAACTCTTGCGGTTCGAGGCGGGTGACGTCCGGAAACTCGCCGCGGCTCGACTCGGCCCGGACCGGGTCGACGGCCTCATGGCCGCGATCGACGAAGCCGGTCTCGCCGACCTGGTCGAGCTGCCCATGATCGGTGCCCTTGTCTGCCAGCTGTACAAGGACGATCCGGACCGGCCTCTGGGCAACACCCGTGGGGCCGTCTACGACGACTTCATCACCCGATTGATGACACCCACGCCGTCCACCGGTACCCGGCCCGAGCATCATGCGGGCACACGAGGCGACATCGGGGAACCCGCCTGGATCGACCCCGCGGTGGCGGAGCGCGTCGTCGCTCTGTCCACGATGTCACCCGCCGACCTTCGTACACTGCTGACCCAGGTGGCCCACCGCCGACGGGAGAGCAGTCCTGCCCGTTCGGTCACGGACATCCTGCTGCACGAGCCACTCACCGAGCTGCCGGGCGGTGTGCCGGTCAAGTGGTGGAGAGAGCAGCTCGTCGCATGCCTCCGGCGCAGCGGAGTCCTTCAACAGCGGGGCGACGATCTGGAGTTCGCGCACCGCACGTACGAGGAGTTCCTGGCCGCCTGTGCTGTCTGTGATGTGCGCGAACACGGCGTGGCCGAGCTGCGACGCGTCCTCGGCGCTCACCGGCGACGGCACTGGCCGTTGCGGCCGGTGCCTGGCTACCACCCCGGGGGCGGCTGGGGCCGGCGGTTGTGGTCGACTGCCGTCGCCGATGGCGAGAACATGTCGTACCTCGGCTTCCTCATCGACCGGCTCACCGATGCCGCCGCGGCGGATCTCGACAAGCTGCCGTCGTCCGCCGGCATCAGCGGCTGCACGTTCCTCGCCGCACAGAAGCGGCTCGGCACCTACCTCCCGGCCTCGGTGCAGGCTCGGGCGGTGGAGAAGCTCAAGCGGCACATCAAGATCGGCAAACAGGCCCGGTTCGGGGCCTCGATCGACATCCGCGCGGTGAATGAGATGGATCCGGGCTCCATGCCGATGGCCGAGACCTTCGCCGCCCTGGCCATCGACGATTCCCGGGTCGATTCCGCCGACGCGCTGCTCGCCTTCGCCGAGAGCAGAGCCGAGGGCCTGGCGGCCCTGCGGGAACTGGCACACTCGCCGCGGCTGACGAGTCTGCAGGGCCGGGTGGCGGCGGCGACGGCGATGGTCCGCGCCGACGACGAAAGCGGCCTCGACCTGATCGTGGACCTGGCGTCCCATCCAGGACAGGACGACGACGACCGGCTGGGCATCGTATGGCAGCTCATCCGTCTTCACCGGCCACGCGGCCTCGCCCTTCTCGACAGCTGGATCGACGCCCGAACCGGAGGCGACTTGTGGTTCAAGGCGGCGCTCATGGTCGTCGAGACCGACGAGGCGTACGGCATCGCGCGGATGAAGGCCATCGCCGACGATCTCGCCTGCCCGGCCCGGACGCGGATCAACGCGGCCTACGTGACAGCGCTCTGCCGCGACCCCCGAGGTGCGGAGGACCTCCTGCGGTTCGCCCGCGACCCTGACGTGGAAGAGCGTCTGCGCGTGATGACGGTGCACTTGCTGGCCGAGTTGGGCCATCCGTCGGCAAGGACGGTGTGCGACGAGCTGGCCCAGGAACCGAACCTGAGCAGTCGAGGGCGGAAGTCCCTACGCCGGTTGCCCTTGGCCCAGTCGTCCTGAAGCGGCCCCGTCCCGGCTGGCTGCCGACCTCCTCGGTCATGCCCGCCGAACGCCAGAACCGGACGCTCGACAGGCCGGTGTGGGGGCGCAGCCCGTCGGGGCCCTTCCGGTCAGGCGAAGTTCTCGGTGAAGAACTCGTCGAGCTGTCGAAGGGGATGAGGTCCTTGCGGTCGTACAGGTCGACGTGGTCCGCGCCCGGGGCGATCACGAGGTCGACGGCGTCGGGGGCCGTCTTCCGGATGTCCTCGGAGTAGTAGCGGGAGTGCGCGTCGGCGCCGGCCACCAGGAGCGCCTTGCGGGGCGCCAGCATGTCGATGTTCATCATCTGCCGGAAGGCGAAGAACGACATCGGCGTGGTCCCGGTCCACGCGGTGGTGGAGTTGATCGAGCGCGGGTGGTAGCCGCGCTCTGTGCGGTAGTAGTCGAAGAAGATCTTCGTGATCGGGTCGGCGTCCGCCGGAAGGGCCCTGGGCAGGACGCGGTTCGAAGGGGCGACGTTGCCTTCCTCGTCGAAGGGGACCTCGTGGGAGAGCCGCGCGTAGGTGCCCTGCTCGGCGTCGATCCAGCGCTGCCTGCTGAGATGATCCACGACCTTCTGCCGCTGCTCCGGCGTGTAGTAGTCCTCGTGACCGCGGGAGATGCTGCGGGACATGTCGTACATCGAGGCCGTGGCGACCGCCTTGATACGGCTGTCCGCGGCCGCCGCGGTGAGCGCCATACCGCTCAAGCCGCAGATGGCCTGCACGCCGATGCGCTCGCGGTCGACGATCTTCTGCAGGCCGAGGAAGTCGACAGCGGCGCTGAGTCCTCGGTGTAGATGTCGGGCGAGGCCACGTCGCGCACCGCGCCACCGCTCTCCCCGGTGAAGGAGGGGTCGAAAGCGAGTGCGGCGTAGCCGCGGCGGGCGAACTCGTTGGCCTAGAGCCCCGAGGACTGCTCCTTGACCGCGCCGAAGGGTCCGCTGAGCGCCAGGGCGGACAGCTTGCCCCTGGCGTTCTTCGGCACGTAGAGGTCCGCGGCGACCTCGATGCCGTAGCGGTTCCTGAACCGCACCGAGGTCCGCTTGACGCTCTTGTCCAGCGCGAACGTGTAACCGCCCTTGGCCGTGGCCTTGCCCCGTCCTGGGGGGCCCGCGACGCGGCCGGTCTCCGCACTGTAAGAAGGCAGAGCCGTGACGGAGGTGGCGGTGGCGGCTCCGGTGGCGGCGATCAGTCCGAGCGCTTTGCGACGTTCCATGGAGGGGACCTCATATTCGATCGGCGGGGGAAAGAGCGCGACGGCCGGTGGTGTCGTGGCCGAGGCGCGATTCCAGGAGACCGCTTCTGCGCAAGGCGTGGCAGGGCGGGCTTATGGGGGTACAAGCTCAACCCCCCACCCCCATGGCGATGTGCGTCGTCGTAGCGTGGAAGTCACGACATACCGACGCCCGCCGGACATCATCCGCGTCGTGCGAATGACCCTGATTCCGTAGAGACGTTGGTCATACAGCCTGGCCCCGGTGCCGGTGCGGCCACGCGTTTCTCGGAAGGTGCTCCCACGTTCCCGCGTGGGGTAGACGGGCAGCAGCCGCACGCAGGTCCCATCGGGCGTACGCGCCCGGCATTGCGATTCTCAGTCCGCCTGGTCCGCCTGGATGCGGACGCGGACCGGCGAGCCCGTGGTAACCGCACGCCTCATCGCCGCGGGGAGCACGCTTACGGAGCAAGTGGCGCCTCCTGCCACGTCTCCCCCGGTTCGACCCGAGGGCCCGCTTCACGCCATTTCTGAGGGAATGCCCTCGCGACAGTGTGAGGCACGCCACGATGGCGAGCGAACTCCCGTTCGCATCCGTCCGAGGTTGGTCAACCGGTCAGAAGGAGCGCTCGTGACTCAAGCCGTACCCCCCTTACCCGTGGTGGTCGAGAATCCGGTCGTCAAGTTCTCCAGCGCCCCGCAGCGCCCACACCTGCGGCATCTGGGCAGGCCCTCCCTGCGCACCTCGGTCTCCGGCACCCGGCGGCGCGCCCGTGGTGAGGCGCCCCGCGTTCTGCTCGTCGTCCCCTCCTACACGCGGGTCGTGGAACCCTCGCCCGAGCGCAGCAGCTTCCGGGCCCTCGGCCTGGACACCTTCGAGGTCATGAAGCGCGCCGGCACTCCGATCGGGCTTCTGCGCATCGCGGCCAACGCCCGCCTCGCCGGCTTCGACGTCCGCATCGTCGACTCGCCCTTCGCCGGCTGGGAGCAGGAACGCCGGCTCGTAGACCTCGGCGCCGGCAGCAGCCTGGTCCGCTACGGCCTCGACGATTCCCAACTACGCGCGATCATCGAGGAGTTCGAGCCGGACGTCGTCGGCGTCCAGTGCATCTACACGGTCCAGTGGGGCAACGCGCGCGCCCTGGCCGACCTGGTCAAGGACATCGACCCGGCGATCGTGACGGTCACGGGCGGAGCCCATCCCAGCGGGGACTGGCAGTACGCCGTACCGGACTCCCCCTTCGACCACGTCGTCATCAACGAGGCCGACCAGACCTTCACCGCGTTGCTGCAGGCACTGACCGAGGAGGGCGGTGACCTCGACGCGGTGCCCGGCGTCGCCTACCGGCGGGCCGACCTCGCCGTGGTGCGGACCACCGCCAAGTCGCCGTACATGCGCATCCTGCCGAAGCGGCAGGGGCTGGACCAGCGGCTCGGCATGATGCCGCTGCCCGACTTCGGGATGCTGGACATGCGCCAGTACGAGCAGGCGTACCACTCGTCGGGGAAACGGGTGCGCGAGCACGGTTCCTGGGCGCAGATCTTCTCGACCATCGGCTGCAACGTGGGCTGCGACTTCTGCTACATCCCGATGGTGAACGGCCCTTGGCGGGCACTCGGCACCGACTGGTTCGACCTGCACCTCGCCGAGATCACCAAGCAGGGTGTGACCGAGGTACTCATCGAGGACGACCATCTCCTGCACGACCCGCTGTACGCCATGCGTGTCTTCGAACTGCTGCGCAAGCACGACCTGCCGTGGGTGGAGGAGGGCGGCCTGAGCCTGTTCAACCTCGTCCTGCTGCACCTGGGCGAGGAGTTCGCCAACGGCATGGACGACGCCGAGCGGCGCAACCCCAACTTCCGCAACGTCCTCTCCGCGATGCGTTCCGGGCTGACCTGCCGCGACCTCATCAGGGCGATGGCCGACGGCGGCTGCTACAGCGTCTACCTCGCCGTGGAGAGCGCCAACGAGGACAGCCTCGAGCAGTCCGGCAAGCCCCGCCTCAACGCCTTCCAGAAGGCCACCGGCGAGATCGTGGAGATGTTCACGGAGTACGGCATCCAGGTCACCGGCGGATTCATGCTCGGCTTCGTCAATCCGCCCGAGCGGCCCGGGGGCGAGCCGTACATCGAGTCGCTGGAGCAGATCGAGAAGACCATCGACTACGCGGTCACGCTCATGGGCCACGGGATGGCGTACGCCAACCCCTTCATCGTGACCCCGCTTCCTGGCACCAAGATGTGGGACTTCCAGAAGGACTACGTCGTACGGCACTACGACAACGGCTGGTCGCACGAGAAGGGGACCATGGCGACGGAGGGGTGGAGCGCGGAGGACATCGAGCGCATGCGGCTGGAGCTGTTGGTGCGCGCCAACGGCGCCGACAAGGTGACCGAAATGGTCCGCCGCGGGACCTGGCCCGTGGACGCCTGACGGCCTCGGGACGCGGTCGCGACCGGCTCAGCCACGGCGGCGCGCCGCACGCAGCGCGTCCGCCGAGGCGAGCATGGCGCCACCGGTGATCAGCACACAGGCGGCGGCGACGGGCCAGCTCGCGTCGGCCCGTCCCGTCGCGATCAGCAGGGCGGTGGACAGCAACGGGGCGAAGTACGACAGGGTTCCCAGGAGCCGGATGTCGCCGTGCTTGGTGCCGTGGTCCCAGAGGTAGAAAGCGCCGCCGACCGGGCCGAGGCCCAGAGCGAGCACCGCGAGCCACTGGCCGCCGTCGGGCCGGACCGTGTCCTCGAACAGCAGATGGCAGACGGCCGCGAGCACCGCGGTGGCCAGGCAGAAGAACGCCACCATGTCCGTCGGGACTCTCGGATAGCGCCGGTTGGCCACCGAGTACGCCGACCACACCATCGCGCAGACGGCGGCTGCCGCGTACCCGGGCAGGTACTCGCCGCGGAGCTGGACGCCCTGCCCGCCCGTGACCAGCAGGAAGGTGCCGCCGAGGCCGAGCACCGCGCCCGCCGCGTGCCACCAGCGCAGCCGTTCGCCCGGCAGCAGCGCGGAGAACACGACGATCAGCAGCGGCCACAGATAGGCGATGAGGCCGGCGTCCACCGCGGGCGCGTTGCGCAGCGCCACGAAGTAGAAGAAGTGGTAACCGAACAGGCCGCCGACACCCAGGACCCAGGCCCCGCGGGGCACCGCACGGACGAGCGTTCCGCCGCCGCGCAGCGCCCGGGGCAGTCCGAGGACGCCGCCCACCGCGAACGCCATCGCGGTGAGCTGGAACGGCGGAATCCGCCCGGTGAGCGTGGTGAACAGGGCCAGCGACGCCCACAGCAGTACGGCTCCGGCGCCGATCGCGGTGGCCCTGAGCTGGCGCGCCGGGTTCGGCGCGGCGTCGTGCGTCGTCTCCGGCGCCGCGGCGCCGGCTCGCGCCTCCCGAGCGTTCACATGTCCTCCAGCCCCCCGGCGGCGTATGACGGTCCGTCAACCTATGACCACACAGGGGCATCGTAGGGAGGCGCATCGCGTGGACCCGCGCTTTCCGGTCAGCGGGCGGTCCGAGGCGATGCGGAGGGGTCGGGCTCTGCATGTGAGCTCACCAGCCAGCCCGAAGGTGCGCGGTGCCGTGCGCTGTCGGACTCAGAGCCTCTTGATGCCCCGGAAGGCGGCGACCGGCACGGAGGCTCAGGACGGGAACGAGGTCCCTCGGGGTTCGCCGGGAGGACCGTGTCACGGGGCAGGCAGTCGATCATTTCAACGGGCTCTCCGGTAGCGTCGGGGTATGAGTCATCCGCACCCCAACTTGAAGGCCGCCCCTCCCCTGCCGGCCGGAGGCTTGCGTGTCGTCGCACTCGGCGGCCTGGGCGAGATCGGTCGCAACATGACCGTCTTCGAGCACGCCGGCAAACTGCTGATCGTGGACTGCGGGGTGCTGTTCCCTGAGGAGAACCAGCCCGGCGTGGACGTGATCCTGCCGGACTTCACCTCGATCAGGGACCGCCTCGACGACATCGTGGCCATCGTCCTCACCCACGGCCACGAAGACCACATCGGCGGCGTGCCCTATCTGCTGCGGGAGCGGACGGACATTCCCGTCGTCGGCTCGAAGCTCACCCTGGCCTTCCTGGAGGCCAAACTCAAGGAGCACGGGATCAGGCCCCGCTCGGTGCGCGTACGCGAGGGCGACCGGCGTGGTTTCGGCCCCTTCGACTGCGAGTTCGTGGCCGTCAACCACTCCATCCCGGACAGCCTCGCGGTGGCCCTGCGTACCGCAGCCGGGCTGGTGCTGCACACCGGCGACTTCAAGATGGACCAGTTCCCGCTGGACGACCGGATCACCGACCTGCGCGCCTTCGCCCGACTCGGTGAGGAGGGGGTGGACCTCTTCCTCACCGACTCCACCAACGCCGAGGTCCCCGGCTTCACCACCTCCGAACGGGAGCTGAACCCCGCGATCGAGCAGGTGATGCGCACGGCGCCGCGGCGTGTGATCGTCTCCAGCTTCGCCAGCCACGTACACCGCATCCAGCAGGTCCTGGACGCCGCCCACGAGCACGGCCGCAAGGTGGCCTTCGTGGGCCGCTCGATGGTCCGCAACATGGGCATCGCCCGCGACCTGGGCTATCTCAAGGTTCCGTCCGGCCTGATCGTGAACGCCAAGGAGCTGGAGAAGCTGCCGGACCACCGGGTCACCCTGGTGTGCACGGGCTCCCAGGGCGAACCCATGGCAGCACTGTCCCGGATGGCCAACCGCGACCACTCGATCCGCATCGGCAAGGGCGACACCGTCCTGCTCGCCAGTTCCCTCATCCCCGGCAACGAGAACGCCATCTACCGGGTCATCAACGGCCTGACCCGGTGGGGCGCCAACGTCGTCCACAAGGGCAACGCCAAGGTGCACGTCTCCGGCCACGCCAGCGCCGGGGAGCTCGTCTACTGCTACAACATCGTCCGCCCCCGTAACGTCATGCCCGTCCACGGCGAGTTCCGTCACCTGCGGGCCAACGCCGACCTCGCCATCCGGACCGGCGTGGACCCCGAGCGGGTCGTCATCGCCGAGGACGGTGTCGTCGTCGACCTCGTCGACGGTCGCGCCGCCATCACCGGCAAGGTGCCCGCAGGCAACGTCTACGTGGACGGGATGGAGGTCGGGGGCGCGACGGAGGCCTCCCTCAAGGACCGCCTCACCCTGGCCGAGGAAGGCGTCGTCACCGTCGTGGCCATCGTCGACGCCGACACCGGCGCCCTGGCCGAGGCTCCCGACTTCCTGGCCCGCGGCTTCGTCCACGACGAGACCACCTTCGAGCCCGTCATCCCCGTCATCGAGAAGACGTTGGGCAACGCAGCCCAAGAGGGCGTCGGCGACGCTCACCAGCTCGAACAGCTCATCGCCCGGGCCGTGGCCAACTGGGCGTTCCGCACCCACCGTCGCAGGCCGCTGGTCATCCCGGTCATCATCGACGCCTGAGCCGGAACGACATGGCGACCATCGCGGGCCCACGGCCGGGCGCGGACGAGGAGCACGAATGAGCGCGCTCCGGGGAGATCGACCGGCGACCGACGCCGATCGATGAGATGGGTCTGTGCCGGCGCCGCGGCCCGGTGTCGGGACCCGGTGCCGCGACCCGGGTTCGGGACCCGGTGCCGCGACCCGGGTTCGGGAGACGCCGTGTACGAGGTGAGACTCGGCAGCGAGGGGCTTCCGCCGTAGGGGCGGGCATGGACGGATCTGACACGGGTCGCTGTTGGAACCGATCGCCGATCGCGTCGGCCGTGGCGCAGCTCGGACAACGGCGGTGGCACCTTGCGCCTCGGGCGGGCTCGCGCGGCCGGCGGCCTGCCCGTCCGGCGTGCGGGCGGCCCGCTCCCCCGGCGGCCCCTTGCGTCTCTTCGTAGTGGGCCGACCAGAGCCCGACCGTGCCGTGGACGGCCCGATGCGGGTGAGAACTGCTTCAACTGTCGATACCTGCGATGTCCATGACCGGATTCTGCCGGGCCTCACCTCGGGAGCGGTGCCGCCCATAGAATGTCTGGATGTCCAAGCCGATACGGACGAGCCGCCGCACGTGGGTCGCTGTGTGGGCGCTGTTGTGCGGGGCAGGCATAGCGGCCACCGCCGGACTGAACGCCGCCTCGACACCGGACCAGCGCCCCGAAAGGCCCGTCAGCCCCGAGTGCGCCGACTACATCGCGGACATCGAGAGGCAGTTGGCCGAGGCCAAGCAGCAAGGCAGGGACGACGGCGTGCTGGCCTTCTCACGCAGCAAGGTCGGCGCGGACGACTGCAGCGATGAGATCCGCGACCACTTCGGTGGCGATCGGTGAGCCGCGCCGTCGAGGGCGAGCTCACAGCACGCTGTGCAGGGTGGCCGTATCGCTCTGATCCTTGCGCTGTCGCGCCACCGAGAGCGCCGATAGACGCATGCGACGCGAAACATCCGCCGGTCGGCGAGGGTCCTGGCGCCGGTCAGCAGGAACTGCTGCAGGACGACGAACTGCTCCCGCATGAAGACGAACTGCTCCCGCACGTCGACGAGCTGCCGCATGACGAGGAACCACCGCCGGAGCAGTCACTCGACGAATGCTCGCTCGCGCCCGCCTCCCACCAGGACGGGTGGTCTACGGGGCTGCCAGAGGCATGCCCCGTCGTCGCGTTGTACGTGCCGGTACCGGTCGGCCATGCTCCATGGCCGGGTCCGGCACTCGAGCCGGACCCGGTTGCCCGCATGCTCAGATCGTCCCAGGCGCGCCGCCATGCCCGGCGCACCATCCAGGTGATCACCGATACGAGCGCCAATACGAACACGCCCACGCATACGACTGCGATCAACATGACGTCCCCCCTCCGCCGGGCGGCTGCGCCCGGATTGCCCGCAGTATGCCCAGCAATGCATTGACCGGCAGCACCTCTTGAGCAAGTCCAGAGCTTCGGCCATGCAGGCCGCGATTCTGCACCGGCTGGGACACCTCGGTGGACTCCACCATCGTCCGCGCGCATCAGCGGGCGGCTGGCGCCCGCTCCGATCCGCCCCCGCGCCCGCGCCCGCCTCAAAGGGGGCCGGCGAGGTGGAACACCGGGACGAGACGCCGTGGCAGAGCCTCGTCGGCCGCCTGGTGGGGGTGGTGCTGGAAGGTTCCGTCTCAGCGCGGAGCCAACCCGTGTCGTCGGGCCGCCGCTCCGAAGTAGTCGCCGCCCTTGCGCCTGACGTCGTCCGTGCCCCAGGCCTGCCCGTCCTCACCGGCCGCGCCTTGCGTCCCGTCGACGCTCTGCCGCAGCGGTGCCTTGACCAGCCTAGGTATGTGCTTCGAGCAGTGGATGTAGGCCTCTTCGACTTCGACCTCCACCCACATCTGAGGACGGCGGCCCGGGACCGGATCGACGGGGAGGCCGGGGTACTTGCTGCGCATGGCCTCGTCGGTGACCAACTGGGCGCGGCCGTTGACGTGCAGACCGATACGGTCCTGGGAGAAGTCGATCATCAGGATGCCGACGTGGGGGTTTTCACGGATGTTGCCGAGCGAGGCCATGACCCCGTTACCGCGGTACTCCGGGTATACGAGGGTCCCGGCGTCGATCACCTGGAGGAAACCGGCCGGTCCTGCCCGGAACGTGCTGTCGCACTCCCCGTGTCTGTCCGCCGTGGCGAGGAAGAACATCTCCTGACGGGCTACAAACTCCGTCATACGCGAGTTGAGCCGGTCCAGCACCTGTTCGTCGTAGAACCGATCCGCGCGGTCGACGGTGCCCACATCACGCTGGATCTGGTGCTCTCCGTGGCTTCCGGGCCGCTCTGCCCGCTCGTCGTGGTGCAACGGTCCTCCCTGACAGGCATTCAGTAGAGTGCAGCGGTCCACTGGGCCCAGGGAGTGCGAGCGCCTCTGTCCGGGCCATGGCCCGGTGTTCACAAGACTCACGTGACCTGATTGCATCGCCGCTCAAGCCGAAAACCGCACCGGCCATGCCCATGAGGGTAGAGCAGGCCGCCCGAGGGGCGCGGACCGGGCCATGGCGCCGGGGCCGGATCCGGGCCTGACCGCGACTCCCACGGACGTTCGACCTGAGGGGATGGCGGTGTCGGCCCCGGCGTTGAACCGTCGTGGAGCACCGCGGACGGCCGGGGGGCTACCCGCAGTGCCTTCCTGCCCGGGCATGCTGCAGCTTGCGGGTGAAGCGGTGCATGTGGGGATCGAGCAGCTCGTCGGATTCCTCGAGCACGTGCTCGGCGGTCAGCCACCGGATCGCGTCGAACTCGTCCTGGTCGTAGGAGGTGATGGTGTCGGCCTCGGCGTTGAGGAGGTACCAGAGCGAGACGTCGGTGTGCGTCCCCTGCCCCCGAGTCTCGGTGACGGTGAGGAAGAAGGGGAGCTCGCCGGTGATCGTCGATGCCGTGGCCTGGATGCCCAGTTCCTCACGGCACTCACGCACCACCGCGGCCCACGGGTCTTCCTCCGGCTCGACGTGTCCGCCGGCCGGCAGCCACAGGCCCGCCTTGCGGTGCGCGACGAGCAGCAGCCGACCGCTGGTGTCGTCGAGGACGACGAAGTAGCTCACCAAGTGCATCGCGGGAACGTCCGGCTTGCGCACCCGGTAGACCGGGGCGCCGCTGCCGATCCATTGCGTCGCGGTCTTCAGATGGGTGCGCTCCAGGTCGTCCCAGGGTTCGATGGCGCCGAGCAGCTCCAGAAGGCGGGCACGCGGTTGATCATCATGCTCGGTGAGAGAGTAGCCGGTTGAGGTCATCCGCGCATCCTGTCCGGGGAAGTATGTGCCGTGTGCAGTGATCGTATGGTGCGCACCCGTACCCCACCGGACTCATCCCCGGTGAGAAGGGCACGTGGCGCAGCCGGGCCTGCCCGTCGTCGAGATTGCCGCATGTGACGGCACGACCGCGAGGTCCGCCGAACCCGGTGTACGGCTGCTCTGCTACCTGGACGTGCCGGAGTCCGGCTCAGCCAGGCACCGGATCTTCAGAGGCGGGCAGAGGTTCCGCGGCCTTCGGGACCAGGGCGCGGACGGAGGGTGCGGCGACCATGGCGAGGGTGGCGAGGAGGATGAGCGCGGCGGCCGCGTAGAGGGTGGCTTGCAGGCCCAGGAGAAGTACGGCGGGTCCGGCGGCGAACTGGGCGAGCGGGAGCGCGAGGAAGGAGCCGAGGTCGTCGTAGGCGTAGACGCGGGCCAGGCGGTCCTCGGGGATCTGCTCGTTGAGGGTCGAGTACCAGGCGACGCCTGCCTGTTCGATACCCACGCCCGCCACGAAGTTGGCCACGACCAGCGCCCAGGTGTACGGGGCGAGCGCCAGCAGCAGCGGGGTCGACGCCGTCAGGCCCATCAGCGCGCAGCCGACCAGGATCGCGCGCCGGGGCCGCCAGCTCAGCGACAGTACGCCGCCGGCGACCGCGCCGAGCGAGCCCGCGGCGACGACCAGCCCCCAGCCGCTACGGCCGATCCCGGTGGTGTCGGCGACGGCCGGCCCGAGGACGGTGAACGAGGCGGTGATGCCCGCGTTGAGGAAGCAGAAGGCCACCACGATCACCCACACCCAGCTTCGGGAGGTGAACTCCTGCCAGCCGATGCGCAGTTCATGCACCAGCCCTGGGCTGGGCGCGGGCGGCGCGACCTGGACGCGGATCAGCGCGATGGACGCGGCGGCGAGCGCGAAGCTGGCAGCGTCGACGGCAAGGCCCCAGCCGGGGCCGATCGTGGCCACCAGTACGCCACCCAGCGAGGCGCCCACGATCATCGCGCTGCTGCTCGCGATCCGGGAGAGCGCGAGGGCGGCGCGGCGGGACTCGGCCGGCACGGTCTGGGGCAGCAGAGCCTGGGCGGCGGGCTGGTAGCAGGAACTTGACGCCCCGTTGACCGCGGCGAGCACCATGAGCAGGGGGATGGCGGCGCTGTGGGTGAGGACCAGGGCGGCGATCACCGCCTGGCTCGCGGCGCTGACCACGCTGCTGCCGACCAGCAGCGGGCCGCGCGGCAGCCGGTCCGCCAGCACTCCCCCGTACAGCCTTCCGCGTCAGCGGCACCTTGCGGAGCTGCGGATGATCGTGGGGCCGTCGGATCCGCCTCTCTGATCACGATCGGATCGTCGATTCCGCCGCCACTTGGGCGCGCTCGCCGACCTGTTCACCCAGCCGCTGTGGCTGCACCTCGCCATGGGGCCGGGCATGGCCTCATGGGCCGCGTCACCCTGGAGGATCCGTGCCGACGGATACCTCAGTCTGCGGGGTCCGGCGGCCACGGACCAAGTTGCGGCAACTGAGGGGCCGTCGTGCTCAGGTGACCGTCGAGGCTGCGGCCGGCCATCCAGGCCGCAAGGTCACGCACTGCTCCAGTGACCTCGACTGCCGTCCCGCTCCCCAGGGTTCGGGTGAACCCGTCGTCGACGGCCCGCAAGACCAGCCGAACGCCGGCTGGGGCGCGGTCCGACAGGAAGTCCAGTGCGTGGAGGGCGAAGGCGAGCGACCAGTCGCGGGGGCGGTGGTCGAGCGCCAGGTCGACGGCATGGATTTCCGTCTCTCGCCATCGTGCCAGTGCGGTATCCAGCACCGTGGCATGCCGGAATCGGACCGGGCGTCGCCAGTCCGCTGCCGTCAGCCGGCTCCACGAGTCCTCCAGCGCCCGCTGGGCCAGAATCAGGTCCTCACGCAGCTCGGCCAAGGGCCGGGCGGCGCCACGCTCGATGGATCGGTCTCGCTCCCCCTGACCGCCGTCATACATGTCCTTGAGCTCACCGCGCAGAGCAGCCAGTGCCTGCCGCTCGAAGGCACGAGCATTGTCGGCGAGGTGCTGGAGGACATGCCCACGACTCCAGCCGGGCAGGGCGGACGCTGCGTCCTTCTGCCGGCCGTCGAGCTGATCGGCCAGTTCAAGCACCCGGGCATGCGCTTGCGAGACCCTGGGCACCAGCTCGTCAGGACCTATAACGGAGTTGACCACTGTCACAGCCTAGCCGTGGTGATCCACTTCAGATGAGGCCCTGGCTGCATTGGCCTGAAGCGTTGTTCATACGGCTGATCCATGACTGGCCGCAGAGTGCGGCCGATCGCGTGCCGGACATGGATGGCCGGGAAGCCGCCCGCCGGATCCTCGCCCGGGCCCCGAACTGCCGGGTGATCATGCCGACCCATCGGTCGCGAGAAGTCCAGGCAGCCGCAGGGTCTGTAAGCCCGCGGAGGGGCCCGGGCCAGCCCAGTGGGCGCCAGGTGTCAAGATGGGGGCATGACTATCAAGGTCTTCTTTGACATCACCATCGACGACGTTCCCGCCGGCCGGATCAACATGAACCTGTTCGACGACGTCGCCCCCAAGACCGTGGAGAACTTCCGCGCGCTGGCGACCGGAGAGAAGGGCTTCGGCTACAAGGGCTCGTCCTTCCACCGCGTCATCCCGGAGTTCATGCTCCAGGGCGGCGACTTCACCCGTGGCGACGGCGCCGGCGGTAAGAGCATCTACGGCGAGAAGTTCGCCGACGAGAACTTCACGCTCAAGCACACCAAGCCCGGCCAGCTCTCCATGGCCAACGCCGGCCCGAACACGAACGGCTCGCAGTTCTTCATCACCACGATCGTGACGTCGTGGCTTGACGGCAAGCACGTCGTGTTCGGTGAGGTCGCCGACGAGAGCAGCATGGAGCTCGTACGGAAGATCGAGAGCTACGGCTCACGGTCCGGCCGCACCTCGGCGACCATCACCATCGCCGACTGCGGCGCTCTCTGACCGAACGCCGCTCGCAGGCCCGTAGTCGGGGTGACCCGACCCGGGCCGCATGCCGCGCATGCCTCCCGTACCCCATGTGAGGGCCCGGGAGGAGCGTGGGAACGGCTGAAAGCGGCACCCTTGTCATCCGGCAGGGCACGGCCCATATCATCGGCATGATCGCCGGGCCGTGTCCTGCCGAGTCTCATCCAGCGGCCGCTACAGGCTCAGCCACCGCTCTTCCGCCGGAACGACCGCTGGTTGGCAGCCGGGCCGTGCGCGCCGCGGATCTTCGACGCGTGAGGATTCGCAGCGAGGTCGGCGGCATCCGCCTGCATACCGCGCTTGCGGGCCAGAGCTTCCCGGAACTTGCGCTTCAGATCGTATTGACCGTCAGCGTCGGGCGTGAGGGCAGGGCTCTCGGCGTCAGCCGACTCCGAACCTTCGGGTGATGGAGACTCTGCGGCCATGGTGACCTCCTGGGCTCGGGCGTTGGAAGGCACAGCTTGTCATGCCGAGTACCGCATGCGGCGCCGGCAGCCGGCATTACCAGCCGCATCGGCTCGCAGCCATCACGCGGCCCGCCGTCAGCCGGCGCCATGCACGGCTCGTCATGGCGCCGAAACCGGCAGCTGCCCGCTTCCCCTCCCTGCACCTGCCTGCACCGTCTGCGCGCTTGTCTCCAACGGCGGCCGGGGGCGCGACCCGCTGTGACACACGGCACGGATGCAGTGCGGAAACGATGGAATGCAGGAGCGCGGGCAGAAGGTTGGCATATACATCTGACTGTGAGCCTGTGAGGTACCTGTGAACGACTCCGCCCCTGAGCAGCCCGCCGACGTCGTCGCCCGCCTGCGCGCCACCTTCCGTACCGGCCGGACCAAGCCGGTGGAGTGGCGCATGACCCAACTGCGCCGGCTGCGTGACATGCTCACCGAGAACGGCGCGGACCTGGCAGCCGCCCTCCACGCCGACCTGGGAAAGAGCGCCACAGAGGCCTTCCGCACCGAGATCGACTTCACGGTGCGCGAGATCGACCACACCCTTGACCATCTCGCCGACTGGCTGCGCCCGGAGCCCGCCCCGGCCCCGGCTCACCTCGGCGCCGACGTGACGGTCTGGACGCAGTACGATCCCCTCGGCGTCGTCCTCGTCATCGCGCCCTGGAACTACCCGGCCCAACTTCTGCTCACCCCCGTGGTCGGGGCCCTGGCCTCCGGCAATGCGGTGATCGCCAAGCCGAGCGAGCTGGCCCCCGCCACATCCGCCGTCCTGGCCCGGCTGCTGCCGGCGTACCTCGACACCGATGCGGTCGCCGTGGTGGAGGGCGGGGTTCCCGAGACCACGGCCCTGCTGGCCGAGCATTTCGACCACATCTTCTACACCGGCAACAGCACGGTCGGCCGTATCGTGCTGCGGGCCGCCGCCGAGCACCTCACCCCGGTCACCCTCGAACTCGGCGGCAAGTCACCGGTGTTCGTCGACCGCGACACCGACCTGGCCGTCGTCGCGGACCGGCTGACCCGCGGCAAGTTCCTCAACGCCGGACAGACCTGCGTCGCCCCCGACTACGTCCTGACCGATCCGGAGACAGCGGCGGCTCTCGAACCGCTGCTCGCGAACGCCGTGAACGCGCTGTACGGCAGCGACCCGGCAGCCTCCGGCGAGTACGGGCGGATCATCAATGAACGGCACTTCGACCGGCTCACCGGCCTGCTCGACTCCGGCCGCACCGTAGTGGGCGGCACCGGCGACCGCGCGGCGAAGTATCTCGCGCCCACCGTCCTGGCCGACGTCTCCCCCGATGCGCCCGTCATGCGCGAAGAGATCTTCGGCCCCATCCTCCCGATCGTCACCGTCCCCGACCTCGACGAGGCGATCGCCTTCATCAACGACCGGGACAAGCCGCTCGCCCTGTACGTCTTCACCGAGTCCGACGGGACGCGGCGCCGGTTCGCCGCCGAGACCTCCTCGGGCGGCCTGGGCCACGGCCTGCCGCTCGCTCATCTCACCGTCTCCGACCTGCCGTTCGGCGGAGTGGGAGAGAGCGGCATGGGCAACTACCACGGCCGCTACTCCATCGAGACCTTCAGCCACCGCAAGGCGGTCCTGGACAAGCCGCTGCACTGACGCCCACGACCGGGATCCGGCACGGCCTCAGCGTTCTATCCGCGAGGGCGCCGAAGAGGGTGCGCGGACAGGAGCGCCGCGGGTCGCGGGTCTCCTCGGCGACGTTCACCGAGGTCTCGAACCCGACGAAGGAATAGGGTCACGGAGGCCGACAAGTAGCCGCGGGCGAGAGCGGCCACGGAGACGACGCCGGGGGCCGGCATGCAGAAGCCGGGACAGGCGGGGGCTCAGCCGCGCAGCCCCCGCAGCATCACTCCCAAGTAGCGGCGGCCGGTCTCCCGACGCGTCTCGTCGTCGTCGGCATGGACTTGGGCGGCGAAGGCGAGCCCGCACATGAGCGGCAGCAGGTCGTCCCAGGTGACCACGCCGCGTACGGCACCTGCCGCGCGGGCGCGATCGAGCAACTGGCCGGCGAGCGAGTCCAGCGTCGCGGTCAGTTCCTCGGTGCGGGGCAGGACACGATCCGGGGCTGCGCGCACGATGGTGAGCGAGGGGTCGGTCAGCTGCGCCTCCAGCGTGACGTCGAGGAAGTCGGCCAGGGCGTTCCAGGGGTCTTCCTCGGTCAGCGCCCGTTCCGCGCGGGCGACCAGCGCCTCCAGGCCCGGGGCCGCCACGGTCTCCATCAGGGCTTCCGGCGTCGGGAAGTGCCGGTAGACGGTGGCCACCCCTACCCCGACACGGCGGGCGACATCATTGAGCTGCAACGGAGTGCCCTCGTCGACGAGCTGCCGGGCGACGTCGACGATGCGCTGCCGGTTACGGGCAGCGTCCTTCCGCATCGGTGCACTGGTCATACGGACAGCATAAACGGATAGGCGATCCGGTTTCTGCTGCGGCGAAAGGGATACATCATCCGCTTTGTTGGGCCGCCTCGCGTCACCAGGAGGAATGACCATGACGTTCACCGTCACCGACGTGCCGGATCTGCCCGCCGGGTTCACCGGCACGTTCACCAGCCACACCGTCGAAACCTGCGAACTGACCCTGCACACGGTCAGCGGCGGCGACGGGCCGCCGCTGCTGCTCCTGCCCGGCTGGCCCCAGTTCTGGTACAGCTGGCGGCTGATCATGCCCGCCCTCGCCGAGCGCTTCACCGTCGTCGCCGCCGACCTGCGCGGCATGGATGCCAGCGACAAGCCCGCCACCGGCTACGATGCGGCCGCCCTCGCCGACGACATGGCCGCCCTGATGACCGCGCTGGGCCACGACCGCTTCGCCGTCGTCGGCTACGACCTCGGCATGCTGGTCGGCTACGCCCTGGCGGCGAGCCACCGGGAGCGCGTCACC
Source organism: Streptomyces collinus (assembly GCF_031348265.1). Lineage (NCBI taxonomy): Bacteria > Bacillati > Actinomycetota > Actinomycetes > Kitasatosporales > Streptomycetaceae > Streptomyces > Streptomyces collinus. The sequence continues at coordinate 8,722,232 of NZ_CP133771.1, read as the reverse complement.
GGCCTCGTCGGCGCCGAGTCGATCCTTCCCGGTCTCTCGCCGTCCCCGCCGCTGCTGTCGGACCCGGCCACCAACGAGTTCCTGTGGCACTTCGCCTTCAACCGCCTCGCGGACATCAACGAGCGCATGGTCGCCGGCCGCGAGGAGATCTACTTCGGCTACAACCTCACGTCCAAGACCGCCGCCCCGGGCGCCATCCCGCAGCAGGCCATCGACGTCTACGTCGACCAGCTGCGCGACCCGGCCGCCCTGCACGCCAGTTTCGGGTACTACCGGACCCTCGACACCTCCGCCGAGCAGATCCTGCGCTGGCGCGACGAGGGACCGCTGTCCATCCCCGTCCTGGCCATAGGCGGTCAGCACAGCACCGGCACCATGCCGGAGGAGACCATGCGCCTGGTGGCGACGGACGTCACCGGCCTTGTCATCCCCGGGGCCGGCCACTTCCTGCCCGAAGAGGCGCCGGAGGATTGGGCAAGGCGGTGCTGGACTTCCTGCGCTGACCCGGCGACCTTCCTGGTCGGAGCCGACGGCGCGTGGAGCGCCGGGGAGTCGACGCCGGCGTGCAGGACGCCGTCGACCTCTACCCGTGCCCGTCCGACCGCGGGCGGGGCCGGCCCGGTGCGGCAGAGCACTACGGGGGCGGCGCGGCCTGGTGAAGGGCCTTGTCGGCGCCGGTGACGACCACGGTGACCAGGCAGAGGGCGATGATGGACTCGGCCCACAGGAAAGCGAACCAGTCCAGCACGCAGCCGATCGGGGGTGTGCCGGGGGCGGTGTTGCGGAACGCGGCGAGGGCGAACAGGGTGGCGGCCATCCAGGCGAGACCTGGCCAGACCAGGCCCTCGCTGCTGGTCGTCAGGTACCAGGCGCCGATGAGCACGGACGCCGCCAGCGCCCACATCACCACCATCATGAAGACCGCGAAGACGAGCAGGCTGCCCGATCTCGACAGCCCCACCGCCGCCACGGCCTCCTGCCGGGAGGGCGCGGATTCGGCGGAGACCGAGAAGAGCGTGTCGTTGTTGGAGAACAGCATCCGTACCGGCACCTGCTCGCCGCCCATCTCCGCCCGGAACGCGATGTCGGTCTCGTAGGTGTCGAACGGGTAGTCACTGATCGATCCGCCGGTGAGCGCGACCTGCACGTCCTTCGTCGAGAGCCGCTCGTGCGCCGTGAACGTCAGGTCGCTGAGGGTCGACCCCGAGGTCTGGAGGCTGAGATCGGCCACCGGGGCCGCCCCGCCCGCCTCGCCGAGGGCCCCGCGCGGGGTCACCCAGACCCGCAGTACCAGCTCTCTGTTCGCGGCGTCGACGCTCTGGACGACGGCCTCCACATCCACCCGGTCGGCGGCCGAGGAGCCGACGGTGTGCACCACGTCGACCGCCTGCCGCTCGGTGAACTGCAGCCACGAGCCGACGGCCACCGCCACCACGATCAGACCTGCGATGGGGATGAGCACGGGCAGGATGGACCGCCCGGTGCGTCGCGGGCGAGGCGAGGCGGCAGGTGTCGGACGACCCTGACCCATCACTTGGTCCGGACGTCCAGCAGCCGGCCTGCCGGATAGATCAGCTCGACGTCCTCAGCCTCCAGAAGGTCCTGGTAGTCCGCGATGCCGCTCGTATGGCGCAGCAGGTCACCCGGTGTGACGAGCCGCGCGCCACCTCCGGGGATACCCGACGACGCCATCCGATTCACGGACACCACCTGCATTCGCCACCTGGAACGGGCTCGGCTCAGTGCCGTCTCGAACGTCGAGCGGCGAGGTCTTCTGGTCCGCTGCGGGAGCGCTGCCACCGGCGCAGCCGTGATGCGGCGGCGGCCGACACCGGGTCGAGTTGCCACGGGGACCGGGGCGCCCGGCGAGCCGGCTACGCGACGCGGAAGCTGCGCTCTGTCCCTGGTTCACGGTAACGGGTGGTCCGAGGACGTGCATGCGGACGTGCTCGCGAGCGCGAAGCGGGGGCAGCCTGCCTCGGGCACACGGCTGAGCGACCGCCGCCCCCAGCCGCCTCAGTCGCTCAGTCCCTCCAGTCCCCTCAGTCAGCTCAGTCCCGTCAGTCGCCTCGTGGCCGGCCCGCCCCTCTCGCAGGCGCGATCCCGCGGGACCCGCAGGCGCTGGGGTGACTCGAAGGGCGCGATATGGGAACCGGGAGAGGAGACCTGCCGTACGAGGGGAGGCCGGGTGCCCGGACGCCGCCGGGCTCCGTCGCCTCGGAAGAGAGACCACGATGGCGCACAAGGACGACGCCCAGCAGGCTGTGCCGAACACGCCGGGAATGCGCACGGACGGTGACGGCGCCGGGCGCCGTCGTCCGCTGCGGGAGCGGCACGTCGAGGAGACGGTCGAGGTCGCGGTGCCGGTGCGGACGGCGTACAACCAGTGGACGCAGTTCAAGACCTTCCCGCGGTTCTCGACCGTGGTGCGCGGCGTCGAGCAGATCAGGCCCACCGTGACCGCTTGGACCATCGGCTACGGCCCCCTGCGGCACCGCTTCGCGGTCGAGATCGTGGAGCAGGACCCCGACGCCTACCTGGCCTGGCGCGGCCTGGAGCAGAACCCCTCCCACCATGGCGAGGTCGAGTTCAGGCCGACGGAGTCCGGCGGGACCGCGATCACCGTCCGGATGCTCCTGGAACCACAGGGAGCCGCGAGGATTCTGACCCGCTCGTCCGGGGCCGCCCGGCTGACGGCCCGGTTGGTGCGCGGGGAGCTCATGAACTTCAAGCAGTTCATCGAAGGTCTGGGGCAGGAGGGCGGGGCCTGGCGCGGCACCATCCGCAACGGCCGCGTGCAGCACGACCATCCGGAGCCGCCCAGGAGCCGCGTGGCCCAGTGGCCCGTCGGCTGACCTGCGTGCCGGACCCGGCGAGAGAAAGGCGAACCGATGCAGAACCCGCCCGGTGAGGAGCCGGAGACCACCCTCTCCGTGACACCGCCGAAGAAGTGGGCGGCCGGCGTCCCCGCGGTCGTGCACGCCTTGGAGTACTCCCTGGAGCAGACCTCCCCGCGCAAGACCGGGGTGGACCTGCTGGCCATGAACCAGGTGGGCGGGATCGACTGCCCCGGCTGTGCTTGGGCGGACCCGGCCCCGGGCCGGCGCCATCGCAACGAGTACTGCGAGAACGGCGCCAAGCACATCAACGACGAGGCCACCACACGCCGGATCACCGCCGGCTTCTTCCGGGAGCACAGCGTTTCCGACCTCGCCGCCCGCTCCGACATGTGGCTCAACCAGCAGGGCCGGCTCACCGAGCCGATGATCAAGCGGCCCGGCTCCGAGCACTACGAACCCATCAGCTGGAACGACGCCCTGGGCGTCCTCGCGCAGGAGCTCAGAGCGATGGACTCCCCCGACGAGGCCGTCTTCTACACCTCCGGCCGCGCCAGCAACGAGGCCGCCTTCGTCCTGCAGCTCTTCGCCCGCGCCTTCGGCACCAACAATCTGCCCGACTGCAGCAACATGTGCCACGAGTCCAGCGGCTTCGCCCTGAGCGAGACCCTGGGCACCGGCAAGGGCACCGTCAGCCTCACCGACCTCCACCACGCCGACCTGATCTTCCTGGTCGGGCAGAACCCGGGCAGCAACCACCCGCGCCAGCTCAGCGCCCTGGAGGAGGCCAAGCGCAACGGCTGCCGGATCGTGGCGGTCAATCCGCTGCCGGAGGCCGGGCTGCGGCGCTTCAAGAACCCGCAGAAGCCGAGCGGGATCCTCGGACGCGGCACTCAGATCGCCGACCGCTTCCTGCACATCAAGCCCGGCGGCGACCTCGCCCTGTTCCAGGCCCTCAACTTCCTTCTGCTGGAGGCCGAGGACGCGGCGCCCGGCACCGTCCTGGACCACGACTTCATCGACGCCCACACCACCGGCTTCGAGGAGTTCGCCCGGCACGTCCGCACCGTCGACTGGGACGACGTGCACGCGGCAACCGGGCTGACCCGCGCGGAGATCGAGAAGGTCCGCGACGAGGTCCTGAACAGCGAACGGGTCATCGTCTGCTGGGCGATGGGCATCACCCAGCACAAGCACGCTGTGCCCACCGTCCGGGAGATCGTCAACTTCCTGATGCTGCGCGGCAACCTGGGGCGCGCCGGGGCCGGGGCCTGCCCGGTTCGCGGCCACAGCAACGTCCAGGGCGACCGCACGATGGGCATCTGGGAGCAGATGCCGGACACCTTCCTCGACGCCCTGCAGAAGGAGTTCGGCTTCGACCCGCCGCGCTCGCACGGACTGAACTCGGTGGACTCGATCAAGGCGATGCGCGAAGGCCGAGTCAAGGTCTTCCTCGCCTTGGCGGGCAACTTCGTCCGCGCCGCTCCCGACAGTGAGGCCACCGAGGGGGCGATGCGCTCGTGCCGGCTGACCGCCCACATCTCCACCAAGCTCAACCGCTCGCACACCGTCTGCGGCGACACCGCGCTGATCCTGCCGACTCTGGGGCGCACCGAGCGTGACCTGCAAGCCGACGGCGAGCAGTTCGTCACCGTCGAGAACTCCATGAGCGAGGTGCACACCTCCCAGGGCCGCCTCGAACCGGCCTCCCCGCTGCTGCTCAGCGAAGTCGCCATCCTGTGCCGGCTCGCCCGCCGCACTGTGGACGGCAAGGCGGACATCCCGTGGGACACGTTCGAGGGCGACTACGGCACCATCCGCGACCGCATCTCCCGCATCGTGCCGGGCTTCCACGACTTCAACGCACGGGTGACCCGTCCCGGGGGCTTCCAACTGCCCAACCCGGTCAACGAGGGTGTCTTCAACAACAAGGTCGGCAAGGCCCTGTTCACCAGCAACGAGCGCGTGGTCCCGCGGGCACCCGAGGGCCACCTGCTGCTGCAGACGCTGCGCTCGCACGACCAGTGGAACACCATCCCCTACACCGACAACGACCGCTACCGCGGCATCCACGGCAGCCGCCACGTCGTGCTGGTCAACCCGGCCGACCTGACCGAACTCGGCCTGGCTCAGGGCGATCACGTCGACCTGGTGAGCGTCTGGGCCGACGGTTCGGAGCGCCGGGCCGCGAACTTCGAGGTCGTCTCCTACCCGGCCGCCAAGGGCTCGGCCGCCGCCTACTACCCGGAGACGAACGTCCTGGTGCCGCTGGACAGCGTCGCCGACATCAGCAACCAGCCCACGTCGAAGGGCATCGTCGTGCGCCTCGAACCCACCCCCGACCGGACACAGCCCGCAACCGCCTGACCCGACGCACGATCCCGGCGGGGCCCGCGACAGCAGCGGGCCCCGCCGGGCGTTTCCGGCAGGAGTGCCCTCCCCTGCCGCGCCCGCCCTGCTGACCGCCCTTGCGCCCTGGCCACGACGGCAGTGTCAGTCGGCTCACGTATCCTTCCGGCCACCGCGCACCGACCGTGAGGACCGAGAGACTTGACCGGGTTGCCCGCTTTCCCCTTGCCCTTCCATGCTTCCCAATCCATAGCGTTCACGCCACCGCGAACGCTGCGGGAACTCCAGATGATGCAGTGCAGCGCGCACATCCGGGCGAAGCCGGAATGGTTCGACAAGATGAACGATGCCGGCATCGTCGCGAGGTGGACACAAGAAGCGATCGCCCAGGGCCTCACCGAAGCGCAAGTCCGCTACGTGCTGGACGAACTCGCGCATTACGCCGCGCTGAGAGACGGGCGAACCGGCGTCCAGGTGTCCGCCGTCGACGGGGTGTGGCAGTCGGACGAGTTGATCGACGACACGCTCAGATCGCGGCTGCGCAAGGCGGTTCAGGTTCTGGAACAGGTCCCCGAAGCGGAACTGGACTGGCATCCCGGGTCCGACGGCCAGGTACTGGATCTGGTTCACCCCTCACTGTTCTGTCTGGTGAGGGGGGTGAGCGGCGCACCCGAGCGGGCATGGCGGAACCCGACGAACCGCTACGCGAAGTACGAGTTCTCGGAGAAGTTCCAGTGGCTGCCCACGGACGTCGACGTCCAGGACGACGGCGATGTCGCCTTCGCCTCGTACGTCAACAACGTCCACTCCGAGCGTCACCACGAACTGGCCGGGGTGCTGCCTGACTTGTTCGCGCGCATGCTTCCGCTGCTGGAGAACGTGCTCACCGATCTGCGCCATCCCCGGCCCCCGCGGATCGAGGCCGATCCCTACGGCTGGTACGACTCGGAGCCGGTGTATCCAGACAAAGGCTCCTACACGGATGACGGGGCCTATACCGAAGCCCTCCGCGCCTGGGAAGCGGCCCAGGACGACTGGTGGGAGAACCGCCGCCCTGTCCTCCCGGACGCCCCGGTCTTCACCGCGCCCGAGCGGCCCGACGCATCCGCCCGGGTCGATCTGCGCGGCCGCCGTCTCCAGGTCATCGTCAAGCTCGCCACCCTTCACCTCACCCCGGACAAGCCCGAGTACCTCGGCGGATCCTGGCACGTCGAGGGAATGCTGAACGAGCGGATCGTCTCCACCGGCATCTACTACTGGGACAGCGAGAACATCACCGAAAGCCGGCTGAGTTTCCGGGCGGCACTCGATGACCCGGATTACGAACAGAACGACGACAACGGCCTGCGTGAGGTCTACGGCCTGGAAGACGAAGACGCGCTGAACCAGATGCTGGGATCGGCATCGACCCCAGCGGGCCGCTGCCTTGCGTTCCCGAACATCCTGCAACACCGGGTCGACTCATTCCGCCTAGAGGACCCCACCCGCCCGGGGCACCGCAAGATCCTCGCGTTCTTCCTCGTCGACCCGTCGGAAACGATCGTCTCGACCTCCGATGTACCCCCGCAACAACCGTGGTCCGACACCTCGACCATGACGCTTGACCAGGCAAAGAACCACCGCGAACAGCTCATGCGGGAACGCAGGTTCTTCGTCGACGAACACAACGAGCAGCTCTACGAACGGGAGTTCTCCCTCTGCGAGCACTGAACCTCTGTCCCGCTTGCCGGGCCTGGCACCAGGTGTTGGCTGAAACATCAACTCATCACACCTGAAACGCAGTTGTCGCTGATCATTCTGGTTGGCAGACTCACCTCGCCGACGGACCGTGCGGACAAGCGGGCGCATGCGCGCGCGGAAGCACCATGTCGGCGAACGGGGGCTCATGTCATCTCACCAGGGGGAACATCCTTGAATCTCAGCCTGCCCAGACGCGTCCTGGGCCGTGCCACCACCACCCTCGCGCTGGCACTGGCCATGGCCACCGGCACCACCGGCCTGCTCTCCGGTGCCGAAGCGCACGCCCTGCCGGTCACCGAGGGCTCCTTCAGCTTCGGCGGCGACGAGGGCGACTACATCAGCGGCGGCCAGTCCCACGCCTACGCGACGGCGTCCCAGGACCGCATGAACGTCTCCGGCGACACCGACAACCGGGTGGTCACCGTCTCCGTCGACGGAGCGAACGGCGACTGGTGGACCCTGAACCTCGGAGCGCCGTCCGGCAAGTCCCTGACGCCCGGGACCTACACGGGAGCCACCCGCTACCCGTTCAACGAGGGGACCGAACCGGGCCTGTCGCTCAGCGGCAACGGCCGCGGCTGCAACCAGCTCACCGGCACCTTCACCGTCTCGGCGGTGGAGTTCGGCCCCCAGGGTTACGTGAAGAAGCTCGACGCCACCTTCGTGCAGCACTGTGAGGGAGGCACCGCGGCCGCACGTGGCGAGGTCCACATCGAGAACCCGGCCCCGCCGGCAGAGCTCGGCCTGGGCCTCGACATCGCCCTGGTCGGCACCGCGAGCTCCCTCAACGGCAAGGCCACCATCAACGGCACGGTGAGCTGCAACAAGCCGGTGCAGGTGACCGTGGCGGGCGACGTCACGCAGGTGAAGAAGCGTGACCTCATCCGCGGTTCCTTCTCCACGTCGGTGTCCTGCACCCCCGGCGCTCCGGTCGCCTGGACCGGCAAGGCCGTACCCACCGGCTCGGTCCCCTTCCAGAAGGGGGACGTCGAGGTCGAGGGCCGTGCGACGGCGACGGACCCGGACTACAGCCGGCCGGTGACGGTCGGCGAGACGGTGGCGGTCCGCCTCACCCGGGCCTGACACACATCCTGACCCACGGCCACAGCCACACCGCCCGGCCCGGGCCCCGGTCCTCTCACCAGGAGCGGGGCCCGGGCCGGTCCGCATTGCGCGGCGCCTGGTGGGCTCACGGCCGTCAGGTCGAGCCCGTCGCCACGTTCGTCATCTTGTCCAGGACGGTGGTGAGGCGGCCCACGGCTTTGAGTGTCCCGTCGAGGGCCTGGCTGAAGGCCCGTGACCGGTCCGCTTCCGTCTTGTACGGGTCGTCGTCGCCGCGGGTCATCGCGTCCTGGCAGATCCGGCCCTGGCGGACGATCCCCTTCAAAGACCCCGACCAGGTCTTCTGCAGGTTCTTGTCCGGTACGGGGAAGTAGGCCAGCGCGTCGTCGGCTCGCTTCACCAGGGCCCCGCAGAGCCCGCTGAACTTCTTTGTGTCCAGCCTGATCTTCCCGTTGCTGCCCGGCTTCTGCTTCCCGGCGGCGGTGAGTGCGTCGCCGACGTCCGCGATGACGTCGGCGATCTGCTTGTAGTGCGTCAGACCGCCGTGGTCGAGCCAGGCCAGCATCTGCCACTCGCGGATCTTCGCCTTCCTCGCCGTCGGCGGGGAGTCGACCAGATCGCCGAGCGGGTCGTCCGGGGCGTCGACCGACGCCGCCGCACTGGCCGGCTTCGCACCGGACCAGACCTCGTGCGCCGCCATCGTGAGCAGTGACGCGGGAACGGCCAGCACCAGGACCATGCCCGACGAGAGCAGCCTCAGCCGTGTGTTGGCGGCGGGAGGCGGGGGTGTCTGCGTGCGGCCCGATGTTCCGTCCGGGTGACCGGCCGGGTCCGGCCGTAGGGGGGACCCGCGTCGCAACCGTCGTACGCCCCACCCCACCCCCGCACCGATCAGCGCCGCGCACCCCGCGAGGAGGACCGTCGGGGTCATGATGGTCCGGGTGATCGGGCCGAGGTAGATCAGGCCGGCGTCCGGCAACCAGTGGCACCGGTCGGTCATGACGCTGAACCGGCCGAGGCAGCCGTCGGCGGAGAAGAGGACGAACGTCCCCGCGAGTCCGAGCAGTTGGGACACGGCTGCGGCCAGCAGGGCGCGAGGGAGCCAGGAGTGCCGGGAGAGGGCTGCCACTGCGGCGGCGGTGAGCAGGCTCGAGGCGAGGATGGCGCCCATCACCAGCCAGCTGTGGAAGAAGCTGTACGCACCGGCGCGTTCCGCCCAGGAGCCGGGGCGGCGGCCGTGCTGGACGTAGCCCGCCGCGAGCAACCCCGCCCAGCACAGCGCACCGCCGGCCAGGCCGGCTGCGAGGGCCCGGCCGGCCCGCAGTGCGGGCGTTCCCGTGCACGCCCAGAGCACGAGCGGGAGGAACCACAGAGCGAGGGCAGCGGCCTCGACCGGGATGCTCTTCGTGAGGGCCGAGAGGCTGGGCAGCAGCGCGACGACGGCCGAGAGCTCCCAGGAGTAGGCCTGCCACGTGCCCGGGTACATCGACGTCACCTGATCGCGGAACACTTCGGTCTGGCTGTGCAGGCCGGCCGCGAGGTACTGGCCCGACCGGTACCACCAGTGCAGGCCGGCCCCCAGTACCGCCGCCACGACCAGCAGGTTCAGCAGCCCGGCCGACCGCCTCGCCCACCTGCGCGAGAAGGCGAGTGCCAGCCGTGTGCACTGTGCCGACCACGCCGCCGCGACCGTCGCGGCGAGCAGCAGGCCGAGCAGGAACCAGGGCGCGGGCCCCAGCCACTCGTTGCCGTGCCTGCCGCGCACGAACTCGCCCAGGATCAGGCCGCAGCCGAGCCAGATCCCCGTCCGTACGCCGGACTCCTTCCGCCCCGTGCCCTGGGCGGCTTCCACCGAACGCGCCAGCGCGAACCAGAGTATGGGCGCCGTGAAAGCGGCCGTGCACCATGCGGCGCCGCTGTTCGTGGACAGCCCTGGCACCACCAGCAGCGCGTTCACCAGCAGCGTGGTGCCGACTCCGACGAGGAAGACGGAGAGCGCCCCCACCCCCGACAGCCGGGTGCGGTCGGCGAGCGCGCGGCGTCGCTCGGCCCAGGTCGGGTGCGTCCTCAGCAGCGTGGTGACGCGTCGCACCGAGGCCGCCACCGTGCCGGGCGGGTCCCGGTGCTCCCACGCGGCGTGCGACGCACCGTGGTCGACGGCCCCGGCGTCGGCGTGCAGTTCACGGCGGCGCAGCAGATCGGCACGGGCCAGGTGCACCAGGCCCACGAGGACCAGGCCGGCCAGCAGGGAATACCCCAGTGCTGACGCGACCCCAGGCCAGAACGGTGAGTCGGTCAGGCCGAACAGGCCCTCGAAGAGCATGCGGCCCTCGTGGTACAGGTAGGGCAGCAGCGCGAGCATCACGAACACCCGCCACAGGGCGGTACTGGCGGAGGCGAAGTCCACGTCGCGGTTGCGGATGTGGGCGAGTTCGTGCAGGACGACCGCGCGGAAGCCCTCCGGGTCCGTGCCGCGCCGCACCAGCAGGCCGGCGTGCAGGCATACGGTGTAGTGCCCGAATCGTCCGTACACGACGGCACCGGCGGTGGTCCGGGCCGGGTCCACGCGGAACGCCAGGCCGTAGGTGATGCCGGCGCGGGCCCGCAGTCCGGCGAGCTCGGCGGCCAGCGTGCCGTCGGGATCCACTCCCCCGACCGGGATCGTGCGGTGCTTGAGCTCGCGCAGCCGTGGCGTCCACCAGTACACCGCCGTCGCGACCGCCAACAGCAGCAGCGTCGCGACCATGCCTTTCCAGTGCTCGACCGCCGGTACCCCGGACATGCACGTCGACAGCGCCTCGGACCGGCTCGCAGTGATCAGCAGGTTGTCCAGATCGCGGCCGTCGGGGTCCAGCCCGGCCGCGAGCAGACAGCCCAGCGGGTCGCCGGGGGTGTCGTTGGGCTTCGGCGCCAGGACGGTGTCCAGCATGCTCACGCTGGACGCCGTCACGACGGTCATCAGCAGTGCGAAACGGGGCCCGGTGTCGGCGATGCCGCGCCGCCGGGGTCTGTCCGGCGTGGAGGCCGCGGCGCCGACGGGCGCGTTCACAGGGGTCACGAATCGGTGCCGGTCACCGACCGGTTGTCCTCGCCGCCCGTGTCAGGGTGGCCCGATGCGCCGTCCGCCCCCGGGTCGGCCGTGGCGAGGCGGGCCACCACCGCGTCCGCCAGCGAGGTCGCTTCGTCCGTGTCGATACCGCGCTCGGTCGCGTGCCGCAGGATCTGCGTGTGTACGAGGGTGAGCTGGGCGCGGTCCAGGTCGGGCAGGGTGCGGGGCGGAGTGGCGGCGCCTCGGCGCAGGACCCGGCGCAGTCCGGAGCGGCCGCGTTCGACCAGGCCGTCCGCGGCGGCGTCGAGGGCGCGCCGGGCCACCTGGTCGAGGACGAGCCACACCACGGCGGTGACCAGGGCGGTCGCCTCGGCCAGACCGAAGCCGAGTGGTTCCCTGCGTGGCCCCCGCCCGTCGAGGACCCGGACGGCCTCTTCGTCGTCGAACCGGAACAGCCCTTCGACGAGGGGCAGTTCGTGCGGCGCGCGCTCGGTCACCACCGCCCGCACCACGTCCCGTACCTTCGTCGCTCCGACCTCTTCGGTCACCGTGAACTCCCGTACGCCGAACACCCGTTGGGGTCCCATGGCAGCACAAGGACACCGCTGGTCGCCACCCCGTTGCCGTATACAGCGGATTCGCTCAGGTGCTGTGGCGGCTCATGCGGCGGCGTACCGCGAGGGCGTGCCGCCACCGGCGGCGATCAGCTCTCAGCGGCCGTCCCGGCCCCTTTGGAACCTGCGTCGATCAGCGATGCCTCACAGTTCCCGTCGTGCAGACCCTGGTCCGGGGCCGACGCCGGGATGACAGCCCCGGCACTCCATCCGGGCAGCGGGCCGATCAAGGGGGTGGCGAGCCCCCCTTCGGCAGCAGGGAGAGCCCGGGTCCGGAGCGGGGGCCGCCCGCGAAGCATGTCGCCGCGCCGGGAACGTCGCGTGCTCACAACGTGAGCGGGCGCCCGAGCGGAGCTACCCGCGCGGGGTACTGACCCCCGAGCGCCGCTCGCTGGAGTGAAGGACCTGCCTCCCCCGTGTCCTGCGGCCCGTCCGCCCCCGTTGAGTTGATCATGCGAACGATCTTCCCTGCGCCGTCTTGCACCCCGACGGGCCGCCGGACGGCTTGAGCTCTCCATGCCTACGCATCCGCGCCGCCGCGCGACGGCCGTCGCATTCCTCGCCTCGCTGTGCGTCATGACCGCCTGCACGGCCCCGCGAGCCCCGTCGCTCGGCGCCGACGACACCGTCAAGGCCGCCCAGCTCCTGCTGACCGACCGCTGTCTGACCCGCCAGGGCCTGACCCCGCCGCGTCCGGGGCAGCGCCCGCCCGACACCGCGGAGCAGAGCCGGGTCAGTGACGCACTGTTCGGGACCGGCCGGGCGGAGCTCTCCCTCACCCTGCCCGGCGGCCCCGAGGTCCGCCAGCACACCGATGGCTGCCTGGCCCAGGCCCAGCAGCGCCTCTACGGCGACCAGGAGCGCTGGTTCCGCGCCTCGACCACCGTCAACAACCTCAAAAGCAGGGCTCCGGCAGGCGAACGGACCGCCTACCGGGAACTGCGGGCGCACGCCGTCCGCACCGCCCGAACCATCCTCCGGTCCGCACATGAGAAAGGCACGAACCGATGAAGAAGCCCGCCCTCCTGGCCGCCGCGCTGCTCCTCGCCGCCGGCAGTCCCCTCACCACCGCCGCCACGGCATCAGCCGCGGACTGCCCCAGCGGCCACTTCTGCGCTTGGGAGAACGTCGACTTCCAGGGGCAGCGCGCCAACTGGTCGGGCGACGACGGCTGGTGGGAGGGCTACATCGCCGACACCGACTCCTCCTGGGCCAACCACGGAATCGTAGGTCCTGGCATCCCGAGCTTTGTCCAGGTGTTCGAGAACGCCGGGCAGCGCGGCGACATGACCATCTGCCTCGCCCCCGGCCAGGAGGTCAACTGGAACGGCGTCGCCAACGACCGGGGTGACTCCCACAGGTGGGCCATGGGCTGCTGAACATCCACCGAGGCACCACCCACACCCGATGAATCGGCCGACCCGGCGGAATGCCCCCGCCGGGTCGGTGGGCCGTTGACGAAGCACCGGCCCCAGGGGGCAAGCCCGCCCGCTGGCTGACGCGACCACACCGTTCCAGATACGGGCGGAGGGGACGACCGGGCCGGGGTGGGCGCCGCCGACCCCGGCCCTGACGTCAGGGTAGGGTTGCCGGTGGTGAGAGGCGGGATGCCGCTGCCTCGCCGTTGTCATGTCGGGGCCGATGGCGCTCCGGCGAAGATCCGGTTCTTCAGGAGAGAAGCGTGCGCGAGCCCATGACGCCCGGCGCCGCCGCCTGCCCGCCGTGACGCTTCGCCCCCGGATGTGAGCCCGGCCGCACTTCCGGACAGGCCCGGCTCCGCTCTCCTCTCGACTTGCGGCTGCGCACCTCGCGGAGCCGACCCGCGGGGTGCCGACCCGGCCCCTCCACATCCCCGCACACCCCGGCCTGCCGCAAGGGTGTGCCCGAGCTCGACAGGTCCTTCCCTCTTGTCTGCTGCCGCCGATGCCGTGTCCCCGGCTGCGCGCCTGCGTGGTCTGAAGCCCGATTGGATCTCCGACCCGAGGGTCTGGCGCACCGAAGTCCTCGGGGGCCTGGTCGTCGCGCTCGCCTTGATCCCCGAGGCGATCTCGTTCTCGATCATCGCCGGTGTCGACCCGGCCATCGGCCTGTTCGCCTCCTTCACCATGGCCGTGACCATCGCGATCGTCGGCGGCCGACGGGCGATGATCTCCGCCGCCACCGGTGCGGTGGCCCTGGTGATCGCCCCGCTGAACCGGGAGCACGGCTTCGGCTACCTCGTCGCCGCCGTCATCCTGGCCGGCGTGTTCCAGATCGCCCTCGGCGCTCTCGGCGTGGCGAAGCTGATGCGGTTCGTTCCCCGCTCCGTCATGGTCGGCTTCGTCAACTCCCTGGCCATCTTGATCTTCATGGCCCAGATCCCGGAGATGCGCGGCGTCCCCTGGCCGGTCTACCCGCTGATGGCCGGCGGCCTCGCACTCATGGTGTTCTTCCCGAAGCTCACCACCGTGATCCCCGCGCCGCTCGTCTCGATCGTCATCCTCACCGTCATCACGGTGGCGGCCGGCATCGCTGTCCCGACGGTGGGCGGCAAGGGCGAGCTGCCGTCGTCCCTGCCGGTGCCGGGCCTGCCCGACGTGCCCTTCACCCTGGACACGCTGACGACCATCGCGCCGTACGCGTTCGCCATGGCCCTGGTCGGGCTGATGGAGTCGCTGATGACCGCGAAGCTCGTCGACGAGATCACCGACACTCACTCCGACAAGACCCGCGAATCCATCGGCCAGGGCATCGCCAACGTCGTCACCGGCTTCTTCGGCGGCATGGGCGGTTGCGCCATGATCGGCCAGACGATGATCAACGTGAAGGTCTCCGGTGCGCGCACCCGGCTCTCGACCTTCCTCGCGGGCGCGTTCCTGATGGTGCTGTGCATCGTTTTCGGCCCGGTCGTCTCCGACATCCCCATGGCCGCGCTCGTCGCCGTCATGGTCATGGTGTCGTTCGCGACCTTCGACTGGCACTCCATAGCGCCCAAGACGCTCAAGCGGATGCCCGCCGGGGAGATCACCGTCATGGTGATCACCGTCGTCTGTGTGGTCGCCACCCACAACCTCGCCATCGGCGTCGTCGTCGGCTCCATCACCGCCATGGTCGTCTTCGCCAAGCGCGTCGCCCACCTGGCCGAGGTCACCGCCACCACCGGTCCCGACGGCAGCTCGGTCGTCTACCGGGTCACCGGCGAACTGTTCTTCGCCTCCTCCAACGACCTCGTCGGCCGGTTCGACTACGCCACCGATCCGAAGAAGGTCGTCATCGATCTGAGCGCGGCCCACATCTGGGACGCGTCCTCTGTCGCCGCCCTCGACGGGATCGCAGCGAAGTACGCCCAACGCGGCAAGACCGTCGAGATCACCGGCCTGAACGACCCCAGCGCCGACCTCCACGGCAAACTCACCGGGGAACTCGCCGCCGGCCACTGACGCCTTCGGCAACGGGCGAACAAGGACGAGGTGAGTCATCTCCTCGTGCGACGACCCACGGCATTCGACACCGCGACCGGGCCTCCGTCGGTAGCCCTTGAGCAGGAGGACACCGCACCACAGTGACCGAGTCCGGGCAGACCGGGGCAGGGCCTCCTGCTACCGCCACCCGCCTTGGTCGCCTTCGCCCGGCTTCATCGCCCGTTTTCCTACTTGGCGTGTGCTGCCTTCTTTCCCTTCTGGTTCTTTCGGGAGTCTCCCGGAATCTGGCCGTGGGCATGTGTTCTGCCGTTCGCGTCTGCGTCGGCCGCGGCCTGCTCGGAAGTGCTGTGCGTACGAGCCCGGTCGGTGACGGGCTCCTGGCCGTCAGAGGGCGGACGAGCGCTGCGCACGGGAACGGAATCGCTCACCGGCCGGCCCGAGACGGAGGAGCCGGGCGAAGACGGAGGCGCCGACGCGGAGGGCTTGTCATCGTCGTGAGCGGCCGATTCCGGAGGTGTGGAAGGGGCGACCGGATCGGGGGCGGACGGAGCCGCCTCGTCGGCGGCGTCGTGGCGTGAGAAGCCTTCGGTGGCCACCAGGCCGCCGGCGAGAACGGCGGCCAGCGCAGCCGCCACCCCTCGGGTGCGGATGCGGCCCCGTGGGGTCGCGGGCCGAGACATCGCCCCAGCGGGGCCCGTTGAGGTACTCAGGCTTCTGGGCGCCATCACGGCGGGCGACAGGCCCCGGTGGGTGCTGTCGGCGTGATGCGTGACCGTGGACGGTACGGCGCTCAGTACGGGGCGGGCAACGGATGCGGCGGGGTCTGCTGAGCTCGTTCCGGAGAGACAAGATAGGGCTTGGGCGCAGTCGGCCGCCCTGGGACGAACGTGTTCTTCGAGGCTGGTCATGTCCCGCAGGAGGGTGGCGAAGCCGTGGGGCAGGAAGTCCGGGAGCGACGGCGGGCGGTGCAGGCGCGCTATCGCGGCCTCCAAAGGGCCACCGTCGTATTCGAGCCGGCCGGTGAGGCTTTCGAGGAGGACCAAGCCGAGGGCATAGATGTCGGCGGGCCGGCCGACGGGCCGGCCCAGCACCTGTTCGGGGGCGAGATAGGCCGCCGTGCCGGTCAGGGCGCCGGTTGCGGTGCGGGTGGTCGCATCGAGCAGCCGGGAGATGCCGAAGTCCGTCAGATGGGGACGGCCGGAGGAGTCCAGAAGGATGTTGGACGGTTTGACATCCCGGTGGACGATGCCCTCCTCATGGGCGTGAGCGAGCGCTTCGGCCAATGCCGCGCCGAGGTCGGCAGCGGCCTCGCACGTCAGGGGACCGTCGGCGATGCGGGACTTCAGGGTAAGTCCGTCGATCAACTGCATGACCAGGAAGGCTTCGCCGTCATGGTGTCCGGCGTCGAACGCGGTCACCAGGCCCGGATGCTGCAACCGCGCGAGGATCTCGGCCTCGCTGCGGAAAGCCTCCTCCGTGTCGAACCCGCTGCCGGGGCGGAAGACTTTCACAGCGACCGGCCGCCGCAGTCGCAGGTCGAAACCGCGGTGGACGTCAGCCGCACCGCCTGAACCGATCAGCCCGTCCAGGCGGTAGCGGCCCGCCAGAACCCGGGCACAGCCTCGAAATGCCCGGGCGTCCCGCACCTCTCGCCATCCCACCTGAATCTCCCCACTCCGCATGCGCACACCATTCCGAACCCGTCGCCGACGGGCCGCCGAACGCAAGTACCCATTCATCCGCCGCCTGCACAGGCCGGTGACTCGCTCTCCTTTCGCGCCGGCCGGCGGCGGTGCCTCGCTCCTGACGTTGCGTGGGGTCGCGCCCTTGGTGACCTTCTTCTCAGCGCAGTTGCTCGGCCAGTCCGACGATGATGCCCGCCGGGCCGCGGAGGTAGCAGAGCAGATAGCTGTCCTCGAACCGGGCGATCTCGCCGACGAGTTCGGCGCCGTGAGGGCGCAGGCGGGCGACGGTGTCCTCGATGTCGTCGACGGCGAACATGACGCGGTGCGTGCCCAGGACGTTGTGCGGCCGGTTGCGCGGCCCGGCGCCGATCACCGCGGGGCTGCGGTACTTCGCCAGCTCGAGCCGGCTGTGACCGTCCGGGGTCCGGACCATCGCGATGTCGCAGCGGACGCCGTCGAGTCCGGTGCACTGGTCGGCGACGGGGCCTTCGACCACCGCCCTGCCCTCCAGTTCCATGCCGAGTTCCACGAAGAAGGCGATGGCGGCATCCATGTCCTCGACGACGATGCCGACGTTGTCCATCCGCTGAATCGCCATGCCGGGTTCACCTTCTTCCTCGTGTCGGCCGGTTGAGCGGCCGGGCGCTGATGTCCCTGGGACGGAGCCGGTGGCACGTTCTCGACATCGTTGGACCGCTGGCCTCCGAGCAGTATGGGTCGTGCCGCGGCAGCGCTGCGGCAGACCCGCGAGTCGGGCGCCCCCCTTGTCCGTGCCCTGGGGTATCTGCCGGGCATCGAGGGTGCTGGATCGCTGGGGGGCATCAGGGAGGGGAGGGCCGCCCGGGCGTTCCGGCCGCCACACCGCCTGCCTGCAGGTCGAACGGGGCGGCACCGGCAAGGGCTGAGCTCGATGAATCACTGCCATGGAGGCGAGGGCGTACCGTCCGGGTCCAGGCCGTACGGCCACAGCATCTTGAAGGTCCCCCTGGGAAGGTGCAGCCGGTCGGGGCGGCCGTGGTCGGCGGCCTGCCGGGCCAGGTTTTCGGCGCCCTCCCGGACCCCGGCCTCCTCCCGTCTCAGCACCAGGTCTTCGACCGGCGCCGGCGACTTGGACAACCTCGCCCGAGCGGCCGCAGGCCGGCATCGCCTGCAATGGGCCCACCACCTCCAACTCCGTGCCGCTGAGCACGGCAGCACCCGTGCGCTGCCTCCAGCCGTGGGCAGGGCCGTGTACTGCTTGAAGTAGTCGGGCCGGAGCGTGCCCAGGACGAGGGCCGGTCCGCGCTGGGGGCTGGTCAGCAGGTGGTGAACGGCAGCCGCGATACGCTCACCGGCCGTCGAGTCGCCGAGGCAGTGGTGGGCCTCGTTCAGCCACACGACCGTGCGGGCCCCGGCCAGGGCACCTTCTGGGGCCATGGCGGCACGGTCTGGGGCGGTGGAGCGCTGGCCATGACCCGTGCCGACGGCAAACGGCAGCTGGCGGTGGCGGTGAACCTGCAGAGGTGGAACAGGCTCGACTCCGCCGGCAAGCCGCAGCCTCACCCGATCGACGACGCGCTCACGGGCGTCGTACCGCGTGGCGATGTACGGCTGATCCTGATGTGTGAGCCCGTGCCCTGCTCGCGATGGCCGAAGGAGCGTCGATAGGCGGCGGGTGTGGTGTGCACCAGGGCGTGGAAGCGTCTGCGCAGGTTGGTGGCCGAGGACAGGCCGACCCGTTGCGCGACCGTCTCGACGGGGAGGTCGGTCTCCTCCAGCAGGGCCCGGGCTGCCGCGACGCGTTGCTGGAGCAGCCAGCGGCCGGGGCTGACGCCGAGTTGGTCGGCGAACCTGCGGGCGAGTGTGCGTGGCGAGGTCCTGGCCTGCGCGGCGAGGGCGTCGAGGGTGAGGGGCTGGTGCAGCCGTTCGGTGGCCCAGTCGAGGAGCGGGGCCAGAGATTCCGCCTGCCGGTCGGCGAAGGCGCCCGTGCTGTACTGCAGTTGCCCGCCCTCGCGGTGCGGGGGCATCACCATGTGCCGGGCGACGTGTGCGGCGTAGGCGGCGCCGTGGTCGGTACGGGCCAGATGGAGGCACAGGTCGATGCCGGCCGCCGTTCCGGCGCTGGTGGCGACATCGCCCAAGTCGATGTACAGCGTGTCGGGCTCGACCTCCACGTCGGGGAACCGGGCGGCGAGTTCGCCTGCGAGCCGCCAGTGGGTGGTCGCTCTGCGGTGCGACAGCAGTCCTGCCTGGGCGAGGAGGAAGGTGGCCGAGCAGATCGCGACGACACGGGCGCCGCGGCCGTGCGCCCGCTGCAGGACGTCGATCACGGCGGGCGGGGCGGGCTGCGTGCGGTCGTGCCAGCCGGGGACGAGGACGGTGTCCGCCGCGTCGAGCGCCGTGAGGTCCGCGCCGACGAGCATGTCGTAGCCGGCCAGAGTCGGCACGGCTCCCGGATGCTCGGTGCATACCGTGAACTCGTAGCCGTGGGGCAGGCCGGGGCGGCGCAGACCGAAGACCTCGGCGGCGGACGCCAGCTCGAACGTGGACTGCCCCGGCAGGACCAGCGCGGTCACTCGGTGAACGCTCATGGCAGGAAAGTACCCGTCCATGTCGATCCCGTCACTGGGCGAGGCGCAGGCCCGGCGTGAGGATCGGACCATGACGCAATCACCGAGTGACCTCCCCCTGCCGCACGTTGACGCGGCCGGCCGGGGAATGGCTCTGATCACCAGGGTGAGCGAGGCTCGCGTTCGCCCTGAACGCTTCGAGGCGTTCCGTGACTTCGTCGTGTCGGCGGTGCGCACGTTCCCCGACCGCCACCCCGGTCTCGTGGCCCACGAAGTACTGCTCGCGCCACCCGGCACACTGCTGTACGTCAGTCGCTGGCGCAGCGAGGCGGATCTGGCCGACTACGCCGGCGAGCACTGGCGTGACCGGCCCGTGGTCCTGCCGGGGGAAGACGAGTACCTCGTTGCACCGCTCCAGGTGCGGCACTTCACCCTCACACCCCTGAACTGATGACGGCCGCGCGGGCCGAACTACCTTTGCCCAAGGTCGGGTTCGGCGACCGAGTGGGGGCTCCGACCGGTGAGGCGGACCGAGCCCGGCCAGGCCGGCAGCGTCCTGGCCTCAGCCCGTGAAGGCCAGCAGGGCGGCGGCGGTCCGCGGCGGATCCTCGAGCAGGGGCGAGTGCCCGAGACCGGGCAGCATCTCGACCCTTGCGCCCGGAACAGCGCGGTAGTCGACAGCGGATGAGGATCGCCATCTGCGGTCGTCCTCGCCGAAGATGACCAGGAGCGGCTTGCCCAGGACCGCCAGTCGGTCCGGGAGCGCCTGCTGTTCCAGGTAGGAGCAGGTGGCCTGCATGGACGTGGTGAGCGAGTGATGCGTCATACCGCGCACGTCGTCCAGGAGCTCTTCCGGGATCCGGTAGCCCTCGCGGCTGAACCCGGTGCTCGCGAACCGGCGGAGCTGCTCGTCGGTCGGCGGCCACTGCTGGGCGCCGATTCCGGCGGCATCCGCGGCGATGAAGGCGTCCAGGCGGGGTCCGGTGTTGATGAGCGCGAGCGCGGCCACCAGGCCGGGTCGCTGTTCGGCCAGGGCGGTGGCGACGACGCCGCCGCTGGAATGACCGACGAGCACCGCGCGCTCGACTCCGAGCCGGTCCAGGACCGCTCCGGCCCGACGTGCCTGGTCCGGGATCGCGTAGCTCCGGTCGACGGGTTTGGCCGACCGGCCGTGCCCGAGCAGGTCGATCCGGATGACGCGGTGGGATCCGGTCAGCAGCGGAACCATCGGGTCCCACGAACGGGTCGAGGATGCGGACCCGTGGATGAGCAGGAGTGCGGGGGCATCGAGGGGGCCTTCAACGCGTACATAGATGTCTCCGTCGTCCAGCGACAGGAGTGAACTCGTGGTGGCCTCGGCGCTGCCGTTCGCGTGTGGTCTTCCGTCAGAAACAGTCATGAGCCCACTGTCGCCGCCGGCCCCCCGTTGGCGGATTGGACGAATGTTCCCTCGGTCGGCTCTCGTAGCATGGGAGGGTGCAGACGTTCGAGCACGGTGCGGTTGTCTGGACGTGGCATGCCCGCAGCGGCCCAGCCGGGTGGCCGGTCTGACGATGGCCGGGTTCCGTATCCGTGAGCTGGACGCCCTTCGGATGGTCCCGCACCCGGCTGTGACACTGCTCCTGGAGTTCGGCCCTGGCTCGCCCGTCCTCGACGGTGGCCCGGGACAGCAGCAGCGGGAAGCATCGTCGCCGGGCCCGGGCTCGGATCCGGCCCTGCGGCCCGGGCTCGGGGAGAGAACGTCGAGTGCGTGCAGGTACGCCTGTCCCCCGTGATCGCACGCGCGATTCTCGGCACCTCCCCCACCGGGGCCTCGACGGCGCCGTCGTGTCGCTCGGTGACCTGTGGGGCCGGGAGGCGTCCGGGATCCGCGAGCGACTCGGGGAGATCTCCCTGGCAGGAGCGCTTCGCATGGACGGACGTGCTGCTCGCCCGCCGGCATGAGGCGGGCCCGCCGGTGGACCCGGATGTGGTCTGGGCATGGCACCGGATCGTCGTAAGCCGGGGCCTGATCCGGGTCGACGGACTCGCTGCCGAGGTCGGATGGAGCCGTAAGCGGCTGTGGCCCCGGTTCCGGTCGCAGCTCGGCCTGCCGCCCAAACGCCGTGAAGCTGGTCCGCTTCGACCATGCCGCCCACCGCCTGGTCGCGGGTGAAGGCGCGGCCGAAGTCGCAGCGGACAGCTGCTACGCCGACCAGTCCCACCTGCACGGGGACCTCAAGGCGTTCACCGGGGCGACCCCCGCGACCATGGCCGGCGAACCGTTTCTCGCCGTTGACGACCTCGCATGGCCCAACCGTGGCGGCAGCGGTGACTCCGCAGAGGTGGACGGCAGAAGGCGTTGGAGGTTCCCTCACTTCTCCGTGACAAAGCCCACCGCACCCCATTCATGATCAGACCGGAGCAAAACACCCCGCTCGGTGATGGGGGCACACCAGCCAGGCATTAGCTTTACGACTTCCTCATCGCAAGCCCCATTCCATCGAGCGGGTCATCTTCCGCCGTCCGAAGGCGAGTTCCTGACCATGGCGCGCAAGACAAGGCTCACGGGCCTCGCACTGGCCGGCGGCGCCGTCGCGGGCGGGCTTCTGACGGGCTGCTCGTCGGACGACGCGTCCCTGACGTATCAGACGGACTACAGCAATCACCAGCCGCTGCGGGTCGTCGGCTACCCCTCCACGGGAAGTCTGGAAACGGTGCAGAAGGCCGTGTGGCGGCTCGCCGACGGTGACGCCGACGGGCTGGCCGCGCTCGCCGTCGACGAAGCGCACGCCGATGCCACGGCCCGCAACTGGGTCAAGGCCTTCGGCGCCGCCGCCGAGGGAGACGTGACGGCGGACTTCTACGACGAGGGCTCCGTGCGGCAGGTCGTGGTCCTGTACTTCGCCAAGAGCGGCCAGACCAAGGAGATCGAGGCCCGAATCGGCGAGGACGACTCCTGGGGACTCACCCTCGCCGAGCCCGACCCGGCCAAGGCGACGGCCAAGCCGACCTGGGCACCGCCTGAGCCGGGCGGCTCCGGTTCCCGCACCTCCGGCATCCCGACCGGGGGCTAGGCTCGCCTGCCCCGCAGAGACCTTCGCGGGACCGCACTCCGAACAACCGGCGTGCGGTCCTGCGTATCACGCGCCGGCACCCTCCGTGCGCCCCGTGCGCTCCCCCTCGCCCCTTCACAACCGAGGGCCCCAGGAACCATGAGCCTGCGCACGCCTTCCTACAGGCATGTTCCTGAGGCGGCGGTCACCGATCGTCATCGTGCTCCGGGCGAACCTGCGGCGGCAGGCCGGCCCGCTCGCCGCGCTCGTGATGGCCGGTGTGCTCGTGGCCGTGGCCTGGGACGGGCTGTACGCCCAGGGCAGGTGGGGGGACACCGGCTGGGTCTACATCGGCGAGATGTGCGGAGTGGCGGCGCGGACCGTCGGAGTGGGGTTCGCGGTGCTGCTGGCCGGGTGGCAGGGCGGGTCGGAGGCACGCGATGAGGCCGGTTGGGTCGCGACGACCTCGGCCCGGGGTTCGGTGACCTACCAGTTGATGGGGCTGGCCTCAGGGGTCGTGTGGCCGCTGGCCGGCTACGTGCTGGCCATGACCGTCATGGTGGTGTCGCCGTATCCGCAGGAGCCCGTGGGCCGTGCGCCACTCGACCTGATGGCGGTCGACGCGGTGATGCTCACAGCCTTCTCCTGTGTGGCCTACCTGGTGGGCCGGACCGTTCCACTGCGAGGAGTCTCCGTTCCTCTCACCGCGGCCGGCGTGGTGCTGTCGGTCTCCCCATGGAGCGATCCGCTGTTGGGTCCCCTCACCGATCTGCGGTTCACCTACAGCGGGGACCCGGTACCGGGAGGAGCGGAGCTTGGGGCCCCGCCCGGTCCGGCTGTCTGGCTGCCCTGGTTCAGGGCAGCCCTGCTCGCCTCGGTGGCAGCCAGTGCTGTCCTGTTGTGCGCCCGCCGGTGGAAGACATCGATCGTCCTGATCGTCATGCTGGCGGCAGCCCTCCCGCTCCTGGCCCGCATGCCACAGGACCGTGCTCCGGGATCGGTGGTCAACACGCGAGAAGTGCGCTGCAGGGGACACGATCCCGCTGTCTGTGTGTCTTCCGCGTACGAGTCACGACGGCAGCGGTTGGAACAGGTCGCCCTGCGCCTGTCCCGCCGGCTGGAGGGAGCGGGCCCCACCCACTACCTCTTGACCGAGGACAGTTCGCACACGTGCCGTGACAGCGACGGGGTCGACTCCGCGTGGACCGTCGGCATCTGGGCCCGGCAGAAGATCAGTCTGCAGAACCTTGCCGGCTGCCTCACCGGTTTCCATCCCTCCCGAGAACCCTCTTCCGCAGAGGCCCGCGCTCTGTACCGATGGCTCACACAGGAAACGTCCTCGCACCGTGCGACCACCCACGCGCCGTCCGCCGCCGACCGGTTGGCCCGGCTCACCGCGTCCGAGCGCGCGACCTGGATCCGCCGTTATCTGGCAGCCGCCGAGCGCGGCAGCCGCCCT
Organism: Streptomyces collinus; assembly: GCF_031348265.1. Lineage (NCBI taxonomy): Bacteria > Bacillati > Actinomycetota > Actinomycetes > Kitasatosporales > Streptomycetaceae > Streptomyces > Streptomyces collinus. Next base: position 8,698,452 of record NZ_CP133771.1, on the reverse strand, counting down.
CCCCGCATCCCTGACCCCGACGGAGAACGCCCGCGATGACGCCCCTCCCCCAGCCACCACCGTGGCTGCGAGCCGTGCCCGGACTGCGCTGGCCGTGGCTGCTCGCCGTCACCGGGGTCTGCGCGGCGGCCGCCTGGCTCGCCGCGACAGCCGGCGAGGAGGACTCCCTCCCTTTCCTGCTGCTGCTCGCACCGCTGCTGCCTCTCATCTGGGTGGCTGCCAGCTACGGAGGCAGAGCCGACCCCTTCGCACCGGTGATCCGCAGCACTCCGGCCGGCGGACTGCGTCTGTTGATGCTGCGCGCCGGCGTCGTACTCGCCATCTGCCTTCCCCTGCTCCTTGCCGCTGCGATGGCGGGCGTCGGCGTGTCGCCCTGGGCTGCCGCCTGGCTGGTGCCCAGCCTGGCGCTGACGCTCGTCACCTTGATCCTGGGTTCCTACATCGGCTGCACGCTCGGGGCAGTGGTGACCAGCGGTACATGGCTGCTGGTGATCGCCGCCATCGCCCGCCTTTCCATGCGCCAGGACGGCAAGATCAGCTCCTTCAGGACCGTCCTGCTCGCTGTGCTCAAGAACCTGCTGGACGGGGGCGCTCAGTTCGTGTGGGGCGTCGCGTCCGGCGTACTGGGTGCTTTTCTCGTGCTGCGGCGGCACTCCTTCAACGATCTGAGGTCCCGGTGATCAGCGCCACCCGACTGACCGTCCGGCACCGCCGCACCACCGCTGTGGACAGCCTCGATCTGGACCTGGGGCACGGTGTCCACGCCCTGCTCGGCCCCAACGGTGCCGGCAAGAGTTCCCTGTTGCGCGTCCTGGCGACGGCCGCACCGGCCGTGGAAGGGGAGTTGAGGCTGCTGGGGCGCGATCCGCGGCGCCCCGCCGAACGCCTGGAGATCCGTCGCCGGCTCGGCTACCTGCCCCAGACGTTCGGGATGTTCCGGGGCTTCACGGTGCGGGAGTGCGTCAGCTATGCCGCCTGGCTCAAGGACATGCCGAACCGTGGCGCCGTCCACGCGGTGGAACGCGCCGTGGATCGGGTCGGCTTGACCTCGCGGACGGACGCCAAGTACCGCACCCTCTCCGGCGGCATGCGACGCCGGGTCGGTATCGCCCAAGCCCTCGTGAACGACCCCCGACTGCTTCTGCTCGACGAACCCACCACCGGCCTCGACCCGGCCGAGCGGGACCGCCTCCACGCCCTGCTCCGGCAGCTGGGCGCCACCACGACCGTGGTCCTGGCCACCCACCTCATGGAGGACGTGCACGCCTGCTGCGACAGCGCGATCATCCTCTGCGCATCCCGCAAGGTCTTCCTCGGATCCCCCCAGGCCCTGCGGGAGGCAGGCGGCTACGCGGGAATCGTCGAGGGCGACGCCCAAGCCGGGAACCCGAGTCGATAACCCGTCCGGGGAAGTCGCCCGGCCGCCCGCGCAGTACGACGTCACGGCCCCGCTGCGGCCCGGGCGCGGCGTCCTGGCGGTACGCAGCGGGGACTGATCACCGATGGGTGGGCGGAGGATCCGCGTCCGCGCGCGTGTTCAGGGAGCAGGTGCTCAGGCGGGTCGCGGAGTCTCCTTCGGCGGGCATGGGGACGGTGTGGGAGGCGGGCGGGCGGTGCCCTTGCGACAGCCAGCTCTCCAGGGCCGTGAAGGCCGTGCGGTGGCACGGCGTCAGCGGGCGCAGGCGTTCCGGATAGGTGTCGACGAGGGCGTCCGTGTGGGTGCCGCCCTCGATGCGGTAGTAGCGGTGCAGTCGGTCGCGGCCGGCCTGGCGCACCATGCGGGCGTAGACGTCGGAGTCCTGGGCGATCGGCAGCAGGACGTCCAGGGTGCCGTGCAGGGTGATCAGCGGTTTGCCGATCCGGCCGGTGAGAGCGATCTCCGCCACGGCCTTGCGGACCTCGTCGGGCCGGGCGGCATAGTCGTATTCGGCGTCGCAGGCCGGCGTGTCCGGCGCGCAGAAGGGCGTGCCCGCCTCGGTCGTGCCGTCGAAACCGGGGTCCAGTTCCTCGCGGTAGATGCGCTGGGTCAGGTCCCAGTAGACCTGGTGGTGGTACGGCCAGAGAAACTCGGAACCGGCCGGGAAGCCGGCGGCCCGCAGAGCTTTGCGCGCCGCCTCGGCCTCCTCACCCCCGGCGCGGTACGCGGGGTAGTGACGGAGCGCCACGGGCAGGAAGTGCAGCAGGGTGGGGCCGCCGGAGCGCCAGAGGGTGCCCTCCCAGTCGACTCCCCCGTCGTAGAGGCCGGGATGGTTCTCCAACTGCCAGCGCACGAGGTAGCCACCGTTGGACATGCCGGTCACCAGGGTGCGTGCCGGCGGTCGGTGGTAGTGCCGGGTGAGAGTGGCGCGGGCGGCGCGGGTGAGCTGGGTGAGCCGCTCGTTCCATTCGGCGATGGCGTCGCCCGGCTTCTTGCCGTCACGGTGGAAGGCCAGGCCGGTGTTGCCCTTGTCGGTGGCGGCGTAGGCATAGCCGCGGGAGAGCACCCAGTCGGCGATGGCCCGGTCGTTGGCGTACTGCTCCCGGTTGCCGGGGGTGCCGGCAACCACCAGACCGCCGTTCCAACGGTCGGGCAGGCGCATGACGAACTGGGCGTCGTGATTCCATCCGTTGTTGGTGTTGGTGGTCGACGTGTCGGGGAAGTAGCCGTCGATCTGGATGCCGGGAACCCCGCTGGGCACGGGCAGGTCCTTGGGCGTCAGGCCCGCCCAGTCGGCCGGGTCGGTGTGGCCGGAGGCGACCGTGCCTGCCGTGGTCAACTCGCCCAGGCAGGCGGCCCGCTGGTACTCGGCCCCCGGTACGCGCACCTGTGTGGGACGCGGGCAGTGGTGGTCGCTCGGGCTGACCGGTGCCGCCGCGGCGGACGTGGGTGTGAGGACGAGGGCGGTCAGGGCGAGCGCCGCCGTTCCGCTTCGTCTCCGGAAGCGTGGCAAGGAACGGAGGGAGAAGGGCATTCAGGGACCTCCGGGGTCGGATGCGGATGCGGATGCGGATGCGCCGGAGGCTAGGGCGCGGCTTCGTCGCGGCATATGGGGCTGCCGACCACCATCCAGAGTCACGTCGTAGTCGTGGGCACCACCCGGGGTGCTCTGTGCACGGCGCTTCGCGTCTCTCCCTCTCCCCCCGGCCCCGCGGGCCTGTGGGTTCCTGCCGTACACGCCCCTTCAGGAGTCGGGATATGTCGCGCCGTCACACAGGTTCCCGTCACCGGTGGTTGTCCCGCCCATGCCGGCACCGGGACGAGAGCGCCGATGATGCACCGCACGCCGGTCACCGGTCCTGCCGGTACCGGCGAGGCCCCCCACAACATCAGGAGGCAGTCGTCATGGGACAGTCGCGTCCTGCTCGCCGTTTCTCCCGGACCCTCGCCGCACGCATGCGCCGTTGTGCCACCACCGCCGGGGCTGTGGCCCTGACGGGCAGTCTGCTCGCCGTGGGCCCCCAGGCATCCGCCGCGGGTCTGACTCAGATCGCCGGTTTCGGCACCAACCCCGGCAACCTGTCGATGTACACCTACGCGCCGGACGCACTGCCTGCCGGCGCCCCGCTGGTCGTCGCCCTGCACGGCTGCACGCAGAGCGCGAACGACTACTACGCGCACTCCGGCTGGCCCGAGTTCGCCGACGCCTACGGATTCGCGCTGGTCCTGCCGCAGACGAGCAGCGCCAACAACGCCAACTCCTGTTTCAACTGGTTCGAGCCGGGCGACAGCGGACGCGGCCGTGGCGAGGCACTGTCGATCAAGCAGATGGTGGACAAGGCCGTCTCGCTGTACGGCGGCGACACCCGGCGCGTCTACCTCACCGGCCTGTCGGCGGGCGGCGCCATGACGGCGAACATGCTGGCCGCCTACCCCGACGTCTTCGCGGGCGGGGCCATCGCCTCCGGGCTGCCCGCCCGCTGTGCGAGCAGCCTGGCCACGGCCTACACCTGCATGTACGTCCCGCCGGACAAGAGCCCGGCCCAGTGGGGGGATCTGGTGCGTTCGGCCGCTCCGGCCGGCACGGCCTCCTGGCCGCGCGTGGCCATCTGGCAGGGCACCGCCGACACCACCGTGCAGCCCGCCAACGCGAACGAGCTGCGCGATCAGTGGACGAACGTGTGGGGCATCGGTCAGACGCCCTCCCGTACGGAGCGTCTCGGCGGGGGCACCACACTGAGCGTGTACGACGACTCCTCCGGCCGCTCCGCCGTCGAGGTCTACTCGGTCTCCGGCATGGGCCACGGCCTGGCCGTCGACCCGGGCAGCGGCACCGAACAGTGCGGCAGCGTCGGCACCTACTACCGCGACACCATCTGCTCCAGCTATCACACCGCCCGCTTCTGGGGCCTCGACGAATACTGACGCCTGTCGTGGTGGACCTGGGCGCGCGCCACGGCGATAGGCTGTATACAGCCCGATGTGCGGGGTAGGCGACGAGGAGTGTCATGGTCCGGGCCACTGGCAAGAGCGAAGCGGTGTACGAGCGGCTGAAGGGGGATATCGAGTCGCTGCGCCTGCGCCCCGGGGCGAAGCTGAGCGAGGTCCAGCTCGGCGAGGAGCTGGGGGCCTCCCGTACCCCGGTGCGGGAGGCGATCCGGCGGCTGGCCCGTGAGGGGCTGGTGGACTTCGTGCCGGGCGAGGTGGCCCGCGTGGCGTCGATCTCTCTGGGCGGAGTGCGCGCCCTGTTCGAGTTCCGGATGCTGCTCGAGCCGGAGGCGACCGCTTCGGTCGCCACGTCGGGCACGGCCCGCGATCACGTCCTGGTGCCGTTCCGGGAACTCCTGGAGCAGCTGGAGGAGTTCGACACGTCCTTCCGGGCGCTGGGCGCGGCCGAACAGGAGCGGGACTACCAGGGCTTTTACGATCTGACCGAGTCGTTCGACCAGGCGGTCATCGCGGCGTGCCGCAACCCCTACCTCGCCCGCACGATCCGTGATCTGCGGAGCCAGACCGTACGGCTGCGGCATCTCTCCCACAGTGGGCCACGCCGGATGCTGACGTCGCTGGAGGAACACCGCGCCATGCTGAAGGCCATCACGCAGGGCGACGCCCAGGCCGCGTCGGCCGCCTGCCGTCACCACCTGGCGCAGACGCTGCGGGCCCTGATCGACAGCCTGACCGCACACGACTTCCTGCTCGGTGCCGACGTACAGGTGGGCATGGCCGGCTGACGCCTCCGGGCGGCACCACCGGGTGCCACCGAGTGCCACAGGAGCGGAGAGTCGATTCCCTTCGCGGACGGCGCTGTCCCTCCGCGCCGGCCGTTGCTGTATACACGAGTGGATACATTTCCGCTCGAGGGTGAGGGCCGTCTGATGCCGCACACCGTCGCGGCGGTCGACCTGCTGAGGTTCGCCGCCGCCACCACCGAAGCCCACGGGGTCCCGCCCGAGGACGCCCGTCTGCTGGCGGACACGCTGGTGACCGCCGAGCTGTGGGGTCACCCCTCGCACGGGATGCTGCGTTTGCCGTGGTACCTCGCCCGCATCCGGAGCGGTGCGACGGCCGCGACGGCCGCCCCTCGGGTCGTCAGCGACAACGGCGCGGTCCTCGTGGTGGACGGCCAGGACGGACTGGGACAGGTCCTCGCCGACCGCGCGACGCGTCTGGGCATCGACCGGGCCCGGGAGCACGGCATCAGTGCGATCGCGGTCCGCAACTCCGGGCACTTCGGGACAGCCGCGTGATTCACCCGCAAGGCGGCCGAGGCGGGCTGTGTGGCGATGCTGGCCACCAATGCCAGCCCGGCGATGGCACCGTGGGGCGGCAGGGAGAAGTGGCCGGCATGGCGCCGTGCCCAGGGGTTGTCGGACCGTGCAGCGGCTTCCAGTTTGCCTCGCAGATTCTCACTGTCGACGGCTCGGGCGACGCGCACGTACTCACGGTCCTTGCTCCCGGACGCCGCAGCCCGGCCGCTCGGCCCGCTTCAGGCCGTCGCGACGAAACGCTCCCACACGCGGTGGGCGGCCATCAGCTCCCGCAACTGCTCCAGCACGGCGGTGCCGTCCCGGCCGACCACCACGCCAGGCGCGTCGGCGGTGATCCCGAGCGTCTCCAGTGCCGTGTCGCCGCCCGCCCAGGCGCCGATCGCCTTGCCGTGGCGGAACGCCTCCGACAGCAGCAGGCTCACCCGCGGATCGACGGCCCCCGGCAGCCCGGTGGGCGAGGCCTTGGCGTCGCGGGAGCCGTAGGCGTCGACGCCCGCCGCGGGTGCGCCGGCCACGAGCAGCGCGTCGAACTCGACGGACCGCGCGGTCGCGAGCGTCCGCTGAACCGTCACCGGGTCGTCGCCTGCGCCCAGCTTGCCGCCGGTGGGGGCGATGACCAGCGGCACCATGCCCGCGCCGAGCACCGCCTCGCGCACCGCACGCACGCCGTCCAGGTCCCCGTCCGGGCCGGAAACGATGCCGATGAGGCGGCCGTCGGTGGGCCAGGACTGCCCGACCTGGGAGAGCGCGGGACTCGGTGCGACGTCGGCCGGCGGCAGGGTCGGCTCGGGCGCCGGCAGGCCGAGGCCCTCGGCCACGCGAGCGCACAGCTCTCCGTCGATGTTGGCCAGCACCTGCAGCGCCCGTTCCTTGACGGCCTGCTCGTAGCACTTGCCCAGCTCGAAGGTGTACGCGCCGATGATGTGCTCCCGCTCCACCGCGCTCATGCTCAGCCAGAACCGGCGCGGCTGGCTGAAGTGGTCGGAGAACGACTCGGGAGCCTCCCGGACCTTCGTCGCCTCCGGTACGCGTACCGGCGTCTCGACGTACGCTCCGGTGTCCGCCCCCGCCAGGAACGGGCAGCCGCCGTCGAGGGAGTTGGGCCGGTACGGTGCGACGCCCCGGTGCACGGCGTCCTGGTGGAAGCCGTCCCGCAGCATGTCGTTGACCGGCGCGTGCGGCCGGTTGATGGGGAGCTGAGAGAAGTTCGGGCCGGCCAGCCGGGTGATCTGGGTGTCCAGGTAGGAGAACAGCCGTCCGGCGAGCAGCGGGTCGTCGGTGATGTCGATGCCGGGCACCAGGTGGCCGACGTGGAAGGCGACCTGCTCGGTCTCGGCGAAGTAGTTGGACGGGTTGCGGTTGAGCGTCAGCAGCCCGATCGGCTGTACGGGGGCGAGTTCCTCGGGGACGAGGTTGGTCGCGTCGAGCAGGTCGATGCCCTCGAAGGTCTGCTCCGGGGTGTCCGGGAAGGTCTGGATGCCCAGCTCCCACTCCGGGTAGGCGCCCGCCTCGATGGCGTCGGCGAGGTCGCGGCGGTGGAAGTCGGGGTCGACGCCCCCTGCGATCTGCGCCTCCTCCCACACTAGGGAGTGCACCCCGAGTTTGGGCTTCCAGTGGAACTTCACCAGCGTCGTGGAGCCGTCGGCGGCCACGAGGCGGAAGGTGTGTACGCCGAAGCCCTCCATCATCCGGTACGAGCGCGGGATGCCCCGGTCGGACATGTTCCACAGGGTGTGGTGGGTGGCCTCGGTGTGCAGGGTGACGAAGTCCCAGAAGGTGTCGTGTGCGCTCTGGGCCTGTGGGATCTCCCGGTCCGGGTGCGGCTTTCCGGCGTGGATGATGTCCGGGAACTTGATGGCGTCCTGGATGAAGAAGACCGGCATGTTGTTGCCGACGAGGTCGAAGACGCCCTCGTCGGTGTAGAACTTGGTCGCGAACCCGCGCGTGTCCCGCACCGTGTCGGCGGAGCCCCTGGACCCCAGCACCGTCGAGAAGCGCACGAACACCGGCGTCTCCGCGCCCGCTGCCAGGAACGCCGCCTTCGAGACGGCGGCCGCGGTGCCGTAGCTCTTGAAGACGCCGTGCGCCGCCGCGCCACGTGCGTGCACGACGCGCTCCGGGATGCGCTCGTGGTCGAAGTGCATGACCTTCTCGCGCAGGTGGTGGTCCTGCAGCAGCACCGGTCCGCGCGGACCCGCCTTGAGCGAGTGATCGGTGTCGTGGAGCCGTGTGCCCTGGGCGTTCGTCAGATGGGCGCCCGACTGGGCCATGCGTGCCGGGGCCGCGCCGGTCGCCTGCCCCGTGGGCGACATCGTGCCGGGCCCGCTCTGGTCGGGCTTCGGGGGCAGAGGCTCACGCGGCTCCACCGGTTCCGCGACGCTCGGGGAATCCGGGGCCGGCTTGCCCGGAATCCCTTCCTCCGGCCCTGCGCCGGTGCCCTGGATAGCTTCGGTGACCTTGTCTGCCGCCCGCTTGATGGGGTTGGGCTGGCTCATCGCTATCGTTCCCTCTGCTTCAGCCGGCCATGGCCGGTGCGGCCAACATGGATCGGACGCTCCGAATTCGGCCGCCGGGTACCCGGCTACGCCGGACGAATCCCTGGTCATGTCCGGGGGTGGAGCGGCGGGACGGGCATCTGTCTCCCGTGACCGCTGCACGGCTGGATGAGGTTGGTTACGCTGCTGCGATGGCCGAGAAGACGGAGTCGGAGCTGGTGGTCGACCTGCGGGAGCAGTCGATCGAGACGCTCGACGACTTCTGGGACGCCGTCACCGGGCCCTGCGGGCTGCCGGAGTGGTTCGGCCGCAATACGGATGCCTGGCGGGACACCATCCAGACCCGAGGCATCTCCGAGGTCATCGACCGCTACGACGTCCTGGTCGTTCACGTGGACAGGCAGGGTGTCTTCGCTGCGCGGAATCGTGAGGCACGGGCGCTGCGCAGCTCGTTCGCCGGACGGCGGTCGCGCCTGGTCGTGCACTCCTAGAGCAGGGCCGATCGTCGGAGTGCATCGGTCAACGTCCCCCAAGAGCCGCCAGGTTGGCCGCGACCAGCCGGGTCCGCTGGTCGTCCGTGCCGAACACCCGCCGGCAGTCGGTCAGGAGACGTTCGTACGACTCGATGGCCCTGCTCCTGTGGCCCTGTGCCCACGCTCCAGCGCGCTGCCCGACTGAGTCGTGGCGTCGTCGAAACGGTGGGACGGGACTTACGCGGCTCCGGCGTTGTCCAGCCGCAGTGCGGCGCGCAGCCAGTCGTCCGCGGAGCCCGGGGTCGGCTGGGGGCTGCGGCCGGGCGGAGTCAGAACGACGGCGGCGAGTTCCCAGTACTGGTTCAGGCGCGCCTCGGCGGAGAGCCGGGCGGCCAGCGAGCGGCGGAATGCGTGGGTGTCGCGGCTGCGAAAGGCGCTCGCATATGCAGCGACGTACGCGTCCAGGGCCTCACCTGGGTGCGGGGCGTGTGCCCGGCGCAGGTGTGAGGCCGCGAGTTCGAATGCTTCGGCGAGGCCCGCGTACAGCAGCACAGCGCCGCCGGCCCCTGCCACGCGGTGCACGTCCGGTTGGGGCTGCCGACCGTCCGGGCAGGGGGCCGTCGTCATCGCGTTCAGCCGGGCGAACGCGAGCACCTGGGAAGGGTGAGGCTCGTCGGGCGGCTGAGGGACGGCCGCCTCCAGGAATGCCGCAGTCGCCGAGCGTGGCATCCGTGGTGGCAGCCAGGCGCGCCAGAACCTGGCCAGTGGTGCGGTGCTCGGCGGGGTGCTCAGCACGCTGAGCAGCCTCAGCCGACCTGCGCGCTGAGCCGGCGGGCAGTCGCGCACCAGTTGGAGTGCCGCTTCCCGCCAGCGCAGGGCCTTCAGCTCACTGCCGAGCCCGCGCAGGCGGCTGTCGAGGGCGTCCTCCAGGACACGGCCGGTTGCCTCTGCGTCGTCGAGGATGCGGCGTACCTCGGGCAGGGGCAGGTCAAGGGTGCGCAGGGAGCGGATCAGCTGCAGTCGTTCCAGTGCCTGGGGTCCGTACCGGCGATGTCCGCCACTGCTGCGGGCGGCTTCGGGGAGCAGGCCCTGGTCGGAGTAGAAGCGGACGGTCTTCACCGTGGCACCGGCGCGCTCGGCGAGTTCCCCGATGCTCCACAACAGCTCGTGCGACGTCGACAGTTGAACCTCCCTCAAGGGGAGTTCCTACGGTACCGGTGCGCGGGCGAGGCAGACACGGCGGCCCGCGGACGACGGCGTTCACGACCGGCGCGGCGTCATGAGACGAGTTCGACGAGTTCGACGAAGCCTGAGAGTCCGGGGAGGACTGTGTGTACGTGTTCATCATGGTTGCGGGTGTGTTCACCGGGGCCCATGTCTGGGAAGAGACGGCCGCGCAGCTGGTCGCGGCGGGTGGCGCGGCGCACGCTGTCCCGCTCACGGGCATCGACCCGGCCCGGCCCGCCACATCGGCGCACGTCGGTCTGGAGGCGCACATCGAGGACGTGATCGCGGTGATCGACGCGGTGGACGTGGCATCCGGACAGGAGATCGTGCTCGTCGGTCACGACTACGGGATCCACCCGGTGCTCGGTGCCGCCGACCGGCGGGCGGAGCGCATCGCACGCGTCGTGTATCTGGACTGCGGGATGCCGCAGAACGGCGTTCCGGCGCTGGCCGCCGTGCCGGACCAGGCGCTGCGCGCGCAGTTGGCCGAACGCGCCGAGGCGGGCGAGCGCGAGGGCGTACTGACACCACCGGGACATGGCGAGTGGGAGCGCTGGGGCAGTACGGCCGATGTCGACGAGGCGGCCCTGGAGCGGTTGACCGCCCTGGCGGCGCCGCAGCCGCTGGGCACTCTGTTTGAGCCGCTGCGGCTGACCGGGGCGGTGGCGGCGGTTCCCGTCACCGGCGTGCTGTGCGCCCGGAACGGCGCCGGTATCGACCAGGTGCAGAGGCTCGTCGACTTCGGCGACCCCGCGTTGGCCGCCCTGACCGAACCTCAGGTCACCTTCTTCGAACTTCCCACCGGGCACTGGCCGATGCTGTCGTGCCCCGACGCACTGGCCGACGTCCTGCTGCGGGCCGCGGCCGGTGAGGGGCACCGCCTGCGGCCGGCCGGCGACGATGCACCGGCGCCCGCCCACCTGCGCCCGTTCCCGCTGGACGTCCCCGCCTTTCCTCGCGACCGTCAAGGTCATGTCGATCTGTACGTCCCCGACGGCGAGGGCCCGCGACCGGCCGTGGTCTTCGTGCACGGCGGACCCGTGCCCGCGGGAGCGCGGCCGCGGCCGCGCGAGTGGCCGACCCTGGTGGGATACGCCCGCATGGCCGCCGCCGAGGGCATGGTCGGCGCGACTCTCGACCACCGCCTCCACGACATCGCGGACTATGACCGCGCCGCCGCGGACATCGCCGCCGGAGTGGACCTGGTGCGGTCCGACGCCCGGGTCGACGCCGACCGGATCGCCCTGTGGTTCTTCTCCGGCGGGGGTCTCCTCACCACGGACTGGCTGACAGGGCCGCCCGCCTGGCTGCGCTGCCTGGCCGCGTCCTATCCCGTCCTGGCGCCCCTTCCCGCCTGGGGCATGGCCGGCAGCCGCTTCCATCCCGCCAGGGCGGTCGGACAGGCGGGCCCCCTGCCCATCGTCCTCCTCCGCGCCGGGCGGGAGGCTCCGGAGATCGCCGCGACGGTCGATGCCTTCGTGACCGCCGCGGACGACAGCGCTGCGCGACTGGAGTTGGTCGATGTTCCCAACGGCCACCACGGGTTCGAAACCCTCGATGCGCCGGAGGAGACGGTCCCCGCCCTGCACCGGGCGATGCGCTCGGTGGTCACCCATCTGACCGGGTGAATCCCCCAGCCGCGTCGGTTCTCCCCCGCGCGGCATGTCAAGCCGGGCGGATCGCCCCCTTGATGGCCGACTGGCCGGCGAAGAACACCGACTCCTCCCGGATGAGCGCTCCCGGGCCGGACGCGTGAATCATCATGCCGTCGCCGCTCCAGATGCCGACATGGCCGAGGTCGTCGTGGAAGAAGACCAGGTCCCCGGCCTGGACTTCGGTGAGCGGGACCTGAACGCCCGCGCTCCACTGGGCCTGGGTGGTCCGGGGAAGCGTGACACCGACCGTTCTCCATGCGGCCTGGGCGAGACCGGCGGCGTCGTACGATCCCGGCCCCACCGCGCCCCATACGCACGGCAGACCGATCTGCGCGCGGGCGAAGGCGATCACCCGCTCGGCCTGCGTGCTGCGGCCGACGACCGGCGTCGGCGTCGGCGTCGGCGTCGGCGTCAACCAGGATTCACCGTAGGTGTCGGGCAGACCGGCGCCATGGGTCGTGGTGGTCATGTCGGCCGGTGTAACGGAAGCGTGGTAAGCGGTGAGGTCCCCGGACAGGGGCGTGGCATACAGTGCGGTCGCGCCGGTCGCTGGGCCGGCACCGTAGGTCTCCGTACCGCTTGTCAGGAGATCCGCCTGGTAGGCAACCGCGGCTGGGGCCGGTACGGCGGGCAGCACCGCGAGGGACTGCGGGCCGGACTCCAGTGCGGCCGCTGGTGCGGGCTCGTACAGCGGCCACGCCGCCGCATCGCCGTCGAGACCTGGCTGTGCACCGGCCGGCAAGGCACTCTCGACGAGCCGCGCTTCGCCTGCCGCCACCATGTTGGCACGCTGGTCGGACAGCTCCGGGAAGGCTTCGGCGGCAGGCGCCTGAGCTGATCCGCTGGGCAGCTCCCACGCAACACCGGTGGACGCCGGGGGCGCTTCGATGGCGCGGAGTTGCGCGGCACGTTCCGCCGGGGGCGCTTCGAGGGCTCGACGCTCCGCGGGACGTTCCGCCGGGCGCGCAGGTCGTGCCGCCTCGGGTGCGCGCTCGGGCTTGACCGGTACCTTCCGGTCCGACTGCCACGCCGGCACGGACGGGCCCAGCTTGGCGCGGGCGACGTCGAACCACTGCCGGGCGAGGGCTCCGACCGCCGGCTGTGTGTCCTCCTCGGACCGGCCGCGGGTTACCGCGCCTCGCTGGCGCGGAATCGCGGCGGCGCGGGTCGCGTTGAAGGTGCCGGTGTCGCTCTCGGCCCGGTCGTAGAGGCTGTCGATCCGCCGCCGGACCTCGTCAGGGCTCGGCCCCTCGCCGTCATGCGCCACTGCGGACACCCGCCAACCGCGAGAGCCGGGCCTCGGTCACTCCGAGGCGCGAGGTTCGTTCCAGCGCCATGGAAAGGGCACTCCTTCGGTCCGAGAGCGCACGGAACCACCTGTCCATCGGTGGAAGTCGTGCATGCTGTAACCAACTTAGCCAACTTGTGAGCCTTCCGTGAAGATCGAAGTTGCGAATTGCCTGATATGCCTCTGTGACGTTCGCCCCTACTCGGCGGGTTCGGCGATCAGTGCCGTCCCGACCCTGCGGAAGCCGAGTCGGGCGTAGACCCGCGCGACATCGTCGTCACCTGCCGACAGGAACACGGTTGCCGCGCCCCTCGATCGGGCGTCGGCCACCAGTGCCGCGGTGACCGCGCGTGCGAGACCTCGGCGGCGGGCTGCGGGAAGCGTTCCGACACCGACGATCTCACTGACCCCTGCGAGCGGTTGGTGCTGTCCGGCGGACAGCACTGATCCGTGCTCGACGGCTGCCGCCACCACTGTCAGACCTGCCCGGACCCGCACGATCGCGCGTTCCACCGATCCGTCGGCGACACACGCGTCGATCACTTCCGTCAGTTGCGGTGTTCCCGCGAGACCGACCTGGGTCCCGGGCTCGGCGAAGGCGAGGCGGGGAACGGCCAGGGCGCCGGGCAGGATCGGATCGTCCGCGCTTACGATCCGGACGGACACGTTGCCGGACACCCCGTCCACATCAGCCGCGGGAGCACCGGGATCGAGCACCATCAGCGGATGTTCGTGGACCACGAGTCCCGCCCCCTCGGCCGCTGCCCGGAGCGTGGGTGTGGTCTCGGCGACCCATTCGAAGGTCTCCGGGATCCCCAGTTCCCGCTGGCGGGCCCGCACCTTCTGAACGTCGGTGGGATGCAGCGGTCGTCCGGACCGTCCCTGTGCGGGACGTGCGTAGAACGGCCAGCCCCGGCCCTCCCGCACGAACAGGGTGAGCGGCCCGTGGTCCTCGACGCGGGCGCCGTGCCGCGGGACTGCGTCGTAGTACTCCTCGAGCCGGTCAAGCAGCACTCGCTCAGGATGATCGTCGAAGTCAGGAGAAGTCACGTCGGGCATCCAAACAACAGGGCACCAGCCCCGCCAGTTCGTTTTGAACCGCCTTCGCGGGGCCGTCCTGAATCGCCACCGGGTCGGCGGCTCAGCACAGGACTCGCAGCGCCCCGGGCAGCACTCTGGCCGTCACCGGGAGGACGGCCTCGATCTCGCCGTCCGCGCCGTAGGGCACGTCTCGGTCGGCCTCGATGCGTATCTCCCGGCCACGCACCACCTGCACCTGGGGCCGGTGGATGTGGGCACCGGTGTCCAGCTCCTTCATCAGGGTGAAGAACAGCCGGCGCGGGGCGTCGCGGATCATCACGACGTCGAGCAGTCCGTCGTCGAGACGGGCCTCGGGAGCGATACGGCGCGCGGAGCCGTAGTAGCTGGAGTTCGCGGCCACCACCGTGTAGCCGCTGAAGGCGTGGTCCCGGCCGTCGACGGTGATCCGGTAGCGGACGGGGCGCCAGGTGCTGATCGCGCGCAGGGCACCTGCGTAGTAGGAGGCCGAACCACGCAGCATCCGGGAGCGGTTGGCGTGGAGGTTGGCCAGTGCGTCGACGCCCGCGTAGACGCTGCCGAGTACGACGGTGCCGGCGTGGACGGACGACGTGACCTCGATGGTGTCCACGGCGCGCGGTGTGCCGTGGAGCAGCACCCGGGCCACGCCGTCGGGGTCGCCGGGCAGGCCCAGGGCCCGTGCGAAGTCGTTGCCGCGGCCGGCCGGGACCATGCCGAACAGGGCGCCCGTGCCGCTGAGGGCGCCGCCGATGCTTCCGGTGATCCCGTCGCCGCCGACGGCCAGCACCACCCGGCCGCGTTCCCCGGCGTGCCGGGCGAGTTCGCGGGCGTGGGCGAGGCTGCGGCTGTACTCGGTCTCCAGCTCGGCGCCCGCCTCCCGGAGGAGGCGGGCCACCTTGTGCAGTGCCGCAGCGCTGGTGGCTCCGCCCGCGGTCGGGTTGACGACGGCGGTGAACTGTCGCATCGATGTGCCTCCGGGCTGACGGGTGGTGCCGGGCTGTCGTCTGGTCAGGGGTGGTGCGGGTTCAGGCCGAGAGCGGGGCTGCGGTCAGTCGGCCGGCAGCAGGACGCCGGGGTTCAGCAGGCCGTCCGGGTCCAGCCGTCGCTTGACTGCGCGCAGCGCCGCGACACCGAGGTCCCCGGCCTCCCGCACGTACCAGTCGCGGTGGTCGGTGCCGACCGCGTGGTGGTGGGTGATCGTGCCGCCCGCGGCGAGGATCGCCTCGTTCGCGGCGTGCTTGGCGCGTGTCCAGTGCTCGACGGGGTCGGCGCCCTGGGCAGAGACGGTCGTGAAGTACAGGGAGGCGCCGTTCTCGTAGACGTGCGAGATGTGGCACATGACCAGCGGCGGGGTGCCGTTGTCGGTGAGCGTGGCGGTGAGCGCGTCGCGGACGGCCGCGTACAGGCCGGGCAGTCGCGACCAGTAGGCGGCGGTCTCCAGTGTCTCCGCGAACGCGCCCGCTTCGAGGAGCGAGTCCCGCAGGTACGGTGCCGCGTAGCGGCCGTGCGCCCAGCGCTCCCCCGGCTCGTCGCCCGCGAACTCGCCGCCGCAGTCGGTCAGTACGGCCGCCGCGGCCGCCCGCCGTCGCGCGGTGTCCTGCTCGGTGCCCTCGAAGCCGACCACGGCGAGGCATCCGGCGCCGTGCTGCTCGACGCCGGAGCCGATGGCTTCGGGCTGGGCGAGGCCGATCAGGGTCTCGGTCTCGTCGGACAGCCTGAGGACGGTGGGGCGGGGGCCGTCCTGGGCGAGGCGGCGCAGCGCGGCGGTGCCCTCGTCGAAGGAGGCGAAGCGCCAGCCTTCGTAGCGGCGCGTCTGCGGGACGGGCCGGATGCGGACGGTCACGGAGGTGATGACGCCGAAGGCGCCCTCCGAGCCGAGCAGCAGCTGCCGCAGATCGGGGCCGGCTGCCGAACGGGGTGCCCGGCCGGTGTCGAGGGTGCCCTCGGGCGTGGCGAGGGTGAGGCCGAGGACCATCTCGTCGAAGCGTCCGTAGCCCGCGGAGGCCTGCCCGCTGGAGCGGGTCGCGGCGAAGCCGCCGATGGTGGCCCACTCGTAGGACTGGGGGAAGTGGCCGAGGGTGAAGCCGTGTTCGGCCAGGAGCGCCTCGGCCTCGGGGGCGCGCAGGCCGGGCTGGAGGGTGGCGATCCGGGAGACGGGGTCGAGGTCGAGCATGCGGTTCATGTACCGCAGGTCCAGGGCGATGAAGGGTGCCCGGCCGGTGGGGGCGAGGCCTCCCACGACGGAGGTGCCGCCGCCGAACGGGACGAGGGCGAGGCGGTGTTCGGCACAGACGCGGAGTACGGCGAGCACCTCGTCGTGGCTCTGTGGAAGAGCGACCGCCGCCGGGGCGTCGGTGGTGTCGGCGGCGCGGATGCGCAGCAGGTCCGGGGTGGACTTGCCGCGGGTGTGCCGGATGCGGCTCTCCGTGTCCGTGCGGAGGCTCTCCGCGCGATCGCCGAGTGCGGCGTGCAGCGCGTGGCGGGCGGCGTCCTCCAGGGCGGGCGTGGAGATCGTGATCTCCTCCAGCCGGGCTGATGCCGCGGGCTGCGGCTTGACGCCGAGCCAGTCGCGCAGCAGCCCGGTGACGGTGTCGGGCAGCGGCGTCGCCCTGGCCGGGTCGCCCCAGCCGTTCCACAGCATGTCCATGCCTGTCGTCCTCACCGGTCGTCGGGGGTTGCCGCTGGAGCGGCCTCGGGCGTTACACTGTTACACATGACGCCTAACCGTCACAACAGCTCGGCTCAGCAGAAGTCCTCCGACAACGACGTGGTGCTGGACGCCGTCCGGGACTGCGTCCTCGCCGTCGGTGTCCGCCGCACGACCATGACCGACGTGGCCCGCCGTGCGGGCGTCTCACGGATGACGCTCTACCGCCGCTGGCCCGACGTCCGTTCCCTGGTCGGTGATCTCATGACGCGCGAGTGGATCGCCGTCGCGACGGGGGCCATGCCCGAGAGCCGGCCCGAGGTGGGCACGCGCCCGCCGCTGATCGACGGCCTGGTGGCGGGCGTGGAGGCCTTCCGCGCCCACCCGCTCTTCCAGAAGATCGTCGACGTCGATCCCGAACTGCTCCTGCCCTACGTCCTGGACCGGCGCGGCGCGAGCCAGGAGGCCCTGCTGGGGCTGCTCGCCGGGGCGCTGCGGGAGGGACACGCGGACGGCTCGGTGCGGGTGGCCCCCGCCGAACGCCAGGCCAGGACCGTGCTGCTGATCCTCCAGTCCTTCGCCCTGTCCCTGCGCACCATGACCGACGAGGACGACGCCGAGCTCACGAGCGCGGCCTTCCTCGCCGAACTGCGCACCGTTCTGGAGAGGACCCTCACCCCATGAGCCTGACCGGCACCCCCGCCGCCGGGGCCTCCCTGTCCGCCGCGCGGCGCACCCGCGACCTGACCGAGGCGACCGACGGCCGCGTGGTGGACGTGCTGATCGTCGGCCTCGGCGCGACCGGCGCCGGAGCGGCCCTCGACGCCGCCGCCCGCGGTCTCGACGTCGTCGCGGTCGACGCCCACGACCTCGCGTTCGGCACATCACGCTGGAGCTCCAAGCTCATCCACGGCGGGCTGCGCTACCTGGCCTCGGCGCAGTTCGACGTCGCGCACGAGAGCGCGGTCGAACGCGGCGTGCTGATGGAGCGGACGGCACCCCACCTGGTGCGCGCCCAGCCGTTCGTGCTGCCCCTGACCGGACTCGTCTCGCGCGGCCAGGCCGCTCTCGCCTGGGCCGGATTCCGGGCGGGCGACGCCCTGCGGCTGTCGGCCCGCACGGCCCGCGCCACACTGCCCGCCCCGCGCCGGCTCTCCCCGGTAGAGACCCGGCACCTGGCCCCGGCGCTGCGCCCCGCGGAGCTGCGCGGCGGCCTGCTGTCCTGGGACGGGAGGCTCACCGACGACGCCCGGCTGGTGACCGCCCTCGCCCGTACCGCCGCCGCACGGGGTGCCCGCGTACTGACCCGTGTCCGGGCACTGGAACTCTCCGGGTCCGGGGCCCGCGTACGCGACGAACTCACCGGCGAGGAGGGCGAGATCCGAGCCCGGGCGGTGATCAACGCATCCGGTGTGTGGGCCGGTGACCTCGTGGAGGGCATCAGGGTCAGGCCCTCCCGCGGCACCCATCTCGTCCTGCGCTCGCAGGACATCGGCCCGCTGCCCGCCGGTCTGCACATCCCCATCCCCGGCGAGACCAACCGTTTCGTCCTCGTCCTGCCCCAGGACGACGGCCGGGTCTACGTCGGACTCACCGACGAACCCCTGGACGGGCCCGTCCCGGACGTCCCCGAGGTGCCGGAGACGGACATCGGTTTCCTGCTCGACGTCCTCGGCTCGGTACTCGACGTCCCCGTCCGGCGCAGCGACGTCGTCGGCGCGTTCGCCGGGCTGCGGCCCCTGTTGGACACCACCCCCACGGGACAGCCCGGCGCCGCCTCCCGCACGGCCGACATCTCCCGCCGGCACGCGGTGCTGACCTCACCGGACGGCGTGGTCAGTGTGGTCGGCGGCAAGCTCACCACCTATCGCCGGATGGCCGAGGACGCCGTGAACGCCGTGGTCGACGCACGCGGCCTGTCCGCCGGCTCCTCCCCCACGGCCACGCTCCCGCTGGTGGGCGCCGCGGCCCCCCGGACGCTCGCCGCGCTGCGCGCGCCACGCCGCCTCGTCCAGCGCTACGGCACCGAGGCACCGGCGGTACACGCCCTGGCTGATCGGGACCCGCGGCTGGGCGAGCCCGTCGTGCCCGGCCATGCCGTGACCGGCGCCGAACTGCTGTGGGCGCTACGCCACGAGGGCGCCCTGGACGAAGCCGACCTGCTCGACCGCCGCACGCGCATCGGACTGGTCCCGGCGGACCGGGCCGAGGCGCTGAAGGCCGTACGCGGGCTGGTGGGCGAAGCCCTGGGCACGGGAAGCTGAGGCCGGCGAAGACGCCGGTGGGCCTGGTCTGGCCCGCTCACCGGCCGTTCTGCGCGCTGTAGGGCTGCAGGAGCTGGTCCACGGGTGCGTGATCGTCGGTGAGGAGCCGGGCAGCACCGGTCCAGGAGGTGAGGTCCTCGCCGGTGGCGATCTTCCAGCCGGTGTGCCGGGCGTCGAGCGCTCGCTGGACCGCCCGGAGGTCGACCGGCCGGTCGGAGGCGAGCACCACCAGGTTGCCGCCCCTGGACGCGGCGGCCGGGCCCAGGCCGATGTCGGCGGGTTCGCCGAGGAGCGCGACGTGCGGGAAGGTCTCGCCGAGCGTGGCCACTTCGGCGCGGGCGAAGTCCATGCCCCCGTGATCGATGAGGTTGGCCACGTACACGCCCCCGTCGTCGAGCACCCGCCGGACATCGGCCATCGCTTCCACGGTGGTGAGGTGCCACGGCACGCTGACGCCACCGAAGGCGTCGCCGACGACGAGATCACGGCTGTCGGTGTCGAGTCGCCGCAGGCCGAGCCTGCCGTCCTCCACACGTACGTCGATGCCGGCTTCCGACCGCAGACCGAGCCGGTCGTGGTTGATGCGGACGACTCCGCCGTCGATCTCGGAGACGAGGCTTCGTGTTCCGGGGCGCGTGGCCGCAAGGTAACGGGGAAGAGTGAGTCCGCCACCGCCCAGGTGGTGGGCGACCAGTGGTTCGCCCTGCGGGAAGCCGGCGTCGACCACCGACGCGACGGCGCGCACGTACTCGAACTTCAGATGGGTCGGGTCGTCGACGTCGACGTAGGAGTGCCGCAGGCCGTCCAGGACGAGCGTGCGGCCGTCGCCCCCGCCGGGGTCCGCGACGACACGTGCGCAGTGGTACTTGGTCTCCACGTCGCAGCCCCCGGGCGCGACGGTGGCGGCGAGGCCGCCGGCCGCGACGACGAGTGCCAGGGCCGGAGTGCCGGTCCACCCGCGCGTTCGCCACTCGACCCACGCCGAGCCGACCACCAGCAGCGCTCCGAGCCCGAGCAGGATGCCGCTGACCGGCAACCGCGACACGAGGACGAAGCCGGTGAGCACGGTGCCGACGATGGCGCCCACCGTGCCGATGCCCGAAAGCCGGCCGACCACCGTACCGGTCTCCGCCAGGCTGGTGAGACGCAACTTCGTGACGAACGGCGTCACCGCGGACAGCAGCGCACCGGGCACCAGGATGGTCAGCGACGCGATGACCAGGAGCACCGCCGGCGCCCACTCCGCCGTGCTGCGCAGCACGGCAGGGGTGAGCGCCACCACCGCTCCGGACACCCCCAGCGAGGGACCGATGAGCCGACGCGGATCGACCTGGTCCGCGATGTGGCCGCCCAGCCAGGAGCCGAAGGCGATGGCCGTGAGCGCGATACCGATCACCATCGTGCTGGTCTCGAGGGTCAGGCCGAGGTAGGGAGCCAGCAGCCGCAGAGCTACGATCTCGACCACCAGGACCGCCGCCGAGGACCCGAACACCAGTATCGCGGCGGCACGCGGGCCCAGACCGTCACGGGGTGTGCTCTCAACGACGGGCGACGTAGACGATCCGGTCACGGGCGACATTCTCGCACGGTGCTCGTCGACGGAACGGCACCGTTCGCATCCTCATATGTGTTGCGGGTGTTGCGTGCGCCGTCATCCAACTCGCGGAGCCGGGGCCTGTGATGAGGACCCCCGGCTTCGCGAGGCCGGGTCAGACGCGGTCGGCCGCGATCAGGACGTACTGGAAGGAGCCGTCCCGGTAGGACTCGATGAACGCCTTCTCGATCCCGGTGACCAGCGAGGACGTGGCCCGCAACTCCCAGTAGGGCAGGGTGTCCGGAGTGAGGTCGACGATGGTCTGCGGCACGAGCCGGTTGTCGGCCATGGCGCGCAGGTATTCGCGGCGGGAGTGGATGTTGCACTCGAAGTGGGCGTTGATCTGGGAGACCCACTTCGACGGCTGGCCGTAGCGGGGGTTCCAGCAGCCGGTGATCGTCACGTAGCGGCCGCCCACTCGCAGGAAGCGGGAGTGCTCGGCGAACAGGTCGTCGAGGTCGACGTACATGCTCGACTCGTTGTTCCACGAAGCGGCGATGCTGCCCTTTTCGAAGGGGGTGTCGAGCATGTTGCACACCCGGGAGCGGACGTGGTCCTCGATCCGCAGTTCCCGTGCCCGCCTGTTGCCGAAGTCGGCCTGGGTCGCGGAGAGGGTGACGCCCTCTACCTTGCAACCGAAGCGGCGGTGGGCCATGACCATGGAGCCGCCGCGCCCGCAGCCGGCGTCGACGAGTGTGTCGTCGGGCCCGACGGGGCCGAGGTGGTCCAGGAGGACCTCTGCCTGGGCCGACTCCAGTCGGTGCAGCTCCGCGATGAGCTTCTTCTCGTACTCGCTGTGGCCCGGGTCGCCGAGCGCGGCATGGTCCACTTCGCCGATGCCGTAGTGGTGGTGGTAGAGCCCGTCCACGTCACCGAGGCGGAGGTTGACCGGCCGTGCCTCGTTGTTCCAGTAGCGGGCGATGTCCCCCTGGTACGGCGTCGCCGGGGCCGGGATCTTCACGGAGGCGGTGGTGGTCGTTTCAGTGGTCACAGAAGGGTCCGTTCTTTACCAGAAGTCGGGCAGGCTGTAGCGGTAGGTGTTGGTGCGGTGCCAGTCGTGGTTGCCGTCGACCCAGGCGGCCACGCCCTTGAGGAAGCGCAGCACGGGGGGCAGGGGGCAGTCCGCCGCGAGGTCGGCCGCGGCGGCCTCGAAGGCGTGCTGGAGTTCGTTGTGGACCTCGACGGCCTTCAGATAGGCGTCGCGCTCGGAGAGTTGCTCGCGTTCCGCGATCACCACCGGCAGGTTCAGGTGGCGGCCCGGGCTGTTGAGTTCCTTGGTGTACGAGTAGAGGTCGTTGACGATGGTGGTCGCGTTGCCGGCGAGGGCGATGACCCGTTGCATGTCCGGCCGGGCGTGCAGGTCCGCGGGCAGTTCGTAGCCGCCGACGGTGTCGGTGATCGTGGGGCAGGGACGGAAGTTGTTGAACTGGCGCATCGCCAGGTACTCCCACACCTCCGGGACGTGACCGGTCTGCGCCCAGGCGGCCTCGGCGAGGTAGCCCAGGTGCAGCCGGGCCATGTCGTGCCGGTAGCGGTCGGACTGCGAGGGCGTGGCCGCGCGGACGAAGTAGTCCATCGCGCTGCGGTACGCCCGGCGCGGGGCGTCCGACCCGAGCGACTCCAGCCAGGCCGGCGCGTACTCCGCGGTCGTGTGGAGGTGGTCGATCGCCGTGTGCGCGAGGAGGAGGCGCCCGCCGAGGCCGACGGGTGACCCGCCGTGGTCCTCGCAGTAGCAGTCGTCCACCGCGTTCTCCGCGACCATCAGCCGTGTGGCGAGCATCAGGTGGTCGACCGTCGGGGCGTCGGGATGGCAGGCGACCATGTAGCGGCCGACGGAGAAGCCGTCGAACTGCTTCTCCCACTCCTCGGGGTAGAGCTGGACCTCGTCCTCGGCCCAGTGCTTGATCCGGAGGCTCACCTCCTCGACGCGTACGGGGTCGGGTTCCGGGACGGGGTGGTGGTAGAGGCCGGGGACGGCTCGTCCGTCGGCGGGCGGGGCGGGGGCCGGGGGCTCCGGATCCGGGAGCGGGGGTTGGTACCGCTCGGCGACGGAGAGCGAGGTCGTGCCCGGGCCGGTGGGTCCGCGCAGGATCCGCCGGAGCGCGGAGCCGGCCTCGGCCGCGTCAGGCGTGTCGCCTACGGGGGGGCCGGTCGGGGGCGGTGGCGGGTCGGGAATCGTGACCGGCGGATGCAGTGCGGCGAGAAAGTGCCGAGCGGTCGGCGTGGCCGGAGGGCCAGGGGCCACCGGCACGGGGGCGTCCGGCACGGCTGTGGGCGCCGTCGGCCGCTGTTCGGGCGGGGATGATCCGAGGGGCCCGGAGTCGGGCATCGGCAGCTCCTTGCTGCGGTGGGGTGGGCGCTCCGTCGTGCGGGGTGTCAGGCGTGGGCCTGTGCGGATCAGGGCTTCAGCGCGGTCTGGAGGCGATCTGCACGTTCTCCATCACGCCGAGGGCGTCGGGGAGGAGCACCGCGGCGGAGTAGTAGGTGCTGACGAGGTAGGAGTTGACCGCCTGTTCGTTGATGCCCATGAACCGCACCGAGAGCCCCGGTTCGTACTCGTCCGGCAGTCCGGTCCGCCGCAGACCGATGACGCCCTGGTTCTTCTCGCCGGTGCGCATCGCGATGATGGAGCTGGTCTGCTCCTTGCTGATCGGGATCTTGTTGCAGGGCAGGATGGGGACCCCGCGCCAGGCGGGAACGGACTGTCCGCCGAGGTCGACGTGGTCGGGGTAGAGACCGCAGGCGTTGAAGCCCCGTCCGATGGCGGCGATGGTCCTGGGGTGGGCGAGGAACATTTTGGTGCCGCGCCTGCGGCAGAGCAGATCGTCCATGTCGTCCGGTGTGGGCGGGCCGGACCGGGGCTGGATGCGCTGCTTGAAGTCGGCGTTGTGCAGCAGCCCGAACTCGCGGTTGTTGATGAGCTCGTGTTCCTGGCGCTCCCGCAAGGCCTCGATGGTGAGCCGGAGTTGCTCCTCGCTCTGGTTCATCGGACCGTTGTAGAGGTCGGCGACCCGGGTGTGGATCCTCAGTACGGTCTGGGCGACGGAGAGTTCGTACTCGCGCGGCTGCTGCTCGTAGTCGACGAAGGTGCCTGGCAGTTCGGCCTCGCCGACGTGGCCGGCCGACAGGGCGATCTCGGCCTCGCCGTGCTTGTTCTGCCGCAGTCGTGAGCGGGAGCTGAACGCTTCGACGTGGGCCCGGAGGGCGGGCGCCGAGTCCTGCACTTCGGCGAAGTCGGAACGGGAGAGCGTGAGGAGGGTGCCGGAGGTCTCGGCGGTGACCGTGCTGTCGTGGCGGGCGTCGGCGTCCAGCAGGGCGTTCTCGCCGAAATGGTCGCCGTCCGCGAGGACCGCGATGGCGATCTCTCCGCCGTACTTGCCCGCGGAGGTCCGGCTGACCCGGCCGTGGGCGATCAGGTGGATCCGGTCGGCGGGGCTGCCGCGTTCGACGAGGACGTCACCCGCCGCGAAGTCGCGCTGCGTGCACCGGTCGGCGAGTGCGGTGAGGACGTCGGTGTCCTCGAATCCGCGCAGCAGGGCCAGTTCACCGAGCTCCCCGGGGATGACCCGGACCGTCGCGCCCTCCTGGACGAACTCGATGCGTCCGTCGCCGAGGGTGTGGCGCAACCGCCGGTTGACCCGGTAGGCGCCTCCCTCGGCCTCGACCCAGGGCAGCATCCGCAGCAGCCAGCGAGAGGTGATCTCCTGCATCTGCGGGGCGGACTTGGTGGTGGTGGCGAGGTTGCGGGCGGCGGCGGTGCTCAGCGACTGCTGCGCCGCGGCGGGTGTGGTCGGGGTTTCCGGGATGCTGTCGACGGTCATCGGGAGGGATTCTCTCCTTGCACGGCGGGGCGTCCGGCGCGCACGGATGCGCCGACCGGGAGACAGGGAGGGGTGGGCAACGGGGCGGGAAGGATCACGGCGATCCGTCCGCCTGCAGAAAGCTAGCCGCCAGCGGGGCCGCAACCACCAGGGAGACGAGATGCTTACCTCGAAGCAGTGACAATCCGTTGAATGCGGTTTATCGGCCCGCTCCGCGGCATCGCCCCGTCCTCGGCGCGCCGCGTCGCCGACGGGACCTCGCCGACGGTGAGCCATGCCAAGTTGAAGACGGAACCTTGCGGTTGAACCGTGAAATTCATTCCGCCGTGGGCGACTTGCCACCCGGCTCTGAGCAGCGGAAACTGTAAATGATGACGTAGAGCCCACCGGTACCTCGAACTCTGCGCCGCCCCGAAGAGCACGAACGAAGGGGCTGACACGGTGGAGAACGAACTGCACATCCTCCTCACCGAGGAGGACGCGGAAGCAGAACGCGTCGCCGAACTGACCGGCTACCTGCGTCAGGAACTGCTCGATCTCGACGTGGACGATGTCACGACGCTTCCCGGCGGGGAGGTCCCTCCCGGAGCGCGGGCGGTGGACGTCACTCAGATCGGTGCCCTGCTGGTGACCCTGGGCACCTCGGCGACCGCCCTGAACCAGGTGGTGACCGTCATCCGGTCGTGGGTGGGCCGTCGCCATGACACGCACCCGTCCTTGCACCTGCGGATGGGCGACGACGTCCTGGAGGTGTCCGAGGCGACCGACGACCAGGTCGCCGAGGCGTTCAAGATCTTCGTCCAGCGCCATTCCCCGGCTGGAGCCGAGCCATGACGGATTCCAGACACGCGCTGATCATCGCCAACGACCGGTACACCGACCAGGGGCTCAAGAAGCTCAGGGCGCCCGCCCAGGACGCAGCGGCCCTCGAGAAGGTGCTGCACGACCCGCAGATCGGCGACTTCGAGGTGCAGGTCGTGCACAACGCGTCGGCCGATGTCATGCGGCGGCGCATCCAGGGCTTCTTCAACGACCGCCGCCGCGCCGATACGCTCCTGCTGCATTTCTCCTGCCACGGCCTCAAGAGCGAGTCCGGCGAGCTGTACTTCGCCGCGAGCGACACCGAGCCCCCGCTGCTGGCCGCCACGGCGGTCCCCTCCCAGTTCGTCCGCAGTTGCATGTCCGTCACGCGGGCGGGCCGCTCGGTGCTGTTCCTCGACTGCTGCTACGGCGGCGCCTTCTCCCGGGGCTCGTCCTCCGTGCGCGCGTCCGGAGACGTCAACGTCCTCGAGTCCTTCGCGAAGGACGAGCCGGTCAGCGGGCGCGGCTGGGCCGTCATCACCGCGTCCGACTCCATGGAGTACGCCTTCGAGGGCAGCCGACTCGCCGACGACTCCTCCGCTCCTCAGCCTTCGGTGTTCACCCACGCTGTGGTCGACGGCCTGGAGACCGGCGAGGCCGATCTCGACGCGGACGGCAAGGTCTCCCTCGACGACCTGTACGAGTACGTCTACAGACAGGTGCAGGAGCAGAACCCCCATCAGACGCCGAAGAAGGCGGCGGATCTGCACGGGGAGCTGCACCTGGCACACAGCCGGCGCGGCCGCATCAAGATCGTTGCCGATGACTCGCCGCCCAAGCTGCAGAATGCGCTGAAGAGCGACGACGTCCTCACCCGGCAGGGCGCCGTGCTGGAGTTGCAGAAGCGGCTGCAGCACACGGAGCTGCCCGTGGCGGAAGGGGCGCGTCAGCACCTGGAGGAGGTCGCGCGCAACGACATCCAGCAGATCGCCGTCATGGCGTCGGACGCCTTGGGCAAGATCCGGCTGGCACCGTCCCCGGACCACTTGGACTTCGGCCTCGTACCGAAGGGTTCCGCCCCTCGCAAGCAGTCCGTGACCATGCACGGCCCGCCGCTTGCCCGGCACTGCGTGGCCCAGCCCAAAGAGTCGTGGCTCCGGGTCGACCCGACCGGCAGCGGTTTGGAGGTCCACGTCGACACGGCAGCAGAGGGACGCCTGTCGGGTGACATCGTGCTGAAGGGTGTGGCCGACGAGTCGGTGATCCATGTCGACGCGGAGGTGGCACCGGCGCACGAGCCCGGTCGCACCGAGCCTGAACCGGGCCCCGCACACGACTCCACGACGCCGCCCCATGAAGCGGACGGCAAGCGGCAGACGGTGGTCATCGGGCCCCCGGGCGCCCCGCCCCGTCCCGAGCAGCCGCCCGTGAGCGCCACACGCGCCCCTCGAACGGACAGACGCGCTCCCTCCCTTGCCGGTGCCGCTCTCGCCCTGGCCGTCGCAGCCATCGGCACCCTCGTACTGGCCATGCAGAGGGCGGTGGTGGCCATCGTCGAACGGGGCGAGGAAGGGGTGCACGGGACCATCGAGGACAACGTCCGTGAGTACGGAGCGCTCACGCCTCTCATCGTGTGTCTGGTCACCGGTGCGGCGGCGCTGGTGGCCGGCGCGGTCGCCCGGCACGACCTGGAAACACGGCAGGAGCACTACACGAGGCAGGCGGCGAGCAGTACGCAGACACTGACCTCGGTCGCGAAAGGGCTGGCGATCCCTGCCCTGGCCCTGGCCGTCCTCGCGGGCATCGCCTATCTGGTGGGCAGCCCTCATTGGTGACCGCCTCGGCAGGCCGGGCCGCGCTCCCTCACCGGAGGTGGTCCCGGCAGCGCTGGGCCCGGGAGTCCAGGTCGGCGCGGTCGAGGCGGCCGGCCAGTCGCCGGATGTCGGACTGGGCCCTCGTCAGGTCGGCTGCGGTGAGGTAGGCACTGAGCGCGCGGTCCCAGGTCCTGCCGCGAGGTGCGGAGCGTCAACTGGACTGCTCCGTTGGGCCGGTGGCCGAGCCGCAGCAGCCCGGGACGTGGCCCCGGCCGCCGGAGCCAGGACGCCGAAGCCGTCACCGCAGTGCGGACAGTCCTCCCTCCAGCCACACCCTCAGGTGGGAGGGATGTCTCGCGTCCATGTGGACCGTGTTCGCGGCCGTGGCGGTGCGGCGGGCCGTCGCCTCTGGTTCGCCGGTGTTGCTGTTGACGTCGAAGCGGGGGAAGTTGCTCGAGGAGATGTCCAGACGGATGCGGTGGCCTGCCGCGAACAGGTTGGCCGTGTCGGGGGCCGTCACCTCGATCTCGTAGACCTCGCCCGGGGTGAGCAGCTCCGGGTGTTCCGCGTCGCGGTGGAAGCGGCAGCGCACGATGCCGTCGGTGAGGTTCATGGCGAAGCCATGGGGATAGTCCGGGTTGGGCGGGTGGACGTCGATCAGTTTGATGGTGAAGTCGGTGTCCGGGGCCGAGGTGGAGATGTGGAGTCTCGCCGAGACCGGGCCGGCCAGGACCACGTCCCGTTCCAGCGGGGGTGTGGTCAGGCTGATCACGTCCGGGCGGGAGTCCAGGGGGAGGTAGGGGTCACGGGCACCGTGGACCCGGGCGTCGGGGGCATTCTGGTCGTAGGCGCCGCCCGACATCACCGGTTCGCCGGAGGTGACTTGGCCTCCCATGGTGGGAACCGGGTGGCGTGGGTCGAAGTCGTAGGTCACGGAGGCTGCCGGTGTGGTGGGAGCGGCGGTCGACAGGCCGCCGTCGGGGATGAGGTAGAGGGCCACCGGGGCGGTCGTCGTCGGAGGCCAGTGCCTGTCCGCGCGCCATGTGCCGCCGTGGCGCATCCTGCCCGCCGAGTTCCGCCTGCCGTCGCCTCCACCCATGAGGAAGTACTGCACAGCCGGCAGATCGTCACCGGGCCCCGCCTCCCGGCCGAGCGCCCTGTCGAACCAGCGGCGGCGGAAGTCCAGGTACGAGGGTGCCAGATTGCCGTCGAGTGACGAGCGCGGGCCGAAGTCCACGTCCCCGGCGTGGGTCTCACAGCGGCGGCCGTGTGTCCAGGGGCCCATGACGAGGTAGGAAGGGGCCTGCTTCAGGTCGGCCAGGGCGGTGAAGTTCTCGATCGTGGAGCGGACGTAGGGGTCGTACCAGCTGCCCAGGTGCAGACTCGGCGCGTCCGGGAAACGGTGGTAGAAACCGCGGCCGTAGATCGCCGGGGTGCGGTAGTAGTCGCTGAAGGCGTCCTGACGCCACTGTTCCAGAAGATAGTTCTCGTACGCCGGCAGGTGACGGAGGGGCGTGCAGCCGGGGCGCCACGGCATCGCGCCGAACCAGCCCGTCACGTCCACCCGCAGCAGCGCCTCCGACAGCACCGGGTCCGCCGCCGCCTCCGGGCTGTGCAGCGCATGGCGCAGTGCCCAGGTCACCTGTTTCAGTTCGAAGGCGCCGCCCATCCGCAGCCCCGCGTCGTAGGCGGAGGAGAAGCCGCCCGAGTCCTGGAACATGGCCGCCAGGCCCTCCGGCCCTTCGGCCGCGGCGGCCGACTGGCAGTGCGCGGAGTAGGAGACCTAGCCCCTCCAGGACGGCGCCCTGTGGCGCCGCACCCTGCGCGTCCCCATGCGGGACGGGGTCGCTCTCGCCGCCGACCTGTACTCGGCTGCGCCCGCGCCGGAGACGACGGCACGCCCAGTGCTCCTCGAACGCACCCCGTACGGCCGGCGCGCCCAGCGGGGCTCGGACCAGGACCGCGCCGACGCTCCGCTCCCACGCCCGGAGGACATCGCCCGCCACTTCACCGACGCCGGGTACCACGTCGTGCGGCAGGACTGCCGAGGGCGCGGCGACTCCGAGGGAACGTTCGTGATGTACCTCGGTGAGGGCCCGGACGGCGCGGACACCATCGCCCGCCCCACCCGGGCCGCCGTCGGCAGCAACTCGCTGAGCACATCGGCGGGGGACCTGGCCGCCAGCCTGCGGCGTACCTCCCGGGCGTGGTCCTCCAGGACCGGCCGCAGGCTCCGCCAGTCCTCCGCGAAGAACGCCGCGTCGGCGGAGCGCTGCCGCACCCGTTCTGGCTGTTCTGGATCCTGTGCGGGGGCGTCGCCGTCCTCAGCCGCCGAGACGGTGGTGAAGTACATGTTGTCCGTCGCGCGGACCACCGCGTCCTTGTCGACCAGCTGCGCTGCCCCGGTCATCACCACCCGGCCGTCCCACCAGGGCCGGCTCCGACACCTGGGGCTACCCGAGCGGCGCCACCCCCGCCGGGCTCCTGGTGGCCAGTTCGGTCCGCTGGGTGTGGTGCTGATGGTGATGCTTTTGCAGATCGATGAGGTGAAGGTGGCCCCGCGGCCTCTCGTTCTCGTTCCGTCCGCCCGGGTGTGGCCCCATCTCACGGTCAAGCACGAGCACCCGTCGTGCGTGGCGGTGCAGTACCCCGTGCCTGCCGCCACCCCGGGCGGGCAGTTGACCCTGCGGTTCCAGAGGCCGCCGGGCTCGCGGTCGGCGAGGGCCTGCTGGACGATGTACAGGATCTGAGGGAGAACCAGTGCGCCGGTGACCGCGCTCCACCAAGTCCAGCAGCCGGGAACCACGTCCCTCCTCGCCGGGCTCGGGGCCCCGCACCTCCTGGGTGCGATGGACGGGTGTGCTCATGGCGGCCTCCTGGAGGGCGGGCGAGGACGAGACGGGAGAGGGAGGACAAAGAGGGGGGCCCCGCGGATATCGCGGCCGGGCCCTCCGCGTTGTCGGAACTGATGGCGAGCCTGCATGTGCTCGCCGAACCCGAACATCACCCGGAGGTGACCTCGTACGGCACGCCCCCGCCGTCTCCGCCCCTGCCGACCCGCCGGCTCGAGAAGCCGGCCAGGAAGGCGAAGAGCGCGGAGGCACGGCCGTGCGCCAGTTCCATGAGGTGGCCGGCCACGCCGCCCTGGGCGGGGTCGGGGCCCACGTGGGCGGCGTACATGCCGAAGACGGCGAGGCCGCGGGCGAGGTCCACGCCGATGAGACGGCCGGTCGAGGGGCGCGTCGTCTCCGGTGCACCGACCGGTCACGGTGTCAGGTCCGTGGCCGGTGCCGCGAGTGCCGTGGCGTCTGCGTTCTGGGTCATGCCTCCAGGCTCGGGAGCGGGCCGGGCCCGGACTATCCGGCAGGTGTCCGGTCCGCCCCCGCCGTCCGCGGCGCTCCCCCCGTCCGGCTGGATCCCGCCCCCCGGGTGGCGGGAGTATCGCGCACGGCCGCCCCGCCTGACTCCTCCCGTTCTACGGTCGCCAGGGCGACGACCGGCAGCGGCGGCGGCAGGTGCTGCCGTGGCAGCATTCAGGGCGCGGGCCGCAGGGACGGCATCGGCTGCATGGACTTCTACGGCAAGGCGGAACGCGCGTGATCCGGGTGATGGTGGTCGACGACGAGGCCCTGGTCCGGTCCGGTTTCCGGCTCATCCTGAGCTCGGCCGGCGACATCGAGGTCGTCGCGACCACGACGGGCGCCGAGGCGGTCGAGACCGTCCGGCGGGAGCAGCCGGACGTCGTACTGCTCGACATCCGGATGCCGGACGTCGACGGGCTGACCGTCCTGAGGCGGTTGCACGCGCTGCCGAAGCCGCCGGTGGTGGCGATGCTGACGACGTTCGACGCCGACGAGTACGTCCTGACCGCGCTGCGCTCCGGTGCGGCGGGCTTCCTGCTGAAGGACACCGAGCCAAACCACCTCGCCCAGTTGGTGCGGACGTTGGCGGCGGGCGGTGTGGTGATGTCACCGAAGGCGTCCCGGGCCGTGTGGCAGAACCACCCCGGCGCCACGGCGGCCGACGACGAGGAGGCCGGCCGGGTCGGACGACTCAGCGAACGCGAGCGCGAGGTGCTCGTGCTGATCGCTCAGGGGTTGTCCAACGCCGAGATCGGCGGCCGGATCCACCTCAGCGCGGGCACGGTGAAGGACCACGTCAGCGCGATCCTCACCAAACTGCGGGTGGGCAGCCGGGTCCGGGCCGCGCTGCTCGCCCAGCGGGCCGGGCTGCTCGACGACGACACACGGCGGCGTCCGGAGCCGGGGCGATGACCGCGACGGGGCCGTCCGAAACCTGGTGGGCGCGGGTTCCCGGCCCGGTCGTCGACGCCGCGGTCGTCGCCGTCGCGGTGGCGGACGTGCTGTTCAACCTGGCGGGCTCGTCCGGTCTCGCGCAGGTGATGGCCGCGCTCGCCTGCACCGTGCTCGCGGCCCGTCGGCGTTTCCCGCTCGCGGTGTTCCTGCTCACTCTCCCGGCCAGCCTGATGCTGGACATCGTGTTCGCCCCGTTCGCGGCCCTGTTCACGCTGGCCGAACGCTCCCGGGACCGCCGTCTCCTCACCGTCTGCGCGCTGTTGTTCGCTCTCGCCTCCGCCACGCCCTGGCCGCTGGACGACCTGTCCGCGCACGAGCGCACCTGGACCGCCGTCTACTTCTTCTACACCCTCGCCACGGCCGCCGCGCCCGTCCTGTTGGGCCAACTCGTCCAGGCTCGCAGGGACTTGGGGCACAGGATCGTCGAAATCGAAGAGGCCCGTGAGCACGAACGCCTGCTTCACTCGCAGGCGGTCCTCGCCCGGGAACGCGCCCAGCTCGCCCGCGAGATGCACGACGTGGTCTCCCACCAGGTCAGTCTGATCGCCGTCCAGGCCGGCGCCCTGCAGGTCGCCGCCAAGGACCAGGACTCCAGGGACGGCGCCCGCACCATCCGGTCCCTCAGCGTCGACACCCTGGACGAACTGCGGCACATGGTCAGCCTGTTGCGCGCTTCGGGCGGCAACACCACTGAGCTGACCCCCCAGCCCACCCTCGCCGACCTGCACAAGCTCGTCACCACGAGCGGTATCGACACCGAACTCACCGGCGACCTGCCCTCGGACATCGGCACGCCCGCGCAGCGCGCCGTCTACCGTACGGTCCAGGAAGCCCTCACCAACGTCCGCAAGCACGCTCCCGGGGCCCGTGCGACCGTACACCTCTGGCACGAGCCCGGCTTCTTCGGCGTCACCGTCACCAACACACGCCCCACCCGTTCCTCCCTTCCCCTCCCCGGCTCCCGTCAGGGCCTGATCGGCCTGGCGGAGCGAGCCGAACTCCTGAGCGCCGTTTTCGAGTCAGGCCCGACCACCGATGGTGGATATCGGGTGACCCTCAGGGTCCCGGCGAACGGGGACACCTGAAGGCCGGGAGACCGGGCGCGAACCAACTCGGGTCTGTACCCCGCCCGTTGACGCCGACGGTTGCGGTCGCGAGTCCGGTACCGGGAAAGAGGACACCACTCGGCGGGAACAACTGGCCTCTCATGTCCGTACCATCTCTCACCAGGGCAGCTCGCGGGACGCGCAACTCCCCCACCGGGCCGCCGAAGCCCGCCCTGGGACAGGCATCACCCGCAGCTTGCCTCCGACGCCGAGGAAAGGTCAGTGCCATGCCCGAGACAAAGACTCCCGCCACCGAACTGGCATCGCAGTACATCGCCCAGGTGACCGGCGATCTCGAAGCGAACCTCAAGGAGCAGGAACGTATCGGAACGGAAATCACCACCCTGCAGGAGCAGCTCGCCGCTCTCCAGCACGACCACGACGTGCTGAAGAGCATGCAGCAGGCCCTCGGCATCACAGCGCCTCCGAACGGGTCCGCAGCCGAGTCCGAGAGTGCCGTGCTGCCCTCCCCCCGTCGTAAGAAGGCAGGTCCGGCGGCCGGCGAGAAGCAGAAGGCGCGTCAGTCGACCGCCACGCCGGCGAAGAAGGCAGCCAGGAAGCCGGCAGCCGGTAAGCCCGCAGCCGAGAAGCCGGCCGTTGCGAAGCCCGCGGCCAAGAAGCCCGCGGCCAAGTCGACGGACAGCGCCAAGGCGCCCGAGCCCACCCTGGTCGAGCTCATCCGCCGCCATCTCGCCGAGCAGAAGGAACCGCGCTCCGCGGCGGAGATCTCCACCGCGCTCGGTGAGGCCCACCCCCACCGCGGCATCGCGGCCAAGGTCGTGCGCGTCACGCTCGAAGGACTCGTGGCCAAGAGCCAGGCCGAGCGCTCCAAGCAGGGCAGGTCCGTCTTCTACACCGCCCCTGCCTCGGAGCCGGCGGCTGCGTCCGAGACCGAAGCTCAGCCCCAGGGCGCAGACAACTGACAGTGCGTCCGGCCCTCGAACGCGCCGCGGCGGACTCGGCGCCTCACGCCAGGGCCTGCACGGCGTAGAGGAATCCCAGGCCTGTAGCCAGGCCGCCGAGGAGGAGGCGCAGGCACGTCTCCGGCAGGCAGGGCTGCAGGCGGGCGCCGATGCAGTCGCCGACCAGACCGCCCAGTCCGCCG
The DNA here is from genome assembly GCF_031348265.1 of Streptomyces collinus. NCBI lineage: Bacteria > Bacillati > Actinomycetota > Actinomycetes > Kitasatosporales > Streptomycetaceae > Streptomyces > Streptomyces collinus. Next base: position 8,665,099 of record NZ_CP133771.1, on the reverse strand, counting down.
GCCCGCCCAGTCCGCCGACCCGCCCAGTCGCAGGCGAGCCCGAGCCACCCGTCGGGTGCGACGTCACTCACGCCGGTCAGGGAGAGCAGCGCATACGCACCGGCGCCGACCAGAGGTGGCGAACGTCGCGGAACGGCCATGGCCCGGACCGAGGGTGCGGACACACAGCCACACGCCGAGCGGCAGGAGCAGGGCGGCGATCAGGAGCCGGAAGACGCCTGGTCCGGGACCACGCGGGGCATGGGCCGGCTTCGTACGCCGCGTGCGTTCCGCAACCGACAAGCGCTCCGTCCTGGTCGAGCCCGCCGCCGGGCAGCGCGCCCAGCGCCCCGATCGAGGCCTGCCGCCGTCTTGACAACCCCTGAAGCCACGGGAAAGGCTGTTGCACATAGAGAGTCCAGTTGCTCAATAGGAAACGGGAGCCCGCTCGTGGCCATCTCCGTCTTCGACCTCTTCTCCATCGGCATAGGGCCGTCCAGCTCACACACCGTCGGCCCCATGCGCGCGGCCGGCATGTTCGCGGGACGACTGAAGGAGGAAGGGCTCCTCGCCCGCACGGCAGCGGTGCGGGCCGAGCTCTTCGGTTCCCTCGGCGCCACCGGACACGGCCACGGCAGCCCCAAGGCGGTGCTGCTCGGCCTGGAGGGCAACGAGCCGCACACGGTGGACGTGGCCGAGGCCGCGCGGGACGTCGAGCGGATCACCTCGACGGGGCGGCTGCGACTGCTGGGCCGCGAGCTCGGGGATGCCCACGAGATCGGCTTCGACGCGGCCGGCCAGTTGGTGCTGCACCGCCGCCGTTCGCTGCCGTACCACGCCAACGGCATGACGTTGTTCGCGTACGACGCCGAAGGCACATCGCTGCTGGAGAAGGCGTACTACTCGGTCGGCGGCGGGTTCGTCGTCGACGAGGACGCGATCGGCGCGGACCGGGTCAAGCTGGACGACACCGTGCTCAAGTACCCGTTCACCAGCGGTGACGAGCTGCTGCGGCTGACCCGGGAGACGGGCCTGTCGATCTCGGCGCTGATGCTGGAGAACGAACTGGCCTGGCGCGGCGAGAAGGAGATCCGTACCGGCCTGCTGGAGATCTGGCGGGTGATGCGGGAGTGCGTCGCGAGCGGACTGTCCTGTGAGGGGATTCTGCCGGGCGGGCTGAAGGTCCGCCGCCGGGCCACCGCCGTGGCCAAGGCGCTGCGGGCCGACGGCGATCCGGCCGGACGGGCACTGGAGTGGGTGACCCTCTACGCCATGGCGGTCAACGAGGAGAACGCCGCCGGCGGCCGCGTGGTCACCGCCCCGACCAACGGGGCCGCCGGCATCATCCCGGCCGTCCTGCACTACTACGTCAACTTCGTCCATGGAGCCGACGACGACGCAGTCGTGAGGTTCCTGCTGGCGGCCGGTGCCATCGGCCTGCTGTTCAAGGAGAACGCCTCCATCTCCGGCGCCGAGGTCGGCTGTCAGGGCGAGGTCGGTGCCGCCTGCTCGATGGCCGCGGGCGGCCTCGCGGAGGTCCTCGGCGGTTCACCGGAGCAGGTGGAGAACGCCGCCGAGATCGGCATGGAGCACAACCTGGGTCTGACGTGCGATCCGGTCGGCGGCCTGGTCCAGATCCCGTGTATCGAGCGGAACGGCATGGCGGCGGTCAAGGCCGTCACCGCGGCGCGGATGGCCCTGCGGGGCGACGGCCGCCACCACGTCTCCCTGGACAAGGTCATCAAGACCATGAAGGAGACCGGCGCCGACATGAAGGTCAAGTACAAGGAGACGGCCCGTGGCGGGCTTGCGGTCAACGTCATCGAGTGCTGACGAAGCAGCGGCCGGGCCCGCGTCGGCGGTGCGCGAGCGGGAGTGACCGGCAGGCCGGTCAGCGTGCCGGTTCCAGCCGGACCACGATCGACTTGGACGTCGGCGTGTTGCTGATGTCCGCGGTGGAGTCCAGCGGGACGAGGACGTTGGTCTCGGGGAAGTAGGCGGCGCAGCAGCCACGCGGGGTGGGATAGGCGACGGTCCGGAAAGCGGGGGCCCGGCGTTCGACCCCGTCGGAGAACTCGCTGACGATGTCGACCGGTTCGCCGTCGGCCAGGCCCTGTGCGGCGAGGTCGTCCGGGTGAATGAAGAGCACTCTGCGGCCCTGGTGGATGCCGCGGTAGCGGTCGTCCAGGCCGTAGATGGTGGTGTTGTACTGGTCGTGCGAGCGGATGGTCTGGAGGAGGAGCCGCCCCGGCGGAACCCGCAGCAGGTCCAGCCGGTTGACGGTGAAGTTGGCCAGTCCGGTACGGGTGGGGAAGCGGCGCTCGTCGCGGGGCGGGTGCGGCAGGGCGAAGCCGCCCGGCGCCCGCACCCGGGCGTTGAAGTCCTCGAAGCCGGGGATCACCCGGGCGATGCGGTCCCGGATCCGGTCGTAGTCCGCCTCGAAGTCCGCCCAGGGCACGTGTGGACCGTCGCTCGCGAGGGCCGCGTGAGCCATCCGGCAGATGATCGCGACCTCGCTCAGCAACGCGTCGGAGGCGGGTGCCAGACGGCCGCGCGAGAGGTGCACCATGCCCATGGAGTCCTCCACCGTCACCTGTTGCTCTCCGGCGGGCCGGAGGTCGGCTTCGGTGCGGCCCAGGCAGGGCAGGATGAGGGCCTGGCGGCCGGCCACCGCGTGGGACCGGTTGAGCTTGGTGGAGATCTGCACCGTGAGCTCGCAGGTGCGCAGCGCGCGCTCGGTCAGGTCGGTGTCGGGCGCGGCGGAGACGAAGTTGCCGCCGAGGGCGACGAGACCCGTACCTGCCCGTCCCGCATGGCCCGGATGGTCTCCACCGCGTCGTGGCCGTGGGGGCGCGGCGGCTCGAAGCCGAACTCCGCGCCGAGCGCGTCGAGGAAGGCGGCGTCCGGCTTCTCGTGGATGCCCATCGTCCGGTCGCCCTGGACGTTGGAGTGGCCGCGCACGGGGCAGAGTCCGGCGCCGGGGCGTCCGATGTTGCCGCGCAGGAGCAGGAAGTTGACGACGTCGCGGATGGTCGGCACCGAGTGGCGGTGCTGGGTGAGGCCCATGGCCCAGCAGACGACGATTTTCTCGGCCGCCAGGACCTCCTGGAACGCCTCCCGGATCTGCTGCGCCGGCAGGCCGGTGGCCTCCAGGACGTCGTCCCAGGACGTCTTGCGGGCCTGGCCGGCGAAGTCGTCGAAGCCGTGGGTGTGCGCGGTGATGAAGTCGTGGTCGAGGACCGTGCCGGGGGCTTCGTCCTCCGCCTCCAGGAGCATGCGGTTGAAGGCCTGGAAGAGGGCCTGGTCGCCGCCGAGCCTGATCTGCAGGAAGAGGTCAGTGAGCTGGGTGCCGCTCCCCAGGACGCCGGAGGGCCGCTGGGGGTTCTTGAAGCGCAGCAGGCCCGCTTCGGGGAGGGGGTTGACCGAGATGATCCGGGCTCCCCGGTCCTTGGCGGTTTCGAGTGCCGAGAGCATCCGGGGGTGGTTGGTGCCCGGGTTCTGTCCGACGACGAGGATCAGGTCGGCCTCGTACAGGTCCTCCAGCCGGACGCTGCCCTTGCCGATGCCGATGGTCTCGGTCAGGGCCGAACCGCTCGACTCGTGGCACATGTTGGAGCAGTCGGGCAGGTTGTTGGTGCCGAGGAGCCGGACGAAGAGCTGGTAGACGAAGGCGGCCTCGTTGCTCGCCCGGCCGGAGGTGTAGAAGGCCGCCTGGTCCGGTGAGTCGAGTGCGCGCAGTTCCCGGGCGACGACGGCGAACGCCTCGTCCCAGGAGACCGGCCGGTAGTGGTCGCTGCCGGCGGGGCGGTACATGGGGTGGGTGAGGCGGCCCTGCTGGCCGAGCCAGTAGTCACTACGCCCGGCGAGCTGCGAAAGGGTGTGCTCGGCGAAGAAGCCGGGGCCGACCCTGCGCAGGGTGGCCTCTTCGGCCACCGCCTTGGCGCCGTTCTCGCAGAACTCGGCGCGGTGGCGGTGCCCCGGCTCGGGCCAGGCGCATCCGGGGCAGTCGAAGCCCGACTTCTGGTTGACGCTCAGCAGGGTGAGCAGACTGCGGCGGGCGCCCATCTGCGCGTGGGCGTGGCGCAGGGAGGACGTGACCGCGGGGAGGCCCGCGGCGTGGTCCTGGGGCGGGCCCACCCGAAGGCGGGAGTCATCGGGGTCCTCGGCGGGTGCTTTGCGGGCCATCGGCTAGCGCTCCGCGAGATTCGCGCGGGTGCCGAGGCGGTCCTGGACCCAGTCGTGGAACTCGCCGATGTGGTGCTCGCTGGGCACCAGGACGCCGCCCTTGGCGTACAGCCGGGAGCTCATGGCCGGCTGGCAGCGCTCGCAGGCGTCGAAGTCCTGCCGGTTGACCCGGTCGAACAGCTCCACGGACCGGCTGACGTCCCGGCCGCTCTCCACCACGCCCTTCAGGTACAGCCAGTCGCACTCGACGATCGTGCGGTCGACCGCGACCGGGAACATCCGGTGGAAGATCACGTGGTCGGGAACGAGGTTGATGAACACCTGAGGGCGCACCGTGATGGCGTAGTAGCGGCGGTCCTGTTCCTCGGTGACGCCCGGGATGCGGTCCAGGCCCTCCGAGCCGTCCACGGTGAAGCCCTGGACGTCCGTGCCGAACTCGGCGCCGTGCCCCACGTAGAACTGCGCCGCGTAGCCGTCGGCGAACTCCGGAAGCACCTCCGTCAGCTCCGGGTGGATGGTCGCGCAGTGGTAGCACTCCATGAAGTTCTCGATGATCAGCTTCCAGTTGGCCCGGACGTCGTAGACGATCCGCCGGCCGACCTCCAGGCTCTCGACGTCGTACCGTTCGATGGACTCGACGTCGCCCAGGCGCGCGACCACGTCGGCGATCACGGACTCCTCGAACGGCGGCGGGTTCTCGGCGAGGCACACCCACACATAGCCGAGCCACTCGCGTACCGCCACGCTCGCCAGGCCGTACTCGGTACGGCCGATGTCGGGCATCTTGGTCAGGTTCGGGGCCGCGACGAGTTTGCCGTTCAGGTCGTACGTCCAGGCGTGGTACGGGCACTGGAAGGCCCGCTTCACCTCACCGGACTCCTGCGTGCAGAGCTTCGCGCCCCGGTGCCGGCACACGTTGAAGAAGGCCTTGACGGAGCCGTCCCGCGAGCGGGTCAGCAGGACGCTCTCCCGTCCGACGTCCACCGTCCGGAACGCACCCGGCTTCGACAGCTCCGACGAGCGTGCCGCGCAGAACCACATGGACTCGAAGATGTGCTCCTGCTCCAGGCGGAAGATCTCCGGGTCGGTGTAGTGGTCGCCGGGAAGGGTCGCGATCAGGCTGTCCGGCAGGCCGGTCGTAGTCATGGTTCACCTCGGAGTGAAGCGCCCCGGTCGGGCGAGTGGTTGCCTCATACGCAACGGACCTCTTGCTACGCAACTCACAGTGCAGTCCGCCCGAAGCACTGTCAAGACCTTGACCCCGGGCCGCCGGAGCCGGGACCATGTTGCGTATCAGTCCCACTGTTGCGCAATACGCACTTCCCTCAGGGAGGGCTCAGTGTCTCTTGGACCCACCACCGGCCGTGAGTTCGTCCTCACTCTGTCGTGCCCCGACCGCTCGGGCCTCGTCCACGCCGTCACCGGCTTCCTCGTCCGGCACTCCGGGAACATCCAGGAGAGCCAGCAGTTCGACGACCGGCTCAAGGACCGCTTCTTCATGCGGGTGCACTTCGACGTCACGGACCCGGCCATGACGCTGGAGGACCTGAAGTCCGGCTTCGCCCCGGTGGCGGAGGCGTACCGCATCTCCTGGCAGCTGTACGAGGCGTCCACCCCGACGCGCACGCTGATCATGGTGTCGAAGTTCGGGCACTGCCTGAACGACCTGCTCTTCCGCTGCCGTACGGGCGCGCTGAACATCGAGGTACCGGCGATCGTCTCCAACCACCGGGACTTCGAGCCGCTCGCCGAGAGCTACGGGATCCCGTTCCACCACGTGCCCGTCACCCGGGAGACGAAGCCCGACGCGGAGGCGCGGCTGCTGGAGCTCGTCGACGAGCTGGACATCGACCTGGTCGTCCTCGCCCGCTACATGCAGATCCTCTCGAACGACCTGTGCAAGCAGCTCGAAGGCCGGGCGATCAACATCCACCACTCGTTCCTGCCGAGCTTCAAGGGCGCCCGGCCCTACGTCCAGGCGCACGAGCGCGGCGTCAAGCTCGTCGGGGCGACGGCCCACTACGTCACCCCGGACCTCGACGAGGGGCCGATCATCGAGCAGGACGTCGTCCGGGTGAGCCACTCACAGGGACCGGACAGCCTGGTCGCCCTGGGACGTGACGTCGAAGCGCAGGTCCTGGCGCGGGCGGTGGAATGGCACAGCCAGAGCCGCATCATGGTCAACGACAACCGTACGGTCGTCTTCCGCTGAGGAAAACGGCCTCCACCCCCTCACACCCGTTGACCATTTCGCCTAGGGTTTCGCCATGAGCAACTACGGTGCCGAGTCCGCAGGCGCTCCGAGTGGCGGAGTGCAGTCCGTTGACCGTGCTGTCGCCGTGCTGGAGATCCTCGCCCAGCACGGCGAGGCGGGCGTGAGCGAAGTGGCCGCGGCGATCGACGTCCACAAGTCCACCGCTTTCCGTCTGCTCGGCGCGCTGGAAGCGCACGGGATGGTCGAGCAGGAGAGCGAGCGCGGAAAGTACCGTCTCGGCTTCGGAGTCGTGCGCCTTGCCGGCGCGGTGACGGGCCGTATCGCCGTCACCCGGCACGGACGGGGCATCTGCGAGCGTCTCGTCGACGACGTGGGCGAGACGATGAACATCGCCGTGCTCGAGTCCCACCACGCGATCAACCTCTACCAGGTGCGCAGCACCTCGGCCATCGCCGCGCAGAACTGGGTGGGGCGGCAGACGCCGCTGCACTGCACGTCGAGCGGCAAGATCCTCCTCGCCCACCTCGACAAGAAGGACCGCGACGAGCTGCTCACCGACACCGGCCTGCCCCGTATGACACCGCGCACGGTGACCTCCCGGAAGAAGCTGGAGGCGGACCTCGCCCTGGCCCGTGAGCAGGGCTACGCCATCACGATGGAGGAGTACGAGGAGGGCCTCAACGCCCTCTCCGCGCCCGTGCGTTCCGACGAGGGCGAGGTCATCGCCGCCCTCAGCGCGTCGGGGCCGGCCTTCCGGCTGACCGAGGAGCGGATGCACGACCTGGCCCGGGTTCTCGTCGCGGGAGCGGACGAGCTCAGCCGCCGTCTCGGCTACACGGGCTGAGGCGCGGCCGGATCGCTGGCCAGGGCAGGGCCGGCACCAGGAAAGCGGCGGTCGGAGAACCGGTATCCGGTTCTCCGACCGCCGCTTTCGCGGTGCCCGGTTTCAGCCCGTCCACTCCACGGCAGCGTCCAGCAGCCAGTCCGTCAGATAGCCGGCGAAGGAGGAGCGGACCAGTACCCAGAACCCGGCCCTCGGGTCGTCACGGGCCACCAGGACGACCTGCGTGCGGCCCAGGGTCGTCTGGGCGCAACGGCCCGGGCCGAAGACGCGCGGGTGCAGGTCGAGCGAGCAGCCGTGGGCCAGCAGGTCGTGGGCGCGGGGGCCGGCGACGAGGAGCGTGGTGCGCTGAGCGGAAACGTCGACGACGGACACGGGCTCGTCACCGGCGGCCTCACGGATCCGGCTCTCCAGCCCGCGCCGGCCGCCCGGCGGGCCCACCACGAGCCATTCGTCGGGGCCGAGCCACAGCGCGGTCAGCTCTCCGGCGCGGACGACGGTGCCGGGCTCGACGGGCAGTTGCAGGCCCAGCGCCAGCCCCACGGCGTCCGCCGCCGCTCCCTTGGGATCGAGGCGGACGTTGAACTGGGTCAGGAAGGGGAGTTCGGCCAGCCGGACGGCACCCCCGGAGGTACGGGTCGCGGCGGCCAGCCGGTCCGCGGCGTGCGACAGGGGGCTGCGGAGCGGGGCGGTAAGGGCGGTGTCAGCCATCGCGGCGGGCTCCCTCGGGGTCGTAGAGGACGGGGCTCGCGACGGTCACCGGGACCAGCCGGTCACCGACGGGGGCGTAGAGGCGCTCACCGATGCGCTCGCGTCCGCCCTTGACCAGCGCGAGCGCGAAGGTCCGGCCGAGGGCCGCGCTGCGGTAGCTGGAGGTGACATGGCCGAGCATCGGAACGGGGGGCGCGGGCAACACGCTGTCGGCGACCAGGTGCGTGCCCTCGGGGAGGAACGTGCCCGGGTCCTCCGGGAGCAGACCGACCAGGTGTTTGCGGTCGGGGCGGACGGTGTCGGCGCGGGCGAAGGACCGCTTGCCGATGAAGTCGGGCTTCTTCTTCGACACTGCCCAGCTCATGCCGAGATCCTGCGGTGTCACCGTGCCGTCGGTGTCCTGGCCGACGATCGGATAGCCCTTCTCCGCGCGCAGGACGTGCATCGTCTCCGTGCCGTACGGCGTGATGCCGTACGGGGCGCCCGCCGCGTACAGCGCCTCCCAGAGGGCGAGGGCCTCCCAGGGCGACACGTTGATCTCGTAGGCCAGTTCGCCGGAGAAGCTGATCCGGCACACCCTGGCCTCGATGCCCGCGACCGTCGTGTCCCGCCACGCCATGAACGGGAAGTCGTCCTGGGCCACAGCCAGTTGCGGTGCGAGCGAGCCGAGGACCTCGCGGGACTTCGGACCGACCAGTGCGACGGTGGCCCACTGTTCGGTCACGGAGGTGCAGTGGACCTTCAGCTCGGGCCACTCGGTCTGGAGCCACTCCTCCATCCAGTCCAGCACGGTGGCGGCGTTGCCCGTCGTGGTGGTGACCAGGTAGCGGTCCTGGTCGAGGCGGATGACGGTGCCGTCGTCGAAGACCATCCCGTCCGGGCGGCACATTACGCCGTAGCGGATCATGCCGACCTTCAGGGTGCTCATCATGTTGGTGTAGAGCAGGTCGAGGAAGGCGGCGGCGTCCGGGCCCTGGACGTCGATCTTGCCGAGGGTGGAGGCGTCCATGAAGGCGACGCCCTCGCGGGCGGCGGCGCATTCGCGCAGCACGGCCGTCTCCATGTCCTCACCGTCCTGCGGGTAGTACCAGGGCCGCTTCCACTGGCCGACGTTCTCGAAGAGAGCGCCGTGCCCGACGTGCCACTCGTGCAGGGCGGTCGTGCGGACCGGGTCGCTCAGCACGCCGCGGTGGCGGCCGGCCAGTGCGGCGAAGGAGACGGGGGTGTACGGGGGCCGGAACGTGGTCGTGCCGAGCGCCGAGATGTCCACGCCGAGCAGTTCGGCGACGACGCCACTGGCCAGGACACCGGAGGTCTTGCCCTGGTCGTTGGCCGTGCCGGCCGTGGTGTAGCGCTTGGTGTGCTCCACCGAGCGCATTCCGGCACCGGTCGCCCGGGCGAGGTCGTCGACGGTGACGTCGCGTTGGAGGTCGACGAATTGCGGGGCGCCTGCACGGCCGGGGACGGTGAACACCGGCATGGACGGCGTCTGCGGCTGTGCCGCCACCTGCGGCAGGCGGGGCGCCTGCGAGGTGTAGCCCACGGCCTCGATGGCGCGGGCTCCCGCGCCCGCCCCCTGCGTGAGGACCCGGGCGAGGTCGAAGACGCCGCTCGCGGCGCCCGCGACCTCGACGGCCTGACGTGAGGAGTCGGGGACGAAGGTGCCGAGCTCCTCGTCGTGGCGGAGCCTGCCGCCGGCCTGGCTGAACAGGTGCGCGACCGGGTTCCAGCCGCCGGAGACCAGAAGCAGGTCGGCGGCGAACTCCCGTCGCCCCGTCGTCTCCCCGTACGGGGCGACCGTGACGGCGGTGAGACGGGGGGCGCCTTCCGTGGCCGTGACGGCGTGGCCCGTCAGCACCTCGATGCCGGCCCGGCGGGTGCGCTCGGCCCACTGCCCCGGCTCGGGACGGGTGTCGACCACGGCCTCGATGGCGACGCCTGCCGCGGCGAGGTCCATCGCCACCGCGTAGGCGCTGTCGTTGGTGGTGAAGACGACCGCGTGGCGGCCGGGCAGGACGCCGTGGCGGTTGACGTAGGCGCGGGCCGAGGCGGCCAGCATCACGCCGGGCCGGTCGTTGTCCGCGAAAGCCAGCGAGCGTTCGTGGGCGCCGGTGGCGAGGACGACGTGGCGGGCCCGGATGCGGTGAACGCGTTCCCGGGAGACGTTCTCGGGAGCCGCGGAGCCGAGGTGGTTGGTGCGACGCTCGACGGCGAGCAGGTGGTTGTCGTCGTAGTAGCCGAAGACCGTGGTGCGGCGCAGGACACGTACGTCCGGGGCGGCGTCGAGCAGGGCGGTCGTCTCGGCCACCCAGTCGAGGAGTTCGCCGGTGCCGAGGAGGCTGCCGCCGGGGTCCGGCTGGTCGTCGGCGAGGATGACGCGGGCGCCCGATCGGGCGGCGGCCGCGGCCGCGGCGAGGCCGGCCGGGCCGGCGCCGACGACCAGGAGGTCGCAGTGGGTGTGCACGGCGTCGTAGCGGGCCGGGTCCGGTTCGGTGGCCAGGCGGCCCTGTCCGGGGAGGCTGGTGGCGACGAGGCCGTCGTAGAGCTCGACGGCGGTGGCCGGGAGCATGGGCTCGGGGAACGGTTCCTCGATCTGGACGACCGCGTTGGGTTCCTCGACACCGGCCGCGAAGATGCCGCGGGGGCGGCCCCGTTTGATGCTGGTGCCGGTCTGGATGAGGCCGTTGGCGAGGAGGGCCGAGGCGAGGGTGTCGCCTCTGTAGCCCTGGTACTCCATGCCGTCGAAGGTGAAGGTGAGGGGCTCGTCGCGGTGGATGCGGCCTCGGGTGGGGTGGCGGAAGGGCTGGTTGTCCTCCCCCGCCCCGCCCCTTCCCGAAGCCAGGGGCTCTGCCCCCGGGCCCCGCTGGGGGCTCTGCCCCCGGACCCCCGTATCGGCCTGAACGACCTCGTCCTCAAGCGCCGGACAGGCTGCCTGCGCCGCACGTGCCTCGAGAACGGCCGGGCGCTCCTCCCCCGCCCGGTACACCGTCAGGATCTCGTTCGTCGATGTGTCCCGGACGGCGTTGAACCAGCGGCGGCAGCCCGCGGCGTGGCTCCAGCGCTCGGCGAAGGGGCCCCTCGGGTTGTCGCGGAAGAAGAGGTAGCGGGCCCACTCCTCGTCGGTGAGGGACGCCGGGGCCTCCGGGTACGGCACATGGGCCTGGCCGCCGTAGTGGAACTCGGCCTCGTCGCGAGGTCCGCACCACGGGCAGGGGATCAGCAGCATGGATCGGCTCCCAAAGCTTCCAGTGGTCCTAGTGGGCCACCGCGGCCGCGCCGTGCTCGTCGACGAGCGCGCCGGTGGTGAAACGGTCGAGCGAGAAGGGGGCGTTCAGCGGGTGCGGTGTGTCGTGGGCGATGGTGTGGGCGTAGACCCATCCGACCCCGGGGGTGGCCTTGAAACCGCCGGTTCCCCAGCCGCAGTTGAGGTAGAGGTTGTCCACCGGGCTGAGGCCGATGATCGGCGAGGCGTCGGGGCTGACGTCGACGATGCCGCCCCAGGTGCGCAGGACATGGGCGCGGGCGAAGACCGGGAAGAGTTCCAGGGCCGCCGCCATCTGCTCTTCGATGATGTGGAAGGCGCCGCGCTGGGTGTAGGAGTTGTACGCGTCGATGCCCGCGCCCATCACCAGCTCGCCCTTGTGGGCCTGGCTGACGTACACGTGGACGGCGTTGGACATGACGACCGTCGGGTGGACCGGCTCCAGCAGCTCCGACACGAGCGCCTGCAAGGGGTGGCTCTGCACGGGGAGTTCGATGCCCGCCATGGCCGCCAGGACCGAGGTGTGGCCCGCCGAGCAGAGGGCGACCTTGCCCGCGGCGATCGGGCCCCGGGTGGTCTGGACTCCGACCACCCGGTTGCCGGTCACGTCGAGGCCGGTGACCTCGCAGTTCTGGATGATGTCGATGCCGGCGGCGTCGGCGGAGCGGGCCAGGCCCCATGCGACGTGGTCGTGCTTGGCGATGCCCGCGCGCGGCTGGTAGGTGGCGCCCAGGACGGGGTAGCGCACGTCCTGGGAGATGTTGACGATCGGGCAGACGTCCTTGACGCCGTCCGCGTCGAGCCACTCGGCGTCCACGCCGTTGAGGCGGTTGGCCTCCACGCGGCGTACGCTGTCGCGGACGTCCTGGAGGCTGTGGGCGAGGTTCAGTACGCCGCGCTGGGAGAACAGGATCGGGTAGTCGAGCTCGTCCGTCAGCCCCTCCCACAGCTTGAGCGCGTGCTCGTAGATGCCGGCGCTCTCGTCCCAGAGGTAGTTGGAGCGGATGATCGTGGTGTTGCGGGCCATGTTGCCGCCCGCCAGCCAGCCCTTCTCCAGCACGGCGACGTTGGTGATGCCGTGGTTCTTCGCCAGGTAGTGGGCGGTGGCCAGGCCGTGTCCGCCGCCGCCGACGACGATGACGTCGTAGGAGCGCTTGGGCTCGGGGTTGCGCCACAGCCAGTCGGGGTGTTCGGGGAGCTCGGCGCCGGGGGTGCGGGGGCTCATCGGGCGTCTCCGTCCTCGGACAGGTGCGGGTAGAGCGGGTGCCTGGCCGCGAGGGCCTCGGTGCGGGCGCGCAGGGCGGTCACGTCCGGTTCCGGCTGGAGGGCGAGGGCGATGACGTCCGCGACCTCGGCGAAGTCCTCCTCGGTGAAGCCCCGGGTGGCCAGGGCGGGGGTGCCGATGCGCAGGCCCGAGGTGACCATGGGCGGGCGCGGGTCGAAGGGCACCGCGTTGCGGTTGACGGTGATGCCGATGTCGTGGAGGAGGTCCTCGGCCTGGCGGCCGTCCAGCTCGGAGTCGCGCAGGTCGACCAGGACGAGGTGGACGTCCGTGCCGCCGGTCAGCACCTTGACTCCGGCGGCTGCCGCGTCCGCCCGGGTGAGGCGTCCGGCGAGGATGCGGGCCCCGGCGAGCGTGCGGGCCTGGCGTTCGGCGAACTCCGGTGTCGCGGCGACCTTGAACGACACCGCCTTCGCGGCGATGACGTGTTCCAGAGGGCCGCCCTGCATGCCGGGGAAGACCGCCGAGTTGATCTTCTTGGCGAGGTCGGCCTCGTTGGTGAGGATGACGCCGCCGCGCGGACCGCCGAGAGTCTTGTGCGTCGTCGTGGTCGTGACATGGGCGTGCGGTACGGGGCTCGGGTGCAGTCCGGCCGCCACCAGCCCGGCGAAGTGCGCCATGTCGACCATCAGCAGGGCGCCCACCTCGTCGGCGATCCTGCGGAAGGCCGCGAAGTCCAGCTGCCGGGGGTACGCCGACCAGCCCGCGATGATCATCTTGGGGCGGTGTTCCTTGGCGAGCTGCTCGACCTCGTCCATGTCGACGAGGTTGTCCGCCTCGGACACGTGGTACGGCACGACGTTGAGCATCTTGCCGCTGTAGTTGATGCGCATGCCGTGCGTGAGGTGTCCGCCGTGCGCGAGGTCGAGGCCGAGGACGGTGTCGCCGGGCTGGAGGAGGGCGAAGAAGACGGCGGTGTTCGCCTGGGCGCCCGAGTGCGGCTGGACGTTGGCGAAGCCGGCCCCGAACAGGGACTTGATGCGCTCGATGGCCAGCCGCTCGGTGACGTCGACGTGTTCGCAGCCGCCGTAGTAGCGGCGGCCCGGGTAGCCCTCGGCGTACTTGTTGGTCGCGACCGAACCCTGGGCCTCCATCACGGCGGAGGGCGCGAAGTTCTCGGAGGCGATCATCTCCAGAGTCGACTGCTGGCGGTGCAGCTCGGCGCGGAGCGCGGCGTGGACCTCGGGGTCCAGCTCCGCCAGGGGGGTGTTCAGCGCGTTCATACGGCGTTCGCGTTCCTCTCGGCGGCCTCGACGACATTGGCGAGCAACATGGCACGGGTCATGGGGCCCACGCCCCCGGGCATCGGCGCGAGCCATCCGGCGACCTGGGCGGCGTCCGGGTGGATGTCTCCGACCAGGCCCTGGTCGGTGCGGGTGATGCCGACGTCCAGGACGACCGCGCCGGGGCGCAGCATGTCCTTGGTGATCAGTCCGGGCGAGCCGGCGGCCGCGACGACGATGTCCGCCTCGCGTACGTGCCAGGCCAGGCCCTTCGTTCCGGTGTGGCAGAGGGTGACGGTGGCGTTCTCGGAGCGGCGGGTGAGCAGGAGCCCGATCGGACGTCCGACGGTGATGCCCCGCCCGATCACACACACGCGGGCTCCGGCGAGCGGCACGTCGTACCGACGGAGCAGTTCGACGATGCCGCGCGGGGTGCAGGGCAGCGGCGCCTCGACGCCGAGGACGAGGCGGCCGAGGTTGACGGGGTGCAGTCCGTCGGCGTCCTTGGCCGGGTCCATGCGCTCCAGTACGGCGTTGGCATCGAGTTGGCGGGGCAGCGGGAGCTGAACGATGTAGCCGGTGCAGGCGGGGTCGGCGTTGAGCTCGTCGATCGTCTCCTCGACCTGCTGCTGAGAGGCGTCGGCGGGCAGCTCCCGCCTGAGGGAGGCGATGCCCACCTGGGCGCAGTCCCGGTGCTTGCCACCGACGTAGGCACGACTGCCGGGGTCGTCACCGACCAGGACGGTACCGAGGCCAGGCGCCCGGCCCGTGGTCGCGACCAACTTGGCCACGCGCTCTGCGAGTTCACTGCGGATGGCGGAGGCAGTGGCCTTGCCGTCGAGGATCTGTGCGGTCACCTGGGGTGTTCCTTCCAACGAAGCTGTGGTGGAACGGGCGTGAGGGGCGCGGGGCTGTGTCGATCAGCGGCTCTGCCGCGGGGCGCGACAAGCCACGACGCAGCCGCAGACGAGAACTCAGCCACGAAGCCGGGACATCGTCGGGTCGAACAACGGCTCCTCGGCGACGACCGCCTCGACGGACTGGTCGAAGTACCCGATGTGCACGACGGTCCCCGGGTCGGCCAGCTCCACCGGCAGCCACGCATAGGCGATGCCCTTGCCGATGGTGTAGCCATACGCGGCACTGGTGACGTACCCCACCGCGCAGTCCCCGTCGTACACCGGCTCCTTGCCCATGACGACGGCCTCGGGGTCGTCGATCGTGAGACAGGTCAGCTTGCGCCGGACATCGGCCTTGCGCCGCTCCAGCGCCGCCTTCCCGACGAAGTCCTCCTTGTCGAGCTTCACGGCGAAGCCGACACCGGCCTCGTACGGGTCGTGTTCGTACGTCATGTCCGTGCCGAAGGACCGGTAGCCCTTCTCCAGCCGGAGACTGTTGAAGGCGCCCCGCCCGGCCGCGATCCCGCCCAGCGGCTCGGCGGCGCGCCACAGCGTGTCCCACAGCTTCTGGCCCAGGTCGGCGGTGGTGTACAGCTCCCAGCCGAGCTCGCCGACGTACGACAGGCGCATCGCGGTGACGGGCACGGAGCCGATGTGGGCGCGCTTGGCGCGGAAGTACTTCAGGCCGGTCGCGGAGAAGTCGGCGTCGGTGAGCGGCTGGAGAACGTCGCGGGCGCGCGGCCCCCACAGGCCGATGCAGCAGGTGCCGGGGGTGATGTCGCGGACCTGGACCGTGCCGTCGGCGGGGAGGTGCCGGGTGAACCAGTCGAGGTCCAGGTTGCCGTTGGCGCCGACCTGGAAGAGGTCGGGGGCCAGCCGGGCGACGGTGACGTCGCTGCGGATGCCGCCGTCGTGGTCGAGGAGCAGCGTGTACGTCACCGAGCCGACGGACTTGGCGACCTTGCCGGTGCACAGCAGCTCCAGGAACTCGCCGGCGCCGCGCCCGCTGACCTCCAGCCGCTTGAGGGCCGTCATGTCGTACATCGCGACGGTCTCGCGGGTGGTCTGGGCCTCGGCGGCGACGATGGGCGACCAGTACCGTGCGGCCCAGTCGTTGGGGGTGACGATGGAACGGCCGTCGACCAGGCCTGCGTTGGCCTCGTACCACTGGGGCCGCTCCCAGCCGCTCGCCTCCAGGAAGAAGGCGCCCAGCTCCTGCTGGCGGGTGTGGAACGGGCTGGTGCGGATCGGGCGCGGGTCGCCCGACGGCTGGAGGGGGTGGAGGATGTCGTAGACCTCGACGAAGTTCTGGCAGTCGCGGGCCAGTACGTACTCCGGCGAGAGCTGGTGCGGCTCGAAGCGGTTGACGTCGCACTCGTGCAGGTCGAACGAGGAGCAGTAGCCGTCGACCAGCCACTCGGCCATGGCCCGCCCGACACCTGCGGAGTGCGTGACCCAGACGGCCTCGGCGACCCAGAAGCCCTTGACGTCCGGGGATTCGCCGAGCAGCGGCAGGCCGTCGGTGGTGAAGGAGAACAGGCCGTTGATGCCTTCCTCGACCTTGGCGTCCTTCGTCGCGGGGAGCAGTGACTGTGTCTCGGCCCAGGCCTCCTCGAAGTCCTCCTCGGTGAACTTCAGGACGGAGGGCATCTCGTCGGACTGGTCCACGGAAAGGATGTCGTCGGCGGAGATCGGCATCGGGCGGTGGCCGTAGTAGCCGATGCCCAGGCCGTCGAAGCGGTCGCGGTAGTAGAGGTCGGCGTCCTGGTGGCGCAGGATCGGACGCACCGCCTCCTGCGTCTGTCCGGCCAGGGCGGGCACCGGGCCCGTCCAGGCGAGCTGGTGGGCGAGTGGGGTGAGCGGGAGGTTCATGCCGGCCATGCGGGCGATCTTCGGGCCCCAGATGCCGGCGCAGCACACGACGATGTCGGCGGGGATCTCACCCTGGTCGGTCAGGACGCCGGTCACCTCGCCCTCGGCCTGCCGGACGTCGAGGACTTCATGGCGGGCGAGGAAGCGGACGCCGCGCTCGGTGGCCCGGCGGATCTGGGCCTCGACGGCGAGGACCGCCTTGGCGAGGCCGTCCGTCGGCACGTGCAGGCCGGCGAGGACCTTGTCCGGGTCGACGAGCGGGTGCTGTGCGACGCACTCCTCGGTGTTCAGCAGGCGGGACTCGATGCCCCAGGAGGCGAGCCAGCCGTGGCGCCGTTGGAGTTCGGTGACGCGCTCCGGGCTGGTGGCCACCTCCAGGCCGCCGACCTGGAGGAAGCAGGGCTGCCCGTCGACGTCGAGGGAGCAGAACTTCTCGACGGTGTAACGGGCCATCTCGGTCATGGTCTTGGAGGGGTTGGTCTGGAAGACCAGGCCCGGGGCGTGCGACGACGAGCCCCCGGTGGCGGGCAGTGGGCCCTGGTCGACCACGGTCACTTCGGTCCAGCCGCGCGCGGAGATCTCGTCGGCGAGCGCCGCCCCCACGACGCCCGCTCCGATGATGACCACCCGGGGTCCCGCCATCGCCGCACCTCCGACGTTGAAAGCGATCCAGTTGCTGTCTACGCAACAGGGTTCAGGTTGCGCAACTCAATGTGCCCGCCGTGCATCGGCGTGTCAAGGGGTCCGCGACGCCGGAAAAACACCCGGACACGGCGAGGAGGAAACAGCTCAAAACGACGAGGCCCGGCAGGCTGACGACACAGCCTGCCGGGCCTCTCCGGCCGGACTCACACGGGCGTTCCCGCGCGCTACTTGATCCAGGCGTCGACCTTGTCGCGGTTGGCCTCGACCCACTTCTTCGCCGCGGCCTCGGGCGCCATCTTGTCCACCGCGATGTACTTGGCCACGGTGTTCTGGTCCTCGTTCGTCCAGGTGAAGTTCTTCACCAGGTCATAGGCAGGGCTGCCCGACTTGGCGAACTTCGCACTGACGATCTTGTCGAGCTCGTACACGGGGTAGTCACAGGCGACCTTCTCCGCGTCGGCGTCGCAGCCCTCCTTGTACTCGGGCAGGCTGACCTTCTTCAGCGGCACCTCGGACAGGAACCACTGCGGCTCGTAGAAGTAGCCGATCACCCACTGCTTGTTCTTCTCGGCGTTGCGGTAGGCCTGGATGAGCGCGGTCTCACTGCCCGCGTACACCACCTTGAAGTCCAGCTTGAGGTTCTTGACCAGCGCCTCGTCGTTGGTGACGTACGAGGGGTCGCCGTCGAGGAGCTGGCCCTTGCCGCCCGACTCCGAGGTCTTGAACTTCGACGCGTACTTGTTGAGGTTCTTCCAGTCGGTGATGTCCGGGTGCGCCTTCGCCAGCCACGGCGGCACGTACCAGCCGATGAGGCCCTTGTTGCCGGTCAGGCCGGCCTCGACGGCCGTCTTCTGATCGGTGATGTACTTCTTCTTCAGGTCGTCGTGGCCCCAGTTCTCCACGACGGCGTCGACCTCGCCCGTGCCGAAGCCCTGCCAGGCGATCTCCTCCTTGAGGTCCTTCTGCTCGACCTTGCAGCCGAGGTCGTGTTCGGCGACGTACGCGAGGACCGCCGCGTTCGCCTCGTAGCCCACCCACGGGTTGATCGCGAGGTTGAAGGTGCCGCACTTGCCCGAGCTGCCCGAGCCGGCCGCGCTGTCGTCACCGACCTTCGCGCCCCCGCAGGCCGTGAGGGTGAGGCCGAGGACGGCCAGGCCGGCCGCGCCGGCTCTCCAGTGTCGTGCCATGGTGAGGTGCTCCTTATGCTCCGGCGCGGCGAGCCGCTGCCTGAGTGATCCGGTCGAACATGACTCCGAGCAGGACGATGGCCAGTCCGGCCGCCAGTCCCTTGCCGTACAACTGGCCCTGCGAGAACCCGGCCACGACGTCGTAGCCGAGGGCGCCCGCTCCCACCAGACCGCCCACGACGACCATCGACAGCACGTAGATGAGGCCCTGGTTGGTGGCGAGGGTCAGGGCGCCGCGTGACATCGGCAGCTGGACCTTGGTGATGATCTGCCAGGTGTTGCATCCGGTGGACATCGCCGCTTCGACGGTGGTCCCGGGCACGGCCCGCACCCCATCGGCGATGATCTTGATGGCGACGGGTGCCGCGTAGACGATGGCGGCGACGATCGCCGTGAACCGTGTCGCGCCGAACAGCGCGAGGAACGGCACGAGATAGACGAACGGCGGCATGACCTGGGCCGCGTCCAGTGACGGCCTGAGCAGCCGGTCGACGAGCGCGCTGCGTCCCATCCACACCCCGAGGACGACGCCGAGCAGCATCACGAGCACGGTGGCCACCGCGGTGGACGCCAGGGTCGTCATGGCGTCCGACCACACTCCGGTGCCGATGAGCAGACCCACGCACACGGCGGAGGTGGCCCCGGCACGCCATCCGCCGAGCACCGTGCCGAGCGCGACGAGGGCGGCGCCGACGAGCCACCACGGGGAGTCGGTCAGCAGGGTCTGGAAGGGGTTCAGCAGGCCGTTGGTGAGGACGTCGCGGAAGGCGTTCGTCAGGCCCGACAGGTTGTCCTGTGCCCAGGTGGTCACGTCGGTCGCCGCCTTGGCGATGGTGCTGCCGGTGCCGCCCTCGCCGGGGAACTCGGCCGCCCACAGATAGGTGTGCGACAGGTACACCAGGACCGCGGCCGCCACTCCCCCGGCCACCACCAGCTGCCGCCGCCACTTGAGGAGGGGACTGTCCGAGCCCCGGGCCGTGTCGGCCCGTACGCTCGCGGCGGTGGTGACCCGGTCGAGCACGATGGCCATGACGACGATGGCCAGTCCGGCGTTGAACGCCGTGCCGACGTCCAGCGACTGCAGGGCCTGGACGACCGTCGCCCCGAGGCCGGGCGCGTTGATCAGGGCCGCGATGGTCACCATGGCCAGGGCGGCCATGATGGTCTGGTTGACGCCCATCACCACGGTCCGTTTGGACATCGGCAGCAGGACCTTCAACAGCGCCTGGCGCCGCGTCGCGCCCATCGAGTCCGCCGCCTCGACGGTGGTCTCGGGAACCGAGCGGATGGCGTGGGCGGTGATGCGGATCGCGGGTGGCGCCGCGTAGATGGCCGTCGCGATGGTGGCGGAGGCCGGGCCGATCAGGAAGAACAGGGTCAGGGGCGCCAGGTAGACGAAGGTCGGCATCGTCTGCATGAAGTCCAGGAACGGCGTCACGACCCGGTTGAACCGGTCGGACAGCCCGGCCCACACCCCCAGGGGAAGGGCGAACAGCAGCGCCACGAAGACCGCGGAGAGGGTCAGCGCCAGCGTGTCCATGCTCTCCTGCCAGAGCCCCTGGAGGCCGAGGAAGGTGAAGCCGGCGACGGCCAGCAGCGCGACCCGCCAGTTGCCCACGGCCCAGGAGACGTAGCCGACGATGCCCACGACACCGAGCCAGCCGATCTGCGGGACCGGGCGGCCCGCGGTCGGCTGCGAGATCAGCTCCTGGACGAAGGTCACCAGGGTGTCGATGACCAGGCGGATCTCGTTGAAGAAGTAGAGGAAGAGCGGGTTGGAGTTGCGGTTCGCGCCGATGGAGTCGTTGACGTCGTTGAACCACCGGTGCAGGTCGGTCAGATCGGCCGCGGCGAGGGACAGGGTCTGCTTGCCGCGCAGCACGGCGAAGAGGACGAGCCAGACGACCAGGATCGCGGCGACGATCATCGAGCGGCTGACCGTGGGCGCGCGCCGGGCGGGAGTGGGTGGCTCCTCGTTCCCGGTTCTCTGCGGTGTGGGCGTCTTCTGCACGGCGACGGTCATCAGGCGTCGCCTTCCTGTCCGGCGACCACCGCGAGGATCTCGTCGTCGCCGACGATGCCGAGCAGTTCGCCGTTCTCGACGACCTTGACCGGCTTGTCGGCCGCGAGCACCGCCCGCGTGGCCTCCTTCACCACGACGTCCGGGCCCAGCTCGGGACCGTCCAGAGGGTCGTCGGGCTCAGCCGGGCGCATGATCCACCGCAGGGTCAGGACGTCTCCGCGGGGCACGTCCCTGACGAAGTCGCGTACGTAGTCGTCCGCGGGGGCGCCGACCAGTTCGTCGCCGGTGCCGCACTGGACCATCCTGCCGTCGCGCATGATGAGGATGCGGTCGCCCAGCCGCAGCGCCTCGGACAGGTCGTGGGTGATGAACACCATCGTCTTGCCGACCTCGTGGTGCAGACGGACGACCTCGTTCTGCATGTCCCGGCGGATCAGCGGGTCGAGCGCCGAGAACGGCTCGTCGAAGAGGAGCACGTCGGGGTCGCCGGCCAGGGCGCGGGCGAGACCCACGCGCTGCTGCATGCCGCCGGAGAGCTGGTCGGGGTAGGAGCTCTCGTAGCCCGAGAGGCCGACGAGTTCGACGACCTCCAGCGCGCGCTTGGTGCGCTCGGCCCTGCTCATGCCGCGGATCTCCAGGCCGAAGGCCACGTTGTCGACGACCCGGCGGTGCGGCAGCAGCCCGAAGTGCTGGAAGACCATGGAGAACTTGCTGCGGCGCAGCTCGCGCAGGCGGCTCGCGTCCGCGTCGCGGATGTCCTCGCCCTCGAAGAGGATCTCGCCGGCGGTGGGTTCGATGAGCCGGGTCAGACAGCGCACCAGGGTGGACTTGCCGGAGCCGGACAGGCCCATCACGACGAACACCTCGCCGGGCGCGACGTCGAAGTGCACGTCGCGCACGGCGGCCGTGCATCCGGTGCGGTCCATCAGTTCGCGGCGGGTGAGTCCGCGCAGTTCCTCGGAGCCGGGCACCTGGGCCGCCTTGGGGCCGAACACCTTCCACAGTTCGCGTACGGAGATGACCGGGGTGGGTGCCGAGTCCTGGGGGGTGTCGCGCCGCCGCGACGCCTCGGTCGTTGCTGGGGTCATGTTCGACCTCTTTCGGCGTTCAGCCGCGGAACCAGTGCTGCGGCCTGGGTTGGATGTTCTGCCAGATGTGTTTGGGCTCCCGGTACTCGTCCAGGCCCGTCGGTCCCAGCTCCCGGCCCACGCCGGAATGCCCGAACCCGCCCCATTCCGCCTGCGGCACATAGGGGTGGTAGTCGTTGATCCACACCGTGCCGTGGCGCAGCCGGCGGGCGACCCGCTGGGCCTTGCCTGCGTCCTGCGTCCAGACGGCGCCGGCGAGTCCGTACTCGGTGTCGTTGGCGATGCGTACGGCGTCGTCCTCGTCGGTGAAGCGCTCCACGGTGAGGACGGGCCCGAAGGACTCCTCGTGCACCACGCGCATGTCCTGACCGCACGCGTCGAGGACGGTCGGCGGGTAGTAGTGGCCGTTTGCCAGGGCCGGGTCGGCGGGGCGTTCGCCGCCGCAGCGCAGGACGGCACCCTCCGCGAGTCCGGCCGCGACGTACGCCTCGACCTTCGCCAGGTGCTGGGCGGAGATCAGCGGGCCGGTGTCGGCCTGCGGGTCGAAGGGGCCGCCGAGACGGATCCGCCGGGCGCGGCGGACCACCTCGTCGACGAACCGGTCGTGCAGCGCGTCCTCGACGATCAGCCGGGCGCCGGCCGAGCAGACCTGGCCCGAATGCAGGAAGACGGCCGTGAGCGCGAAGTCCACGGCCGTCTCGAAGTCGGCGTCGGCGAAGACGACGTTGGGGTTCTTGCCGCCGAGCTCCAGCGCGACCTTCTTCACGGTCGCGGCGGCGGTGGCCATGATGCGTCTGCCGGTGTCCAGGCCGCCGGTGAAGGAGACCATGTCGACGGCGGGGTCCTCGGCGAGCGGTGCTCCCACCTCGGGCCCGGCTCCCAGGACGAGATTGGCGGCGCCCTCCGGAAGTCCGGCCTCCGCCAGGGCCCTCATCAGCAGGATCGAGGTGGAGGGGGTGAGTTCGCTGGGCTTGAGGACGATCGTGTTGCCCGCGAGGAGGGCCGGGGCGACCTTCCAGCTCGCCTGGAGCAGCGGGTAGTTCCAGGGGGTGATCAGTGCGCAGACGCCGATCGGCTCGTACACGACGCGGCTGACGGCGTCGTCGCGGCCGGTGTCGATCACCCGGCCGGCGTCGGTGCCGCCGAGCCCTCCGTAGTAGCGGAAGCAGGAGACGACGTCGGCGATGTCGTACTCGCTCTCCACGAGCCGCTTGCCGGTGTCCAGTGATTCGGCGCGGGCCAACGCGTCGGCGTCGCGTTCGAGGATGTCGGCGGTGCGCAGCAGGAGCGCGCTGCGCTCGCGCTCGGGGGTGCGCGGCCAGGGCCCCTCGTCGAAGGCCCGGCGGGCCGCGGCGATGGCCGCCTCGGTGTCGGGGCGGGTGCCTTCCGACACGGTCACGGAGAGTGTGCCGTCTGCCGGGCAGCGGATGTCCCGGCGGCCTCCGGCCACGGGATCCCGCCATTTGCCGTCCACGTACAGGTCTGCCACGTCGGGGCCCTTCGAGCGAATCGCGTTGCGCATCACGCATCGCATTGCTTGTGGTGGAACACTCTGGATAAGGCGGGATCCCACGTCAAGGGGTTGGCCGATGACGGTTTGACCAAGGAGGCAACCCTCAGAACCCGACGCCGACCGGCCCGGAACGCCGGGTTTCCGGGCCGGTCGGCTGTCTGAAAACACTGGGTTACGCGGATGCTTCACGGTGCCGGTAGTAGGCGGCGCGGGACGGTGGCAGCGGCTCCTTTCCGAGGATGAGATCGGCGGCCTTCTCGGCGATCATCATCACCGGCGCGTAGATGTTGCCGTTGGTGATGTAAGGCATGACGGAAGCGTCGACGACCCGCAGTCCCTCCACGCCGTGCACGCGCAGGTCCGCCGGGTCCACGACGGACATCTCGTCGGTGCCCATCTTGCAGGTGCAGGACGGATGCAGCGCGGTCTCGGCGTCCTTGGCGACCCAGGCGAGGATCTCCTCGTCGCTCTCCACGGCCGGGCCGGGCGAGATCTCCCCGGCGTTGTACGGGGCCATGGCGGGCTGGTTCAGCAACCGGCGCGCGACCCTGACGGCCTCGACCCACTCACGGCGGTCCTGGTCGGTGGAGAGGTAGTTGAAGCGCAACGCGGGGTGCTCGGCGGGGTCCTTGCTCTTGATCTTCACCGAGCCGATGGCGTCGGAGTACATGGGCCCGACGTGCACCTGGTAGCCGTGTCCGCCGGCCGGCACGGAGCCGTCGTAGCGGACCGCGATGGGCAGGAAGTGGAACATCAGGTTGGGGTAGTCCACGTCGTCGTTGCCGCGGACGAAGCCGCCCGCCTCGAAGTGGTTGGTCGCGGCCGGGCCCGTGCGGAAGAGCCACTGCAGGCCGATGAAGGGGGCCCGCCACTTCGCGAGGTACGGCTGCATGGAGACGGGCTGCTTGCAGCCGTACTGGATGTACACCTCCAAGTGGTCCTGGAGGTTCTCGCCGACGCCCGGCAGATCGTGTACGACGTCCACGCCGAGCGCCGCGAGTTCCTTGGCGTTGCCGACGCCGGAGAGCTGGAGGAGTTGCGGGGAGTTGATCGCGCCTCCGCAGAGGATGACCTCACCGGCCCGCACCCGCTGGGGCCTGCCGCGACCGCGCCGGTACTCGACGCCGACGGCCCGCTTGCCCTCGAAGAGGACGCGGGTGACCAGGGCACGCGTGGTGACGGTGAGGTTGGGCCGCTTCCGGACGGGCTTGAGGTAGGCCTTCGCGGCCGACAGCCGGCGCCCGCGGTGGACATTGCGGTCGAACCTGGCGAAACCTTCCTGCCGATAGCCGTTCACATCGCCGGTGGGGGCGTGTCCCGCCTCCTCGGTGGCCTTGAGGAAGGCCTCGAAGAGCGGGTTGGTCCCGGGACCCCGTTCGAGGACGAGAGGGCCGTCGTGGCCCCGGAACTCGTCGTCCGGGTCGGCGGCCAGGCAGTTCTCCATCCGCCGGAAGTACGGCAGACAGTGCGCGTAGTCCCAGTTCTCCATTCCGGGGTCGGCCGCCCAGCGCTCGTAGTCCATGGGGTTGCCGCGCTGGAAGATCATGCCGTTGATGCTGCTGGAACCGCCCAGGACCTTGCCGCGTGCGTGGTAGACGCGCCGGCCGCCCATGTGGGGCTCGGGTTCGGACTCGTACTTCCAGTCGTAGAAGCGGCTGCCGATGGGGTAGGTCAGTGCCGCGGGCATGTGGATGAAGACGTCCCATGGGTAGTCGGGTCTGCCCGCCTCCAGAACCAGGACCCGGTTGCCCGGATCCTCGGAGAGCCGGTTGGCCAGTGCACTGCCGGCCGATCCACCACCGACGATGACGAAGTCGTACTGCAAGTCAGCCATGAGGCCTCGTCTCGCTCGCGCCGTAGAGAATTGCGCGGCATGCTAGTACCTGTATCTCTATGCGCACCAGGTTGCGGACAACGCAACTTCAGTTTTCTCGGAACAAGCCCGTGACCTGCACCGCTGTCGGCTATGTTAATCGCCCGTATAGTTGCGTTGTGAGCAACTACCATCCAGATACCGAAACGACAAGTGCGCCGACCGGTGGGGTGCAGTCGGTCGACCGGGCCATCACCGTGCTGGAGATCCTGGCCCGGCGCGGCGAGGCCGGCGTCAGCGAGGTAGCCGCCGAGATCGACGTCCACAAGTCCACCGCGTTCCGGCTGCTGGGCGCCCTGGAGGTGCGCGGCCTGGTGGAACAGGCGGGCGAGCGCGGCAAGTACCGCCTCGGTTTCGGCATCGTCCGTCTCGCCGGCGCGGTCACCGGACGCATCGACATCACCCAGCAGAGCCGCCCGGTCTGCGAGCGTCTCGCCGAGGAGATCGGCGAGACGGTGAACCTCGCCGTGATGCAGGAGAAGTACGCGATCAACCTGTACCAGGTGCGCGGTCCGGGCGCCGTGACGGCGTTCAACTGGGTCGGCCAGCTGACGCCGTTGCACGCCACTTCCAGTGGCAAGATCCTGCTGGCCCACATGCCGGCGAAGGAGCGTACCGCGCTGCTGTCGGACGCGGGCCTGAAGAAGATGACGCCCCGCACCCTGACCGCGAAGACGAAGCTGGAGAAGAACCTGGCCGAGGCTCTGGAGCGCGGCTACTCCTGGACGCTGGAGGAGTTCGAGGCGGGGCTGCACGCCATGGCCGCCCCGGTCCGCAACCGGGACGGCGAGGTCATCGCGGCGATCAGCGCTTCCGGACCGGCGTACCGGCTCACCGAGGACCGGATGCACGACCTCGCTCCGGTGCTGGTCAAGGGCGCGGACGAGATCAGCCATCGGATGGGCTACCTGGGCTGAGCCTGCCGCGCCGCCTGCGCCGGCCGCCCCTCGCGGCGGGGGCCGGGACGCCGCAGGCCCGGAGCCGGGACGCCGGGAGCCGCCGTTACTGCGGCCGCCCCGCGCCCAGGCGCTCCTGGACGAAGGTGTGGAACTCGCCGATGTGGTGCTCGCTGGGCACGAGGACCCCGCCCTTGGCGTACAGCCGGGAGCTCATCGCGGGCTGGCAGCGCTCGCAGGCGTCGAAGTCCTGCCGGTTGACCCGGTCGAAGAGCTCCACCGACCGGCTGACGTCCTTGCCGCTCTCGACGACGTGCTTGAGGTAGAGCCAGTCGCACTCGACGATGGTGCGGTCCGCGGCGACCGGGTACATCCGGTGGAATATCACGTGGTCGGGCACGAGGTTGATGAACACCTGCGGGCGGACGGTGATCGCGTAGTAGCGGCGGTCCTGTTCCTCGGTGACGCCCGGGATGCGGTCGAGGCCCTCCGAGCCGTCGACGGTGAAGCCCTTGACGTCCGCGCCGAACTCCGCGCCGTGTCCCACGTAGTACTGGGCGGCGTAGCCGTCGGCGAACTCGGGCAGCACCTCGGTGAGTTCGGGGTGGATCGTCGCGCAGTGGTAGCACTCCATGAAGTTCTCGACGATGAGCTTCCAGTTCGCCCGGACGTCGTAGACGATCCGTCTTCCGATGTCGAGGTCGTCGATGCCGTAGTGCTCGATCGACTCCGTGTCGCCGAGACGCGCGACCACGTCCTGGACGACCTCGTCGAAGGGGGGCGGGTTCTCGGCGAGGCACACCCACACGTAGCCGAGCCATTCGCGCGTCGCCACGGTTGCCAGGCCGTACTCGGTGCGGCTGACGTCGGGCATTTTCGTGAGGTTGGGCGCCGCGACGAGCTTGCCCGTCAGGTCGTACGTCCAGGCGTGGTAGGGGCATTGGAAGGCGCGCTTGACCTCTCCGCTCTCCGCCGTGCAGAGCTTGGCCCCGCGGTGCCGGCAGACGTTGAAGAAGGCGCGTACGGTCCGGTCGCGTGCACGGGTGATGAGGATGCTCTCGCGGCCGACCTGCACGGTCCGGAACGCCCCGGGGCCGGCGAGGTCGGCGGAGCGCACGGCGCAGAACCACATGGCCTCGAAGATGTGTTCCTGCTCCTGGGCGAAGACCCCGGGGTCCGTGTAGGCGGAGCCGGGCAGGGTGGCGATGAGACTTTCCGGCAGGCCGGTCGAGGTCACAGTGCACTCCTCGGGGAAACGTCGTGGGTCGGGCATGCACGCGCCGGGACGAGCTACACCGGACGTCGTCGAATCAAGGAGCAGCGCCCTTCTCAGGGCGTGTTGGCCGCGAGCTGCTTGCGCCAGCGCATGAACAGCCGGGGCTGGTTCATCCCGAGGACGGCGACCGGGTGTCCGGCCCGCCGGTAGACGGCCAGGACGTTACGGTCGTCCGCGGCGCCTTCCTCGATGGTGACGTTGTCGGCACGGGACGCGTTGCCGGCGAACTGGATCTTCACGCCGTACTGGTCGGACCAGAAGTACGGCGGCCTCGGTACGCCCGGTTCGGACTCGCCCCAGGAGAGCAGGGCGGCCACGGCCGCGTCGGGGCGCTCCCGGGCGCCCGTCCAGTGCTCGACGCGGCGGTGGATGCCCGCGCGCGGGTCGTACCAGGAGGCGCAGTCGCCGACCGCGACCACCCCGGCCAGGCTGGTACGGCCGTCCGCGCCGCACTTGACGCCGTCGTCGAGTTCGACACCGGAGCCTGCCAGCCAGTCCACGCAGGGGCGGGCCCCGACGCCCACGACGACGATGTCGGCGGGGATGCTGCGGCCGTCCTCCATCAGGACGGCGTCGACGCGGGTCTCGCCGCTCAGCCCCTTGACGCCGACGCCGCACAACAGGCGCACGCCGTGGTCGGCGTGGAGGGCGGAGACGATGCCGCCCATGGTCGCGCCGAGCGGCCCTGCCAGAGGGGTGGGCGCAGCCTCGACGATGGTCACGTCGAGGCCGAGCGCGCGGGCGGTGGAGGCGACCTCGGCCCCGATGAAGCCGCCGCCGATCACGACCAGGCGTCCGCCCCCGGCCAGTTCGTCCCGCAGGGCGCGGGCGTCGTCCAGGGTGCGCAGGGTGTGCACACCGGCCAGGCCGTCCATGCCGGGCAGGGTCCGGGCGGAAGCGCCGGTGGCGATGACGATGCCGTCGGCTCTCACCTCCCGGCCGTCGGTGAGCCGCACGGCGCGGGGTGTGGTGTCGAGTCCGGCGGCGCGGGCGCCGAGCAGCCACTCCGCTTGCAGGTCCTCGTCGTCCGGCTCCAGTGCGAGATCGGCTTCGCCGATGCCGCCGGCCAGGAACTCCTTGGACAGGGGCGGCCTGTCGTACGGGCGGTGGAGTTCGTCGCCTATGACGACCAGCCGTCCGTCGTACCCCTGCTTTCGCAAGGAGCGCGCCGCTGACAGACCGGCCAGCGACGCGCCCACCACGGCCACCGTCCTCACGCGACGCCCCCGGCGAGCCGGGCGGCGATGCAGGGAGGCAGGTTCGGGGCTGCCGTGGACAGCCGGACGTAGATCATGCCGTCCTCGACGAAGACCTCGTGCGTGCGCACCGGGAGCTTGGCCGGCGGGGCGTCGACGGCTCCGGTCTTGAGGTTGAACTTCGAGGCGTGCAGCGGGCATTCGACCTCACAGCCCTCCAGCCAGCCGTCGGCGAGCGAGGCGTCCTGGTGGGTGCATGTGTCGTCGATGGCGAAGAGTTCGCCGTCGTCGGTGTGGAACACCGAGACCGGCGGGTCGATGTCGAGCCTGTGGGCCTCGCCTCGGGGCAGATCCACGAGACGGCACGCGGGAATCATCATGACACCTCGGTGCGTATAGCGAAACGGATTGCGGTGAACGCAACGTCAGTTTGGGGTCGCCCACAAACCCTTGTCAAGGAGTTCACGGGCCGCTCGGCACCCCTATTTTTCGTTGCGCGATGCGAAACGCCCTGCGCTATAAGAAACGCAGGTCAGAGCTGGACACCCCTCAGAACACGGCCCCGGGCGCGTGCCCGGGGGTGTGGAGGACGCGCAGTCCGATGCCCGCGACGACGAGTTCGTCGCCGTCGGCGAGGGGGCCGTCGGGGCGTCGGTTCGGGTGCACCGTCTTCCACAGGACCTGGTCGTCCGGGTGCAGCAGGACGCGCGCGCCGGTGGCGAGAGCGACGTCCGGTGCGGCGCGCACATGGTCGTCGTGGGCGTGGGTGCACACGACGGCGGACAGGCGGCGGTCACCGACGGCCTCCAGGACGGCGTCGGAGTCGTGCGCCGCGTCGATGACGACCACCTCGTCGTCGTCACCGACGATCCAGACGTTGTTGTCGACGTCCCAGGTGCCGCCGTCGAGACTGAACGTGCCGCTCGTGACGAGGTGTTCGATGCGCGGTGCGCCGGCCATCACAGCACCACCACGGAGCGCAGCACGTCGCCGCCGTGCATCTTCTCGAAGGCCTCCTCCACGTCGCCCAGGCCGATGGTCTCGGTGACGAACGCGTCGAGGTCGAACCGGCCGCCCAGGTACAGGTCGATGAGGGCCGGGAAGTCGCGCGAGGGCAGGCAGTCGCCGTACCAGCTGGACTTCAGCGCGCCGCCGCGGCCGAAGACGTCGAGCAGGGGCAGTTCCACCTTCATCTCCGGGGTGGGCACGCCGACCAGCACGACGGTGCCGGCCAGGTCCCGGGCGTAGAAGGCCTGCTGGTACGTCTCCGGGCGGCCGACGGCCTCGACGACGACATCGGCGCCGAAGCCGCCGGTGAGTTCGCGCACCGCCTCCACCACGTTGCCCTTGGCGCCGTCGACGGTGTGGGTGGCCCCCATGGTCATGGCACGGTCCAGCTTGCGCTGGTCGATGTCGACGGCGATGACCTTGGACGCGCCGGCGAGCCGGGCGCCCGCGACGGCGGCCATGCCGACACCGCCGCAGCCGATGACGGCGACGGTGTCCCCCCGCCCGACGGCGCCGGTGTTGACGGCGGCGCCGAAGCCCGCCATGACACCGCATCCGAGCAGCCCGGCCGCCGCCGCCGGGGCCGCCGGGTCCACCTTGGTGCACTGTCCGGCGGCGACCAGCGTCTTCTCCGCGAAGGCACCGATGCCGAGGGCGGGCGAGAGCGGGGTGCCGTCGAGCAGTGTCATCGGCTGCGTCGCGTTGTGGGTGGCGAAGCAGTACCAGGGCTTGCCCTTGCTGCACGCCCGGCACTGGCCGCACACGGCACGCCAGTTGAGGATGACGAAGTCGCCGGGCTCGATGCCGGTGACCCCCTCCCCCACCGCCTCCACGCGACCGGCCGCCTCGTGTCCCAGAAGGAAGGGGAACTCGTCGTTGATCCCGCCCTCGCGGTAGTGGAGGTCGGTGTGGCAGACGCCGCACGCCTCGACCTTGACCAGTGCCTCACCCGGGCCGGGATCGGGGACGACGATCGTCTCGACGGAAACCGGGGCGCCCTTCTTCCGGGCGACGACGGCACGTACCTCGTGAGCCATGAGCTGCTCCTCAGACGGGAAAGTCCGCGGGTGCGCTGCTTCGTGAGTTGCCTCATCAGATACACGCACCGCTATACGCAACTGAGCATCGGGGAGGAGGACACCGGGGGTCAAGGGGTCGACCGGTACCGGACCGACCCGGCGGATGCTCAGCTCGCCGGCTGCGAGTCCGCCACGGCGTCGGCCGGCACCACACCGCCGCCGAGCCGACCGAGCGCAGCGGAGTGGTCCTCGTTCCCGCCCGGAGCCGGCGCATCTCGGTGCGGATCGTGACCAGGGCGTCTTTGCCGGTGGTGGGGTTCGAGAAGCGGACTCCGGCGTGGCCCGGCTCAAGCACTCCGGCGATCCCTTCCACCTCCAGCTCCAGCTGGGCCGTGAGTGCGGCGTCGGTGTGTTCCCAGCGGTAGGCGGCCAGCGGGGAGTTGGGCCGGTCGGGCCGGCTGATCGGACGCAGTCCGGGGTGGGCCCACAGCCGCTCAGCGCGTGAACGCTCGGGCGTGGCGGTGGTGGACAGCTCGTCCGGGCCGAACTCGAAGAAGCCCGCGTCGAGTTGGGCGACCAGGGGGATGTCGAGACCGTCGATCCAGGTCATCGGCTCGTCGGTGACGTTCTGGTGCTCGTGGAAGGCCCAGCTCGGTGTCAGCAGCAGATCACCGCGGCGCATCGCCACCGCGTCCCCGTCGACGTTCGTCCACATGCCCTCGCCGTCCAGGACGAACCGGAAGGCCCCCTGACTGTGCCGGTGCGAGGGGGCGACCTCGCGCGGGCCGAGGTACTGGATCGCGGCCCAGAGCGTGGGAGTGGCGTACGGCAGCCCGGGCAGTCCCGGGTTGGACAGCGCCATGGCCCGTCGCTCACCACCCCGCCCGACCGGCACCAGCCGCCCGGAGCGCTCCGCGATCGGCAGCAGCCGCTCCTACCGCCACAGATGCGGGACGGCGGCCGGCTGCGGTGTCGCCGGCATGAGGCCGTCCAGCTGAGTCCACAGGGGGATCAGACCCGCATCCTCGAAGTCTGCATACAGATCGTCGAGCATTTTCCGCTCGATCAGGTCGTCGGCTGCATCGGTCACTGCAACCTCCAGGGCACACATGGAGCAGCTCGATCAAAGTGTGTACAGTTTGCCTGTCGATGGTCGACCTTACGCCGCGGTTTCACTGAGTGGAATCTCCGAGGAAGAGAATTCTTCTGTGCAGAATCCCGAGCCTTCGTATCCCGTGAGTGCGGCCGGCAACGCGCTGCGCGTCGTGCGGTTGCTGCACGAGCACGACGAACTGCGCGTGCTGGAGGTCGCCGCAAGGCTGGGCGTCGCACGGTCGACGGCGCACCGCATCCTGGCGATGCTCGTGTTCGAGGGGTTCACGGAGCAGGACCGCCACAAGGTCTACCGGCCGGGACCTGCCCTGCGGGCGATCAGAGGCAGTCGGGCCGCCCCGCCGCCGGACCTGATCACCCTCGCCCGCCCCCATCTGCAACGCCTGGCGGACATCGTCCGCGAGACCACTCACCTGACGGTGCTGGAGGGCAACGCCACCCGGTTCCTGGACGGAGTGGAAGGCCCGCAGGCGCTGCGCGTGACCCATCGCACGGGCGCGCTCCTGCCCGCCCACGTGACCTCGGGCGGCAAGGCGCTGCTCGCCGAGCTGCCGCCGGAGCGACTCCGGATGCTCTACCCGAACGGACTCCCCGGGGGAAAATCCAAAGCGCCGGAGGACGTCCAGCGTCTGGTGGCCGAGCTGACGACGGTCCGCCGCGCCGGCTGGGCCCTCAACCTCCAGGAGAGCGAGCGGGGTGTGAACGCGGTCGGTGCGTGCGTCCGCGATCGCACGAGTAGGGCCGTGGCCGCCGTCGCCGTGGCTGCACCGTCCGCCCGCTACCCGAAGGGCCGGCTGAACCGGCTGGCCTCTCCGCTGCTGCCGGCGGCGCGGGACATCGGCCATCAACTGTGACCGTCACAGGGCGACGGGGCGGGGGCCTCATGACTACGGCGTAGCCACCGCCCACGGTGGGACGGGTGGCTGGATGCTTCAGGGCCCGCCGGGTCGATGGGGTGCCCTGCGGCCGCCGCCTGGCGTCACTGCCCGCCGTTGCCCGCGATGGCCAGGGCGGTGCGGGTGGCCGCGGGTTCGTGTTCGGGGGCGATGTCCGCCAGCACACTCAGAGCCGTGCGCGCCAGATGACGGGCGACCACGCGTGCGGCTTCGGCCGGATCGCTGCTCCGCAGTGCATCGAGGAGTGCCTCGTGCTCCGCGTACGCCTTGCTCCATGAGGCGGGCGCGCCCAGCTGAGCCAGGCGGATGTAGCGCTCGCTGTGTTCGCCGAGCGAGGCGATCATGCGCTGCAGGTGAGGCTCGACGGCCTGGGTGGCGATGCTGTGGAACTCGTGGTGGGCCGCGTGCCACTCCTCCGGCTGGTCGTCGACCGTCAGGCCCCGCATCCGCTTCAGGGCGTCGCTCATGCGCTCGATGTCCTCGGCCGTGAACGACTTGGCCGTCATGCTCACCGCGAGCGTTTCGAGCATGATGCGGGCCCCGTAGACGGCGTCCAGGTCCTCGGGGTCCACCGACCGCACCCGGGCGCGCTGGTCGGGGCGCGCGTCGATGAGCCCTTCTTCCTGGAGCAGCCGGAACGCCTCGCGCATGGGTGTGCGGCTGACACCCAGCTTGCGTGCCATCTCGGCCTGGAGCAGCACCGATCCCGGAGGCAACTCGCCGTTGAGGATCATGGCGCGCAGCCGTCCATGGACGTCGAGAGCCAGGCGGCGCCCGCCCGCGGCGGCCGCGGGGCCCTCACCCGACGGCGCCCCGGCCTGCGCCTCGGTCTCGTCGCCGGCCGGCCGCTGTTCCTGAGGGGACTCGCTTCTGCTCCTGCTCACGCCGGGAGTCTACCCAGGTGTATGCAGCCGATGCAGAGACGCCCGGCAACTCCAGGGTGAGAGCTGATGTGTCTGTCATCGGCCCGCTTCGGACGGGGAATGACTGTATCCACCTGTAGGAGCCGGTGAGCCTGGCGCCTGGCCGTGCCATGGGCCCTGGCGCTCATCGCTCCAGGACGAGGGCGATGCCCTGTCCCACGCCGAACGGGAGGAACGCCGGCCTCTTCAGCGCCCTGCGGAAGGCCTGATCTCTTGAGGCGGCTGCCGCCGAGCTGGAACGAGCCCGACCCCTACAGCATCCGCTCGTCCGCGGTCGTGCCTCCAGCATGGCGCACCGGGCCGTGGCCTCAGCAGTGGCGACGGCCCGGTGCGCCAGTGATCAGGAACGACGTCCGAGCAGGCCGAGAACGCCTTCTCGGACGGACAACGCGCATTCGGCGACCGGTGATGCGGGCGCGACAAGCGCGCTGTGCGGTCAGTGCGCCGTCTCGGCCATGTCGCAGGTGTGGCACACCACCCTGCGTGCCGGGATACGGCCGTACGAAGCACCCATGCCGACCTGGCGGGCGACCTGTGCCTGACGTACGCGGGCGTGGTTCTCGCAGGCGGCCAAGCCGCAGCGCGAACACACACCGATGCCCGTGGTGTCGCTGCGCGCCTCCTGGAGGCAGTCGTAGCACCTCATGTCCAACTCCGATCTCAGCAGGGGCCGGATGTGGAGGCCAACCAAAAATGAATAAACCCACCCAGGCCACGCACACCCACTCAAGGACTTGAAAAGTAGACTCCACTTTAGACTTTGTCAAGACTGAGACTTGGTCGTGACTGCATGCCCAGTGCGCGATGCGGTGAAGCAGCTCGACCTGACTGCCAGTTGGTTTTCGCTGTTCAGGCGGAGTCGCCCGTTGAACGTCGGCATGCAACGTCACAGTGGCGAGCGGGGCTTGGACACTTCACGCACACCGGCATGGCCTCATGCTGTTCGGTGCGTGCTCTCCGTCCGCCCCGGGAACGTACGGTCCGACGGCTTCGCGGACCCGGTCGCCGATGCGGGCGTGCCACTGCGCCAACTCGCCAGGGGTGCCGGCCCGGAGACCGGAGAGGATGACGAGCAGGGCCGATGCGCCCATCGGCCAGTCGTCGAAGCCCACCGCCGCCCCTCCCTCGCCCGGCCGGCCGGACCGAAGGAAGACACGCAGCAAGTCGGCGCTTTCTGCGGCACGTTCGGCCGCGTGCTGGCACGCATAGTCGGCGGGCATGGGTTCTTCACCGCCGCGTCAGGGTTGTCGGCCTACCTCACCGGAAGCATACGCTGAAAGTGTATGCACATAAGAACTTCACCCGGGTGCCGTCCCTCACTAAGGAGGATGCAGCCGTCCCACCCGTATGTGTATGCAGCTTCCGAGTCGACACGCACGATCGGCTTCCCGAACGACCGAAAACATGGCATAGACCTTTCCGCGATCGGTGGTTAGGCTCTGCCGCGCGCACCACGAGAGCGCTCTCAGGCTCTGCTGTTCCACCCCACTCTGCTGGAACAACGAAGGGGCATCCCTTGAGACGCACCACAGCTCTGCGTACCGCACTGTCCGCGCTCCTCCTGCTCGGCACCTGGACCGCCGCGGGCGCCCTGCCCGCTTCGGCGGCGGACACTCCCGCACGCTCCACCCAAGCACCCGCCTCCCCCGCTCTCCTGTCCGCGATGCAGCGCGACTTGGGGCTGACCCGGGACGAGGCCGAGGCACGCCTGGCCGCCGAGAAAGCCGCGGCAGCCGTCGAACGCGAGGCCCGCAGCGCCGCCGGTTCTTCCTACGGCGGCTCGTGGTTCGACGCCGGCCGCGGCGAACTCACTGTCGCCGTCACACGGGCCGCGCGGGCCGAGGCCGTACGCGCGACCGGAGCGGCCGTACGCCTCGTGCGGTACGACGCGCGGCAGCTCGACGCGGCCATGAAGAGGATCGACGCGCTGTCCGCGCCTGCCGGCGTGGGCAGTTGGCACGTGGATCCGCAGGCCAACAAGGTCGTCGTCAACGTCGTCGCCGGGAACCGGGACGACAACGATGTCCGGGCCTTTCTGGCCCGGGCCCGTGAGGCGGGTCCCGTGGCGGTGCGGCAGACTCCCGCCGCGCCGCGTACCTTCGCCGCCGGCACCGTGGGCGGTGACCCCTACTACACCGGCAACGTCCGCTGCTCCATTGGCTTCTCCGTGCACGGCGGCTTCGTCACCGCCGGGCACTGCGGCTCGCCGAGCGCGGCCGTGTACGGCTGGGACCGGTCCTACATCGGCAACTTCCAGGGGTCGTCGTTCCCTGGCAACGACTACGCGTGGGTGAACGTGGGCAGCGGCTGGTGGACCGTACCGGTGGTGCTCGGCTGGGGCACCGTTCCCGACCGGCTCGTCCGCGGCTCCGCCGAGGCCCCGGTGGGAGCCTCCGTCTGCCGTTCGGGCTCCACCACCCACTGGCACTGCGGCACCGTCCTGGCGAAGAACGAGACGGTGAACTACAGCCAGGGTGCCGTCCACCAGATGACCAAGACCAGCGTCTGCGCCCAACCCGGTGACTCCGGCGGCTCCTTCATCAGCGGCGACCAGGCCCAGGGGGTCACCTCCGGCGGCTGGGGCAACTGCAGCAGCGGCGGCGAGACCTGGCACCAGCCCGTCAACGAGATCCTCAACAGGTACGGGCTTCGGCTGCACACCGCCTGACCACTGAGCGGCACACCGTGCGGGGGACGTGCTGTCCGGCGGACAGCACGTCCCCCGCATCATCGGCCTTCGCCGTCGTAGCCGACGAATCCGTGCCGCCCCGAGGCCACGCCCTAGGTGGCACGGTCGCCCCGTATGCCCTGGAACACGGCGCCGTCCCCGGTCACTTGGGTGCGTCCGGCGGTGGGTACCCGGACCTGTGCCGTGGTGTTGGGCGGGAGCCCGACGTCGAGCCGGAACCGGCCCTTCTCGCGGACCCACCGGGCGGACACCACGCCGTACGGGGGTGTGGTAGCTGCCCTCGGCACGGGTGAGCCCGCCGACCGGACGGGGGTCGATCACCAGCTCGCGGTAACCGGCCTTGCCCGGTGCCTGGCGGATGCCGACCAGACCGCTGTGGAACCATTCCTCTATCTGCAGCAGGATCATGTGGTTCTTGGAATTGCCCATGTCCCACTGTTCGGGGACGGTCGTCAAGCCGTGGGGATTGGCCGTGGTCGGGGCCATGAAGTAGCCGTAGCCGGGGCGGGTGTCCTCCTGGAGGACGTCCCAGAGGACGTCGTCGCGGCCGCCCGCGTGCAGGGCCCTGACGATGGGGGCAAGGCCGATGGTGCCCCCGCTGAAGTGGGGGCCGCCCCCGAACGGCCGGTGGGCGTGGACGAGTTCGACCAGCGCGTCCAGGACCCTCCCGCGTTGCCCCTCGGGAACCAGGCCCTCGTCCAGCGCGAGCGCCTGGGCGGCCTGCGTCGCCCCGGTACCACCCCGGCTGCCGACGGCGGTGTACCGGCCGAGCCCCGGGTTATAGAAGGCGTCGTTAAGGACGTCCCTGACGGTGGCGGCGAGGCTGCGGTACTCGGACGCGTCGGCGTCACGCCTTGAAACGTTTCAAGCTCTGGCGCGATCGAGTTCGGTCTGCTCGGCGCCGTACGGCCGCCGGGCGGGTTCCGCGTCTGGGGATGTGGTCGGGGACCGAGGTCGGATGCCCCGGGCCCCGCTGTGTGGGTAACGTTTCCCACAAGGTGTTGCCAGACCCTAGAGACAGCCCCGCATGACGTCAAGATGCCGCGCACGCTGCGCACCTGTGACGAACGATCAGGGTCCGATCCCCGACGCCGGCTCGGGACGATCACGCCGCCGCCTTACCGAGCCGGGGCTCGATCCGTACACTCACCGGCAACGTTCCCCACGCACCGGGAGGCGCCGCCATGGAGTCGACGACGGCGGTCTCCAAGGTGCTGCGCAACGCCTACGGAGCCAGCCCCGAGATGCGCGCGAAGGTGCGCCGGACGATCGACGAACTGGGCTACCGGCCGCTCGCGGCCGCCCGGGGCCTGCGCGGCCAGACGTACACCATCGGCGTGATGCTGCCCGACATCCGCAACCCGTTCTTCCCCGAGATCCTCGACGGGATCACCGGCCGGCTCGCGGACACCGACTACCAGGTCTTCCTGGGGCCCGGCGGGTGCAATGACGAGAAGGCGGAGGCACGTGTCACCGAGGCCATGATCGACCGTGGGATGGACGGCATCGTTCTGATCGCCCCCGTGTCGTCGCGCGCCCGTCTCGAGCACATCGCCACCGCCGTGCCGACCGTCGTGGTCGGCCGCCACGGGCACTCCTCGGTCTACGACACCGTGACGGACGACGACGTGGCGGGTGCGGCCGTGCTCGTCGGTCACCTCACCGGCCTCGGACACCGCCGGATCGCCCACATCGAGCACCACGAAACCGACCCGACCCGCATCGAGGAGATGCCCAACGCCCAGCGCGCCGACGGTTATCGGCGCGCCATGCGGGCCCACGGTCTCGCGGAGGAGATCGACGTCGTCTCCACCAGCTACACCCAGCAGGGCGGGTACGAGGGCGCCAGACAGCTGCTCGCGCGGCCCAACCGCCCCACGGCCGTCTTCGCCGGCGCGGACATCGTTGCCATGGGGGTGCTGGAGGCCTTCGCCGAAGCCGGGGTGTCGGTGCCGGACGACATCTCGGTGGCCGGCTACGACAACACGACCTTCGCCTCCTTCGGCCCGATCTCCCTCACGAGCGTCGACCAGTCGGGCCACGAGATCGGCGCCAACGCCGCGCGCCTCCTCGTGGAGCGGATCGCCGACCGCCTGAAGTCCCCGGTGCAGATCAAGCTGTCACCCACGCTGGTGCCGCGGCGGACCACCGCTCGTCCTCCGGCGTGAACCGACCTCCTCCGGTGTGAACCGACCTCCTCCGGTGTGAACCGCTCCTCCCCCGGGGTGAGAGGGCGCGCCGGGGGGGAGCCTCATTCGGCCTGTGCCGACTCTCCCAGGAGCCTGCGCAGCCAGCGCAGTTTGGCGGCGCGGGCGTCCACGGAGAGGGCCGCTTCGGGTACCAGGCTGTCGAACCTGTGGAAGCCGCCCGGCTACACGTGCATTCGGCGGTGCCGCCCGCCTGCCAGATACGGCTCGCGTAGGTGACGTCCTCGTCGCGGAAGGTCTCCGCAGAACCCAACGCGCGCTGTGCTGGCAAGCGTCCGGTCCCTCGGCTTCCTCAAGGGCCGCAGCCCGGCCGCGGAGATCGAAGAGAAGGGATACTTCGATGCCGACGGGCACCGGATGAGTCCCGCGCTCGTTGAGGACATCGCCGGTCTCGACGTGTACGGGCGTTCCGCGCCCTACCGGGGACCGGTCCAGATCCTGCACGGCGACAAGGACGACATCGCCCCGCCGGCCTACGTACGCCGCCGCTACCTGGATCACTACGACGGCATCGCCGAACTCGAGATCGTCGAGGGCGCGGACCACGCCTGGGGCACGGTCCCGCACCGCACCACGCTGCACCAGTCCACGCTGCGATTCCTCCGGAGGCACCTGCAGTCATGACCACCCCGAGTTTCGAGGCATCCCCCACGACGGACACCGCGACGAAGGTCACCGCACTGCGCACCGCGGACGACTCCGGTCTCGTCGCCACCCCGCTTCCCGAACCCCGTCTGTCATGGTCACTGACCGGCGACCGGCCGGGCGTCCTGCAGCACGCCTACGAGGTGCAGGTGGCGGCCGACCGGTCCTTCACCGGCGCGGTGTCCAGCGGCGAGGTCGAGTCCGGCGCGGTGACCGATCACCCGTGGCCGGCCGGGCCCCTGGGCAGCCGCGAGGTCCGGCACTGGCGCGTCCGCGTCCGCACCGACGTCGGGTGGACGCAGTGGAGCCAACCCGCCCGGGTGGAGGCCGCGTTGCTCGACGCCGGGGACTGGACGGCCCGCCCCGTCCATGTGCCCAGTGACCGGGGCCGCACCTCCCCCGGCCCGGTGCCGCTGCTCCGCCGGGAGTTCGACCTCCCGGCGGAGCCGGTGTCCGCCCGGCTGTACGTCACCTCGCTGGGCGTCCACCGCACCGGCGTCAACGGCCGGCCCGTCTCCGGCGAACTCCTGGAACCAGGCTGGACCAGCTACCCCAACCGGCTCCTCTACGCCACCTACGACGTCACCGGTCTGCTCTCCCCCGGCCGCAACGCCCTGTCCGCCGCCGTCGGCGACGGCTGGTACCGAGGCCATCTCACCTGGCACAAGAACCGCGACGTCTACGGCGACACCTCCGCACTGCTCGCCCAGCTGGAAGTCACCCTCGCCGACGGCGGCACGGTCACCGTCGTCACCGACGACCGGTGGCGCGGCGGGTACGGCGGCCTGCTGGCGGCGGACCTGTACGACGGCTGCGCACGCGACCTCCGCCAGGAG
The DNA here is from genome assembly GCF_031348265.1 of Streptomyces collinus. Taxonomy (NCBI): domain Bacteria; kingdom Bacillati; phylum Actinomycetota; class Actinomycetes; order Kitasatosporales; family Streptomycetaceae; genus Streptomyces; species Streptomyces collinus. The sequence goes on along the minus strand of NZ_CP133771.1, from coordinate 8,625,597 downwards.
CCGCACGGCTGGCGGCTGCCCGGCTTCGACGACCGCGACTGGGAGCGGGCCGCCGTACTGCCCCTGCCCGCCGGGCTGACGCAGCGGGCCCACCCGCCGGTACGGGTCGTCCAGGTCATCCGGCCGGAGCTGAGCACCCTGCCCGACGGCACGATCGCCGTCGACGCGGGCGAGAACGTCACCGGCGTGCTCCGGCTCCGCGCCGACGGCCCGGCCGGCGGCACGGTCACCGTCCGGCACGCCGAGGTCCTCGACGACGACGGCCGGCTGCTGACCGGCATCCTGCGCGGCGCACGGGCCACCGACGAGTACACCCTGTCCGGCGGCACGGCCGAGCTGGAGCCGGAGTTCACCTTCCACGGCTTCCGGCACGCCGAGATCGACGCCTCCCCGGGCGTCACCGTCGAGCACGTCGAAGTCGCCGTCATGGCCGGCGACCTGCGCCGCATCGGCGAGTTCCACTGCTCCGACGACCGTGTGAACGCGTTGTACGCCAACGTCGTCCGCTCCCAGCGCGGTAACTTCCTCGCCGTCCCCACGGACTGCCCGCAACGCGACGAACGGCTCGGCTGGACGGGCGACATCATGGCCTTCGCCCCGACGGCCTGCGCCACGTTCGACAGTCGGTCCTTCCTCGACAGCTGGCTCACCGACCTCGGCATCGAGCAACGGCCGGACGGCGCGGTGCCGCTGGTGATTCCCGACGTGGACCTCGGTGAACTGCCTCCCATGGACCTGCCCTTCGCGGGCACCACCGCGGGCTGGGGCGATGCGGCCACCGTCGTACCGACCGCTCTGTTCGACGCCTACGGCCACCGCAGCCTGCTGGGCCGCCACTACGCCACGATGCGCGCTTGGGTCGACTTCACCGCCGGCCGTCTCGACGACGACGGGACCTGGAGCGGCAACGCGCAGCTCGGGGACTGGCTGGACCCGGCCGCCCCACCGGAGGACCCGGCGCGCGCCACCACCGACTCCGCCTACGTGGCCACCGCCTTCGTCGCGCACAGCGCCCGGCTGCTCGCCGACGCGGCCCGTGAACTGGGCCGTTCCGACGACGCCGAACGGTACGCGGAGCTGCACCGGCGTACCGCCGAGGCCGCCTGGCGGAAGTGGGGCGGCCACGCCCGCACCACCCAGACCGGGTGCGCGCTCGCGCTCGAATTCGGCATCGCGCCCGCCGCGGAACGGGCCGCGGTCGGTGAGTCCCTCGCCGCCCTGGTCCGTGCCAACGACGGGCGTATCGCCACCGGGTTCCTCGGCACCCCCTTCGTCCTGCCGGCCCTGTCCGGCAGTGGTCACACCGCGGAGGCGTACCGGCTGCTGCTCAACACCGAGTGTCCGGGCTGGCTCTATCAGGTGGAGCGCGGCGCCACCACCATGTGGGAGCGGTGGGACGCGATCCGGCCCGACGGCACCATCGACACCGAGAAGGCCGGGACGATGCTGTCGTTCAACCACTACGCCTACGGCGCGGTCGCCGCCTGGCTCTACGGCTCCGTCGCCGGTCTGCGGGCGACCTCGCCGGGCTACCGCACCATCGAGATCGCGCCACGCCCCGGGTCTGCGCTCACCTCGGCGAGCGCCTCGATCGCCACCCCCTACGGAACGGTGTCCGTGGCCTGGTCGGTCAGGGGGGACACGCTCACGGTGGACGCCGAGCTGCCGCCGGGCACGACCGGACGGTTCCTCCCGCCCGAGGGCCTGCATTCCGCGCAGCCGGTCACCGGCCTCGGGTCCGGACGCCACCGCCTGGTCCTGCGCGGCTGACGGCGGGAGGAGGAGACGCACCAGAGACGGCAGTCTCCTGCGACGGCTTGGAGAGTCGGCGCGACGCCGTGCGCCGTCAGCCTCGCGGCGGCGCCGTGCTGCCCCGGACCGTCAGCGTCGTCGCGATCTCCCGCCCGGCCTGGGGCGCCTGTTCGCCGCGACCGAGGGGGAGCGCCAGTTCCGTCGGACCTGCCGCGCGGTCCGTTCCGCGGAGTCGGTGCGTCCTGGCCGCGCCCGCCGTCCTACTTGATCCGGATCTCGGCGAGCTGGAGGCGGTAGCGGGTCGGTTCGTCGGCGGCCGGACTGCCGAGCTGGCGCGCACGCGCAGGTAGCGTCCGTTCGCGGCGGTGAGCGTGTAGGTCTGTGCGGCTCCGTCGGGGTTGTTCTGGCCGGTGACCGTGCGCACGGTGCTGTAGGAGGCCGAGCCGTCACCGCGGGTCTGCAGGGTGAAGTCGACCGGGAAGTCGGCGCTTCCGCCGCCCGCCGCAGGCGTGTCGCCGCGCGGGTGGAGGGTGACCGCGCCGATCGGCCGGTCGGCGCCGAGGTCGACCTCGATCCACACCGGCGTGTCACCGACGTCGGCCGAGGAGAAGTCGATGCTCGTGAAGCCCTTGGAGCCGGCCACGCTCGTGGTGGTGCCGTCGAGCACCCGGGTCTTGCCCCAGTCGCCGTTCTCCAGCGTGTAGTTGCTGGTGACGGTCGTCGCGGCGGTGGGGACGGTGAGTTCGGCGAGCTGGAGGCGGTACTTGGTCGTCTCGTCGGACGCGGGCGTGCCGAGCCTGGTCACCTCCAGGCGCACGTGGCGGGCGGTGACCGTCCTGAATCCGTACGTCTGCACGAGTCCGTCGGGGTTCGGCTGGCCGGTGACGGTGCGGACGGTGGTGTACGTGCCCGAGCCGTCGGGGCGGGTCCGGATCGTGAAGTCGGCCGGGAAGCCCGGGGTTCCGCCACCCGCCGCCGGGGTGTCGGTGCGGGGGAAGAGGCGTACGGCGTCGAGGTCCGTGTCGGCCCCGAGGTCGATCTCCACCCACACGGGGTCGGCGCTGACGTCGGCGGAGGCGAACTCGTTGCTGGTGTATCCCTTCGCCCCCGTGACGCCGCGGAGCCGGCCGTCGGTGAGGCGGTCTCTCCCCCAGTCACCGTTCTCCAGGCTGTTGTTGCCGGTGACCGGACGGCCCAGGGCCAGGTCGTCGAGACGGCCCGTGCCCGTCGCGGTGAACGTCCAGGTCCCCGGCTGGACGGTGAAGTAGACGTACGAGGCGTCCTTGCCCGCGGGGCTCAGACCGCTGACGCCGCCGGTGGAGGAGCCCCCGGTGAAGACCGTGGTGCCGTTCGCCCTGATGACCGGCTGGGAGCCGCCGTAGACGGGCACGCCCACGCGGGCGGTCGTCCCGTTCGGCGAGGTCAGGGTGAGGGTCGCCCGGGTGCCGTCGCGCACGATGCCGAAGCGGATGTCTCCCTTGTCCGTGGGCGTCACCGTGTTGATCCTCGTGAGGGTGCCCGTCTGCGGGACGACCTCGTACCGCGTCCAGCCCGGCTCGGTGGGGCGGACGCCGGCCGTGTACGCGGACAGCGCGTACAGCGGGCCGCCGTTCCAGGCGTGGTTGTCGGTGCCGTCGGCCTTGGTCCACAGCTCCCAGAGCGTGTGGCAGGCGGGGTCGGCGACCTGGGCGGCGAAGCGGTTGCGCATGCGTTCCTCGGCGACGCCGGCCGCACCCATGAGATACAGCGCTTCAAGGACGTAGAACTCCATGTAGGGGCTGGCGTTGAGGTGGGTGCGCAGCACCTCGGTGACTGCCCGGTGACGGGAGGCGGGGGCGAGGCCGGCGACGACGGCGAGCGCGTTGGCGCGGTCGTCGGTGTCCTTGGTGTAGCCGGGTGAGCGGTATTCGTTCCGCGATCCGTTCCACAGAACGCGGTCGAAGTTGGCTCCGATGCTGTCGCGCCGGGCCTTCCACGCGGCCACGTCCGCGGAGTTGCCGCTGAGGTCGGCCAGTTTGGCTGCGGTGTCCAGGGCCAGGTAGTACCAGCAGTTGTCCACGACACGGGCGTCGATGTCGGAGCCCAAGTCCTCCCAGTCCCAGTCCCCGGCGCGGTGATCGACCAGGCCGTCGCCGTCCAGGGTCCACAGATTCAGGTACCTCTTCACCGCCGGGTAGGCGACGGTGACGGCGTCGGTGTCGCCGGTGTAGAGGTAGTAGGTCCAGAAGGACCAGACCGAGGCGAGCATCTGGACGGGCAGTTCGGCGGTCCAGATGATCGTCGGGACCGGGGAGTACAGTGCCCCGCTGTCCTTCTGCCAGGCGGCCAGCTGGGCGATGGCGGAGAATGGAAAACGTTACCCGCGAGCCCGCCCCGGCCCCCTGGAGCGTCCGCCCGCCTCCCTGCCGCAACGGCCCGCCCGGTCCGTATGCCCCCTGGCAGCGACCGAGGCTCTCGACCCCGGTGAACCGTGGTTACGTTCGCGCTGCACCACTCCGGGCTGCTCTTGCCGGGCCGGCCCTGGGCGCCGACGCCGGTCAGCAGGTCTGTGGGATGTCACTGTCCTGATCGGCCGGGTGGAGCAGTTCGATGACGCGTTCCTCGTACCGGACACGGGCCGGGGAGAAGTCGTACGGCATCTTGCCGATGGCCTCCAGTGTGCCCATCGTCGCCTCGGCCTCTTCCTCGCCGTCGTGCTCGTCGTGCCGGTCCAGGAGGTCGTCGAGGGCCTCGCCCAGGCCGGATCTGTCGATGGTGGCCACCAAGGCGATCTCATGAGCACACCGCTGGACGGCCAGGTCTTCGATGCGGGGGTCGTCAGGGGACACGGTGTCGTCCAGGGCCGACTCGGCCTCGGCCAGGCGGTCCTCCTCGGCCCGCAGCTCGGGGTGGGTGGCCAGGACGATGAACCGGTCGGCCTGCACGGCGGCGCCCACCGGGCCGAAGACACGCTCCGTGACCAGGAGGGTATCGAGATCGGCCGAGCGCAGGGCCCCGGGCGGCAGATCGCGCAGGCGACCGCTGACCAGCGGTGAGAGCAGGCCCAGGGGGCTGCCCGCCTCGCGGAGGCGGTGCACGGCGGTCCGCTGGGCTTCGATGGCGGCCGCCTTGGAGGCGAGGGTTTCCTCCAGCCGGGCCAGGGACTGCTCGATGCCGGTGGTGCCCTCAAAGCCGGCCCGGATGTCGTCCAGGGAGATACCCGCATCAGCCATCTCGCGGATCCACAGCAGGCGGATCATGTCGTCGTATCCGTAGCGGCGGCGGTCATCACTGCCGCGTTCCGGCTCGGCGAGCAGCCCGATGGCGTGGTAGTGACGGATGGCGCGGGGTGTGGTCCGTGCGAACGCGGCGGCATCGCCGATCTTGACCCGGCGGGGAATCGGAGGAAGGGGCATGCGAGGGAACCTCTCAGTGTCGTGCCGCCCACTGGACCACATGCCGTTACGGCACGTGCAAACCCCGCTGCCGCGAGCGTGCCGGTCGCTCCCGCAACCATCAAGGTCGTACGGACCGCTGCACGGGCAGAGAAGACGTCCCGGATGAGCAGACTCGGGAACAGAGCACGGGTGGGGAATTCAATCGACGAGTGCCGACAGGGCGGCAGCGTCCATGGTCACAGACGAGTCGTGAACGGGCCGTCGGGCAGTTTCCGCGGCCGGCCGCGGTCGGCCACTGCGGCAGCGGCTCGCGTCCTCGGCGTGACCGCGTCCGCGCCCCGGGGGGCACACGTCAGGCGGTGACGTCGGCCTCTGGGTCCGGCACCGCCATGGCCCAGGTGCCCATGGCTTCCAGGACATCGCGCAGCCCCTCGCCGAGAGGGGTCAGCGCGTACTCGACGCGCGGCGGGACCTCCGCATACGTCGTGCGGGTGACGATGCCGTGCCGCTCGAACTGGCGCAGCCGGCTGGTCAGGGTGTGCGGGCTGATGCCGGGCAGGGCCTCACGCAGCTGATTGAAGCGGTGAGGCCCGTGCAGCAGTTCGCGCACGATCAGGGTGGCCCACGGGCCGTTGAGCAGCGTGAGGAACCGGGCGACGCCGCATTCGGGGAGACAGGGAGCAGTCACAATTTTTGACCGTAGTCCATTAGTGCAGTTGATGTAACCGGTGCATCGCATGCACTAATGGCGTCATGACTTACGTGATTCACGGCGCCACCGGCGCCCAGGGTGCCCCCGTCGTCGCCGCTCTCGCCGCCGCGGGCCAGTCCGTGACCGCTCTGACCCGGAACGCCGACGTCGTCGTGGCCGGCGCGCAGCGCGTCGTAGCCGCCGACTACGGCTCCACCGCGGAACTGACCGAGGCGTACCGCGGCGCTGACGGGGTGTTCGTGCACCTGCCGGTGGTCTCCGAAGAGGACCGCCGGGACTACGCGCGCAACATCGTCGCCGCCGTCCGCGCGGCCCGCCCGGCCCGAGTGGTGTTCTCCGCCGGCGGCGCCCCGATCGACCCCGAAACCGGCGGCGCGGCCGCAGCCCTGGCCGGCGGCCTGGCGGAGACCGGAGTGCCCCATGCGGTGATCACTCCCACGCTCTTCCTGGAGAACCTGCTCATGCCCTACGTTCTCGACACGGTCCGCGAGCGAGGCGCGCTGCCCTACCCGATCCGTGCCGGCTTCCCGGTCTCCTGGGCGTCGCACCTGGACATCGCCGATGCCGTCGTCGCTCTGTTCGACCGCCCGGACATCACCGGCGTGGTCTCCGTCGGCCAGTACCCGGCGATCACCGGCCCGGACCTGGCCGAGGCGTTCGGCGCCCACTTCGGCAAGGACGTGGTCTTCGAGCAGATCACCCCCGAGCAGTTCCGCAGCTCCGTCGCACCCCTGATCGGCGAGGGCCCGGCTGCGGACGTGGCCGGAGCCTACGCCGCCATGAGCGCGCTTCCGGACCGCTCGATCACGCCCGAGAACTCCGCCCAGAAGCTGCTCGGCATCACCCCCCGGACGACCGGACAGTGGCTGACCGACATGGGCCTGTGACCGCATTCCCTACCGGCCGTCATGAGGCGGCGGTCGTCCGGCCGTTGACACTGGCATGGGTGAACCGGAACCTGGCCGCCGGCGAGAGGGTCGTCGGGGCGGAGGTGCTGCACGGAGGCATCACCGCCGAAGTGCTGAAGCTGACCGCCGGCACGGCGGACGGCGTCACCCGTGACCTGGTGCTGCGGAGCTTCACCGACCGGTTCTGCGAGGTGCAGGCCGAGGACTGGCTGGAGCGGGAGGCCGGTGCCCTGGGCCTGCTGTCGGGGACCGGGGTGCCGGCCCCCGGCCTGGTCGCGGTTGATCCGACCGGCGCGCATGGCGAGTACCCATCGCTCCTCATGACCCATCTGGCGGGCCGGGTGGTCCTCGACGCTGAGGGGCTGGAGACACGAATCCCTCTGCTGGCCCGTCAGCTCGTGGCGATCCACGCGGTACGGCCCGCCGAACAGCCCCGGGGGTACGTGGCGTTGACGACCGCCGAGACCGTCGTGGTTCCCAGGGGAGCCGACGCGGCGGTATGGGCCGCGGCGATCGACGTGATCCGTAGGCCCGCGCCGCCCCGTCGTGGGCGATTCCTGCACCGGGACTTCCACCCCGGCAACGTGCTGTTCGACGTGCCGCCCTCAGGGTCGAAAGAGGCCCGGATCGTCGGTGTCGTCGACTGGGCGGCGGCCTCCTGGGGTCCGGCGGATCTCGATGTGGCGCACTGCGCGACCAATCTCGCGCTGCTGCACGGTCCCGCGTGGGGCCTGCGATTCGCCGAGGCGTACGAGGAGGCCGGCGGGTTGCTGGCAGAGGCCGCGAGCGAGCGGCTGTACTGGCAGGTCCGGGACGCGCTGGCGTGCTCGGAAGAAGTGCGGTCGGTGGCACAGCCGTGGCGGGAGGCAGGAAGGGTGGAACTGACGACGCGAGCCGTGGAGGAACGGCTGGATGCCTACGTCACCGCCCTGCTGGAGACGCTGGGCTGAGTGCGAAGAGCCCGGAGACACACAGGACCGCGGCTTCCGGCGCTCCCTCGGCCCGGCCGTAATCCACTTGCCCTGGTCGCGAGTTGGCGTTGCACTGTGGCCAGACACCCGGCCCGGCCGTAATCCACTTGCCCTGGTCGCGAGTTGACGTTGCACTGTGGCCAGACACCACAAGCCGTGGTGCCGGTATCCCGGGGAGGCAGCGGCAGCGATGGAAATCCGTCCCACGACCGACGAGGATCTCGACGTCTTCGTCGACACACTCCATGCCGCGTTCGGGCTCTTCCCGGAGACCCCGGTCGAGGGCGGCGGGCTCTGGTGGTCGGCGCTCGAAATGGACCGCTGCCTCCTCGCCGTCGCGGCGGACGGGCGGCCCGTCGGGACCGCCGCCACGCATTCCTTCGAACTCACCCTGCCCGGTGAGACCCTCGTCCCGGCCCCCGGGGTGACCGCCGTCGGCGTCCTGCCCTCGCACCGGCGTCAGGGTGTGCTCAGCGCGATGATGCGGCACCAGCTCACCGAGCTGCGGGACCGCGGGGAGATGCTCTCCGTGCTGCTGGCCTCCGAGGCCCTGATCTACGGCAGGTTCGGATACGGGCCGGCGGCCTATACGGCGCAGCTGAAGGTACCGCGCCACAGGGCCGCCCTCGCGGCTCCCCGGGCGGGCGGAGTGACCGAAGGAGCAGCGACCGGCTCGGTCGAGGTACTGCGCAGGGACGGGTGCGGCGAGATCCTGGAGGAGGTCTACGACCGCTACCGCCGCGCCCAGCCCGGGGCGCTGTCCCGACCGCACCGCTGGTGGGCCTTGCGCGCGGGACAGCCGCCGATATCACCGGCACAGCGCTACGTCGCCGTCCACCGGGACACCGACGGCGTCCCGGACGGGTACGCCAGCTACTCCATCGAGTCCGGCACCCTGACGGTCGACGAGACGATCGCCACCGAGGACGCCGTCTTCACGGCCCTGGCCCGGTTCGTACTCGAACACGACCTTGTGTCTCAGGTGGTGTTCAAGCACGTCCCGTCCGGTCACCCGCTGCGCTGGCAGTTGGCGGACTTCCGGGCCGGCGAGGTCAGCGGCGACATGGACTGGCTCTGGGTGCGGCTCCTGGACGTCCCGCGTGCGCTGACCGCGCGTGGCTGGTTCGCGGACGGCGAGCTGGTCCTCGACGTCGACGACCCGTTCCTCGGCGAACACCACCGCTACTTGCTGACCGTCCGGGACGGCAAGGCCGACTGCGTCCCGACGGACCGGGAACCGGACCTGTCTGCGGACATCCGCGACTTGGGCTCCATCTACCTCGGCGGCACCGCCCCGAGCACGCTCGCCCGGGCCGGACACATCCGGGTCCATCACCCGGGCGCAGCCGCCCTCGCCGACGCACTCTTCCACGCCGAGCGCTCCCCGCACTGCCTGCACTGGTTCTGACCGCCCCCAGCCCCCCAACACGTCTCGCCCGTCGGCTGCTCGGTCGGTCCATCGGCCGGCGGAAGCAGTGGCGGAGCTCGCCCCCCTTCCAGAAATCCGGCCCGGCGCGGTCAGTCGCCTTGTTCCGCGCCGATCAGGACGAACGCCATCGTGGCGGGCCGGTCACTGCGGTTGCGCCAAGCGTGGCGGGTGCCGTTCTGGATCACGACGTCGCCTGCCGAGAGCGATGTGCAGTGGCCGTCGTCGAGTTCGAGGACGAGCTCGCCCTGCAGCACGATGCCGTAGTCCACGGTCGGGGTGGCGTGCATGCCGTCGGGTTCGATGAGTTCGGCGATGCCGGGCGAGTCGGCCCGCTGCTCCCGGTCGAAGGCGGCGGGGTCGAACGCCGGGTCGGCAAACGCGGATTCCGGCGGGAAGGTCAAGACGATGAACCGCGTGCCGCCGGGCGCGGGCAGCAGACTGGTGATGTCCGGGGTGGGGTCCTCCCCTGCCCGGGTGGCCTTTTCGCCCGGCTCGGTGGCCCACGGCAGCCGGGACACCCAGCCCGGCAGGCTGGCGAACTCCCGGCTCCGCGGGACAGGGCCGTCGCTGACGACGATCGACCTGCCGCTCCCGTCATGGCCGGTGACGACTCTGCGCATGTGTCTCTCCTCGGCCGGGTCGGTCGGACCCGGCACATCGGTCGGGTCAGTCGAACGGGGTGCCGACGGGTTCGGCCGGGGCCGGCAGGGCGGTCTCCCAGGCGTCCACGACGTCCGCCATCGTGGCGGCCGGTGTCCGCAACAGGGCCGTCGCCGCTGTGCGTACGAACTGCCGGTGCCGGTCGTCCGTGAGGTACTCCACCGGGGACTTGCCGTCCACCCGCGCCAGCAACAGCGCCGGGAGCAGCGTCGCGGCCCGCTTCTCGACGGCGGATCGCGGCTCCCAGTCGACACAGCGGGCGTACGCCTCGGCCAATGCCCGGGCGGAGCACAGGAGTTCGCCGCGACGTCCGGGCACCACCAGGCTCTTGAGCAGGAGATGGTTGACGCAGAAGGCGACGTCGAAGGCCGGGTCCCCGTACCAGGCGCACTCGGCGTCCAGCAGCACGGGACCCGACGGGCCGAAGAGGATGTTCTTGGGGCTGACGTCACCGTGCACCAGGGCAGTGTGGGTGGCGGCCGTGCGGTCGGCGAGGCTTCGGAGGGTGTCGGCGAGGGAGGGGTGTGCGGCCGCGGTGGCGAGCAGGTACGGCTCGATGCGCAGCGCGTGGAAGTTGTCGTCGGTGGCGAACTCCTCCGCGAGGGCGGCGTCGCCCGCGCTCGCCGCGTGCAGGGCGCCGAGGAGTGCCCCGACGGCCGCCGCGGTCGTCACCCGCACCTCGCCCGCCAGCAGCTGAGCCTTCCAGACCGGGTACCGCTCGGGCGGCAGGTACTCCATCGCGAACAGGCCGGCTCCGGGGTCGTGGGCCAGCAGGCCCGGGACGCTGTCCGGGCGGTGCCGGGACGCGAACCGCATCCAGGCCCATTCGTAGGCGTTGCGCGACACCGGTGCCTGCCAGTCCGCCGACACCTTCAGTTTGGCCAGGGCGCGTTTGACGCAGAGGGAGCGTCCGGGCAGGTCCACCCGCCACAGGTCGGACGAGACGCCGCCGGCCAGCGGCGTCCAGCGAGCGGTTTCGCCCGGTTCGGCGAGGCACTGGGTGATCAGGAAGTCCGTCAGCCCGGTGCCGGGCCCGGGGGCCGCACTCATCTGCGCGGGGCTCGCGTTCATCGCGGGTCACCCGACCCGGCGGGCAGGTCACGAGGGGTGTTGCAGGCGTGGGCCGGTGTCTCGCCCGCGAGGATCCGTACGACTTCCTCGGCGGCGCGGCGGCGCAGCTCGATGACCGACGCGTCCGAGGAGAAGGCGACGTGCGGGGTGAGGAGCGCCCCGGGCTGTGCCGACAGGCCGGCGGGGACGTCGGGCTCGGTCTCCAGGACATCGAAGGCCGCGCCGTCCAGGTGCCCGCTGTCGAGCGCCTTGATCACCGCGTCGGTGTCGACGAGGCCGCCCCGGCTGACGTTGACCAGCAGACCGCCCGGCCGCATCAGCGCCAGCTGTTCGCTTCCGATGATGTGGTGAGTGGCGGGCGTGAGCGGCACGTGCAGGATCACCACGTCGCTTCGGCGCAGCAGTTCCTCCAGGCCGGTCATCTCCACTCCGGGCACGTCCTGCGGCGGGTGCGGGTCGTGGGCCAGGATCCGGCAGCCGAACGCGCCGAGCCTGCGTGCCGTGGCGCGTCCGATCCGCCCGAAGCCGACGATGCCGCAGGTCAGTGTCGACTGCCGGCGCAGCCGGGCACTCGCCGGGTCCCAGCGGCCCGCCCGGACCTCGCGGTCGAAGACGGCCAGACCGCGTGTCCAGGCCAGGACCATGCCGACGGCGTGATCGGAGACCTCCTCGACGCAGTAGTCCGGCACGTTGGTGACCCACACGCCCCGCTCGGTGGCCGCGTCCACGGCGATGTTGTCCAGGCCCACTCCGAGGCGGGCCACGACACGGAGATCCGGTGAGGTCCCGATCGCGGTGCCGGAGACCGGCGCCCAGCAGGTCAGGATGCCGGCAGGGCGGTGCTGGGCGACCAGCTTCTCGATCGCCCCGGCGGAGGAGGGCTCGGCGGGGCCGGTCACCAGGGTGTGGCCCGCCTTCTCGATGACCGACCGCTCGACCGAGTCGTCGGGCCAGGCGTAGTCGGTGAGCAGCACGGTGCCGGGGCGGCTCGGTGGTTTCATGGCAGGTCGTCCTCGCAGAATCGTGCGGCCGCAGCGGACGGCCGGGCGTCCCGCCCGGTCGCGTCCGGTCAGCAGGTTTGATCGTCATCCGGCACGGCGGCCGAAGTCACGCCCGATCGGGCCTTCGGTCGCCGTGGGTGGGGTGGAGAGGTTCGCAGGGCTCGGGTGGGCTGCCGGCGCTCGCCGACTTGTGGTCGGTCGGGGCGGCGCGCCACGTCACGGGTACGGGTCACGAGATGCCGGGGCACGTCGTATCACTCTGTCATAGCCACGTGGTGCTAACGATAGCACTGGCTCGCTTCCTTGCGTCAAGAGCGAGGCATGAACCCGGGTCAGGCGCGAGACATGTCCGTGTGCCGAGCGCGAGACAGGAACCCGGACGCCGGCGCCCCCGGAAAGGTGTGTCCGGCATCGAAAGATCCGGTTACCAGAGGAAAACGAGGGCTACTGAAGAAATCCGGCGTTCACATCTTGACGCGCCCCGAACTTCCCTTCATCGTTCTGGCAACGCCGACCGTGTGACCAGAGCGTGGGACGCACGAGATCCGGCTGTCGAAGACGCCATAGCCACGGACGTCCCCGACGGGCGACATACGGCTGAATTCCGCACGCGGCATCCGACCGCGCGGCTGCCCATTCGCCCCCTCAAATCGCCGGTTCGGCGCTTTCTCGCCGCATGCCGGCTCGACCGTGCCGTTTTCCGCTCGCCCCTTCTCGCCTCACCGCATCCGGCCGCCGTGGGCATCTCCCGTACCGGCGATGCGTCCGCCGCGGCCTGCCGTGGCCCGTTCCTCCTCAGGAGCCGTAATGACTCACGCAGCGCAAGTCGACACCAGTGCCGTGCCCGCCGACGACACGAAGGAGAGCAGCAGCCCTCCCCTGTCCAAGACCATGATCGGGCTGGGCTTCCTGCTGATCGTCCTCTCTTACATGGTCAATGCGATGGACCGCCAGGTCTTTCCTCCGCTGCTCCCCAACATTCGTGAGGAGTACGGCTTCTCCCTGGAGCAGGGCGGGCTGCTGGCCACGAACTTCACCCTGGGCATGGCGCTGGCCGGTCTGCCCGCGGGCTACCTCCTGGATCGCTTCCGCCGCAAGACCGTGCTGCTCGCCAGCATCGTGATCTACTCCCTGGGCACCATGGCCACGCCGCTGGCGACCGGCTTCGCCGACATGACTCTGTACCGGGTCGTCTCGGGCTTCGGTGAGGGCATGCAGTCCGCGGCGATCTTCGCGGCGATGGGCGCCTTCTTCGCCCACCGGCGCGGTCTCGCCTTCGGCGTGATCGGCATGGGCTACTCCGTCGGCGTGTTCATCGCGCCGCTGATCGGCGTCGAGCTCATGAGCATGCACGGCACCTGGCACTCGCCCTTCTACCTGTTCGGCTCGGCGGGGCTGCTGATCGCGGCCGTCTCCCTGTTCCTCGTGAAGAGCGGGCTGACCGAGACCTCCGTCGAGAAGGTCGTCACGACCAGGACGTACGAGTACATGCCGGCCTCCGCCTACAACCGCAACACCATCGCCCTGACCGTCCACGCCGTCGTCAGCGGTGTGGCCATCTACGGATTCCTCGGCCTGTACCCGACGTACCTGATCAGCTCGCTGCACTACTCCCCCGAGCAGGCGGCACTGGCCATGAGCCTCCTCGGCTTCGGTGGCATGACGGCCATACTCGGCGGCTGGCTCGGCGACCGGGTGAACCAGCGCAACCTGCTGATCATCAGCCTGCTCGCCGTCTCGGCCATCAGCGTGTGCATCTACGAGACGCAGGCCACGGTGGGCGTGCAGTGCGTGTTCGCCTTTCTCATGGGCGCCTTCGGACTGGGCTTCATCTACCCCAACACCAACAGTGCGATCCAGCGGGCGGTCCGGCCGACGCAGATCGGGCGCGCCTCCGGCCTCTTCGTCACCGGCTACTACGGGCCGGCGGCGTTCTCGGGCCTGCTCTTCGCCGCCCTCGTGGACTCCTTCGGCTGGAGCCGGGCGGGGATGCTCCAGGTCACCGTCCTGCCGTTGCTGGGCGTCGTCGCCCTGGCGTTCGTCCGGCCCGCGCAGTTCAACAACGCGGTCCGCTGACCGCACGCTCCGCCGACACGCCAAGGGCCTGCCCACCGCCGAGCGGTGGGCAGGCCCCGTCGTTGCGGACGCCGGCGGGCGTCCCACCGGTCAACGGCTCTCGGCCACGACCGGATTGCGCAGGACGCCGATGCCCTCGATCTCCACTTCGACCTCGTCCCCGGGGCGTATCGGTCCGACACCGGAAGGCGTGCCGGTCATGATCACGTCGCCGGGGAGCAGCGTCAGATAGCGGCTGAGGTAGCTGACGATCTCCGGAACCGGGAGCAGCAGGTCGGCCGTGCTCGCGGACTGCACGACGGCGCCGTTCACACGAGTGGTCAGGGCCAGTCCCGAAGGGTCGAGCCCCGTCGCGATGACGGGCCCGAGGGGAGCGAAGGTGTCCTGCCCCTTCCCGATGAGAAGCGTTCCGAATGCACTCTCCTTGCGCTGGACGATGCGATCGCTGACGTCATTGCCGCACGTGTAGCCGAGGATGTGGTCAGGCGCTTCGGAGGGCTTGACATGACGGGCCTCCTTTCCGATGACGACGACCAACTCGCCTTCGAAATGAATCAGTTCGCCGTCGGACGGATACACGATCGCGTCGCCCGGCCCCACCACCGCCGTACTCGGCTTCATGAAGCAGACGGGCACCTCGGGAATCTCACGGTCGGTCTCGTCGACATGTGAGGCGTAGTTGTAGGCGAATCCGAAAATCCTGGGCCCGTCGACCGGCGGGAGGACGACGACATCACCGACCCGGTCGGTGTGCCCCGTGGGAGACAACCCGGTATAGGGATCGCCTTCGAATCTGGCGATCCCGGCGCCTCCGGATTCCAGTTCTCCGTAATGACGTTCGCCGCCGACGGCATATCTGACGATGCGCACGGACACCTCCGCAACTAGGCAGCCGCGGGCGGCTGCACGGCCCATCCAGTAATGCTAACGTTAGCACGGAGACGGCAGCACGGTTCGGGACCTCAGCTCTCGGCGGCCACGGAGCGCAACATCGATGCTATCGTTGGCACACGCAAAGTGACGACACGGGACCAGTCAGTCGAGGGGACTCCTTACGTGATCACGACCAGGGACATCGCCGAGCGCCTCGGAGTCTCCGTGTCGACGGTGGGACGGGCGCTGGCCGACGATCCGCGCATCAGCGAGGAGACGAAGTTCCGCGTCCGGCAGGCCGCTTCCGACATGGGGTACGTGGGCAACCGCGCGGCCCGGATGATGCGCGGAGCGTCCAGCAACGTCGTCGCGCTGGTGATTCCCGACATCCGCAACAGCTTCTACTCGACCATCGCGCACGAGCTGTCCAAGAACATGGAGTCCGAGGGCTTCCAGCTGATGCTGTCGGAGACCGACGACGACCGGACGGCGGAGCTGCGCCACCTGCGGGAACTGTCCGCGAACCGAGTGGCCGCCGTCATCATCGTGCCCAGCGCTCGCCCGCACAGCGAGTCCGTCAAGCTTCTGCGTGCCCTCCCGCACGTGCAGTTGCTGCGCCGGCACCCGTCGCTGGGCTCGCAGTGGTTCGGCGTGGACGACCAGGAGGCGCTGCGCCGGGCCACCGCTCACCTGGTGGCGCAGGGGCACACGCGCATCGCCTACCTCGGCGGTCCCGAGGAACTGCCCACCGGCGCCGAGCGTCTGCGCGGGTTCCGCAGCGCCCTGCGCGAAGGCGGCCTGCCGGACGACGCCGGGCGCGCGGAGCTGGGACCGCCGTCGTCGGTCGACCACGGCCGCGCGACGGTACGCCGGCTGCTGTCGGGCCCGGATGCGCCCACCGCCCTGGTGCTCGGGTCGATCCAGCTCACCCTCGGCGTCCTGGAGGAGCTGTCCCGGCAGGGCGTGAAGGTGCCCCAGGACCTGTCCGTGGTCGGGTTCGGTGACGAGCCCGGGTTCTCCTGGTGGGGCCCCGGACTCACCACGATCGGCCTGCCCATCCAGGAGATGGCCACCGGCTGCGCGCTGTGGATGATCCGACGGCTCAAGACCGAGCCGGGCAACGACGGCCCGTACACGGCGGTTTCCCCCGGTTCGTTGATCCTGCGCGGCAGTACGGCATCGCCTGACGGGGGGACCCCGTCCGGGTCCGCCTGAGAGGTCGTCTCGACCGGTGTTCGAAGCTCCGTCTCCCGCACGGCCGGACTGTCGGTGGACAATGCGCGTGCAGCGGTTGATCAGCTTGAGGAACACTGTGCGGATGAGCTCGCCAGTCTTCCGGACATCACAGGAACGGGCCCTTGGCCATGTCACGGAACTGGCGGCGGGCCCTCCCATGGACCCGACGCTGCGGGTGACCCTGAACTTCCACCCGGACCGGCTGCTGCACGGCAAGACGGTCCTGGATGCCATGACCGAGGACGGTGTCTACCGCTCACAGTTCGTCACGGGGACCGGCAACGGCGGGCTGACCGCATATCCCGGCGGCGACCGGTGGCACTGGGAGAGCCGGATCTTCGGCGGGGCCTACGACGAAGCGCCCGTTCATGAGCGGCCCGTCTACGGGGCGTTGAACTTCCGCCGCAAGCCTGTGGGCGGTGCACCGCGGTTCGGCTCCGCCCACTTCCGGCTGACAGCCGGGACGCTGGCGCGGACCACGTTCTGCTACCCGGACAGTTTCCTCGAACCCTCGGATTTCGGTGTCGCGGCCCGCCTGGGGCTCATCGAGCTTGCCCTCGCCGATCGCCAGGACGACCTCGACGACTACATCGAGGCGCAGGTTCACGGTCCTGTGCGACCGAACCGCCACGCGGAGGCGCTGGTCCTGGACCCCTGCTATCGAGGTACCGCTGTCGAGGTTGCGGCCATGCGCCTGGGCTGCGCCGTGGAGTGGCACGCCGGCTTCCGGCTCAAGGCCGAAGAACTCCTCCGTCATCCCGGCTACCGCGGTCAGGAGTACGTCGACCTGGGCGCGCAGATCGCCGTCGACGGCGTACTCGATCCGCGCATCGTCGGAGTCGCGGCGCGTGCCGGCCACCATGATCCGCAGGCGCTCAAGAAGGTGTGGCACTGCCTCGCGCGTTTCGGGGCGCCGGGGAAGGCCGTTGACGGTTCGGTGAGTCCGGCACCGACGGAGGACGTTCCGGGCTGTGGGACCGCCGGTCCCCACGAGGCCGCCGGGCGGTGGCAGTCCGCGAGCTGATGATCGCGCTCGGCGCAGCCGCTGCCAATGCCCGCGACAGTCGTCCGGTCTCGCCGTGGACCACGTCGACGCCGGCATGCCGAGTTGCATGGACACATGGGCTACGACTGCGACCACCCGCGGCCACGGCTCCGATCGCGGAACATCGCACCCCGCCTCACCCGCACGGGCATCGAGCCCTCCCCGCGCCTGGGCCGTCGCCGTCGGACCGTGGAACGGACCGTGGCCGTGCCCTGGTCATCCGGATGCCGCCGTTCGCACCGCCGCTACGAGCGCAGGGCCGAACACTTCCTCGCCTTCGCACGATCCGCCGGCACCTCGTGACGGTTGGACTGCGGCTCGGCGGTCCGCCCTCGCCCCGGTGATCCGCCACTGCCTCAGCGATCCGACCGCATCCCGACGGCCCCCGGCCTCCCGGCAGTCCCGCGCACCTCCCGGCGGTCCGCCCCAGCCCGACCACCTCCCGGCCGCGTCCCGCACAGCCCCGTCCCCACAGCGCAGGCGCCCGGAGCGAAACAGCCGCCCCGGGCGCCTGCGCGCAGTGGCGCCTTCAGTAC
This sequence comes from Streptomyces collinus, assembly GCF_031348265.1. Taxonomy (NCBI): domain Bacteria; kingdom Bacillati; phylum Actinomycetota; class Actinomycetes; order Kitasatosporales; family Streptomycetaceae; genus Streptomyces; species Streptomyces collinus. Next base: position 8,607,950 of record NZ_CP133771.1, on the reverse strand, counting down.
GTTTCCCTGCGCAGCCGACGCATCACCGTCGCAGTGCGCACCAGTTCGTCCAGCATGTGCTCGGCGGCGGCCTCATGGATCTTGCCGGCCAGGAAGGCACCGTCCTCGACCCGTTCACTGACGAACGGGATGCTCACGGTCGGCCCGATCGGCAGCATCCTCAGGTTGGCCACCACCTGCTTGGCCATCTGCACGGCGCGGGTGCCCGCCGAGACGCCTCCGTAGCTGACGAACGCGGCCGGCTTGTGCTGCCACTCCACGACGAGGTAGTCCCACGCGTTCTTCAGCGGAGCCGGGAAGCCTCCGTTGTACTCCGGGGTGACGAACACGAACGCGTCCGAGGCGTCGACGATGCGACTCCAGGCGCGGGTGTGGCTGTGTGTGTACTGCTGAAGAGCGGGCGGATGCGGCTCGTCGAAGAACGGGAGGGCGAGTTCGCGCAGGTCGACCACGTGCGACTCGAACTGCTGGCACTGCGCGGCCCTGGCCGTGAACCAGTCGGCGACGGACCTGCCCACGCGCCCTGGACGCGTGCTGGCCACGACTGTGGTGAGGGTCATGGGGGCCGCAGAGGGCTCAGGGGTCATGAGGACTCGCTTTCCTGTCGGCCGCGGCCTGGCCCGGCGAACCCGCGCTGCCTGTGCTGTCCGTCCGTCCAGGACAGCGCGGGCTCGCCGGAGTCTCTTCCGCAGCGTCCCAGTCTCATGACGGGTTGTGCGAACGATAGCATTGACTTCCGGCAGGACCAAGAGCGACGCAGATCGGCAAGGCAAGTGCGCATTGCGGCGCGACTCACCTCTTGACAGAACCACCGTCGGTTCGCACGATTGCGCTATCGATAGCACGCTATGAGCCGCAGCGGATGAACATGCCTCCGGCTGCGGGGGCGCCCCTCCTCCTTCTGGAGGACCGGCACAGGTGCCGCCCGGCGCCCCGATCGTCCGAACTCCGAAAGGTTGCACCGCCATGACAGACGCGCGGATCGCCGAGCTCTATGGCCGCCGGGTGTGGGACTCCCGCGGGCGCCCCACCGTGGAGGTCGAAGCGCACCTGGCGGACGGCGCGATCGGCCGGGCCATCGCGCCGGCCGGCGCGTCGACGGGCCAGGGCGAGGCGCTCGACCTGCGTGACGGCGGCAGCCGCTTCGGCGGGCTGGACGTCCAGCGGGCGGTCGGTTCGGTGAACCACGAGATCGCTCCCGCACTCCTGGGCCGCGACGCGAGCGACCAGGAGGCCGTCGACCGGATCCTGGTCGACCTCGACGGAACTCCCGACCGCAGCCGCCTCGGCGGCAACGCGATCGTCGCCACGTCCATGGCGGTCCTGCACGCCGCCGCGGCGTCGCAGGGGGTACCGCTGTGGCAGCACCTGGCGGGCGAACGGCCGGTCCGGATCCCGCTGCCGGAGATCCAGATCTTCGGCGGCGGTGCCCATGCGGACCGTCGCGTCGACGTACAGGACTTCATGGTCATGTGTCCTGCGGCGGGCAGCTTCTCCGAGGCTCTCGACTGGACCGCGGAGATCTACCGGGCGGCCGGCAGTCTGATGCGCCAGGCCGGCAAGGCCCAGGGTGTGGCCGACGAGGGCGGCTTCTGGCCCGCCTTCGACTCCAACGAGGAGGCCCTCGAAACGCTCACCCGGGCGATCGAGAAGGCCGGCTTCGACCCCTCGACGCAGGTCGGCATCTCGCTGGACATCGCGGCCTCGCAATTCGGCAGCGGCGGCCGGTACACGCTGGCGCTGGACGACCGCACGCTGGACACCACGGCGCTGATCGACATGCTGGGCGGCTGGATCGAGCAGTATCCGATCCTCTCCGTCGAAGATCCGGTGGGCGAGGACGACACCGACGGCATGGTGGAGTTCACCCGGCGCCACGGCCACCACTGCCAGGTGATCGGAGACGACTACCTGGTCACCAATGCCAAGCGGGTGGAGGCCGCGGCCACCGGCGGGGCCGCCAACGCCGTCCTCGTGAAGCCGAACCAGGCCGGCACGGTCACGGAGGCGTACCAGGCACTGCGGGCCGGGAAGGACGCCGGCTTCGGCACCATCGTCTCGGCCCGGTCCGGTGAGACCGAGGACGTCACCATCGCCCATCTCAGCGTCGGCTGGGACGCGGGACAGCTCAAGGTGGGCTCGTTCACCCGCTCCGAGCGCATGGCCAAGTGGAACGAGGTTCTGCGCATCGAGGAGTCCCTCGGCGAATCCGCGGAATTCAGCGGATGGTCCGCGTTCACATTCTCCGATTCCGGGTCTTCCACGACCGAGCCGTAAAAACAGTTCGAAGTATTACAGTCATCGAAATACAGAGCCGATCGGAGCACGGAGACCCCATGCTGCCACCCGTCAATCTGCGCCCGAGTTTCAATATCACCCGCGCGAGCCACGTCCGGCTCACCGTCGCCGATCTGGCCGAGAGCCGGAACTTCTACGTGAACGCCCTGGGGCTGGTCGTCAGCGACGAGGACGAGCGCACCTGCTACCTGCGCGGCCTGGCCGAGGCCTGCCACCACAGCCTCGTCCTGGAGCTCGACGAAGAGGGCGCGGGCGCGTGCAAGAGGATCGGCTTCCGGGTGTTCTTCGACGAGGACCTCGATATCGCGTACGCCTGGTTCCGCGATCGTGGCCTGCCCGCCGAGTGGGTGGACGTCCCGTACCAGGGCCGCACCCTGCACGTCAGTGACCCCGTCGGTACGCCGCTCGAACTGTGCGCGCACATGGAGACCCGGCCGCGGCTGCACATCGACTTCCAGCAGTACAAGGGCGCCCACGCGCAGCGGCTGGACCACTACCAGACCTTCGCGCCCGACGCCTATGAGCTGTGCGCCTTCTACAGTGAGCTGGGCTTTCGCAACTCGGAGTACCTGGAGCACGGCGACAAGCTGCTGAGCGCGTTCATGTACCGCAAGGGCACCTGCCTCGACCTGGCGATCGTCGAGAACACCGGGCCGGCGCTGCACCACTTCGCCTACACCGTCTCGGAGAGCCGCGACATCTTCACCGCGTGCGACTGGGCGGGCATCCTCGGCTACGGCGAAGGGGTCGAGCGAGGCCCCGGGCGGCACGGCCCCGGCGGGATGCTGTTCGCGTACCTCCGCGACCCCGACGGCCACCGGGTCGAGGTCTTCAACAGCCACTACCAGACGATCGACACCGAGGTCGAGCCGGTGCGCTGGGACGCGGCATCGCTGAGCACCAACGTGCGCTGGGGGCTCCCGGCCCTGGAGAAGTGGTACTTCGAGGCGTCGCCGTTCGTCGGCGCGCCGCGGATTCCGCCGGCCGAGCAGCCGAATCCGATGTCGCTGGAGCGGTTCCTGCTGGAACAGCCCCTTCCCTGACCTTCCGCCCGCACCGCCCCCCAAGGAGACGCCATGGCACGAGTTCCCTATCTGCGCCGCGAGGACGCGGACGAGTCGCTGAAGCCGCTGTACGACCGGCTGGAGACCGAACGCAAGGTCCCGACGGCGAACATCTTCCTCGCCCTCACCCACGCGCCCACCCAGCTGGACGCCTTCCTGACCTACGCCAACTCGCTGCGGGCCGCTGATCTCAGCCCCAAGCTGCGCGAACTGGCGATCCTGACCGTGGGGCACGCCACCCGGTCGGCGTACGAGGTCGCCCATCATCAGTCGCACGGCCTCAAGGCCGGGCTCACCGAGGAACAGCTTGCGGCGGTGGCCGACTTCGAGCATTCCGGTCTGTTCGACGACATGGAGAAGGCGGTCATGCGGCTCGCCAGGGAGTCCACCCTCCGGGTCGACGTCGCGGAGGAGACCTGGCAGGCCGCGGCCGCGCATCTGACGAGCCGGCAGATGGTCGAACTGTCGTTGTCCATCGCCTGGTACAACTCCGGCGTCCGCATCATGGGACTGTTGGGCATCGACCTCGAAGACAATTATCCGGACCCGTTCGCCAATTCTTAGGTTTTCGGCACCGTACGGCTCATCACTTCAGGAGTATTTCAATGGCGAAAATGCTCGCCGCGCGACTGCACGAACTCGGTGCGCCGATGTCGGTGGACACGGTCGACGTGCCCACCCCGAGGCCGACCGACGTGCTGGTGCGGGTCAAGGCATGCGGAATCGTGCCGAACATGGCCAATGTGATCAACAACTGGCCTACGTGGTACCCGCATCAGCCGCTGCCCCAGCTCCCCGCGATCTTCGGTCTCGACCCGGCGGGTGTGGTCGAGGCGGTCGGCGATGCGGTGCTCAACACCAAGCCCGGCGACCGGGTCTATGTGAGCCCGCTGCGGTCCTGCGGCAGCTGTCAGGTGTGCCGCGGCGGCGAACTCAGCCGATGCCGCTACTTCACCCTGAACGGCTACTTCAGCACCTCCCGCGACGGCCAGCGGATTTTCGACCTCTACCCCTACGGCGGTTTCGCCGAGTACATGACCGCGCCGCAGCACGCGATCGTCAACATCCCCGACAACATGACGTTCGAGCAGGCCGGCAAGCTCGGCTACATCGGAACCTCCTACGGCGCCCTCAAGAACGCCGCGGCCGCCCCCGGCCAGGTCGCGCTGATCGACGGAATCACGGGCACACTCGGTGTGGCCTCCACTCTCCTCGCGCTGGCCTCCGGCGTCTCCAGGGTTCTCGGCACCGGCCGCAACGAGGAACTCCTGAAGCGGGTCAAGGAGTTGGCTCCGGACCGGATCGAGGTCATGCGGCTGGGCGAGGGCTCCACCGGGGAGTGGGCCAAGTCCCGCACCGGCGGCGAGGGGGCGGACTTCGTGATCAGTGCGCTCGGCGCCAAGGCTCCGGTGGAGACGATGCTCGACTCCATGCAGGGCGTCCGCCGGGGCGGCAGGGTCGTCAACGTCGGCGGGGTGGCCGACCGGCTGCCCGTGGACGTGAAGTGGCTCATGGACGAGCAGGTCCAGCTGATCGGCTCCAACTGGTTCAGCACCGCGCAGGGCCAGGAGGTCGCCGACATGGTGGCGACCGGAGCCCTGGACCTGTCGTACCTGATCACCAAGCCCTTCCCGCTGTCCGAGGTCAACGAAGCCATCTCAGGACGGGTGACGGATCTCGACGGTGGATTCAGCAACTACGTCGTGATCCCCTGAACCCGTAGCTGCCCCATACTCGCCCCGCGGCGGTCCTGTTCTGCCCTGACGCCGCCGCGGGGTGATCCCAGCACGACGGAGGTACCGGTGGAACTGCGCTGGCTGGAGTCGTTCGTCGTCGTCGCGGAGGAACTGCACTTCGCCCGGGCCTCGGACCGTCTGCATCTCGCCCCGTCGGCGCTCAGCGCCCAGATCAGGGCGCTGGAGTCGCACCTGGGTGTGCGGCTCGTCGACCGCGGGCGGCGGACCCGCCCGGCCCTGACCAGTGCCGGACGGCTGTTCCTCGAAGAGGCGCGGCTGACCCTCGCCCAGGCCGCCCGGGCCGAGGCGGTGGGCCGGCGCGCCGGTCGCGGGGAGCTGGGACACGCGCAGATCGCGTACGTCGCCTCCGCGGCGTTCTCCGGGGTGCTGACCGACGTCCTCACCCGCTGCGCGGCCCCTGGTACCGAACTGACGGTGCAGGTACGGGAGTTGGAGACGCCTGCCCAACTGGAGGCGCTGGCCGGCGGAGACATCGACGTCGGCTTCCTGCGCTTCAGGCCGGAGTACCCACCCGAGGTCACGGCGACCTGTCTGCTCACCGAGCAGGTCGTCCTGGCGCTGCCTGCCGGGGCGCCACTCGCGGCGTACGACGCCGTTCCGGCGGCACAACTGCGCGACGAGTGCTTCGTGGCCCCGCACTTCGACGAGGAGTACGGCTGCCGCGACCAGATCCTCGAAGTGGCGGAGCAAGGCGGGTTCAGTCCCCGGTGCGCTCCCCCGGTGCGGGACTTCATCGCGGCTCTGACCATGGTGGGCGGCGGTCTCGGGGTGGCCCTCGTGCCCGATTCGCTGCGCCGCGTCCAGATCCCCGGAGTGGCCTTCCGTCCGCTGGCCGACGTGGCGCCGACCACCCGGCTGGTCGGCGCCTACCGCACAGGGGAGGCCTCGCCCGCGGTGCGCGCCGTGATCCGCCGGCTGCGGGAGGCCGCCGCCGCAACGGCGACAGCCTGAGGCGTCGACCCCCTTCAGGCGTCCGGCACGGGCCGGACGCCCTTTCGGCATGCCTCGACAGCCTGCTGTCCGAGCCCTCTCGACCGACGCACGTTTGTACGCGGATTGCGCACTGTTCACGCAGGTCAGAGGGGATGTGTCGGGCCTACGCTCGATGCGGCGGCACACACCGTGGCGGCGACCGGCGGCCGCCGCCCGACCGAGGGACAGGCGGAGGAACACATGACAGAGATCAAACACGTGGGCGTCGTGGGCGCGGGCCAGATGGGCAGAGGCATCACCGAGGTGTGTGCCCGCGCCGGGCTGCACGTCACGTTGTGCGACGTGACCGAGGACAGGGCCCGGGCCGGACTGGCCGGCGTGGCGGACTCCCTGCTGAAGGCGGAGAAGCGCGGCGCCGTCACCTCCGAGGACCGCGCCCATGCCCTGGCCGGGATCTCGGTCACCGGGGACCTCTCCCGCCTGGGCGGGGCGGACCTGGTCATCGAGGCGGCCGTCGAGGACGAGCAGGCCAAGACGGCACTGTTCCGACAGCTGGGCGACATCGTCACGGACCCGGCGGCCGTACTGGCCAGCAACACCTCGTCGATCCCCATCGCCCGGCTCGCGGCCGCCGCCGGCCGTCCGGAGACGGTGATCGGCCTGCACTTCTTCAACCCGGTCCCCGTCTTGCCACTGGTGGAGATCGTCCCCTCACTGCACACCTCGAAGAGCACCGAGCTGCGCGTGCGGGCCTTCGCTGAAGACGTCCTGGGCAAGAGAACCATCGTCGCGCAGGACCGCGCGGGCTTCGTGGTGAACTCCCTGCTGATCCCTTACCTGTTGGCCGCGGTGCGCATGGTCGCCTCCGGCACGGCGACGGCGGAGGACATCGACACGGGCATGACGGCCGGGTGCGCGCACCCCATGGGGCCGCTGCGCCTCGCCGACCTCATCGGGCTGGACACCGTGGCGGCGATAGGCGAAGCGCTCTACGAGGAGTACCGGGAGCCGCTGTACGCCCCTCCCCCGCTGCTGCGCCGCATGGTCGAATCGGGCCTGCTGGGCCGCAAGTCGGGACAGGGGTTCTTCGACTACCAGCCCGCCTGACGTCATCGACGCGCCGCGCGCGCCTCCCGGGGGCTCATGCCGTACGCCGCCTTGAAGGCGTGGCTGAAGTGGGCCGGGTCCGCGAAACCCCAGCGCCCGCCTACGGCACCGACCGGAAGATGGTCCAGGGCCGGATCGGTGAGGTCACGTCGGCACCGGGCGAGGCGCTGTTCCCGGATCCAGCCCGAGACCGTGTGTCCCTGCGCCGCCAGCAACTTGTACAGGTAGCGGCGGGAGATGCGGTGGACTGCCGCGATGCCCTCGGGGCTCAGCCCGGGGTCCGCGAGCCGCTGCTCCATGTAGCCGAGGACGCGCTCGGTGAGCAGGTCCGGGCCGGCCTCCCCGGCCCGGCGGTCCCCGTCCGCGTGCTCCGCGAGCAGGGTGCCGATCAGGTCGATCACGTTGTCGGCGAGCCGGGGCGTGCCCCGGGACTCCAGGTGTTCCATCTGCCGCGCCAGCCCGTGCAGGAACGGCAGGACCACCTGCCCGAGCCCGTCGTTGCAGGGCACCGGAGTCGCCGTCACACGCAGCAGGTCACGCTCCGCCAACGGCAGCATGGCCCGCGGGAACATCAGCACGAGACCGGTGTGGGACTGGTGGAGGTCGTAGGTGAAGGGACGGCGCGTGTCGTACACGACCAGTTCCCCCGGCCCCACTTCGGCCTGGCGGTCCCGCTGGGTCAGCACGCCCTGCCCGGTGAGCTGCACCGTCAGCTGGAGGTAGTCGGGTGCGTCGGAGGCGATGTGGCGGCGGGTGCGCGCGATGCTGTGCGGCTCGGCCGAGATGACCGACATCTGGACCTGACCGACCCGCACGGCGTGCAGGGACGCCCTGAAGTCGGCGCTCTCGCGCGGCCGGACCTCCAGGGGCACGAGGTTCCGGCTCACGGCGTCCCGCCAGCAGTCCAGTCGCTCGATGGCCGTGCCTTCGCTCGGCGTCGTGATCCGGGGCATGCGGTTCTCCTCCCGGCGGTGCCGGAACCCGCGGAACGGGCTCGGACGGCACTCCTGGTGAGGAATGGTAAGTCTCGGCGGGCATTCCGCAACCGGCTCGCGGGAAGTGTTCTCAGCCACACAAATGACCGGTGCTCCCGGACACAAGCAGGTCCTGCGTCACCCCCCACATGATGCGACCAGTGACCCCGGACCACCTCGGCCGGTGTCCCGTTCCTCTTCCAGTGACCTCCACCATCCAGGGATCCACCATGTCGACCTTGCTCGAATCCACCGCGTCATCCGACCAGGCGGCCGGCCACCGTGTGCTGGGCCGCGTCCGGGCCCACCTGCCCGAGATCGCGGCGCGTTCCGCCGAGGCCGAGGCCGCCCGGGCCGTCTCGGCGGACCTCATCGCCGCTCTGCGCGAAGCCGGCGTGTTCCGTATGAGCCTGCCCAGGGCATGGGGCGGCGAGCAGCTGGACCTGGTGGAGAGCGCTCGGGTGGTCCGGGAGATCTCGCGGGCCGACGGGTCCGCCGGCTGGACCGTTCAGGCTGCTTCGATGGCCTGGTTCTTCGTCCGTTCGCTGCCCCACGAGACGCTCGCGAACGAGGTGTTCGGCGACGGCGCCGACCTGATGCTCCGTGGGGCGATAGCGCCCAAGGGCAGGGCGGTCAGGGTTGCGGGAGGCTACCGCCTCAGTGGGCGCTGGCCGCTGGCCAGTGGGTCGTTCACCCCGGACTGGATGCTCGCCGGTTTCGTGGTCGAGGGTGCGCCTGCGCTCCCGGACGGACGCCCGGACATGCGCGTCGCGCTCGTGCGCCCCGAGCAGGCCACGTTCCTCGACACGTGGGACGCCGTGGGTCTGCGCGCCACTCAGAGCACGGACTTCACGATGGACGACGTCTTCGTGCCCGACCGCTTCACGGGGCCGCTGGTGGGCGGCAACAACATCCCCGCTCCCTTCTACGGTTTGCCGTACACCGCCACCGGCTCGTCGCACGACGCCGTCATCATCGGCTGTCTGGAGGGCGCTCTGGACGATCTGGCCGAACTCGCCGCCACCAAGCGGCCGGCGTTCGACCCCAGGGTCGTCATCGGGGAGGATCCGGTGTTCCAGGAGAAGTTCGCCGAGCTGCACCTCCGCACGGCGGCACTGAACGCCCTGCTGGAGCAGACCGGCCGCGTCGTCATGGACCGTGCGCTCGCGGGCGAGGAGCCCACCGCGCGTGAATGGTTCGGCTACACCGGCGGCCACCAGCACATCCACCACGAGGGCATCCGGCTCCTCAACGAACTCATGACGCTGTCGGGCAGCTCGGGGCTCTACAGCTCCCATCCGTTGCAGCGCCGCTGGCGCGACGTCCGGTGCGTCTCCCAGCACGTCGCGGGCAACAACGGCTCGCTGCGTCGTCTGGGCGCGGTCCTCTCGGGTCGGGAGGATGTCCGATGAGCGCCCTGTCGGCGACACCGACGGACCCCGCCGTGCTGCGCCGGGCGTTCGGCTGCTTCCCTTCCGGAGTGACAGCCCTGTGCGCGCTGGATTCGGGCAGACCGGTGGGCATGGCCGCGAGTACGTTCACCCCGGTCTCTCTTCGGCCGCCGCTGGTGTCGGTCTGTGTCCAGGACACCTCTGCGACCTGGCCCAAGCTGCGCAAGCAGAGCCGCCTGGGCCTGAGTGTGCTGGCCGAGGAGCAGGATCCGGTCTGCCGTTCCCTGGCGGGCAAGGGTGGTGACCGGTTCGCGGACGTCGATTGGGAGGCATCCGCGGGCGGCGGCGTGTACATCCACGGTGCCGGTCTCTGGCTGGACTGCTCGGTCTACGCCGAGTTCCCGGGAGGCGACCACACGATCGTGCTGCTGGAGATTCACGGTCTGAGGGCCGATCCCGACCGGGAGCCGCTGGTGTTCCACGGCAGCCGGTTCCGGCGTCTGGCCGTCTGACGGGCGGAAGGCCGACGCGAGAGCTCCCGCCCCCCTCGTCACAGGTACGGGGGCCGGGAGCTCTCGCCGTGGTGGGTCCTCAGCCGGCCGCGCGGCGGGCGGCCACCGCCCGGGTCAGTTCGGGAGCCACGGCGAACAAGTCGCCCACCACGCCGTAGTCGGCGAGGTCGAGGATCGGGGCGTCGGGGTCCTTGTTGACCGCGACGATCGTCTTGGAGGTCTGCATCCCGGCCAGGTGCTGGATGGCACCCGAGATGCCCAGGGCGATGTACAGCTGGGGCGATACGGACTTGCCGGTCTGTCCGACCTGGTACTGGTGCGGGTAGTAGCCGGCGTCCACCGCGGCGCGTGAGGCGCCCACCGCGCCTCCCAGGGCGTCGGCCAGCTCCTCCACCACCTGGAAGCCCTCCGCTCCTCCGACCCCGCGTCCGCCGGAGACGACGACGGCCGCCTCGGTGAGTTCGGGACGGTCCCCTGCGAGAGCTCCGCGACGGGCGGTGACGCGAGCGCAGCACGCGGCGGCGACCGGCCGGAGGGCGAGCTTCTTCTCCTCCGCCCGCACCGGACACTCCTCCGCCTCGAACGACCCCGGCCGCAGTGTGATCACCGGCATGCCGTGGGTGACCTGTGAGCGCACCGTGTACGACCCGCCGAAGACGACCTGGGTGACCACGCCGGAGGAGTCCAGGTCGACCGCGTCGATCAGCAGCCCGGTGTCCAGCCGCGCGGCCAGACGCCCGGCCACCTCCTTGCCGTCCGTCGTCGCGGAGACGAGAACGGCGGCGGGGGAGGTCTCCCCGGCCGCGCGTTCCAGGGCGTCGACGGCGGGCGTGGTGAGGAACTCGTCCGCCTCGGCGGATTCGGCCGCGTAGACGCTCCTTGCGCCGTGGCGGGCGAGGGATGCCTCCAGGCGGGCAGCGGTGCCGGGAGTTCCGACCACGACGGCCGCCGGTGCGCCCAGCCTCCGTGCGGCGGTGAGGAGTTCGTACGTGGTCTTGTGGACACGTTCCCCGTCGTGGTCGACGAGGACGAGGACTTCGGGCATGGGTGCCTGCTTCATGGTCGGGCTCGCGGGGCGTTCAGACGAGCTTCTGGGCGATCAGGTATTCGACGAGTTGCCGGCCGGCCGTGCCGTCGTCGGTGACGCGCGTGCCGGCCGCCCGCGCCGGACGCGGGACGGCCTCCACCACACGGGTGCGGGTGGTGAGGATTCCGGTGCCGTCCGCGTCGGGGAACAGGTCGTCGAGACCGACCGTCTCCACCGGCTTCTTCTTGGCGGCCATGATCCCCTTGAAGGAGGGGTACCGGGGTTCGTTGATCTTCTCGGTGACGCTGACCAGCGCGGGCAGCGGTGCGTCGAGCGTGGTCTCACCCTGCTCGGTCTCGCGCTCGGCGCGTACCCGTCCCGCGTCCACGTTCAGCTCCCGGGCGTGCGTGAGCTGCGGCAGGCCGAGCAGGTCCGCGACCATGGCGGGTACCGCGCTCGCCTGCCCGTCGGTCGTCGCGTTGCCCGCGAGCACCAGGCCGAGGTCCCCCACCGTCCGCACGGCAGCTGCCAGCACGCGCGCGGTGGTCACCACGTCGGCGCCCCGGAGCCTGTCGTCGCAGATGTGGATGCCACGGTCGGCGCCCATCGCCAGGACCTTGCGGATCGCGTCGAGCGCGGCGTCGGGTCCCATGGACACGACGGTCACCTCGGCCCCCACGGCCTCCTTGAGGGTGAGGGCCTCCTCCGCCGCGCGCTCGTCGATCTCGTCCAGCACGAGATCGACGCTCTCGCGGTCAAGGGTGTGGTCCGCCCCGGACAGGGTGCGCTCCGCGCTGGTGTCCGGGACCTGCTTGACCAGTACGACGATGTTCACGGTCGTCCTCCTCCGGTTCCGGGTGGTCAGCGGAACGCCGGATAACCGGTGACCGCCTGGCCGACGACGAGCGTGTGCATCTCGTCGGTGCCCTCGTACGTGCGGACGGATTCGAGGTTGTTGGCGTGGCGCAGGGGCGAGTACTCCAGGGAGACGCCGTTGGCGCCGAGGACGGTGCGGCACTCCCGCGCGATGGCGATGGCCTCGCGGACGTTGTTGAGCTTGCCGACGCTGATCTGCTCGGGCCGGATGCGGTGCTGGTCCTTCAGCCGGCCCAGGTGCACCGCGAGGAGTGCGGCGCCGCCCAGGGACACGGTCATGTCGGTGAGCTTCTTCTGGGTGAGCTGGAAGGCGCTGATCGGCTTGCCGAACTGGACGCGGGAGTCGGCGTAGCCGATCGCCGCCTGCAGCGAGTCCCGGGCCGCGCCCAGGACGCCGAAGAGGATACCGAAGCGGGCCTCGTTCAGGCAGGACAGCGGTCCGCGCAGGCCCTGAGCCAGGGGCAGCCGCGCGGAGTCGGGCAGCCGGACCTGGTCGAAGTAGAGCTCGGAGGTGATCGAGGCGCGCAGCGACATCTTCTGCTTGATGTCCTGCGTGGTGAAACCAGGGGTGCCGCGGGGCACGAGGAAGCCGCGGACGCCGTCCTCGGTCTGCGCCCAGACGGTGGCGACGTCGGCGATGCCTCCGTTGGTGATCCACATCTTGGAGCCGTTCAGGATCCAGTCGTCACCGTCGCGGACGGCCTTGGTGCGCATGCCGGACGGGTTGCTGCCGAAGTCGGGTTCGGTCAGGCCGAAGCAGCCGATGGCCTCACCGGCGGCCAGCCGGGGCAGCCACTCCTGCTTCTGCTCCTCCGAACCCCACTTCCAGATGGAGAACATCGACAGCGAGCCCTGCACGGAGACGAAGCTGCGGAACCCGGAGTCGGCCGCCTCCAGCTCCAGGCATGCCAGGCCGTAGCTCACCGCGTTCGTCCCGGCGCAGCCGTAACCGTCGAGGTGCATGCCGAGCACACCCAGCTTGCCCAGCTCCGGAGCGAGTTCGCGGGCGAAGTGCGCGTTCTCGAACCACTCGCCGATGTGCGGGCGCACCCGGTCGGCGAGGAACTTGGCGACGGTGGCCTGGATCTCGCGCTCCTCGTCGGTGAGGACGGAGGCGATGTCGAGCAGGTCGAGGGGGTCCTTCAGGGGCGTGCCGCTCATGCTGGGGTTCCTTGTCATCAGGGTCGGAAAATCGAGGTCGGTGAGGTGCCGGTGCCGGCACCCCGCAGGGCCGGGGCCGCGCTGCGCGTCACCCGGAGGCATCGTCGGAGCCGTCGAGCGGGCCGTCGAGGATCTCCGCGGTGTGCCGGCCCAGGCCGGGCGGGGGGAGGCGGTACTGCGCGGGTGTCCCGCTCAGCGTGATGGGGTGCGCCACCTGTCGGGAGGGTGCGCCCTCGCCGCTGTCGGCGGTTGCGCCAGGGATGTCGACGATGCCGGGAAGACCGAGCTTGTGGGCGAAGGCGAAGGCGTCGTCGAGGGTGTTGACCGGTCCGGCGGGCACCCCCGCCGCGAGCAGGACGGCCGACCAGTGGTCGGCGCTCGCCGCACCGAGCCGCCTGGTCAGGATGCCCCGCAGTTCCTCGCGGTGGGCGACCCGGTCCGCGTTGGTGCGGAAACGGCCGTCTTGGGCCAGACCGGGTTTCCCGACGGCCTCGCACAGCGCCGCGAACTGCCGGTCGTTGCCCACCGCGAGGGCGATCGGCCGATCGGCGGTGGGGAGGGTCTCGTACGGCGCGATGCTCGGGTGGGCGTTGCCCATGCGTTCCGGGACCACACCGGCGACGGCGAACGCCGATGCCTGGTTGACCATGGCCGACAGCAGCGAGGTGAGCAGATTGACCTCGACCAGTTGTCCCCGGCCGGTGGCGTCGCGGTGCCGGAGGGCCGCCAGGATGCCGAGGGAGGCATGCAGCCCGGTGATCACGTCGACGAGGGCCACGCCTGCCTTCACCGGCTCCCCGTGCGCCTGGCCGGTCACGCTCATCAGACCCCCGACGGCCTGCACGAGCAGGTCGTATCCGGGGATCGCCGCGCCCGCGCCGCTGCCGAAGCCGCTGATGGAGCAGTAGATCAGCTCCGGGTGCCGCTCGAGGAGCTCCTCGTGGCCGAGGCCCAGCCGTTCCATCGTGCCGGGCCGGAAGTTCTCCACCAGCACGTCGGACCGGGCGATCAGGTCGCGTGCCCGTGCGCGGCCGGTCTCCTCGGTCAGGTCCAGGACGACCGACCTCTTGTTCCGGTTGACGCTCAGGAAGTAGGTCGAGATGCCGTCCTGGTCCGCCGGCGGGTGCCAGGCGCGGGTGTCGTCCCCCGTGCCGGGCCGCTCGACCTTGATCACGTCGGCGCCGAGGTCGGCCAGGAGCATGGTGGCGTACGGCCCCGCGAGAACCCTGGAGAAGTCGGCGATGCGCAGGCCGTCCAGGGCACCGTGCCCCGGTGCATGGGGGTTGCCGGCCCGTTCGTCAGGCTCCTGGTGCTGCGTGCTCATACGCTTGCCTCTCTGATCGTTCAGGCCGGCCGTGGGCGTGGCGGAACCGGGTGCCTTCACCACCAGCGCTCCAAGGACGTGGCGCGGTAGGTGAGTTCGACCAGGGGGAACCCCGGGGGGCGCGGCGCCGCGCCCCGCACGACGCGTACTCTCGCCCCGACCGCGACCACGACCGGTTCCGTGCCGGTGACCTGGCAGAGCAGGTTGAAGCCCTCGGCCATCGCGACGAACCAGGTGTTGAGCGGGGCCTGGCCGATACGGCGGACGAGGACCCCGGCGCCGGTGCTGCGCTCCCGTTTGAAGGTGGTGGCTCCACAGGCACGGCAGAACGAGCGACGGTAGGCAGGGGTGCCGCACCAGAGGCACCGCTGGAAGAAGAGGTCGCGGCAGGTCGCCGGCTGTGGCTGCTCGGCCGTCGCCGTCATGTCGAGGGCAGCCGCCTCGGTGTCTTCCTTGAGCTTGTCGTGTTCGCGGCTCTCTGTCCGGAGCATCGCGGCCTCCCGTACGCGGTTCGGTGACCGAAAGAATGGGGATCGGAATCCGATGTCCCCATCACCTTGGCCCTGCCGCGAAGAGGAGGTCAACGACGGGTTGACGCATCTTTGTGCGCGGAAAACGCTCCGTATGAGCAGCTCAGAAGGGTTCCTCCGGCGCTAGGCTCAGCCGGGAGGCGCCGGTGTTCGGCCGGCGAACCGCAGGTCCGGTGGCAGGGTGCCACCGGACCTCAGGGGCCCACGTCAGCGTCGGCGAGCCCAGCCGGCGCCTACTCCGGCGACCTGCAGAGCCAGGCACATCAGACCCAGCAGCATGACGTTGGTCGAAGAGAACACATCGTTGGTGCTGAGTTCTGCCGCGTTGATCAGGAACGCCACGAAGAACAACACCGCCGCGACTATGCCGAGCATGAGACGAGCTCCTCTCCAAAGGGGTGAAGCCCGTATGCCCCGCCTCCGCCGCCGGACACCCGGAGGCGGCCGGTCAGCGGCCGTCCCGGTGTGCCTGTGCTTCGGCGAGGAGGAGGTAGCTGCTGGCGGTCCAGGTGTACGCGCGGTCGCGCAGGCCCGTTCCGGTGAGCGCGTCGAAGTTCTCGGCGAAACCGTGGGTTTCGCACAGGGCGCGGAAGCGGGCGCTGATGTCGTCCGCGAGGCGCTCGTGGCCGGCGCGGCGCAGGCCGTCCTCGATGAGGACGGTGGCGGGGGCCCAGATGGGGCCGCGCCAGTAGCCGTCGGCGAGGTAGTGCGGTGAGGTGGGCAGTTCGGTGGCGAGACCGTAGGGCGTGAGGTGGGCCTTGATGTGGTCGGCCAGTGTGCTGCTGACGTCGCCGGGCAGGTGTTCGCCGAGGACGACGGGCATCAGGTCGAGGAGGCTTGAGCTGCTCCAGGTGTCCCCGGTCTCGACGCCCCGGGCCACGAACCTGTCGGTGGCCCAGAGCCGGTCGAGCAGCGCCGTCTGCGTCTCCTCGGCTGCCCGTGTCCACCGGCGTTCCTCGTCGGGCTTGTCCAATGCCCGTGCCAGATCGGCCAGTTCATGGAGCTGGAGGACGAGGAAGGCAGCCAGGTCGGCGGATTCGATCACCCGCTCGGGGTCGAAGGTGGTGGCGTTGTCCCAGCCGCTGTCGTTGCCGTGCTGGTAGTGCGGCAGGTCGGCGCCGGGTGCTCGCCGCGCGGTGAGCCAGAAGCCGGTCCAGCGTCGCAGCCGGTCGTAGGTCTCGGCGAGTTCGGCGGGCCCGGGGGGTGTCGGCAACCGGCGGCGCAGGTGGCCGAAGGTCCAGCCGTGGATGGGCGGCTTGACGAAGTTGTAGAGGACTTCGGAGTGGGTGACGGAGTCGGGCAGGGCGCCGCTGTCGTCCTGGTGGTCGAAGGGCAGGGCGAACTGGTCGAGGGCCAGGTCGGGGCAACCGGGGGCGAGGGCGAGGGCGTTGAAGCAGTGGTCCCAGCTCCACACCTTGTCCATCCAGTGCTTGGACATCAGCACGGCTGGCCGTGTGACCAGCCCGGTGGGGCGTACGGTGGCCGACCAGAGGACATAGGCGGCGAGTTCGGCGGCGGGGGTGGCGGACGAACGCCACGGAGCCACCTGGTCGACGAAGTCCGCGAACCTCGCCTGTGCGGCCTCGGTGATCGCGTCGAACGGCGCCGAAGACGCGTACGGCGGGCGGGCGGTGTCGAGTTCCTCGATCGCGATCTCCCAGTGGCCGCCGGCCTCAGCGGTCATGGTGAGGCCGCGGTGTCCGCCGCCCAGGGTCTGAGTGCCGGGGGTCCCGGCGACGGTGCCGGACAGCACGGTGACGCGGTAGCGGCGGCCGGTCTCGTAGGACGTGAACACGTGGGCGTCCGCGGCCGGGTCGCGGAAGAAGTACGTTCCGCTGAACGGGGTGAGGGTCCGCGCGGCCGCGTCGACGCTGATGCCGAGGCCGCTCCCCCGCAGGCGGACGGTGTCGGGCGACTCGTAGGAGAGGTCGATGCGTCCGCCCGTGCCGATCCAGCTGAGCCGGCCCGGTGTGGTCTCGACGCGGGCTTCGGTCCGGTCGCCCGTCGCCGGGTCCAGCGGCACGAGGCGCAGGACGGCGTGCATGCCGTTCTGGTGCGAGACGAGGTGGAGGTCCTCGGCGTACGTCTTCTCCGCCACCACGGGTGAGATGTCGAACCAGGACCCGTGGGTACTGAACGGGATGTCGTGGACGGAGAAGGCCGGGCCGGATCGGGCGGCGGTCATGAAGCTGACTCGTTTCTCGAGCAGGGGTCACCGGCCGCATGACGGGCAGGCGGCTCCGTGGTGACGGGGAGGTGGAGGCGGTCAGTCCTTTACGGCCCCGGCGGTCACGCCGGCGGCGACGTAGCGCTGGGCGAGGACGAGGATGACCGCGGCGGGCAGCGAGGCGACGACGGCGGTGGCCATGATGGCGTTCCACTCCTGATTGTTGTTGCCGATGTAGTGGTAGATGCCGAGGGTGATCGGCTCGTGGGCACCGCCGTTGACGAGGGTGCCGGCGAAGACGAAGTCGGACCAGGACCACAGGAACGCGAACAGGGACACCGTGACGACGGCGTTGCGGCTCATCGGCAGGACGACGGACCAGAACGTCCGCAGCGCCCCCGCTCCGTCGGTCCTGGCGGCCTGGAGCAGTTCGCCGGGGATGCCGGACATGAACGCGGTGAAGATGAGCACGCCGAAGGGGACGGCGAGCGTGGAGTCGGCGACGATCAGGCCGGGGACGGACTGGAGCAGGCCGAGCTGGAGGTAGATGGCGTAGAAGCCCATCGCCATGATGATTCCGGGGATCATCTGGGCGGCCAGCAGCACGAAGTTGAGGATGCCCCCGCCGCGTGGGCGCAGCTTGGCCAGGGCGTAGCCGGCGGGGGCGGACAGGGCGACGGTCAGGACGACGGTTCCCAGGCCGATGACGAGGCTGGTGCCGAGGTAGGGCAGCTGCTCGTCGAGGACGGTGCGGTAGCCGTCCAGTGTGCCGTGGGCGGGGAAGAGGTCCGGTGGGCTCTTGCGCATGTCCCGGTCGGGGGTGAGGGACACGTTGAGCATCCAGTAGACCGGGAAGAGCATGAGCGCGGTGAGCAGCAGGCCGAGGGCGGTCTTCCACCAGGTGCGGCCGGTGCGTCGGTTCATGACAGGGCCTGCTTTCGCTGGACCTTGAGGTAGATCAGGCCGAACACCAGGGCGGCGACGACCAGCAGGTTGCCGACGGCCGCGCCGGGGCCGAAGGCGGGCAGGAGGTTGCCGAACCCCAGCTGGTAGGACCAGGTGGCGAAGGTGGTCGACGAGTCGGCCGGGCCGCCCTTGGTCATGATCCAGATGATGTCGAAGACCTTGAGCGTGTAGATCAGGCCGAGGAGGAGGGTGATCGCGGACACCGGGCGCAGCAGCGGGAAGGTGATGCGCCAGAAGCGCTGCCAGGCGTTCGCGCCGTCGAGGGCGGCGGCCTCGTACAGGTTCGCGGGGATGGACTGCAGGCCGCTGTACAGCACGACCAGGTTGAACGGGACGCCGATCCAGATGTTCGCGATGATCACCGAGGTCAGTGACCAGGTCGGTGAGGTCAGCCAGTTCACCGGCGCGATGCCGAGGGCGTGCAGGGCGGCGTTGACGACGCCCGATTCACTGTTGAGCATCCAGGACCAGGTGGACGCGGACACGATCAGCGGCAGCAGCCATGGCACCAGGAACAGGGCGCGCAGGGTCGCCGACAGCCGGAAGTGCTGGGTGAAGAAGACGGCGAGGGCGAGGCCGATGGCGTACTGGAAGAGCAGGCAGACGGCGGTGAAGAGCACGGTGTGGAGCAGGGCGGGGGCGAAGGTCGGGTCGTCGAAGACGGTCCGGTAGTTCTCGATGCCGGTGAAGGGCGCGTTGCCCTGGACGAAGGAGCGGACGGTGTAGTCGCGCAGGCTGAGGTCGAGGTTGCGGTAGAGCGGATAGGCGTAGAAGAGGGCCAGGTAGAGGGTCACCGGGGCGAGGAACGCCCAGGCGGCCCACTGCTCGGAGGCCGGGCGGCGCCGGGCGCGCACGGGGGCCGGGGGCGGGGCGGCGATGGCCACCCCGTTCCGGACGTGCGCGGACGGGTGGTCCGGCGGATGGATCGTCTGCTTCATCGGGCCCTCGTCACTTCACCGCGGCCTGCGCCGAAGTGAGTGCGTTCTTGGGGGACTCGGCCCCGCTGAGGGCGGACTGGACGGCCTTCCACAGCTGCTCGGAGATCTTCGGGTACTTGGTGCCGAGATCGTCGCTGGTGCGCCCCTTGGCCGCCTTGACCGCCTCGACCCAGGGCTTCAGTTCGGCGTTCGCCGCGACCTGCTTGGCCTGCACCGCACCGGTGGGGGCCACGTAGGACAGGGTGGTGTCGGTGTCGTACAGGTTCTGGCTGCTGGTCAGGCAGGTCGCCAGCTTCTGGGACGTGGCGTAGCGGCCGGTGTCACCCTGGGTGGGGAGGGTGACGAACTCGCCGCCGGTCGGGGCGGCGGCGCTGCCACCGTCGGCTCCCGGTATCGGCAGGACGCCGTACTCGAAGCCGGCCTTCTTCGCGTTGGCGAGCTGCCAGGTGCCGTTCTCGGCGAAGGCGTAGTCACCACCGGCGAACTCCTGCCAGCTGGTGGTCTGCGTGTTGTTGATGACCGAGTTGGGGGCGTAGCCCTGCCCCAGCCAGTCCTTCCACAGCGACAGGGCGGACACGGCCTGGGCGGAGTCCAGTTCGGTCAGCTTCGCGCCCGCCCCCCAGAACCACGGCAGGAACTGGAAGCTGCCCTCCTCCGTGCCGATCGCGGAGAACGTGATGCCCTTCTTGCCCGCCGCCTTCACCTTCGCCAGCGCGGCCGTCAGCGACTTCCAGTCCTTGACCGAGGCGACGTCCACCCCGGCCTCCTTCAGGACCTTCTTGTTGTAGTAGAGCGCGAGGGTGTTGGCGCCGATCGGGGTGCCGTACGTCTTGCCGTCCGACTGTCCGGCGGCGAGCAGGTTGGGGTCGACCTTCGAGGTGTCCAGTTTGTTGTCGTCGGTGCTGGTGAGGACGCCCGCCTCGGCCAGGGTCGACACCACCGGGTTGTCGACGATGAGGACGTCCGCGGAGTTGTCCTGCTGGGCGGCCAGCAGCGCCTTGTTGGCCAGGTCGCTGGTGTCGTAGCCGGTTCTCTTGATCTTCACACCGGCCTTGGCGCCGCACGCGTCCAGCAGCTTCACCCAGGCCGAGCCCTTGGCGAACTGCGGGTAGGGGTCCCAGACGGTGTACGTGCCGCTGTCCGAGCCCTTCGCGTCGGCGCTGCCCGACCCGGAGGAGCAGGCGGCACCGGTGACAGCAACGACGGTCGACAGGGCCACCGCGGTGAGCCGGCGCCTTGAGGAGCTGTGCATGGCGGGTCCTTCGTTCTTGGCACACGTGTGCCGTGGGAGGGGATGGCTGGGGGGGAAGCGGGCACGCCGAACCGGCGAGGGTGAGGGGGCCGGGTGCCCGGCGGAGAAGGAAAGGAGGGAAAGGGCGTGAGGTGCGGTCGGGCTCAGCGGATGGAGGTGCCGGTCGCGGGGCCGGTGCTGGCCCGCAGCGAGATCGGCGGCGTGAGCAGGTGGTGCCGGCCCGGCGCGGCGGGCTGCTCGATGCGCTCGACGAGCAGGTCGACCGCGCGCCGGCCCATCTCCTCCGCCGGCACGTCCGCCGCGGTGAGCTGCGGGGTGACGGTCTCCGCCCACCTGCTCGCGACGATGCCGGTGACGGAGAAGTCGCGCGGTACGTGACGGCCCGCCCGGGCGAGCCCCCGGTACAGGCCGCCCAGTGCGGCCTCGTTGAGGGTGACCAGAGCGGTGGTGGCCGGGTCGTCGTGCAGGATCTGCTCCAGGCACGCCTGGCCGGACGCGGCGTCGTCGCCGCAGCAGTACGTCCGCACCGTGAGCCCGCGCTCGGCCGCGGCCTTGGTGAAGCCGTCCAGACCGCGGTGCGCCGACTCGTACCCCGCCTGCAGGAGCTGTTCGGGCCGGTTGACGAAGGCGACCCGGCGGTGGCCGAGGTCGGCGAGGTGGTGGACGCACGCCGCCGCGAGCGCGGTGTGGTCCAGGCTCACCCACCAGCCGTTCTCCGGATGCGCGGTGCGGCCGATGGCGACGGAGGGGAAGTCCAGTTCGGCCATGTGCTCGACCCGGTCGTCCTCCAGCCTGATCTCCATCAGGATCGCCCCGTCGACCCGCCGCTCCCCCAGCAGCCGCTGGAACGAGCGGTCGCTGTCGACGCCGCTGGGCGACAGCAGCACGTCGTAGTCGTGGACCGCCGCGGCCTCCACCACACTGCCGATGAAGTCGAGCTGCATCCCGGTGTAGTGGTTGCCCGCCGGCGGGAAGACCAGGCCGATCGTGCTGGTCCGTCCGTTCGCCAGGGCTCGCGCGCTGGCGTTGGGCCGGTACCCCAGCTCGTCGATGACCTGCTGGATCTTGCGACGAGTCTCCTCCGACACCGAGCGCTTGCCGCTCAGCGCGTAGGACACGGTGCTCCGCGAGACACCGGCCCGCTTGGCGATCTCACCGATGTTCACGTCGGCTCCTTGCTCGAACCGGTTCGACACCTCGTAGGAGGGGGCACGCGCCGGTCGCGAGGGTGAGGGGTGGGACGGGGGGCGAGGTCCGGTCGTCGAACCGGTTCGCGTGAAGCGACGGTAGGAACTGCCCGAAGGCCTGTCAACACCCTGCACCACACTTTCCGGGACCGCCCGGAGGTCGGGGCCTTCCTTGTGCCGGAGGGATTGCTGGCCGGGTTTCACGGTGCTAGCTTCGCGAACCGGTTCGACGAAGTGATCCTTCCGGCGAGCCTGCGTTCCTTCCGCACCAGTTGCGGAGACGAGCTGCCGCATCTCCCGGCCGGCGACGTGCCCCGCAGCCCGTGAAGTCGAACCGATTCGACGTCGATCACCCACCCACTCTCCTCACCGGGCCGCCCCGGCGTACGAGCAGCCGACCGGTTCCGGCCGGCCGGAACCGCCTACTCAAGGATTGAGGACGCCATCCATGCCATCCGCTGACAGATCCGCCCGGCGACGGGCCCCGGCCGCCGTGACGCTGGCCCTCGGCGCGGGCCTGCTGGCCGCACCGGCCGCCCCCGCACAGGCCGCGGAAGCGCCCCGGCCCGCCGCCCGCTACACCTTCGACCAGGACGACATGACGTCCGGGAAGATCACCGACAACTCCGGCAACGGGCTGACGGCAGACCTGGTCAACGGCTCGACCGCCCAATCCGTTGAGGGCACCGGCGGAGGCAAGGCCCTCGCCCTGCCCGGCGGTGCGTCCGACTCCGGAGGCGCGTACGTCCGGCTGCCCCGTGCCGTGGTCGGCGACGCGGCCGACCTGACGGTCTCCGCACGCGTGAAGTGGAGCGGCGACAAGTCGCCCTGGCAGCGGATCTTCGACCTGGGCACCAACACCACCAAGTACCTGTTCAGCACCCCCTACAACGGCAGCGGACTGTTCCAGACGTCCGTGACCACCGGCGGAGGGGGCGCCGAGGCGCAGGTCCGCGGCTACGCACCGCTCCCCTCGCCCGAGTGGCGGACCGTCACCGTCACCCTCGACACCTCCGCGGGCCGGCTCACCACCTACCTCGACGGCGTGGCGGTCTCCTCCGCCGAGACCGCCGTCAAGGCCAAGGACCTGCTGGACGCCTCGGCCACGGCCGCCGGGTACATAGGCAAGTCCTTCTACCCGGATCCGCTGCTCAAGGGCGCGATCGACGACTTCACCGTGTGGCACTCGGCGCTGAGCGCGGAGCAGGTCGCCGGTACGGTCGGGACCGTGCCCACCCTGCAGGAGCTCTCGAAGACGTCCTTCGAGGCGCGCACCACGACCGGGACCGCCCCGTCCCTGCCCGCCGCGGTCCGCGCCTCCTTCTCCGACGGATACGACCGCGACACGCCCGTCACCTGGGATGCCGTCCCCTCCGACAAGTACGCCGCACCGGGCACGTTCACCGTCTCCGGAACCGCGGCCGGGCGGTCGGTGAAGGCCACCGTCACCGTGGTCCGCGAGGGACAGCTCACGGTCGACCTCGGCTCGGACACCGGCGCGTTCCACGGCGGCGCCTCCGGCACCCTCTACGGCGTGTACGGGCCGGACGTCCCGACGAACAACCTCATGGAAGGCATGGGCCTGCGCACGGTCTCCACCAAGGCGCAGGACGGTCCGCAGCATCCCGGTGCCGACGCCCTGGAGGTGGTGAAGCCGCTGGCCGACTCCACCGACGGTGACGTGTACATCTACATGACCGACATCCACCGCGGCTTCCCGTACCAGTGGCCCGGCGACACCCCCGCGGAGAAGCTGAAGCTCTACAAGGAGAAGATCGCCGAGCAGGTCGACCAGGTCCTGAAGCTGCCCGAGCAGTACCAGGACAACATCGTCTTCGTGCCGTTCAACGAGCCCGAGGGCAACATGTTCGGCACCGGCGAGTGGAGCTACAACAAGGTCAGCTGGCTCAACGACCCCGACGACTTCCTCGCCGCCTGGGACGACGCGTACAAGCTCATCAAGGGAAAGATGCCGAACGCCCGCATCGCCGGGCCCAACACCAGCGTCCTGTACGACCAGGTGAAGGGCTTCCTCAGCCACACCCTGGCCGCCGGCACCCTCCCGGACGTCATCACCTGGCATGAACTGAGCCACCCGGAGGCGGTGCGCCAGAGCGTCGCCAAGTACCGGGCCTGGGAGAAGGACCTGTTCAAGGGCACCAGCAGGGAAGGCACTCAACTCCCCATCAACATCAACGAGTACGCGTTCAACTACCACACCTCGGTGCCCGGCCAGATGATCCAGTGGGTGTCCGCGATCGAGGAGTCCAAGGTCGACGCCGACATCGCGTACTGGAACATCGACGGCAACCTCTCCGACTCGGCCGTGCAGTCGAACCGCGGCAACGGCCAGTGGTGGCTGCTGAACTCGTACGCCTCGATGAGCGGGCACACGGTGAAGGTGACCCCGCCGTTCCCCGGCGAGAACTACACCATGCAGGGCGTCGCCACCCTCGACGAGAAGAGGAAGCAGTCCCGGCTGATCTTCGGCGGTTCCACCGGCAAGGGGCACATCACCTTCGCCGGCGTGCCGAAGAAGGTGTTCGGCAAGAACGTGCACGCCTGGGTACGGGAGATCGAGTGGAGCGGGCAGGTCGGCGACTCCTCCGGACCGAAACTCCTCACGGAGACGAACCTGAAGGTCGGTGACGACGGCACGGTCGCCCTGGACTTCGGCGACGGCGCCCTGCCGAAGCTGAAGGAGTCCTCGGCCTACGAGGTCGTCCTCAGCCCTGCCGGGGAAGCGAAGGGCACTCAGGCCCCGCCCGTGCGCTGGCAGTCGTCGTACGAGGCGGAGGACGCCGCGCACACCGGCTCCGGCTGGTCGAAGAACGGCCCGGAGGGCTCACCGCGTGACGTGTCGAAGTTCTACACCTCGGGCGGCTACGACGTCGGCGGCCTGCGCACCGGCTCGGACGTCGCGCTCGACTTCACCGTGGACGTGCCCGAGGACGGCACCTACGACCTGAGCGTCTTCGCCAACTCCCTCAACACCTTCGACAAGGTCAAGGAACAGGGCCCGACCAACGTCTTCCTGCGGGTGGACGGCAAGGCCGGCAGCGAGCAGGAACTGCACCTGCCGCTCGGCTACAAGTGGGTCGTCTGGGACCACACCGACACCCAGGTGAAGCTCACCAAGGGCAAGCACACCCTGACCCTCGCCGCGAAGAGCGCCGACGGCAAGCGCGCCACCCAGGGCGACGCCATCGTCGACCGTCTCACCCTCTCCCTCCCCCGCGCCTCGGCGGACGCCCAGGTGTACGAGGGTGAGCTGGCGTGGCCGGCCGGCGGGGCACGCCCGGTCTACGACCTTCCGAAGCCGGCGGCCACCGGCTCGGGCGCGGTCCGCGTCGCGAAGGGCCAGAGCGCCACGTTCTGGGTCTACTCCCCGGCCGACCGCGAGGCCACCCTCCAGGTCGACACCCTCGGCGGCACGGGCGCACGGCTCTCCGTCAACGGCCAGGAGGTCCTGCGTCTGGCCAAGGGCCGGAGCAGTGCGGCGGTCTCCCTCTCCGGCGGCGTCAACAAGGTGACCGTGACCGGGGGCCCGTCCACGACCCTGGTCGACCGCCTCACGGTCACACCGACCGAGGGCACGCTGCCGGTGCGCACCTACGAGGCGGGGGACGCCCGGCTCGCGGGCTCGGCCACGCTCGCCCCGCTCTCCCTCGCCACCGGCGGCACGGCGATCACCGGCATCGGCGGGGCCCCCGGCAACGACAACACCGCGACGTTCACCGTCTCCGCCGACCGGGCCGGCCTGTACGCGCTGCGCATCCGCTACTCCAACCCGGAGCAGTCCGAGGCCACCCACTACAACCCGGACCCGCTGGCCCGCCACGCCGACATCAGCGTCAACGGCAACGCCGCGCGGCGCGTCGGCTTCCCGCACAACTTCCACCAGAACAACTTCTGGGAGCTGACCGTCCCGGTGCAGTTGAAGAAGGGGACGAACACGATCGGCTTCCGCTCCGAGGAACTGCCGAACTTCGACGGCACCACCTATGCGTCGGACACCTTCCCCGGCGTGCTGCTCCGCTCCCGCTACGCGCCGCTGATCGACCGGATCACCGTCGCCCCGTACGCGCGGGAGGTCGGCTGAGGTGAAGCGGCCCGGTCCGGTCACCCTGACGGACCGGGCCGCCCCCGGACCGGCGGGACGTGTTCCTTGCGCACGCCGCCGTCACCAGACCTTCACGTCTGCCCGCTGCCTTCGCGGCATCCCTGGGAACCCGGGTGTCATCGACCGGGAGGGACTGGGCTGTGATCGCTGTCGCCGTGTTGCTGCTGCCGGCTCTGGGGGTGCTGCTGTTCGTGATGGACCGTGTCGAGGACCGGTTGTCGACCCGACCGTCGGCGGCCCGCCACGCCCGTAAACGTCACCTGCGCCTGGTGCACGACGCGGGCCCGCGCTCCAACGGGCGCCTTCCGGACCGGCGTTCCCGGCGCCACGGCAAGGCGGCCTGACGCCGGGCGGGGCCGACCCGCTTCGAACCCGCTCACCGGGCACCCTGACTGGCGCAGGTGATCACATGTCCGGTCCTTCCGGGTCCACGCCGATCCCGCGGGCCATGCGTTCTGCATCTTCGTCGCCTGAGCCCTCCCGCGTTCAGCGGGTGCGGGGGTGGTCGGCGAGCGCGCGGGAACGGCCTCCGGACTCCTCAACTCCTGCCGCCAGACCGGCGGTGCGCTCGCCGTCGCCCTCTTCGGAGGCCTGCTCTCCGGCGCCGGCGGCGGCTTCTCCCTCCCGGGCATGCGCGTCGGCCTCGTCGCCGTCGCGGTTCTCCTCCTCGCGACGACCGCCCTGTCCCGCCTCCTCCTGCCCCGCGGCTGACGCCGGGCCCCGACGGGAAGAAGCCCCGGCCTGCTGGGAAAAGATGGGGGCCCTCAACAAGGAGGTTCGTGGGATGAGTTATGACCTGCAGGCCGTGATCGCCGGCGAGGCGGCCCTGCGTGTTGCCACTCGGGCCCTGCCCACCGCCCGGCTGGCGTCGATCGGACAGGGCCTGTCACTGATGCCGATGACAGACGCGCTGTTCGACACCGTCACGGACGGCAGCGGTGCGGGCGCCTTGGGGTTCCGGCGCCTCCCGGGAGGGTTCGAGAAGACGCTCGCCGACTGGTCGGCCGGTGGACCGGTGGCATACGTGGAGGCGGAGTACTTCGGCGGTGCGGGCGAGCAGCGGGCCGCCGTCTGGGACGGCGGCACCATCGCGTTCCCACCGCTGCACGTGGACGAGGACCAGCCCTTTCCGCCGGCGGGCAGTCCGATCTCCCAGGCGCTGCGCCGTTTGGGAGCGGTGGCGGGCGCAGGCGAGGACGAGTTCACCGCTGTGGGGTTGCACCGGCATCGGCACAACGAGGCGTGGCTCGCCTGACGCGCACCGTGTGAGGCAGTCCCCCGGTGGCAGTTGCCGGATGCCGCGTCAGTTCGTAAGGCACTCCCCCGGTTCGCGGTTGCCGGATGCCACGTCAGTCCCCGTCGGCCGCGAGGCGGTGCGCGAGGTCGATCAGATCCGCCGACCGCACCACCCGTCCGCCGAACCCGGGCAGGGGCACGTGCAAGGGGCCGGTCCAGCGAGCGGGGACTGCTTCCCATCCGTAGTACGCGCCGGCGAGGCCTCCGGTGACGGCGGCGACGGTATCGGTGTCACCGCCCACGTCGATCGCCGCGCGAAGGGCGTCCTCGAAGCTGTCCGTGGTGCGCAGCGCCCAGACCGCCGACCCCAGACAGGGCCAGACGGCGCCGTTGAACTCGGTTGCCCGGCCGGGATGCCAGTCATCAGCGAGGACTGCGGCATATCGCCGGCGGTGGTCGGGGTGGACGAGGTCCAGGACGTCGGGCAGGGCGCAGATCGGGTCGGCTCCTGACAGGGTCAGGCGCACGAGTTCGTGGAACACGGCCGTGCCTTCCCAGGCGGCGCGGTCGCCGTGGGTGAGGGCGGCGATGCGCCGGGCGGCGTCCATCGTCGCCGTCCGGCCGGCACGGGCGAAGTAGACCGCAGACGTCGATGCCCTCATCAGTGAACCGTTGCCGGCCGCCCGCCGGCTGACCTGGAATTGGATCGCCGCGGCCAGATCCCACGGCATGCCGTTGGTCAGAACGCCCTCGGTCTGCAGGCCGATGTCCTTGGGTCCCGCTGCCGCCCAGCGTTGGAAGCGGGCGAAGATGTCCGGCAAGTCCAGTCCGCCGCACTGCAGTAGTGACTCCGCGAGGACGACGGCCATCTGCGTGTCGTCCGTGCCCTCGCCCGGTTCCCAGCCGCCGCCTCCGCACATCTCGCCGCCGTGCCCCGCTTCCGGGAAGCGGGCCGAGAACGCACCCGGTGGGCCGAACTCGAAGGGTGCTCCCAGCGCGTCGCCGACGGCGGAGCCGACGATCGTCGCGACGGCTCGGTCGATACGCCTCATCCGGGCAGGCTATGCCGCATCACGCAGCCATCGCCCGGCAGCCCCCTGAGCGAGCCGCCGAGGACCTCGCCGGCCAGGCGTCGCCCGTCGCGTTCGGACGCTTCACAGGTGGCCGGGCCCGTCGGCGAGTGCGATGCGGGCGGTGATGCGTTTGCCCACCGGCTCCCGCCGTACCTCGAAGTCCTCGGCCACGGCCTTCACGATCTCCAGGCCGTGCTGGCCGATCCTGCTGGGGTCGGTGGCGCGGGCCGCGGGGATCTTGGGGTCGCTGTCCCACACGGAGATCTCCACGGTTCGGGCGGTGACGCGCAGTTCCAGCAGGACGGGGCCGGGCGCGTACTTGCGGGTGTTGGTGACGAGCTCGCTGACGACCAGCTGGGTGAGGTCTCTCGCCCGGGCGGAAACGGGCAGGTGCTGGTCGTCGCTCGCCCGGTCGAGGAAGGCGGCGGCGTGATGGCGGGCGTCCGCGATGCAGCTGTCGTCTCCGTCCAAGGCGTACCCGACGCGCAGGAGATGCACGTCCGGCGTCGTACAGCCGTCACCGTCGGCAGCAGATTCCACTGGCCTCGCCTCACTCCCCGTTCACGCGCGCCGGTACCCGTTCTGCGTCCCTGCATGCCACAAGCGTGTGGTTCGGCACAGCCGCCCGGGTGCATCCGGCCGTGGCGGTGGGGCAGAATCAACCGTGCACGTTCTGACCGGGCAAGCCTAGACACAGTCGAGGAGAAGGTGTCCCAGCACGAGAAAGCGGACCGGCCGGGCCGGCTCCACGCCGAACACCGCATGGCCGGAGGCATCCGGGTCGTGACGCTACGGGGTGAGATCGATCACGATGTCCAGGACGTGCTCAGCGAGGCCCTGCTGGTCCAGAGCGGCGCGGTGCCGCCGCGGACGGTCGCGGATCTCAGCGGCGTGACCTTCATGGACTCCAGCGGCATCAACATCTTCGTCGCCGCACACCAGCAGGCGAGCGGCGCGGACGGCTGGGTGCGTATCGTCGGCGCTCAGACAGCGGTGCTGCGCGTCCTGGAGCTGGTCGGCGTCGACACCCTCATCCCCTGCCATCCCACCATGGAGCAGGCCCTGGCCTCCTGATCCGCGTCGACCGGGCAGGGGAACGCTTCACGACCGTGTCCTGCCTGGCCCGTACCCCTCGGCCCGGTCCTGCCGGCAGCCCTGGTTCAGCGGCCGACGTCGCTCCGCCAGAAGCCGAGCAGGGCCACCGCAAGGCCGCCGCGCCGCCGCAGTCGTCGGTCAGGACAGGATCTCGATGTACCCGTCGGTTCCGTGCACGCGGATCCGCTGTCCGTCCCGGATCAGCCGAGTGGCCTGGTCCACGCCTACGACGGCCGGCAGGCCGTACTCGCGTGCGATCACCGCTCCGTGGGTCATCAGCCCGCCCACCTCCGTCACCAGGCCGGCGATGCCGACGAACAGGGGGGACCAACTGGGGTCCGTGTAGGCCGTGACCAGGATGTCGCCCGGTCCGAGATCCGCGTGGGCCATGTCCAGGACGACGCGGGCCCGTCCCTCGATGGTCCCGCCGGACACCGGCAGGCCGATCAGGGCACCGTCCGGCACGTCGTCACGCCGGTACGCCCCGTTGACGCACTCGCCGTCCGATGTGAGGACCCGGGGAGGCGTGAGCGCGTCGTACGTACGGAACGCTTCCCTGCGCTGCCGGACGAGCCGGTCGTCCACCCGGTTCGAGCGTGTGACCTGCTCAAGCTCCTGGAAGGTGAGGTAGAAGATGTCCTCCTGCCCGCCCAGTACGCCGGCCTGCACGAGGCGCCGGGCCTCCTCCAGCAGCGCCTGCTTGTAGACGAAGAGGCGGCTGACGATGTCGTACTTCGGGTACTCCCGGTATCCGATGAAGGTCCGGACCCGGTCGATCATCCGCTTGGTCTCCTCGGCCTTGCTCTCGCCGCCGGGCAGGGTCCGCAGGCGTGTCAGCACGTCCTGTTCCTTCTTCTCCGCCTCCCTCCGCCCTTGCTCGAAGCGCCGCCCGGCCGCGCCCGGTTCGAAGTTCCTGACGTTGTCGAGGATCGCCGGCACGAGCGTGCCGGGCTGTTCGCGCCACCGAGGCCTCGTGATGTCGATCTCGCCGGCACAGCGCATGCCGTACCGGTCGAGGTAGGCCTCGACGGCGTCGCGCGCTTCGGTCCCGCCCGGGAGCTTCGCCAGGTCGTCCAGGAAACCGTCGTCCTCGACGTTCTGCAGGAACGCCACCACTTCGGGATGGGGACGGATCACGTCGGCGACGTCGAGCAGCGCAAGTCCCATCTGCGACGTGATGTTGTCGGGGGCGGACAGCGTGAGTGTGTCCGCCGCGTTCTTCTCCCCCAGCCACTCGTGCAGCTTGTCGTTGAGCCACCAGGTGGCCTCCATTCCGGCCATGATCACCTGGATGCTCAGCGGATCGCTGAGGACCCGCTTGTGCTCCGTGAAGGCCTCCAGCAGGAAGTCGAACAGGGCCGGTCCGGTCTTCGTGCCGATGTCGCGCCGCAGAGCGGCGATGGATGCCTCGCTGCGCTCGATCAGCCGGGTGACGATGGCCGGGTCGGTCTCGATCGGGGCGGGCGGGCCCCCGGCCGGGGGTGTGCTGGGGGCCGGGTCCGGGTGCAGGGGGACGAAATCGTCGCGTTCGAGGACGGTCTCCAGCGCGTCCCTGGTCAGGGGATCGCCCCTGCCCACGAGGTCGAGGAGGCCCGTGCGGCTCGTGGGCGTCGTCAGGGCCCGGGTGGCGTCGACCCACAGCCTCCCGCCGGCGTCGGTCATCGGCGCCATGGCCGTCAGCTTCCACACGGAGAGCCCCAGGGGCTTCATGGGGTCGGTCATCATCTGCTGATGACCGACGGAGACGTAGACGTGGTTCTCCTGGCCGTCGCTCTCGGGGACGGGGAACAACGTCGTGATCGGCCGGCTCTGCACGATCTGGAAGCCGTCGTCATCAAGGCACCATTCGATGTCCTGCGGGCGGCCGAAGTGAGCTTCGATCCGCCGTCCGAGGTGCACGAGCCGCACGACCTGCGCATCCGTCAGCGCCGGCTGTTCCTGCCGCCGCGAGTCGACCGCCCTCTCCTGCGTACCGCCGTCCGGGAGGGCGTGAACGGCCCGCTGTTTCGCGGCGATCGTCCTCGCGACGACTTCGCCGTCGCGCACCGCGAAGACGTCGGGGTTCACCAGGCCGGACACCAGGGCCTCACCGAGGCCGAATCCGGCGTCCACGGTGGCCACCTTCCGGTTGCCCGTGACGGGGTCGGCGGTGAAGAGGATGCCGGACGCGTGCGGGAGGACCATCCGCTGCACGACGACGGCCATGTGGACCGTGCGGTGATCGATGCCGTTGCGCCGCCGGTAGGTGACGGCCCGCTCGGTGAACAGCGAGGCCCAGCAGCGGCTGATGTGCTGGAGAACCGCCGTCGGCCCCATGACGTTCAGGTACGTGTCCTGCTGGCCGGCGAAGGAGGCCGTCGGCAGGTCCTCCGCCGTGGCGCTGGACCGGACGGCGTAGGCGGCCTGCTCGCCGTGGCGGGTGAGCGCGCCGGTGATCGCCTCCGCCAGATCTTCGGGGACGGCGATTTCCTCGATGGCCCGGCGCACGCGCGCGCTGAGCGTGCGGATCGCCTCCCGGTCGTCCGGGTCCGAGCAGGACAGCCGGTCCAGCAATTCCTGGATCGACGGCGCTCGCGTCACGATCCGCCGGAACGCCTCCGTCGTCACGCAGAAGCCACCCGGCACGCGGATGCCCGTGATCCGCGACAGTGCGCCCAGATGTGCGCCCTTGCCGCCGACGACCGCGATCTGTGTCTCGTCGACCTCCTGAAGATCCAGCACGTATGGCTCGTTCATCTCCGACGCACGCACGTCGTATCCCCGTTTCCGCAGGTTGTGGGCTTCGGTCGACGATTCTGCGCCGCCACCCGGGCCTTGCCGCAAGCCCCCCTGTGCGCTATAACTTGAGAGAGGCAAGGAGAAGATCTCCTTGCCTTTGTCGTTGACCGTGCATCGAGGAGTCACAGACGTGGTGGGTGAAGACGACATCTCCGGGTGAGACCCGGATCTGACGGCCACCGGACGCGCTGAGGAAGCGCCGCCGAAGTGGCCGGTTCGTCATACCCCCTTCTCCCACGTCTGCTCAGGGCAGAGCTCTCTCTGTCCGTGGTTCCTTCGAGGTCATCTCCATGTCCGACGCCGCCGTCGTGTGCTCGAACCTGTCCTTCTCCTGGCCCGACGACACCCCGGTCTTCAGCGACCTGTCCTTCACCGTCATGACCGGCCGTACGGGCCTGGTCGCTCCGAACGGCGCCGGCAAGAGCACGCTGCTGAAGCTGATCGCCGGTGAACTCCGCCCCAGCAACGGCTCGTTGTCGGTCGGCGGGACGCTGGGCCATCTCCCGCAGAACCTCCCCCTGACCGGCGACCTCACCGTCGCCGAGGTCCTCGGCGTCGACGCCGTGATCCGCGCCCTGGACGCCGTGGAGTCCGGCGACGTCAGCGAGGAGCACTTCACGGTCATCGGCGACGACTGGGACATCGAGGAGCGCACGCGGGCCCAGCTCGACCGTCTGGGCCTGGCCGGTCTCGCCCTGGACCGCAGCCTGAGCACGCTCAGCGGCGGCCAGGTCGTCTCGCTCGGCCTCGCTGCCCAGTTGCTCAAGCGTCCCGACGTCCTGCTGCTCGACGAGCCGACCAACAACCTCGACCTGGAGGCCCGGCACAAGCTCTACGACGTGCTGTCGGACTTCACCGGCTGTCTGCTGCTGGTCAGCCACGACCGCGCCCTGCTCGACCGCATGGAACGCATCGCCGAACTCGGCAGTGGAGAACTGCGCTTCTACGGCGGCGACTTCACCGCCTACGAGGAAGCCGTTCGTGCCGAGCGGGAGGTGGCCGAGAAGAAGGTCCGCAACGCCGAGCAGGAGCTGAAGCGGGAGAAGCGCGAGATGCAGCAGGCCCGTGAACGGGCCGAGCGCCGCGCGAGCAACGCCGCCCGCAACCTCAAGAGCGCCGGCCTGCCGCGGATCTTCGCCGGCACCATGAAGCGGGGCGCACAGGAGTCCGCCGGCCGGGCCGGCCAGATGCACTCGGCCCGGGTCGTCGAGGCCAGGAACCGCCTCGACGAGGCCGGACGCGCGGTGCGCGAGGAGCAGCGGCTCACCCTGGACCTGCCCGGCACCCAGGTGCCCGCCGGCCGCAACCTCTTCCTCGGCGAAGGGATGCAGGTACGGCTCGGGGGCCGGCAGGTGTTCGCGGAGCAGGGTGTCGATCTGACGGTCCGGGGCCCCGAGCGCATCGCGCTGACCGGACCGAACGGCGCCGGAAAGACCACCCTGATGCGTCTGATCACCGGCGAACTCGCCCCGGACAGCGGGGAGATCAGGCGCAACGACGGGCGTATCGCCTACCTTTCGCAGCGCTTGGACCTGCTGGACCTGGAGCGCACCGTGGCGGAGAACTTCGCCGCGTACGCCCCGGAGCGACCCGAGGCGGAGCGCATGAACCTGCTCGCCCGCTTCCTCTTCCGGGGGTCCGGGGCGCACCTGCCGACGGGGTTGCTCTCCGGCGGCGAACGGCTGCGCGCCACCCTGGCCTGCGTGCTGTGCGCCGAACCGGCTCCCCAGTTGCTGCTGCTGGACGAGCCGACCAACAACCTCGACCTGGTCAGCGCACGCCAGTTGGAGAGCGCGCTCAACTCCTACCAGGGCGCCTTCATGGTGATCAGTCACGACGAGAGGTTCCTCGCCGAGATCGGGGTGGACCGCCGGCTGCGCCTCGCGGACGGCACGCTCACGGAGACGGGAGGTCCCGGGGTGTGAGGCGTCGGCATGTGCGATGGCCCGCGTCCGCGGCCGTGCGCCCGGCGGGCCGACCCCTCGATCACTTTCCGGACGGATACCCGTGCCCCAGCCTGCCCTGCTCGCCCATGACCTCGTCCGCTCCCTGGGCGGCCGCCGTGTGCTCGACGGCGTCTGCCTGACCGCCTCCCCCGGCCACCGGATCGGTCTCATCGGGGAGAACGGCGTCGGCAAGTCCACCCTGCTGCGGTTGCTCGCCGGTGTGGACGAACCCGACGTGGGAACCGTCTCCCGCCCTGACGGCCTCGGCTTCCTGCACCAGGAGATGCCCTTCGACACGGCCTCGACCATCGCCGCGGTGCTGGACGAAGCGCTGCGGGAGGCCCGAGAGGACCTCGCGGAGCTGGAACGGCTCAGCGAAGAACTGGCCCGCGTCCCCGAGGAGGACCCCGGTCACCAGGAACTGCTCGACGCCTATGGCAGGCGGCTGGAGCGGGCCCAGGACCGCGAGTCCTGGGACGCCGACCGGCGCGCCGCCCTGGTACTGGAGGGCCTGGGCCTCGGCGCGTTCGGGCACGACCGCACGCTCGGATCGCTCTCCGGCGGGCAGCGCGGCCGGCTGGCCCTGGCCGCGCTGCTGGTCCGGCGCCCGCCGGCGCTGCTGCTCGACGAGCCGACCAACCATCTCGACGACGGTGCCGCCGCCTTCCTGGAGGAGCAACTCCGCGGCCTCCCCGGGGCCGTCGTGCTCGCCAGTCACGACCGTGCCTTCCTCGACGCCGTCTGCACCGACCTGATCGACCTCGACCCCGCCGTGGACGGCCCGGTCCGCTACGGCGGCAACTACAGCGCCTACCTGGGCGAGAAGCGCGCCGAACGGGAGCGCTGGGAGCGGCGGTACGCCGAGGAGCGGGAGGAGGTGGAGGAGCTGCGGCACTCGGCGGGAGTGACCGCGCGCCGCGTCGCCCCGGACCGGGGGCCGCGTGACAACGAGAAGATGGGTTACGGCCACCGGGCGGGCCGGGTCCAGAGCCAGATCTCGCGCCGCGTGCGGAACGCCGCCCGCCGGCTGGAGGAACTGGAGCGTACGCGGGTCGCCGAGCCGCCCAGGCCATTGCGCTTCGCGGCCGGGGAACTCACCGCGCGTTCGGAGGAGGGCCCGTACCGCCCGTACCCGTTGGTGTCCCTGTGTGACGTGCGGGTGGCCGGCCGGCTGGCACTGGACGGCCTGGAGGTGGCGCCGGCCGACCGGCTGCTGGTCACGGGCGGCAACGGGGCGGGCAAGTCGACGCTCCTCGCCGTCCTCGCCGGACACCTTCCGGCCGAGGGCGAGGTGCACCGGCGGCCCGGGCTGACGGTGGGGCTGCTCGCTCAGGACACCGAGTTCGGGCGGCTCGACCGCACGGTCCGGGAGACCTACGAGCTGTCGGTGGGCCCGGAGCGGGCCGAGGAGGTGCCGCTGGGTTCACTCGGTCTGCTGCACGAGGCTGATCTGGGCAAGCCCGTCGGGCACTTGTCGGTGGGGCAACGCCGGCGTCTGGCCCTGGCGCTGCTGGTGGCCCGTCCGCCGCATCTGCTGTTGCTCGACGAGCCGACCAATCACCTCTCGCCGCGGCTGTGCGACGAGCTGGAGGAGGCGCTGGGCACCGCAGGCCGGGGTGCGATCGTGGTCGCCGGCCACGACCGCTGGCTGCGCCGGCGGTGGCAGGGCCGCGAGCTGCGCCTGGAACGGGATCAGGGGCGACGGGAGCAGGCCCGGCGCTGAGCCCGGGGGTGCTCCCTCGGGCCATGTGAACACCGGAGGCGCTCTCGCCCGGCTTCGGCCTGCGGCCGGGCTCTCGACGAGCGGCACGTAGCGCGACAACTCCCGGAAGCCGTCCGGCAGTGCCGGCTGTTCCAGGTCGGTGACGTCCCGCTCGTCGAGCTGGTCCGGGTCCCCTTGTCGCCGAGGCCGGCCGGGTTCGGTCACGTACCGCCCGCCGCCACCGCCGCTGGGCGTACTCGTCGGCGGCGCCCGGCAGCACCGTCCGCTCGATGCCCGCCGCCGCATGGTCGTACCAGTCGATCACCTAGTCGACCAGACCGGCGTGGCCGGGATGGGCGTGGCGGGCCAGGTAGTCGCCGGTGATGTCCTGCACTGCCCCGTCGCTCCGCCTCACCCGGCGCGGACGGCGAGCCCGGCCCCATGCGACCGGCCCTCGCCGGAGAACCACATCCGGCGCCGCCGGCTCGCGCCGCCACCGGCCTGTCCCGGTTCCGGGCCGACTCGCCGTACGACGCGTCGATGTCGACCAGGTCCGGGCGGTCCGCGGCGACGCGCTGCGCCAGCCCCTGCATGAGGTGCACGTCCCCGGCCGTCACCTGCTCGGCATTCGCCATGGTGCGTCACCGTGCCGGGATCCCGCAGGACCGTCGAACCGTTTGGGCCCTGACCAGGGCACGGGGGATGACAGGGGGGTCTACAGGCCCAGATCGAGCGCGAGGCACGAGTAGTACTTCCACGAACCCTCGGGGTTGTACGCGTTCGCCCCGCCCCTCGGTGCGGCTTCCGCCTCCTCGGCCATGTCCTCGAAGCGGGTGCGCTCGGGGAGCTTGCCGAACCGCGCGTGCCGTGCCGCTGCGGCGGT
Source organism: Streptomyces collinus (assembly GCF_031348265.1). Taxonomy (NCBI): domain Bacteria; kingdom Bacillati; phylum Actinomycetota; class Actinomycetes; order Kitasatosporales; family Streptomycetaceae; genus Streptomyces; species Streptomyces collinus. Next base: position 8,571,650 of record NZ_CP133771.1, on the reverse strand, counting down.
GTCCGTCGACAGTTCCTTGCCCATGACCGGTCTCCCTTGCGGAATCACGCTGGTTCCTCGGACGAGGATCAGCATGCCCCTCCCGGCGTCACCTGTCAAACCGGTGACGTGAGCGGGCATCAGACGGTGATGGTCTTGTACTCGGTGTAGGCCCCCAGGCCGACCGCGCCGTACTCGCGGCCGATGCCACTGGCCTTGAAGCCGCCGAACGGGCCGTCGAAGGCGATCGGCGCACCGTTGACCGTGACGGTTCCGGTGCGGACCCGGCGGGCGACCGCCAGGGCACGGTCCTCGTCGGCGGACCAGACGCCGCCGGAGAGGCCGTACTCGGAGTCGTTGGCGATGCGGACGGCGTCGTCCTCGTCGTCGTAGGCGATGACGACCAGGACCGGGCCGAAGATCTCCTCCTGAGCGATGCGCATCGAGTTGTCGACGTCGGCGAAGACCGTGGGGGTGACGTAGTTGCCCTTCTCCAGTCCCTCGGGGATCTGCGGGCCACCGGTGACGAGGCGGGCGCCTTCCTCGATGCCGAGCCGGATGTAGCCGCGCACCCGCTCCTGCTGGTCGGGGCGGATCATCGGACCGATGAAGGTGTCGGGGTCACCCGGGTCGCCCACCTTCAGCGACTCGACCAGTTCCTTCACCGCGGCCACGACCTCCTCGTACCGGCCGCGGGGGGCGAGAATGCGGGTCTGGGCGATACAGGACTCGCCGTTGTTGAGCAGGGAGCCGAACTTCAGGCCCGCGACCGCCTTCTCGATGTCGGCGTCCGGCAGGACGATGGCGGCGGACTTGCCGCCCAGCTCCAGGCTGACGCGCTTGAGTCGCTCGCCCGCGATCGAGGCGATGCGACGGCCGGCCCGCGTCGAGCCGGTGAAGGCGATCTTGTCGACCTCCCGGTGCGACACGAGGTACTCACTGGTCTCCCGGTCCGCGGGCAGAACACTGATCACACCCTCGGGCAGACCCACCCGCTCCAGCAGTTCGGCGAGGAAGCCCATGCTCAGCGAGTTCTCCGGGGACACCTTGAGGACGACCGAGTTACCCGCGAGCAGGGCCGGGATGATCTTCGTGGTGGCGGAGGAGAAGGGGGAGTTCCACGGGATCACCGCGGCCACGACGCCGATCGCCTCGCGGCGCACCACGCTGCGCACCGGGGACGCCGGGTCGGAGGGCACCAACGCCTCCTCCCAGCCGAACTCCTCCGCCGCCTTCAGATAGGCGTCGGCCTGACGGGTCAGGCCCGGCTGACCGGCCCGGGTGAACCATCCCGCCGAGCCGTTCTCCAGCGAGATGAGGTGTGCGATCTTCTCCGCCTCCCGCTCGCGCAGTGCGTTGAACCGCCGCAGGACCGCGATCCGCTGCGCGGGCGGGGTCGTGCGCCACCCACCCGCCTCGAAGGAGGCCCGGGCCGCCGCGAGCGCCCGGTCCACGTCGGCGGGCTGCGCCTGGGCCGCACGCCCGATCACCGACCGGTCGTGCGGTGAGGTGATGTCCAGCAGCTCCGGATCGCCGGACTCCACCCAGGAGCCTCCGATGAACAGCCGGTCGTAGGTGATCATGCGCTGTCTCTCCTCGGGGAGTAGTTCGAGCCCTGGCAACATCTGTCACTCGACTGTAGCGGTTATGATGCTTTCAGACTCACCGGCGTGTCGAATGCCTGCCGACAAGGCGGGAGAAACGGCGCGTGGCCGGGGAGGGCAGAGCCCTCCCCGGCCACGTCGGCGGTCCGGATCAGCCGCGCCTGGGCAACCGCCAGTTCGGGCGCGGGAAGTGACAGGTGTAGCCGTCCGGGTAGCGCCGGAGGTAGTCCTGATGCTCGGGCTCGGCCTCCCAGAACGCGCCGGCCGGCACCACCTCGGTCACCACCGGGCCCGGCCACAGCCCGGACGCCTCGACGTCGGCGATGGTGTCCTGCGCGACGCGCCGCTGCTCGTCGTCGAGATAGAAGATGGCGGAGCGGTAGCTCAGGCCGATGTCGTTGCCCTGCCGGTCCCTCGTGGTCGGGTCGTGGATCTGGAAGAAGTACTCCAGGATCGCGCGGTAGTCGGTGGCGGTCGGATCGAACACGATCTCGATCGATTCCGCGTGCCTTCCATGGTCACGGTAGGTGGCGTGGGGCTTGTCGTCGTCGCCGCTGTAGCCGACCCGGGTGCGGATCACTCCGGGGAGCGACCGGATCAGCTCCTGCATCCCCCAGAAACAGCCACCCGCAAGCAGGGCCCTCTCCTCGACATCACTCATGACGCATCACCTTTCTCGCCCGCATCCGTCCACACGGGACCAGCCTCGCACACACGCCCTCCGCGTGCAGTCACCATTCTGACAGGTGACGAATGCATCCGTCGCGGCGGCTCCGCCCTCGCTTAACCGTTACATCGGCGTAGCGATTCCCCGATCTCCCTTCACGCGCGTGAGGCGATAGACACGTCAGGCTCCACAGGGCACGCCTAGACTCGGTGCGGTGAGAGCCGACGCCGCGCGCAACCTGGAAGCCGTCCTGACCACCGGAGCGCGCATGCTCGCCGCCGACCCGGGAGCGAGCATCGCGAACATCGCCGCCGAGGCCGGTGTGGACCGCCGCACCGTCTACCGGCGCTTCGCCTCCCGCGAGGACCTCCTGGCCGCGATCCATTCAGCCCGCCTCGCGGCCATCGAGGACGCCATCGAGGACGCCCGGCTGCGCGAAGCCCCCGTCGCCGTCGCCCTGCACCGCTACGTCGAGAACATCATCGCCGTCAACCGCACCTGGCCCGTCGACCTCGCCCGCATGCTCGCCGACGACGGTGTCCACGCCCGCCGGGACGCCTCAATACGCGAGGTGGACGCCTTCCTCCAGCGCGCCGAGGAGGAGGGACTTCTGCGGCCCGGGCCCCCGCAGGGGTGGGCGGGTGCGCTGCTGCCCCAGCTCATGCACCTCGCATCGCGGCAGATGCCCGATCTGAGCCCCGCGCAGGCGGCGGACGTCGTGGTCGACACCTTGCTGCGCGGCCTCGGAGCGTCCTGACCGGCCCCCTCGGCGGGCCGGAATCCGGCGGATGACCGAGAAGCCCAGGGTGATCACGGGCGAAGGAGAGGCCGGCCGGATCCGATACGCGCCAATGTCACGGCCACGCGCCGTGGATGCCGTGGAGGGCGCCCCTCCCGCGCCCCCGGCTCTGCGCGCAGCAACTGCCTGGGCGAACGCGGCTCCCGCCGGGCCGTCACACCTTCGTCACGCATCATCCACACCATGAACACTTCCAGCCGCATGGCGAACCGGGCCTCCCTTTCGGTGCAGACGCTGCGTTCAGCCGCTGCCTACCCTCCGTGGCCATGCGATCACCCCTGATGAGACGTTTCGGTCTCACCGCCGTCCTCGCCCTGGCCCTCGCCGTGTTCGGTCTGGCTCCCGGCGCGAGCGCGGCCGGCCCGGCACCGGCGGAGCTGACCTTCACCACCGACAGCGCCACGACCACGCCCGGCGGCTCGGTCAAGCTGTCGATGACCATCACCAACAACAACACGTACGACGTCTGGTTCGTCTACCAGACGATCGAACCGACCTGGCTCACCACCCAGCGTCCCGATCTGAAGTACGGCTTCAGCGGGTGCAGCCTCACCACCGCGAACGGCCCCACCCCCTGCTCCGGGACCGGCCCGGCCAACCTCGGCGCGAACTACGGCGCCACCATCCCGCCCGGCCAGAGCCGTACGGTCACCCTGACGCTGGACGTCGCCGCCGACTCCGGCTGCAACGGCAACATCGGCTTCTACTCGTACTTCTACGCCGAGTTCAGCGACTCCACGAACGTCAGCGGCGGCCCGGTCTACACGCCGGTGACGCGAGTGCTCTGCCCCTGACGCCCGGTCCGCGACCGGCGAGCGTGACCTGAAAGCCGCCACACCCGGACATCCGCTCCGGTCTGGACCACTGGCATGACGACCGGCGGGCCCCACCGGCCCGCCGGTACGCCGCACAGGGCCCGGACCAGCAGGCCGGGCCCTCGCGCCCGCCAGGTCCGGCCTCGTCCGGCAGCCTGGAACGGATCACTTCTCTTTCGAATGGACCCCATTCGACACCTGCGCTTTTCCGTCATGTTCCGCAACATGACCGCGAAATCTCCACACAGACATCACTATGTGACGCGAACGGATGCGTGACGAACCGGCTTCTGAGGGGGACGCCGGCGGCACGCAAGGGGGTGCGTCCGCTCCACGGGAGCCGTACTCGCCCCTGCCCGGGGAGGGGACCTCACCGCATGAAGCGGACCTTACGCACCACCGTTCTCACGGTGGGCGTGCTCATCGCCGCGCTGGGCCTGCCGGCCGGCGCGGCCCACGCCGACACCACGCCCCGCGTCGATCTGCGGGTGCTGGTGGTGAGCGACGGCGGCCCGTCCACCGACGCGATAGCCGCCGAACTGGCCGCGGCCGGAACGCCGTACACCCGGATCGACCTCACGCAGTCCGGCCGGACCGTGATCGACGCCGGCTTCCTCGCGGACATCGTCGACGGCCGGCCGCGCGCCAAATTCCAGGCCGTGGTGCTGCCCAACGACAACCCGTTCCCGGCCGGCTCCGCCGAGATGGCGGCGCTCACAGCGTACGAGCAGACTTACGCCATCCCCCAGGTCGACGCCTACACGTACGCGCGTCCCGAAGCCGGTTTGCAGTACCCGGTCCACGGGGGCTACTCCGGCAGCATCGACGGGAAGCGGGCGGAGGTGACCGCCGCCGGCAGGTCGGGCCCCTTCGGTTATCTCGACGGGGCGGTGCCCTTCGAGGACAACGACCCGACCGTCGGCGAGAGTTACGCCTACCTGTCGAAGCCCGTGGCGGGGGCCGACTTCACTCCGTACGTGCAGGCGACGATCCCCGGGCAGTCGGCCAAGGGCACGCTGGTGGGCGAGTACCGGCACGACGGGCGGCGCGAACTGGTCGTCACCTTCGTCTACAACCAGTACCAGCAGCAGTTCCGGCTCCTGGCCCGCGGCATCGTGGAGTGGATGACCGGCGGGGTGCACCTGGGCGCCTCACGGAACTACTTCTCCGTCCACGTGGACGACGTCTTCGCCGCCGACGACCGATGGAACAGCACGCTCAACTGCACGCCCGGCGATGTCGACTGCACGGACCCGAACGCGACACCCGACCCGATCCGGATGACGGTCGCCGACGTCGACCACGCCGTCGACTGGCAGAACGACAAGGACTTCACCCTCGACTTCGCCTACAACGGCGCCGGCAGCGTCGACCACCGGGAGGACAACAACGGCGCCGACGCGCTCGCCGACCGGCTGATCGCGCGGCGGGGCGAGTTCCGGTGGATCAACCACACCTACTCGCACCCCTTCCTCGGCTGCGTGCAGGACACGACCGTGGTGCCCTGGAAGTGCGCGACCGACGCCGACGGCAGCACCCGGTGGATGAGCCGCAACGACATCTCCGACGAGATCGCCACCAACCGGGTCTGGGGCGAGAGGGCCGGACTCCCGCTGGTGAACGACGAGTTGGTGACCGGCGAGCACTCCGGCATGAAGGTGCTGCCGCAACAGCCGGAGGACAACCCCAACCTGGCGCTCGCCCTCGGCGACAACGGCATCGGCTGGCTCGGCTCCGACAACTCCCGTGAGCCCGCCCAGCGTCGGGTGGGTCCGGCCACGACCGTGCCCCGCTATCCGATGAACGTCTTCTACAACGCCGGGCGGGCGGCCGAGCAGGTCGACGAGTACAACTGGATCTACACCAGCCGCGCCCAGGGGGGCAGCGGCATCTGTGAGGACAACCCGGCCACCACCACCTGTCTGCCGGCGCCGCTGTCCGCCGCCACCGGCTACGCGGACCACATCGTGCCGCTGGAGACGCGGATCGCGCTCGGGCACGTCCTGGCCAACGACCCCAAGCCGCACTTCATCCACCAGTCGAATCTGGCCGAGGACCGCATCGCCTACCCTGTGCTCAACGGCGTCCTGGACGACTACGAGGCGCTGTTCACGGAGGACACCCCCGTCGTGAACCCGCGGATGCGGGACATCGGCACCGAACTCCGGCGCCGGGCCGACTGGCAGGCCGCCCTCCGGGCCGGCGAGGTCACCGCGCACCGCATCGGCGACACCGTGACCGTCGACGCGCCGGACGGGCTCGCGGTGCCCGCGACCCTGCCCACCGGCGCCAAGGTGGCCGGTGCCGCGTTCGGCGAGGCGTACGCGGGTGCGGTGTCCGGCTGGACGCCCTCCACAGGTGAGCCGCTCACCCTCACCCTGCCGGCATCCGCCCCGGCTCCGGCCGCCGACGCCGGCGGACCCGCCCCGGCCACCGGCCCCGCGCCGAAGACCCGGGTCCCCGCGGGCGTCACCGATCCGGTGGGCCACACCGCAGACGGCTGAACGGCGCACCCGCCCAAGACCGACCGAAGGTCACGGCCGCCCCGGCGGGCGGCCGTGACCGGCCCGAACCACCCCACTCCTCGGCCGTGGAGCACATCGATGCCCGTTCCCCAGGGCGCGCGAGGTACCGGAGCGACGCGCGTCACCCTGCTCACCGAAGGCACCTATCCGCACAGCCACGGCGGCGTCAGCGTCTGGTGCGACCAGCTCGTCCAGGGCATGCCCGACCTCGCCTTCGACGTCATCGCCGTCACCGGAACCGGACGTGAGCCGGTCGTGTGGGACCTGCCCGCGCACGTCTCGGGTGTGCTGTCCGTCCCCATGTGGGGCGCCCCGCCCGAAGGCCGCCCGCCCCGTGGCCGGGCCCGCAACCAACTCACCGCCGCCTACGAGCGGTTCCTGGCCGCGCTGCTCGACCCGCGTGCCGAGGACGGATTCGCACCCGCCCTCTACGCACTGGCACGCGCCGCGTCGGACGGGACGCTGAGCCCCTTCCTGCGAGCAGACCGGGCCGTCACGATCCTCACCGCGCTGTGGAACCGCCCCGGGCTCGCCGTCCGCGAGGCACAGCCGACCCTGCACGACGCACTCACCGCGACCGCCCTGCTGGAGCACGCCCTGCGTCCGCTGGCCGCCCCGGCGCCCGAGTCCGACGTCGCGCACGCGGTGAGCGGCGGGGTCGCCGTCCTGCCGGGGCTCGCCGCCCTCGAACACCACGGCGTCCCACTGCTGTTGACCGAGCACGGGGTGTACCTGCGCGAGCGCTACCTCGGCTATCGCACCGCGCCCTACCGCTGGCCGGTGAAGGCCGTGATCCTCGGGTTCTTCAGGCTGCTCGCGCAGGAGAGCTACCGGCGGGCCGCCCTGATCACACCGGGCAACCGCTACAACCGGCTGTGGGAGGAGGAGGGCGGCGCCGACCCGGCGTCGATCCGCACGGTCTACAACGGCGTCGACCCCGCCGCGTTCCCTGCGGCCGGCCCCGAACCTGACGCCCCGACCCTCAGCTGGGCGGGCCGCGTCGACCCCATCAAGGATCTGGAGACCCTCATCCGGGCCTTCGCCCTGGTCCGCGCCCGACTCCCGCACGCACGGCTGCGGTTGTTCGGCGGGACGCCCCGGGGCGGAGAGGCCTACCGGGAACGCTGCGAGACCCTGGCCGCCGAGCTCGGGCACGCTGACGCCGTGACCTTCGAAGGGCGCGTCGACGACATCAAGGACGCCTACGCCGCCGGGAACGTCGTGATGCTCTCCAGCATCAGCGAGGGCTTCCCCTTCACCCTGATCGAGGCGATGTCCTGCGGGCGGGCAACCGTCTCCACCGACGTGGGCGGGGTACGCGAAGCCGTCGGAGACACCGGGCTCGTGGTGCCTCCGCGCGATCCCGAGGCGATGGCCGCGGCCGCGCTGGAGCTGCTGGGCGATCCCGGACGGCGCAGGGCGATGGGCGAGGCGGCCCGGCTGCGGGTCATCGAGCAGTTCACCCTCCGGCAGACCATTGACACGTTTCGATCCGTCTATCTGGAACTGGCCCATCCAAAGCGGGAGTTGACGGACCTGACCACGGTCAGGACGTCCGCCCCGGCCGTCCACGGCTCCGGAAGCCTCGCCCTGTGAGCGGGCCGATGTCCCTCGAACCCGGCGGTGCCGAGCAGGACACGCTGGCCATCCGGCTGGCCGGCACCCGCCCGCCGCGCCGCCGGCCGCGCTGGGCCCTCGACGACGCCACCCTCGCCATCCGGCTGCCCCGGCGCGGTCCCGACGACGAAGCGGTCAGTGAACTCGCCGCCGAACTCGCCGACCGCATAGGTCCCGCCGTCCACCCCTACGAGGTGGCCGCCCTGCTGGAGGCGGAGGGACTGTCCGCCTCCCTGATCAACGAACGGTACGGCCACCCGAACCTCTTCTCCCTCGCCTCCGCGCTGTACGAGCGGGTGCCGCGCACGTTCCCCGAACCCGCCCCGGCGGCCGACCCGTGGCGCCCCGACACCGTCCGCTGTCTGCTGCGGGGCGTGCTGTTCGCCCTTCCCGGTCTCGCCTACCTGCTGACCGCGCCGCTGTGGAACGCAGGCGGGTACGCCCCCGCCCTCATCGTCGCCGGACTCGTCTCCTGGGCGTGGGGGCAGGCGCTCGGCCACCGTGCGCACCTGCGGCTCGCGATCGGACGCCGGGAGGCGGGCCGTACCCTTTTGGCCGGCGCGCCCGTCGGAGCCGTCGTGGCGACGACGGTCGCCGCGCTGCCCGCCGACGGCGGGCCGGTGACCCTCGTGGCCGCGGCGCAGTCCGCGTACCTGGCAGCGGCCGGTGTCCTGCTGGTGCTGGGCCGGGAGCGGCTGCTGCTGGCCGCGCTGAGCCCACTGGTCGCGGGTGCCGCCGCCCTGCCGTGGTGGGAGCCGGGTCCGGCGCTCCGGGCCGGGCTGCCCCTGCTGGCGCTGCTCGCCACGCTCACCGTGACCGGCCTGGTCCTTCGGGGTGTCCTCGCCGTCCCGGCCGTCGCCGGCGCGGCCCGGCCGCGTCTGCTGTGGTCCCTGCCGTACGGCCTGTTCGGACTGGCCGCGGGGGTGCTGGTGCTGCTGGAGGGGCGGGAGGAGCCGTACGCGGTGATCGTGCTGACGCTGAGCATGGGGCCGGCGGAATGGCTGCTGTACCGCTACCGCGGACTGTCGGTCGCCGCCCTGCGCACCACCGCCACGCCCGCCGGGTTCCTGCTGCGCTCGGCCGGCATCCTCGGCCTCTGTCTGCTCGCCTACCTCGCCCCGCTGCTGCCCGCGGCCCTGCTCTCCGGCGCCGACCCCGTCGCCCTGCTGCTGCTCGCGGCCGTTCTGTGGACCGCGCTGCTGCTCCAGGCGTTCGGGGCGGCCTGGTCGTCGGCCGGGATCTGTCTGACGGCAGCGGGCGGGGCCGGAGCGGTCGTCCTCCTCCGGCTGCCACCAGGCACCGCCCTCGCCTTGCCAGTCGCCTGCGGCGCCGCCGCCCTGTGTCTGTCGGCGTGCGCGCTGTGGCTGCTCGGCCGGCCCGCCCCGCACGCCTGAACCCCGTCCCCACTCCCGCTCCCATCCCACCCATCCGAAGGGACACCGCAGTTGACCTCCGCACCGCTCGCCGCCGTCACCGGAGCCGAGGGCTTCATCGGCTCGCACCTCACCGAGGCGCTGGTCGCCTCCGGACACCGGGTCAGGGCCATGGCCCAGTACAACTCCTTCTCCTCCTACGGCTGGCTGGAGACCCTGCATCCGGACGTCCTGGACCAGGTGGAGATCGTCCTCGGTGACGTCCGTGACCCGGGCTCCGTCCGCGGCCTCCTCGACGGCGCCGACACCGCCTACCACCTGGCCGCCCTGATCGCGATCCCGTACTCCTACCAGGCCCCGCACAGCTACGTGGACACCAACGTCACCGGCACCCTCAACGTGCTGGAAGCCGTGCGGGCCCTCGGCACGCCCCGGCTGGTGCACACCTCCACCAGCGAGACGTACGGCACCGCGCAGACCGTGCCCATCACCGAGGACCACCCCATCAACACCCAGTCCCCGTACGCCGCTTCGAAGGCGGGCGGGGACCGGCTGGCCGACAGCTACCACGCCAGTTTCGACACGCCGGTCGTCACGCTGCGGCCCTTCAACACCTTCGGACCGCGCCAGTCGATGCGGGCGGTCATCCCCACCGTCATCGGGCAGGTCGCGGCCGGGGAGCGCACGATCACCCTCGGCGACCTGCGTCCCACCCGGGACTTCACCTTCGTCAAGGACACCGCGCAGGCCTTCCTCGCCGTCGGTACGGCGCCCGCCGAGCGGGTGGTGGGCCGTACCTTCAACGCCGGTACCGGCGGGGAGATCTCGGTCGGCGACCTGGTCGCGCTCATCGGCAAGGTGATGGACACCGCCCTCGACGTCCGCGAGGACACCGCCCGCATCCGCCCCGCCAACTCCGAGGTGATGCGCCTCGTCGCCGACGCGAGCCAGCTCGCCGCCGCAACCGGCTGGCAGCCCGCGCACACGCTGGAGGAGGGCCTCGCCCACACCGTGACGTTCTTCCGCGACCCGGCCAACCTGGCCCGCTACAAGACCGGCATCTACAACATCTGACCCCGTCCGGCACGTCAGCGCACGTTCACGAAGGAGGAGCCCCATGCACGCAGTGATCCTGGCGGGAGGCAAGGGCGTCCGGCTGCGGCCGTACACCACCGCGCTGCCCAAGCCGCTCGTGCCCATCGGCGACCAGCACGCCATCCTGGAGATCGTGCTGCGCCAGCTGTCCACGGCCGGTTTCACCAGCTGCACCATCGCCATCGGCCACCTCGGCGAGATCATCCGCGCCTACGTCGGCGACGGCTCCCAGTGGGGCCTGGCCGTCGACTACGCCACCGAGGAGAGCCCCCTGGGCACCATGGGCCCGCTGCTCACCCTGCGTGACCGTCTGCCCGAGACCTTCCTGGTGATGAACGGCGACGTCCTCACCGACCTCGACTACGCCGACGTCCTGCGGCGGCACCGCGCGTCCGGGGCTCCGCTGACCATCGCGACGTACGCCCGCAAGGTGCACATCGACTTCGGGGTGCTGACCACCGACTCCAGCAGAGTCGTGGCGTTCACCGAGAAGCCGAGCATGGACTACCGCGTTTCCATGGGCGTCTACGGCCTGTCCCTCGCCACGCTGGAGGGCTACACGCCGGGACTGCCGCTGGGCTTCGACGAGTTGGTGCTCGATCTGCTGAAGACGCAGAACAAGCCGCACGCCTACGAGTTCGACGGGTACTGGCTGGACATCGGCCGCCCGGACGACTACGACCGGGCCAACGCGGAGTTCACCACCCGCAAGTCGCTGCTGCTCAAGGGAGCCTGAGCACGTCATGCGCATTCTCGTCCTGGGCTTCACCGGCTATCTCGGCACTCACGTCGTCGAGCGGCTGCGCGCCCTGCCCGGCGCGCAGGTGCTCGGCGGCGGCCGGTCTCCGGCCGCCGACCTCGACGTCGATCTCGCCCTGGTCCGCCCGGAGCGGCTGGCGAAGGCCCTCACGTCGGCCGCGCCCGACACCGTGATCAACTGCGCGGGCGCGACCGGCGGCGACACCGTCACCCTCGCCGAGGTCAACGCCCGCGGCCCCGCGGTACTGTGCGCCGCACTGCGCGAGGCGGCCCCGGCGGCTCGCCTGGTGCACCTGGGCTCGGCCGCCGAGTACGGCCCCGGCGCACCGGGCATCCCGGTGACGGAGTCGGCGGCCACCTGCCCGGTGGGACCCTACGGCGCGACCAAGCTCGCGGGCACGGTGGCGGTGACCGCCTCCGGGCTGGACGCGGTGGTGCTGCGGGTGGGCAATCCGGTGGGGCCCGGGGCGCCGCCCTCCGGACTGCCGGGCCGGATCGCCGCACTGCTGCGGGAGACCGGCCCCGGACCGGAGGCGGTGCTGCGGCTCGGCGACCTGTCCGCCCATCGCGACTTCGTCGACGTGCGCGACGTGGCACGGGCGGCGGTACTCGCGGCCACGGCCCCGGGTCCGCTGCCGCCCGTCCTCAACATCGGCGGCGGCCGGGCCGTTCCGGTGCGTGACCTGGTGCGCGGTCTGGCCGATCTGGCCGGCTTCCGGGGCCGGATCGAGGAGGGCACGGCCGGCTCGGCCCGTTCCGCGCAGGTGTCGTGGCAGTGTTCCGACATCGCCGCCGCCGGGCGGGCCCTGGGCTGGCGTCCGGCCCACACCCTCGACGACGCGCTGGCCGCGCTGTGGGAAGGGGGCCGCGCGCCGTGAACCTGCTGATCCCGCTGTACGTCCATCCGGCCGAGGACCCGGGCGCCTGGCACCGGCTGATCACCGCCGCGAACCGCACCTACGGGGTCGTCCTCAACCCGGCGAGCGGTCCGGGCGAGGTCCCCGACCCGGCGTTCACCGCCGCTGCCGGTGCGCTGCGGGCCGCGGGGGCGCGTCTGCTGGGCTACGTCGACACCGACTACGGGGTGCGCGATGCCGCGGACATCGCCGAGGACGTGCGCCGGCACCGGGAGTGGTACGCGGCGGACGGCTGCTTCCTGGACCGGGTGACGGCGACCGCGGACGGGCTGCCGGCCTGCCGCCGCCTGGTACGGGCGGTACGCCGGCTGGGTGCGGGGACGGTCGTTCTCAACCCCGGGGTCCATCCGGCCCCGGGCTACGTCCGCCTCGCCGACCTGACCGTCACCTTCGAGGGCCACTGGTCGACGTACGTCTCCGCCTTCAGCCGGCCGGCATGGACCGCACGGCACCCGCCCGAGCGGCTGTGCCACCTCGTCTACGGCGTGCCCGGGGCGCTCGTTCCCCTCGCCGTGCGGACCGCGCACGAGCGCGGAGCGGCGGTCAGCGGGCCGGTGACGGGTGAACCACCCAACCCTTGGGCCCAGTTGACGCCCGCGCTCACCGGAGCGCAGCGATGAGTGGGCGGGTTCCCGTCCGCGCGGCCCTGCTGACCGCCCTGACGACCGCGGTGCTGACGGGCTGCTCCGGCAGCGCCGAGCGATCCGCCGACCCGCCGGGTACGACGTCACCGTCCCGGGCTGTGTGGAAACCCCGTCCTGGTCTCGCCTGGCAGTGGCAACTGGACGGCAGGGTCGACGCCTCGGCCGATGTTCCCGTCTACGACATCGACGGCTTCGAGAACTCCGCGGCGGACGTGGCCCGGCTGCACCGCGCCGGGAAGAAGGTCATCTGCTACGTCAACGTGGGTGCGTGGGAGGACTTCCGGCCGGACCGGGACGCCTTCCCGCACTCGGTGCTGGGCGAGCCCAACGGGTGGGCGGGCGAACGGTGGCTGGACATCCGGCGGCTGGCCGTCCTGCGCCCGATCATGGAACGCCGCTTCGACATGTGCCGCGACAAGGGCTTCGACGCGGTGGAACCCGATCTGGTGGAGGGCTACGGCAACGACACCGGCTTCCCGCTCACGGCCCGCGACCAGCTCAGGTACAACCGTATGATCGCGGCCATCGCCCACGAGCGCGGGCTGTCGGTGGGGCTGAAGAACGACCTGCCCCAGATCCCCCAGCTCGTGGACCACTTCGACTTCGCGGTCAACGAGGAGTGCGCCCAGTACGACGAGTGCGGCGAGCTCTCCCCGTTCATCGCGGCGGGCAAGGCGGTCTTCCACGTGGAGTACACGGAGCCCCGGAGCGGTTTCTGCGCCGAGTCCCGCCGGTTGAAGCTGTCGTCGATGCTGAAGGAACCGGAGCTCGGGGTGTGGCGCCGCCCTTGCTGAGGGTGGTGCGGACGCACCTCGACGGCTCCCTGCCCTGTGCGCGGGGAGGGAGCCGTCGAGGTGCGTCCGGAGGGTCTGCCGTCAAAGGGTCACGCGTGGCGGTGCGAGCGCCGGTTGCCGGTGACGACGCGGTAGAGGGCCAGCAGGATGAGGGAGCCGACGATCGCGGCGATCCAGGTGGAGAGTTCGAAGAACCCGTCGACGGAGTCGACGCCGAAGATGACCTTGCCCAGCCAGCCGCCGAGCAGACCGCCGGCGATGCCGATGAGCATGGTGATGATGATGCCGCCGGGGTCCTTGCCCGGCATCAAGGCCTTGGCGATCGCGCCGGCGAGCAGCCCGATGATGATCCAAGCGATGATGCCCATGGTCCGTCTCCGCTTCGTCGTATAAGGATTGTGTTAAGTCATCGGGTACGCCGATCCGGCCCGGCCAAACGTCTCGGCCTGATATCGGCTCAGGGACGGTGGAGGGGGCGGCTCCCGCCGGCCGCCGGTCATGACCGTGCGGTCTCCTTGCGGGGGTGTCCTTTCGTACCCTGACTGCATGCGCATGCGTCCCACCCTGAGCTGGACCCCTTCCGAGGACCTGCTGCCCGCGACCTCGGACCCGGGGCCGGTCGCCGATGCGCTGGGCACCGGCGGAGTGCTGGTGCTCAGCGGAGCGGGCATCTCGACGGAGTCGGGCATCCCCGACTACCGGGGCGAGGGCGGGAGCCTCAGCCGGCACACTCCGATGACCTACCAGGACTTCACCGCGAGCGCCCAGGCCCGGCGCCGGTACTGGGCGCGCAGCCACCTCGGCTGGCGCACCTTCGGCCGGGCCCGTCCCAACGCCGGGCACCTGGCCGTCGCGGCCTTCGGCCAGCACGGCCTGCTCTCGGGCGTCATCACCCAGAACGTGGACGGCCTGCACCAGGCCGCCGGCAGCGCCGACGTCGTGGAACTCCACGGCACCCTGGCCCGGGTCGTCTGCCTTTCCTGCGGCGCCTTCAGCCCGCGCCGCGAACTCGCCCGGCGGCTGGAGGAGGCCAACCCGGGGTTCGAGCCCGTGGCCGCCGGGATCAACCCGGACGGTGACGCCGACCTCACGGACGACCAGGTCGCAGGCTTCCGCGTGGTTCCCTGCACGGTCTGCGGCGGCATCCTCAAACCGGACGTCGTGTTCTTCGGCGAATCGGTTCCGCAGGAGCGCGTCGAGCACTGCCGCGAGCTGGTCCGCGGGGCGGCCTCGCTGCTGGTCCTGGGCTCCTCGTTGACGGTGATGTCCGGGCTCCGCTTCGTCCGCCAGGCGGCCCAGGCCGGGAAGCCGGTGCTGATCGTCAACCGGGATCAGACCAGGGGCGACCAGTACGCCCTCACGAGGGTGTCTCTCCCACTGGGCACAGCCCTCGGCGCCGTCGCGCACCGGCTGGGCCTTCCGGTCAGCCGAGTCGTCGACGCAGGGCCGCAACCGGCCTGACCGGCGCCACGCGCAGTACCAGTGCTCGCTTCGGGCTGCCGGCGAGCGGCTTGGCGTAGTAGGGGCGTCCGAGCCGGGCGGCGCGATACCAGCGGGTGCCGGACAGTGCCTTCGGGGTCGGGACGGGAACAGGGCTCTTCGGGTCGTCCGTGCGCAGGGTCAGCGTCCAGCGCCCCGGTCGCAGGTTCCTGACCGGCATGCGGGCAGTGAAGGTGCGGCTGCCGTGCGGTGCGTACAGCAGGGGCACCTCTCGGACCGAGCCCGCGTCCTCTTCGGCGCGCAGGGCGACGGGTTCGGGGTGGCGTGCGGCTTCGCCGGTCAGGCGTCCGCTGACGACGAGCGTGGCGGGGGCGAAGGTGTCCCAGGCGATTCCGGTCACGAGGCATGCCGGCTCGGCCTCGGACTGCCGGACGTCGAGGGAGAAGTTGCCCTGGGGCGTGAAGAAGGGGCGTGCCGTGGTGGGCTCGTGGCCCCGCCGGGAGCCGGTGGCCAGCTCCCGCTCCGGTGGGGCGGTCCTCCGGCCGTCCGTGTCCGTCCGGGTCTGCCGGAGCCTGACGGTTCGGCTGACCCCCTGGGCGCGTACATCCAGGTGGAGGTCCCACTGGCCGCCGCCGAGCGGGGCGCCCGCGTCCACGGTGCTCAGGTCGACGTCGACGGTGAAACCGGCCGCCGCGTCGTCACCGTGGTGCGGGGCGGTGCCGACGGTCACGGGCACACGGATGTCCGGGTGGCGGAAGCCGCTCGGGCGCAGGATCAGTTGAGTTGTGGACTGGAGGGGGCCCAGGGACTCGATGCGTGCGTGGCCGCCGAGGCGGAGGACATCGCCGTCGCCCGTCCAGGCCGCTTCGGCCAGTTCGTGGTGGACGGGGAGGCGGTCCGTGGTGTCGAAGCAGACGTCCGGGACCGCCTTCCCGGGGTCGCGGAAGAAGGGGTGGGCCCAGTAGACGCGGCCTTTGTCGACGACGTGGCCGCGCTCCGCGTCCGCCTTGGCGTTGCGGGCCACGGTCATGAGGTCCTCGAAGCGGTCCGCGCGCAGGAGGTGGACGATCAGCCGGTCCTGCGGGGCGATCAACTGGAAGACGCCGTCGGTCACGTAGGTCCGCGCCCAGTCCCGGAACTGCGGGTAGAAGTGCTCCCGTGCCCGCTCTTCGCTCTCCCGGGGCAGCAGAGCGCGCAGCGGCCCGCACAGCTCCCACTCCACGTGGCGGCGCATGATCCGGTCCTGGCGCGGGCCGGGGTCCAGGTAGCGGGCGACCGTTTCGAAGCACAGGCGGGTGCCGTCCATGCGGTGGGCGAGGTCGGCGGCGGTGAGGGTGAGGTTGTTGCCGTTCTGGCGGTTGCGGGAGTAGTAGCAGTCATAGTCGGCCACCACGGAGATGCCGTCGGCGTTGAGGTAGGCGGCGGCGGTGAAGGGCTTGTCCTCGCAGTTGCGGTACGGCGGGAATCTCAGCTCCAGCCGTTCGATCAGCGAGCGCCGGAACAGCTTCCAGCAGCCGAGGGTGCGGTAGGCGTGGGAGGAGAAGAGGTCCGTCCGGGGCTGGTTGTGCGAGAAGACGGCCGTCGGGACGGCGCGTCCGCCGACCGACACCATCTTGCCGAGGACCACGTCGGTACGGTTCTCGTCCGCCATCGCGACCATGCGGCGCAGGGCGTCCGGGCCGAGGTAGTCGTCGGAGTCCAGGAAGAAGACGTAGTCACCGCCGGCCAGGTCCAGACCGGTGTTGCGGGGGACTCCGGCACCTCCGCTGTTGGGCCGGTGCACGACGCGGAGGCCGGAGCAGGTTCGTGCGAGGCGGTCCAGTTCGCTTCCGGTGCCGTCGGTGGAGCCGTCGTCGACCGCGATGATCTCGATCTTGTCCGGTCCGAGCGTCTGCTCCATGACGGACGTGACGCACTTCGTGAGTTCCGGCATCGCGTTGTACGCGGGGATGATCACGCTCACGCGGGGAGGGTTCCTACGGGACATGATGGGCTCCCGGGCCGTGGAGTGGTGCGGGGGTGAGGGAGGCAGTCCGGATTCGGGCGAGCGGCTCCATGGAGCTTCCGGCCCGGGCCGCTGCCGCCGCCCCGCATGAGGCGTCGTCCTACGCCGTCGGAGTGAGGGAACCACCCGTTCGGGTGCGTGCCGGCTCCTCTCGGAACGTCCTCTCCTCATGCGTCGCAGAGAACGCCTGGCTGGTCACCCGGCACGAGGCCGCCTGTCGCGACATGAGCCCGCGTCAGGTCGCCGAGCGGGTGTTCTGGCCGACGGCTGCCTGATGAGCGCGAAGAAGGACGGCATCGTCCACATCGGCGGCTTCCTCGGTCTGTGGGGCCGCGCCCTGGCCGAGCGGTGCGACGCGGGCCGCCTGCTTCCGCACATCCCCGCGCACCGCTTTCCCGGCCATGCGCTCGGCGAGGTCCTGGCCGCCACGGTCAAGGACAAGGAGCGGATCCCGGGCTACCGCCTGGTCGAACAGCCCCCGCTTCTCGGCCACTTCCGCAGCAAGGTGGAACCGGTCCAGAGGTGAGCCGAGTCACAGCACCCAAAGTGCGCCTGAGTTGTGCGCATAACAGCGGAAATATCCCTTTAGCCTCCATGCTCGAAACGGACACCGGCTCCCGAAAGGGCGTTCACCGGCATCCTCTTGGGCGCTAAGTTCCGAAGTGACCCATGACACAGCACTCGTGACATTCTCCCTGTCCCCTCTGGAAGGTGCCCCATCATGGCCGCTTACCTCTGCCCGCCTGCCGTGATCCACGGCGAGCACGCCGTGAAGACCAGTGAGATCGTGGCGGAGGTGCGGGACCGGCACCCCCACGCGGCGTGGGCGCCGCGCATCGACGGCATCGCGGCGAGCACCGGCATCGAGACCCGTGGCTGGATGCTGCCGCTGGAGACCGCCGTCGCGCCCGGCGAGGGCGGCGGCCTGCGGGCGGTCGGCACGGAGCCCACCCAACAGGCCTTGGTCCGCGACGGCTTCACCCAGCAGGAGGTGGACCGCGTGATGACCGCCCTCGCATCCATACCCGCACCGCAGACCGTCCAGGAGCGCACCGCGCCGGCCTGGGAGGCCGTGCAGTCCTACGGGGAGCGCGCGGCGCGCGGGGCCCTGCAGACAGCCGGGCTGGACGCCTCGGACGTCGACTGTCTGATCACCAGTCACTCCACCACTCCGGCGCTGCCGGGTCTGGACATGACCCTGGCCAACAGGCTGCAGCTGCGCAGCGACGTGATGCTCCTGCCGGCCACGCAGTGGGCCTGTATCGCGGGGACCCGCTCACTGGCCCTGGCAGCGGACCTCGTGGCCGCCGACCCCGACCGGGTGGTCCTGGTCGTCATATCGGAGGCGCTGAGCACGACCTACCAGCCCGCGGACGACACCCTGGAGTCCCTGATCGTCCGGCTGCTGTTCGCCGACACCGCCGTGGCAGCGGTGGTCACGGGCCGCCCGAGGCCCGAGGCCGTGCTGCGGCTGGACGCCGCCTGGCATCACACCCTGCCCGGCACCCAGGACCTGCACCGCCTGGAGACACGGGCGGACGGCACCCACTTCGTGATGGACCGGCGCGGCCCGCGCGCCGTGCAGGAGACGGTCACCGCGATGTGGGAGTGGCTGCACGCCCGCTACCAGGACGACCCCCACGCCTGGCATCCCGACGTGCTGCTCGCGCACCCCGGCGGCACCCGGGTGCTGGAGTACATGGAGCAGACGATGCCCGACACGTGGCCGCCGGGGCTCCTCGACCACAGCCGGGACAGCTACACCAGCGGCAACCGCGGTGGCGCCGCCGTCTTCGACATCCTGCGGCGGGCGCACGACGCGGGGCTGCAGAAGCCCGGAAACCGCGCCGTTCTGTACGCGGCGGCACCGGGGCTCACGGCGACGGCCCTCGAGGGGCAGTGGCTGTAGAGCGCTGAAGGGGCCGGTGCGTGCCGCGTCACCGCGCCACTTCCGCCCAGACGACCTTGCCCGTGTCCGTCCACCGCACCCCCCACCGGGTGGTGAGCCGGTGCACGATGCTCAGGCCACGGCCTCCGTCGTCGAGCAGGTCGGCACGCCTCAGCCGTGGCCTGCCGTTGCCGGTGTCTCCCACCTCGCACAGCAGGCGGTGCCCGGCCCTGATGAGCCGCACCGTGATGGGGCCGGTGGCGAAGCGCACCGCGTTCGTGACCAGCTCGCTGACCAGCAGCGTCGCGTTGTGCCGGGTGTCGTCCCTGGTGCGCCACTGCCTCAGCAGCGCGGACACGTGCTCGCGGGCCCGGGCCGGGGCGTCGTCGCGGGCGGCCAGCCGCCAGGTCGCCGTGTCCCCCTTGCGGTAGCCGATCATGCGCGCGAGCAGGAGCGTCACGTCGTCCCGCTGAGGCGCGGGCGCCAGTTCGGAGACGACGTGCCGGGCGGTCCGTTGCAGGGTGTCCCAGGGGTGCACCGTGGCCACCGCGTCCGCCAGCCTGCCCATGCCCTCGTCGATCGACAGGGCGGGGTCCTCCACCAGGCCGTCGGTGTAGAGGGCGAGCACCGAGCCGGGCGGCACGCCGACGGTGTACACGTCGAACGGCTCCCGCAGCGCGAACTCGGCTCCCAGGCCTGGGTGAGGGCGGATCGCGAGGGGGCCCGCCCGCCCGTCCGGGGAGACCAGGATCGGGGGGAGGTGGCCGGCGCTGGACAGCGTCACGTGGTGGCCGACCGGGTCGTAGAGGGCGATGCAGCAGGTCGAGCCGAGGGCGCTGTAGCCGGCCGCCAGCCCGGACTCGGCGTCGTCCAGTACCGTCACCGTCTCGTCCAGGTGCTCCAGCACCTGGTCGGGTGCGAGCCCAGCGGACAGCAGCGCGCGGGCCTCCATGCTCAGCTGGCCCATGGTCGCGGCGGCCCCCAGGCCGTGCCCCACGACATCACCGACCACCAGCGCGGTACGCCCGTCGGGCAGCGGGAAGCTGTTCACCCAGTCGCCGCCGACGCCCGCGCTGTCGGGGGTGGCGGGCTGGTAGACGCTGGCGATCTCGATGGTGTCGCCACCGGCCCGGGGCAGGAGCCGGCGCTGCAACGCCAGTACCTGCGTGTGCTCGCGCTGGTGCTGTCGGGCGAGGTCGACGTGGTGGGCGGTTCTGGCCACCAGCTCCTGAAGGTCGAACAGCTCACTGTCGCGGAAGGGGCAGTCCGCCCGGCGCCAGACCTCCGCCACGCCCAGCACGATGGGCGGCACGCTGTCGAGGACGAGTGGTATGCACACCACCCCTGCCGAGCGGTCCCCGGGCACCAGGGCACGCGCCACGCGTGGGCTGCCGAAGACCCGCTCGACCGCCTCACCGTCGGGTATGACGATGGTCTGCGGCGCATCGTCCCGCAGCACCGCCTGGGCGAGCAGGCGACTCGCGTCGCCGGGGAGATCGTCGCCCGGCGTCATGTAGCCATCGGGCCACACCCGGTCCGGTACGAGGGCCGCCCGCCGCAGCCGGATACGCCCGTGCGCCCTGCCGGAGACCCCCTCCCCCGTCCACACGGAGAAGTCGAGGTCCACGGCGGCCACGTCTCCCCAGGCCAGCAGGGACTCCGCCAGCGATTGTGCGGTCTCGCCGATGTCCAGCGAGGTGCCGATCGCCGTCTCGGCGGCGTAGAGGTGCAGTCTCCTGGCCATGGCGATCACGGAGACCGTCAGGCCGCCCTCCGGCGCAGCGGAGGGCAGGATGCTCATCGAGACCACCAGCTCCGACCCGTCGCCGCGCCGCAGGCGCTGGATGCGGGCGACATGCGCCTCACCGCTGTCGATCACCTGCCGCAACCGCCGTGTCACCGTCGGTACGTCCCCGGGCGGCAGGAGGTCGACGAACGGCCGGCCCGCCGCCGCGTCCAGACCCGCGAACACGGGGGCTTCCAGATTGCAGCGGGTGATGATCAGGTCCCGGTCCAGGTTGACCGCGCCGAGGATCTGCTCCTGTGCGCCGGCAGCCGGGTTGTCGGGCACCTGCCGGCGCGTGGTGCGGTCACCCCGCGGTTCGGCCGCTGCCGCTCCGCCTTGCGGGATGTAACGCCCGAGGGCGCGGCTCACCAGGTCGAACGCCGAGGAGGACGAGGGCGAGGGTGTGGAGTCCATGCGGCTCTCTCAGCAATCCCCGACGCGATGCCGGGGCCGGGTCCGGACCCGTGCGGTCGGGGCCCCGAGCTCCCTGACCACACACCTCATTGAATAACACCGCGGGCGGCTTCGCACACATCAGCGAATCGCGGGAGGCCGGCCGTCCGGAGCGGACGCAGCCGTCAGAGCCCGGCCAGGGGCCTTGCCCGGGCGATGAGCAGCGCGACGTCATCGTGGTCGGCGGGGCCGCGCAGTTGCCGGAGCAGCAGGTCGCAGGTCTCCTCCGCGGAGCGGCAGGGCGGGGACAGCAGGCGCAGGAGGTCGTCCAGGCGCTGGTCGATGGGGTCGTCGCGGGTCTCCACCAGGCCGTCGGTGTACAGGACGAGTTGATCGCCGGGGTTCATGGTGAGGGCGGCGGTCTCGAAGGGACCGCTGCCGACTCCCAGCGGGGTGCCGGTGGGCAGGTCGAGCAGTTCGGGCGGTCTGCCGTCGCGCACCAGGACCGGGGGCAGGTGGCCGGCGCAGGCGACGTGCAGGCGGGAGTGGTGCGGGTCGTAGACGGCGTACACACACGTGGCGATGAAGGGGTCCAGACCCTGGGTGATCCTGTCGAGGTGGGTGAGGATCCGGCTCGGGGCGAGGTCGAGGTCGGCGAGGGTGGAGGTGGCGGTGCGCAGCCGGCCCATGGCGGTGGCGGCCGGGATGCCGCTGCCCATGACGTCACCCACCGCCAGGGCGGTCCGGTCGCCGCTGAGAGGCAGGACGTCGTACCAGTCGCCGCCGACTTCGCTGAAGGCCTGGGCGGGCCGGTACCGGGCGGCGATCTCCAGACCGGGGCGGCGGGGCGAGGGCTGGGGCAGCAGGCTGCGCTGGAGGGTTTCGGCGGCGCTGCGGATGTGCTGGTGCAGGACGGCGTTGTCGATGCTGAGCGCGGCGGACGAGGCCAGTTCGCAGGCGAGGGTGAGATCGTCCTCGTCGAAGGGCTGGGGGTTGCGTGCGCGGGCGAGGCCCATCACCCCGATGATCTCTCCGCGCGCGATGAGAGGGACGGCCATGTCGGTGTGGACACCGGCTTCGGCGAGCAGGCCGGCGGCAGCGTCGTCGGCAGCGATGCGGCTGAGATCGCCGCTGTCGAGATGGGTGATCAGCAGGGGCTTGCGGGTGCGGAAGCAATGGGCTGCCGGGTGGTCCGCGTGGTACGTGGCGAGGTGGCCGGGCGCGATGATCGCATCGGAGGCGGCGGTGGGATAGGCGGTCTTCACCGCCAGGGCGCGGAACAGTGCCGGGCCCTCGCCGCGGTCCGGACGGCCCGTCCGCAGGACGGAGTCCAGGATGTCCACCGCGATCATGTCGGCCAGGTCGGGCACCAGGACGTCCGCCAGCTCCTGGGCGGTCCGCTCCACCTCCAGGGTGGTCCCGATGCGGGCCGAGCCGTCGGCCATCAGGCGCAGACGCTGCTGGGCCCGCTCGGCCTGCCTGGCCGCCTCGTACCGGTCGGTGACGTCCACCACCACGCTGGCGATCCCGAGCACGTGGCCGCCGTGGTCCTCCAGGCGGTAGAGCGACACGGCCCAGGCGTGGTCGTTGTCGGGGTCGGCGCGGGTACGGCCCACCACCTGCTCGTCCACCATGGGCCGGCCGGTCTCCAGGACCTCCAGCATCTGGTTCTCCGCGGTCGTGAAGGGCGCTCCGGGCAGGATCTCCCGGAAGTGGCGGCCCACATGGTCGGCTTCGGGGACGCCGTGCATCGAGGCGAGGGCCCCGTTGACGGCCACGTACCGCAGCTGGGTGTCCAGGACGGACAGGCCGATCGGCGCCTGGGTGACCAGCTGGCTGGACAGGGCCACCTTGCGCTCCACCTGCCGCACCGTGGCCCTGTCGGTGGCCAGCCCCAGCGCGTAGTGATCGCCGAGGCTGTCCGTCAGCCGCATGTTGCGGAACTCGATGATCCGGGTGCTGCCGTCCTTGAGCCGGACGGGGAAGGGCCCCGCCCAGTGCCGGCCGGTCTCCATCACCTCGGCGAACAGTCCCATCCCCGCCTCGCGGTCTTCGGGGTGGAGAAGCAGGATGGCGGCGTACTGCCCGACCGCTTCGTCGCCGGTGTAGCCGAACAGTTCCTCGGCCTGGGGACTCCACATGTCGATCCGGCCGTCGGCCTCCACGAGCACCGCGGCGACGCCCAACAGGTCCATCAGCCCGCTCGGGTCCGATGCCGCCTTCTCCGGATCGGCCGCCCGCTCCGGAGGCTGCTTCGCTCGGCTCATCACATTCGCCCCTTAGGCCTGTCGACCTCACCGGCGCACCCGTCTGGCTCAGCAGACGTCCACGGCGGTCTCCCTGCAGGTCAGCAACCCGTTCACGATGCGGTACGCGACCTGCGAACGGCCAGGGGACGCGCCGGTCGGGCGCCGTGCGCAGTCGAACCCCGCGGCCCCGGGGCGGCCAGAACGAACATCACGCGTGCCGGTTGGCTGGGTCGTTCCTTACCCTTCCACCCTTCCACACCTGCCGGCTCCGGCCGAGGAGGTCAGCCTCCGGTCGGCCCGCCGCGCGGGGCCGGAAGCTCTCGCCCCAGGCGTGCGAGCGGGGAGAAGGCCATCACCACCGGGGACAGCATCATGCCCGCGGCCGCCACCAGCAGGCCGGTGCGCAGCCCCCACTCCCCCGCGAGGAATCCGCCGGACAGGGAGCCGAGCGGGGCCAGCCCCATACCGGCGAACGTGATCGTGGCGGCCGCGCGGCCCTGCATCCCGTCCGGCGTGACGGCCTGGCGGACGGCCATGATCGTGACATTCACCAACTGGCCGCCGAACCCGAACACGAATCCGACCGCGAGCAGCGCGGGAACGGTCGCCGCGGAAGAGCCGTGCAGCGCGGGCACACACAGGAACATGCCGTCGCCGAGCGCTGCCGCGCACACGAGCACCGTGCCGTGGCCGAACCGGCGCGGCAGCCGGGCCGCCAGCAGCGAGCCCAGCAGCGCGCCCGGTCCCGCCGCCGCGAGCGCCAGCCCCACGACGGTGCCCGGCAGGTGCAGCTCCCGCGGCAGGAACAGCAGGTAGACGGTCATCATGGCCGCGAAGGAGAACTGGAACGCGGCCGAGGCCAGGCACACGGCACGGAGCACGCGGTCGCGGGCGACGAAGCGCAGGCCCTCATGGATCCGGTGCCCGACCCCCGGCGGGTGTTCCGGGCGCTTCGGGACCGCCTCGGCTCGGCGGATCCGGCGGATCGACAGGAACGACAGCGCGAAGAACAGCGCGCCGGAGGCGGCGGCGATCGGTGCCGACAGCAGGGACACCAGCGCACCGCCGAGCGCGGGACCCCCGATCTGTGCCGCGGACCGGCTGCCCTCCAGCGCGCTGTTCCCGCGCAGGAGTTGGTCGCGATTGACCAGACGTACGAGGGACGCCTGGTACGCCACGTCGAAGAAGACGGACAGGGCCCCGACGGCGAAGGCGAGCACGAACAGGCCGGGCATGCCGAGCCGGCCGAAGAGGCAGGCCAGGGCCACGGCGCCGAGGGCCAGGGCCCGGCCGGCGTCCGCGAGCACCATCGTCGTACGGGTGCGCCATCTGTCTACCCAGGCACCGGCGAAGAGCGAGAGCAACAGGATCGGGGCCTGCCCCACCGCGCGGAGCACGCCCAGCCGGCCGGCACTGGCGTCGAGTGTCAGGACGGCCAGGAGCGGCAGAATCACCAGGCTTGCGTGTTCACCGAGTTGGGAGGCCGTCTGCCCCAGCCAGAGCCGCCGGAAGTCGGCGTCCCGCCGCAGGCTGGACGGAACAGGACGGAAGGAATCGGAGGAACCGGAGGAAGCGGAGGGCACAGGGATCCCTTGTGGCAGCGACAACGAGACCCGGCACCGGGCGCAGGAGGGCGCGTCGGCGGTCCGGGCAGGGGAAGGCTCGCTGTGCCGCGACATCAAGGGCGGCACGCGATGACAGGCCGGTCACGGCCGACGACGTCAACGCGCGCTCGGGAAACCGACCATGTCTCAGCTCCTCGTGGATCACTGGCTTCGCGCCGACCCTAAGGTCGGCGGGCCCCGCACCGCACGCGGTTTACGGCTGGGCTCGTGACGTGTGGCGCAGGATCTCAGCGGCCAGCCGGTCGTCCAGGCAGCTGGGCAGGGTGTGACCCATGCCGTCGATCATGATCAGACGGGCGCCGGGGATGGCGGCGGCGGTGGCCTCGGCGTGCTCGGGCGGGAACATCGGGTCCTCCGTGCCGTGCAGCACCAGCGTCGGTGCGGTGACCGAGGCGAGGCCTGCCGTGGAATCCGAGCCGGCGGCCCCGGCGAGCGTGTGGTTGAGCCCGGCCGTGAGATCCCGCGCCCGCTGGTACACCCGCCGTTCCATCGCGCGGTACTCGCCCTCGTCGAACGGCAGCACCCCTGCGTGCAGGACGCGCCAGAGCGGCATGCGGGCGGCTAGGTACTCCTCCGGATCCGCGTCCGGCCGGGGGAAGGCCGTGGTGAGCGCGGCCAGCAGTTCGGGACGGGGCGGGGGCAGTTCCCCGGGGATCGGGGACGCACCCTCCAGGGCGCGCTGCACCACCGCCGCGGTGTCCGTACCGAGCGGCTGCGACGACAGGCTCGTCAGGGTCAGGACCCGGGGGGCCTCGGTGACGGCCAACCGTTGGGCGATGAGACCACCGAGGGATGCGCCCACCAGGTGGGCCCGTGCTGCTCCGAACGCGTCCAGGACGGCGAGCGCGTCGGAGGCCAGGTCGGCGACGGTGTAGGGGTGGGTGGTGAAGTCGACGGTGGAGGAGCGGCCGGTGTCGCGGTGGTCGTACCGGATGACCCGCCGGCCCCCGTCGACCAGCCGGCGGACGATGCCGTCGTTCCACTGGACGCCCTGTGCCTGGGCGCCCATCACCAGCAGCACCGTCGGGTGGCCGGGATCGCCGAAGTCCTCTGCCCACAGCTCCACGCCGTTCGCCCGGACGATCTGCTCGCGGCCCGTCAGGTACTCGTTCTCGATTTCATTTTCCTGCATGGTCATTCAAGATAATGGCTCCGGGCACGACGCGCACCGGATTTCCCGTCACATCCGGGTTGGACGCCACGGGCCCCGTCCGGGCAACCTGATCGCATGACCGGAGTCAAGGGGCAGGTGCAGAAGCGAGGCGTGGAGCGCCGACGCGCCATGGTCGACGCCGCGATCGACCTGTTCGCACGTCAGGGGGTGCGGGGCACCGGAGTCGCCGCGATCGCCGAGCGCGCCGGCGCGACGCCCTCGGCCCTCATCCACCACTTCGGCAGCAAGGACGGCCTCGTGCGGGCCGTCCTGGAGGAAGCCGACCGGCGCGCCCTGGCGCGGTTGTCCGTCCCGGCCGGGGCCGAACCCACCCTGGACCAGGCGTTCGACTGGTTCATCCGCGACGCCGGGCACACGGCCGCCACGGAAGGCCAGTTGGCCGCGCTGCACACCACCCTCACCGCGGAGAACCTGCAACCCGGCTCCGTGCTCCACACCTGGTTCCGGGACCGCGGCCGGGCGCTGCGGACCCATCTGTCCGACCTGTTCACACGCGCCGTCGCCGACGGCTCGGCCCGGCCCGGCCTCGACCCGGTGGTCCTGGCGGCGGAGACTGCCGCGTTCCTCGAAGGGGCACACCTGTTGTGGCTGCTCGACCCCGAGCAGGTGGACCTCGTCGGCGTCCACCGCAGCTACTTCGAGGGCTTGGCGGCCCGCCTCCGGCCGTGATGAGACGTGCAGCGGTTCGCGACCGGTACCGCGTGCCGGGCCGCCTGCCCGGACGCCGGCCGTGGTAGCCCGCCCGTAGCCACTGGCCGCGTGTCCGGGCGGCGGTCCGGTGACGGGCCGTCGCCGCTGCTCACACTGGCCGCATGTCCGATGCGTCCCCGGTCCTCGCGACCGATGCCCGGCGGGTGGCCGTCATGACCGTGCTCACCGTGCTGGCGGGTGCGGTCGACGCCGTGAGCTTTCTGACCATGGGGAAGGTCTTCTGCGCGCTGGCGACCGGCAACGTGCTCTTCCTGTCGTTCGCGCTCGCCGGGGAGGGCGATGTCCCGGTGGCGCGGCCCGCCACCGCGATCGGCGCGTTCGTGGCCGGGGCGGCCGTCGCGGGCGTCGTACTGAAGTGGCTCGCGGACCGCGGACGCCGGTGGTTCCCGGCCGGGCTCGTCTGCGAGGCGGTACTGCTGGTGTGCGCCGGTTTGCTGGCCCTGGCGAGACACGGCACCGGGCCCGTTCCCGCCCAGGACGACCGCGGGGTCGTCGCACTCGTCGCGCTGGCCATGGGAGTACGGGCCTCCACCGCCCTGCGCGTCCATGTGCCGGGCATGCCGACACTGCTGAGCCAGACCGCCATCGCCGAGCTCCTCAACGACGTGCTGAGGCGCCCACGGGCAGCGCTGCGCGGGATGACGGCGAAGCAGCGGCTGGCCCGGACCAGGTGGACGGCCACCGTGGGCGGGATCTTCAGCGGGGGTGTGCTCGGCACGCTGCTGCTGGTGCCGCTGGGCACGGGGCGAGCGCTGCTCGTCATCGCGGCGGCCGTGCTGCTCCTCGCGGCGGCGGGCCTGATCGTACGGCCGGGCGCGCGGGAACGGGTCCCGGGCGGTCCATGACCCTCGGTGCGGAGCCGGGCGGACATCGCGGGACGGGCTTCGCGAGCCGCAGTTGCGACCAGCGGCACCCGCAGATGAAGGCGTGAACTCCGCCGTCCTGGGCGACGTTGACGAAACCGGCCGGTGTTGGGCCAGGTCCGGCATCGTGGCGTGACGCTCCACCGGCCCCGCTCACCGCCGGAGTGCGCCGCCGCGGTTCGCGATCCCTCCGCCGCGTCGGCAAGATGGGATCATGACCGACATCCGCACACCCCGCCTCGTCCTGCGCCGATGGCTCGACGACGACCTCGTCCCCCTCTCCGAGATCCACGCCGACCCGGCGGTGATGCAGCGCATCGGCGACGGCGTGCCTCGCTCCATGGAGCAGACCGCCCAGGACATCGAGACCTGGGAGGAGGAGTGGGACGAGGAGGGGTTCGGGATGTTCGCCGTCGAACTCCTGGGCTCTGGCGAGCTGGTGGGCGCCGTCGGTCTGTCCGTGGCCGACGCTCCGGCCGAGATCGCCGGCCAGGTGGCGATCAGCTGGCGGCTCGGGCGGGTGTTCTGGGGGCAGGGATACGCGTCGGAAGCGGCGCACGCCACCCTGGAGTTCGCTCTTCAGGACCGGGGCCTGGACCGGGTGGTAGCCGTGTGCCGCACGGACGACAGTGCCTCGGCGAACGTGCTCGGCAAACTCGGCATGGAGCCGGAAGGCGCCGCTCAGCACCCGGTCCACGGCCAC
Source organism: Streptomyces collinus (assembly GCF_031348265.1). NCBI lineage: Bacteria > Bacillati > Actinomycetota > Actinomycetes > Kitasatosporales > Streptomycetaceae > Streptomyces > Streptomyces collinus. Next base: position 8,543,225 of record NZ_CP133771.1, on the reverse strand, counting down.
GACCTCACGGTGTACGGCATCGACCTCACACAGTACGAGGGGTAGCTCCGGCGCGCGCTCAGCCGCCCGGCGGGCGCACGGCCGCATCGAGGACGGGGCCGAGTTCCCGGGCCACGGTCGTCAGGGCCCGGACGTCACGCTCGGCCCGGGCGAGCAGGATCGCCCCCTCCAGGCTGCTGATCATGAGCGTGGCGAGTGCCCCGGCCCGTTCCCCGGGAACGCCCATCTCGGTCAGGGCCTGGGCGACCGCGCCGGTCCAGGTGGCGAACGCGGCCGATGCGGCCTTCCGCGTGGAGGGGACCGACTCCGCGCAGTCCACCATGGCGGCGGCCACCGGGCAGCCGCCCGCGAAGCCGGCAGCCTCGTACTCGTCGGTCCACTGGCGCACCATCGAGCCGAACAGCCCGCTCGGCGTCGGCTCGGGCAGCGCGGCCAGGAAACGGGCGACACGGCCTGCCGCGTAATCACCTGCCCAGCCCACCGCCTCGTCGACCAACTGCGCCTTGCCGCCGGGAAAGTAGTGCTGGAGCGAACCGCGTGGCGCGGCGGCGTCGAGGGCGACTTCGCGCATGCCGGTGGAGACGACTCCGTCGCGCCGGATGAGCTGGGCGGCACTGAAGATCATCCGCTCACGCGGCCCCCGCTCGGCTGTCGCCATCGTCGACCTCCGTCAACTCGCTCACACGTCTTTCCCGGGCTCCACTCTATGACCGCCGTCATAACCACGGCTACTATGACCACGGTCATAGTCGAGGACGGCGGTGGCGGCTCGGCCCCGGCCCGAGCCGGAGGAGGCGGTGCGTCATGTACGTCGGTTTCATCGGTCTGGGGGTCATGGGGCAGCCCATGGCACTGAACCTCGCCCGTGCCGGGACGCGGCTCGTCGTCTGGAACCGCACCCCCGGGCGTTGCGAACCGGTGCGGGCAGCCGGCGCCGAGGTGGCGGCGAGCAGCGCCGAGGTCTTCCGGCGGGCGGCCACCGTTTTCCTCATGCTGGCCGACGAGCCCGCCGTGGACGCGGTGCTGGGCCGCGGCACCCCGGGCTTCGCTCAGCGTGTCGCCGGTCGGACCGTCGTCCACATGGGCACGACCTCCGCCGAGTACTCCCGCACCCTCCAGGAGGACATCCAGGCCGCGGGCGGCCGTTACGTCGAGGCCCCGGTCTCCGGCAGCCGTGTCCCTGCCGAACGGGGCGAACTGGTGGGGATGCTGGCGGGTGACGGCGACGCCGTGACGACCGTGCGGCCCCTGCTCGGTCCGGTGTGCCGGGAGACGTTCGTGTGCGGGGCCGTCCCGGGTGCGCTGCAACTGAAGTTCTCGGTGAACCTGTTCCTGATCACCGTGGTCACGGGCCTTGCCGAGGCATTCCACTTCGCCGAGCGGCACGGGCTTGATCAGCGCCTCTTCCGGGATGTGCTGGACGCGGGCCCGATGGCCAGTGCCGTCTCCCGGGTCAAGGCTTCGAAGCTGCTGGAGCGCGACTTCTCGGTCCAGGCAGCCGCAGCGGACGTCCTCAAGAACAATCGCCTCATCGCCGAGGCCGCCCGCGAGGCAGAACTGGCGTCCCCGCTCCTGGACGTGTGCCACGCCCTCTACACCGAGACCGTCCAACAGGGCCACGGCGGCGAGGACATGGCGGCCGTCCTGCGCGCCCTGGAGGCCCGGACCGACGGAACACCCGTCACGGCGCAGGGAGTCGCCGGCACGTCCGCATAGGCTGGGTGGAAACGACACCTGTTCATGAGCGCCAGGCGCGCGAGGAGGCCGACCGGATGGGGCTCATGCTCTGCCCTGCGGACGACGAAGTGACGAGCCCGGACATCTCGTGGTCCTACTACGGGTTCCGCCTGTTCAGGGAGTGGCTGGCCCAGACCGAGGGCTTCGCCCTCCCGGAGATGGCCGGCTTCGGGGGAAACCGGCCGTGGAGCAGCCTGACCACCACGCTGGCACCGCTGCTCGACCATCCGGACGACGACGGTGACATCGCACCCGCGCACTGCGCGGCCATGCTGCCCCGCCTGGAAACGATCATCGAGGAGCGGCCGCACGCCGCCGACGATCCTGTTCTCCGACGACGCATCGATGACACCCGCCGGCTGATCGACGTCATGACGTACTGCGTGGACAAGGACATCCCGCTCGCCTTCTGCTGAGCACGGGACGGGACTCGGCCGGTCCGGCAGCCACGCCGCGAAGCCATGCCGTCACATCACCGGCCTCGGCCGCCCGTCATCGACATCAGCAGCGCGTGGGCCTCCTTGTCGGCAGCGACCACGAGCCCACGGCCCGCCTCCTCCAGCGGACCACCGTCGATCCCGGTGACGACGCAGCCGGCCGCCCGGCACAGAGCGATCCCCGCCGCGAAATGCACGCTGCCGGTGAAGCCGCCGCCATCGGTGACATAGGCGGCGCGCTTGCCGGCGGCGACCCAGGCCAGGGCCAGCGTGGTGGACACGACGCGCGGCCGGAAACGTGCGACGAACTCGGGGTGGGCCAGCAGGTCGACAGCCCGGAATCCGGGAGCGTTCGGGAACGGCGGATCCAGGTTGACGTCCACCAGGCGGGTGGCCGACGTGGGCGTCAGCAGCGCGTCGCCGGACCCGTCGTGCCGGACCCGGGCGCTCTCCCCGTCGGTGAAGAAGACCTCGCCGCTGAACGGGTCGGCCACCGTCGCCGCCCCGTCGCGCAGCGCCACGTTGACGGCCACCAGCATGGTGCCGACGGCGTAGTTCAACGTGCCGCACAGGGGATCCACCAGCCATTGGCGCCGGGCGCCGGCGGTGCCCTGCTGCCCGCCTTCCTCGCCGAGCACCGCGTCATCGGGCCGTGCGGCACGGATGACGGCGAGGATCGCCTTCTCGGCCTCCACATCGGCGGCGGTGGCGAAGTCCCCGGCGCCCTTGTCGATGCGGCTGAGTTCCCGGCCGTACATGGCGCGCACCACCGCCGCGCCGGCCGACGCCCCGGCTGTCGCGACCTCGGTGTCGCTCACAGATGACTTGGTCATGCCGTGCAGGCTATCGAGGCGAACCCCCGCCTGCGGCGAGGACGGTGTGCCGTCAGGCATGGGACAGCGCGAAGGAGACCAGGAAGCCGCCGACCGTGACCAGCCCGATCGCCAGGTGGGCTTCCTGGAACGCCTCGGGGATCATCGTGTCGGCGATCATGGCCAGGATCGCACCGGCGGCCACGGCCGTCACCCCCGCGATCACGGTGGGTGAGAAGCCCCCGAGGACGGCGTATCCCAGGACTGCGGAGACGGTGCTCGCGACCGCGATGGCGCCCCACACACCGAAGACGTACGCCTTGCCGCGCCCGGACTTCTTCATCCCTGCCGAACTGGACAGGCCCTCCGGGATGTTGCTGATGAACACCGCCGCGACGGTCACGAGGCTCACCGCCCCACCGTCGAGCAGACTGACGCCGATCACCGCCGACTCGGGTACTCCGTCCAGCAGCGCGCCCAGCGCCAGCGCCAGGCCCGAGCCGCTGTTCTGCGCCTCGGACGGCTGGGTCTGCTCCGTGTGGTGGCCCGATCGCTTGCGATGGCGGGCACCCCGGCCGGCCAGCCACAGATTGCCCGCCGTGTAGGCCGCCGCACCGGAAAGTGTCCCCACCACCGCCGGGCCCAACCCGCCTTGCTCATACGCTTCGCCGACCAGCTCGAAGGAAACGGCCGAGAGCAGCACACCGGCGCCGAAGGCCATCACCAGCGCGATGACCTTCTGCGACACGCGCATCCCGTACCCGAACACCGCTCCCAGCAGCAGGGCACTCCCCGCCAGCAACCCCCAGCCACCTGCTTGCATCACCTCGGACATACAGCGCCGCGTACCCGCGCGAGCAAGCATCACGTCACTCATCGAGCAGCCGGCATGGCAGCGCTCGCTCGACGGCCTCATCCGCGCCGTCTGCCTGCACCCAGTACAGGCGGGCATCCGGAGTCCGGCTGACCGCTTCGTCGAGACGTCCGTCCGCGAACAGGGCACCCACTCCGTCCTCGATCGCCCACCCGGCGGACAACCTGCCGGTCGCCACGGCTTCCCGGTAGGAAGCGCGACGCCCTGGTTCGCTGTCGTAGTGCGGGCACACCGAGCCCGGCAGGAGACCCAGCCCGTCCTGGAGGAACGTCAGCGGACCGAAGGAGTCCGTGTGCGAGCCGCTGGCCCAGCAGTTGGCGCCGGCACTGATGCCGCACAGCAGCGTCCCGCGGTTGCAGGCCTCGCCCAGCACCCGGTCGACCCCGTGCGCACGCCACACCGCCAGAAGGTTCGCGGTGTTGCCGCCGCCCACGTACACGACATCCTGGTCGAGCAGGAACCTCCGTAGAGCCTCGTCATTCAACTCCCGCCGGAACAGCGACAGGACGGACGGCTCACACCTGCGTGGCGCGAACGCGCTCAAGAACTGATCGATGTATGCGGGTGCGTCACCACTGGCCGTGGGGACGAAACACACCTTGGGGCGTGGGCGGCCTACGTGGCCGAGCAGCCAGTCGTCCAGCAGCCCGTCCTCGTCCGTCGAGAAGCCTCCCCCCAGAAGAGCTACGCGTCGAGCCGGTGTGACCATCGCTGTGCCTCCGGAGGCGTAGGTGTCGTGTGGTCAGGAACGGGACACTTGCCCCGGTTCACTTTTACGTTCACGCGAAGGTGACACCCACCCGGCCCTCGGCCAGGACGTCGAGGACCAGGGCGACCAGGTCGTACGGTTCACCCTCTGCGGTCAGGACGTGGGAGAGGTGCTCGCGTGCGGGTGCGATGTCCCGCCAGAGGAGGGTGGCGGGGGCGGTGTACCCGAAGTCGCCCCGGAGGCAGTCCGCGAGGGCGGCCACGCAGGCGCCGAAGTAGCCTCCCGGCCCGTTGAAGGCCTCGCCGAGTGCCAGGTAGAGGCTCGGCTCGTCGGTGATGTGGCGGCCGTCCAGCTCGTACGACTGTCCGGCCGGCCGGTCCTGGTGCTTGAGCAGGCAGCCCCGGTCGCGGACGAGTTCGAGCCAGGCCTCGCGCTCCCGGGTGTCCAGGCCGGCCCAGGCGCCGGGGGCTTCCGGCGGGCCGGCGAGCCAGCGATCCCAGAGGGGCCGGGCGTATCCGGGGACGGGTCTGTCGAGTTCTTCGTCGAGTTCCAGGTCGATGAGATCCGGCCCGTGGGAGGAGGGGCGCCACGAACGGACCTTGGGCCGCAGCAGCCGGTCGGCGAGCGGCTCGCCGCTGTCGTCCCGGATCTCCAGCCAGGCCTGGTCCAGGTCCAGGGCGCGCCGGGTGCCCGTCGCCAGTGCCTGTCGCAGCCGGTCACCCGGCGAGAGTCCCCGCAGGACGAGCGAGGGAGCGGCCTGCTCGTCCGGCAGGACGCGCGTGAACTCCCGGCACGTGCCCAGCCATCGGTACCCGTCGTGCAGGCGGACCGGAGCCCGGTGCCCTTCCGGTGGGCCCATGTGGTCGTCCAGGCCCGTCAGCACGAGAGCATCCGTTCGCCGTTGCCGTCCGAGGCTTGCCGCGTCCTCCAGCAGCCATGGGTCGAGCGCTTCGTCCTGCGGTACCAGCCACACCCGGCATCCGACCCAGCCGCGCACCTCGGCAGCGTCCGGCACCCAGTCGAAGAGTTCGTAGGTCGCGCGCCCGGGCTCCCTGAAGAGTCCCTCCACCTCGGCACAGACTCCCCAGACGTGGCCGTGCTCCGACTCCGTAAGGGCGTACCGCCACCGACCGCCTCGTCCTCTGCCTCCATGCACGGGGGGAATCATGCCGTGATCAGGGCCGTCTGTCTCCGCCGTTCGAGCGGTCCGGGGCCACGTGTGGCGGGCGGAGCGATGAGTTTCGCAAGCGCGCCGGGTCCAAGGGTGCGACGGTCACCGGAACGCATCCGAAGACGATCGCCCGTTGTGTACGTCCCCCGACCGACCGCACGCGAGGAGAGCCACATGACCGCCACCTACACCTTCGACGTCTTCTCCAGCCTCGACGGCTACGGCGCCGCCGGCGCCGACTGGACCGGCTACTGGGGCAAGCAGGGCCCCGAGCTGCTCGACCACCGCCTCGCCCTCTACGGCGAGGAGCAGCGGATGGTCTTCGGGGCGCGTACGTACCGGGCCTTCACACAGATGCTGGCTTCGAGCACCGAGGAATCCGACGTGCGCGACCCATGGGTGACGCGGATGCGGAGTTTGCCGGCGACGGTGGTGTCGAGGACGTTGGAAGGTCCCCTCGACTGGCCCGACGCGACACTCGTCAGCGGTGACGCCGTCGAGGTCGTCGCCCGGCTCAAGGAGGAGTCCGAGGTGCCGTTGCGCTCCCACGGCAGTCTGTCGTTGAACCGCGCGCTGATGGCGGCCGGACTGGTGGACCGCTTGCAGGTGACACTCTTCCCCGTCATCACCGGCCGGACCGGGCTGGACCGGATCTTCGAGGACGCAACGGACTTCGATCTGGAGCTGGTCGAGAACCGGACGCTCGACGGACACATCCAGGAGCTGGTCTACCGCCCCACCCTCCACTGACCCCCGGTAGCCTCACGCTCATGGACCAACTGCCCGCGAGCGTGGACCACGACATTCTGGCGCACCGGAGCATCGCCGCGATCGCAACGATCCGCGAGACGTTCGGCTGCACGATCCATCAGGCACTCGACGCCTATGCCCAACGGTACGAGGAACTCCGTCGCGACCGCCCGGGCGACTTCCACCCCTCCTAGGCGTTGGCGTGGCGACGCCAAGCCGGCCTGCGCGGAGCTGCGTGATGCGCGGGCTCGTCCGGGTGGTCGGCCTGCTGACGCCTCAGCCAGATGGCCGTCATGACGAGCAGGGCGGCGAAGACCACCAGGAACGCCACCGAAACCCACATCTGCCTGCTGCCGGGGTCGTCCCACCCCGCCGACACGGCCGAAACGGCCCACAGGAAGGCGCCCCCGGCGTAGAACGTGCGCATCCGGCGCAGCTGCCGGAGGGCTCGTACGGATTCAGCGTGATCGTTTTCGGTAGCCATGCCGACGCAGGTACCCCGATCCGCGCCGCCTATCAGCCCTCGCCGATTTCCCGCCTCGCGGCCACGCCCGGACGGTGGTGTGAGACGAGGTACGGCTCGTCGAGGCGGGCGTCGTCGGCGCGGTCGCGCACCTCGGTCAGCAGCCAGCTCAGCAGCTCGGCGGAGGCGTCGTACTCGTCGTAGAAGCCCATGTGCAGTTCGGTGATCTCGTACTCGACCAGCACGTCGTCGATGAAATCGGCCAGTTGCGCGTCGGCGGCGTCGGTGCGGGTGGCGGTCCAGATGTCCAGCCAGGGGCGCAGGGCTCCGGTGGCGACGGTGATGAGGCTGAGGGTATCCCTGACGGAGACGGGACCGGGACGGCTGTGCAGGGTGGCGTGCCACCAGACGGCCCAGACGTCGTGAAGTGCGCCGGCCAAGGGCGCGTCCCAGGTGGTCCATTCCGCTGCGACCAGGCGTGAGGCGATGAGGTTCTCGTCGACATGGAGACGGCCGGTGACGGCGCTGCGGACGATGCGCGGGGCGAGGCGGCGGTAGAGGCGGGGGAAGTCGTCCCAGTGGCTGGGGACTTCCGCTGCCACGGCGCACAGCAGGTCGTCGGTTATCAGGTCGAGCGGTCCGGAGAGTTCGGCCAGACCCTCGTCGCCGTAGCAGTACGTGCATCCGCTGACGGGGAAGGGTTCTTCCGAGGCGAAGGCGCGGTCCAGGGCGTCGAGCGCTGATGCGAGCTGCTGTTGGTGGCGGGACATGGCGACCTGCAAGGGGGACTCCGACCGGATGACCGGCGAAGATCGCAGGGTATCAGGTGTCTTGCGAGAGACTCGGGCCATGGGGGGCGTACAGGCCGACGGTGGTGGCCTCGTTCAGGCCTCGTGGCTCCGGCGCGCGAGGTGGACGGTGATGTCGGAGGTCATCTCGACCGTGTCCGGGAGGACCTGCCGGATCCGGCTGAACACCTGATCTCGCACCGAGGCCGGCAGAACGAGATAGGCCGAGACGGTGGACAGTTGCCCGACGTAGTCGCGGGCGGTCATCGTCACCTGCCGTTCGATCACGGCCTGTCGGACATCGGTGAACCACTCGGACCGTTGCAGCTCGCTCCCGGGCCACTGCATCTCATGACCGGGAGGGGTCCCGTCGGGGGACGGAATCTCGTCGCTCTCCAGGAACGGTGCCCTCGCCGCGTGGACGGCTTCCCGCACGGCCGGGTCGGTCAGCCGGAACGGCCCGCCGAACGAGGCGAACACACCACCCGGCTCCAGTAGCGCGGCGACGCGTGGCCACCGGCCCTCCGGGTTCGTCCAGTGCAGCGCTGCCGCCGCGTAGACCAGCCCGTAGCGCTCCCCCGGCCGCAGGCCCTCGAACGCGGTCTGCACCGTGGTGACGTTCGCCGGCACGTGCTTGCGCAGCTCGGCGAGCATGGACCCGTCGGGCTCGGTCGCGGTGACCGCGATCCCCCGCCGGGCGAACAGCCGGGTTGCCTTCCCCGTCCCGGCACCGATCTCGAGGGCGGTCCGAACCGGGCGGCCCGCGTACGCCGTCACCATCTCGAACAGCTCCACGGGGTACCCGGGCCGGAAGCGCTCGTAGGCTTCCGCGACCCCTCCGAAGCTCAGGGCACGACCCGACATGCCGAGCATCCTGACACACGGGTATGAGGGACGAGCGGCCGGGGAGATCATCCGCCGTGCGGGTCGGGGCGGCTCAGGAGCCCCGGGTGTGGTGGTCCAGCAAGCGAGTGAGCAGCTGCACGAACTGGTCGCGTTCGGCCCGGCTCAGCGGTGCGAGGAGCCGGTCGTGGAGGTCGTCCAGGACGTGGTCCAGGCGGCGCAGGTGGCGGCGGCCCCGGGCGGAGATCGTGATGACGTTGCGGCGCCGGTCGTCGGGATCCGGCGCCCGCTCGACGAGGTCACGCTCTGCCAGTTCGTTCAGCACGCCCACCATGTCGCTGCGGTAGATGCCGGAGCGTCTGCTCAGCTCCGCCTGGCTGGCCGGCCCGTACTCGTGCAGTGAGGCGAGCACGGCGTAGTGCCACTTGCGGGCATCGGCCTCGGCCAGGCCCTCGGTGATCAGCCGGTCCGACCGGGTGGTCAGGTGCGACAGCAGTCGGCCGGCCTGCCGGCGCAGCCTGTCGGGCGTCCGGAGGGCGCCGTCATCGGGCAGGTCGGCTGCTTCGGCTCTGGTCACGGCACCGACCCTACCCGTTGTGTTAGTCCCACTAACGATGTACGTTCGCCGAGCCAGAACGTCAGTGCGACCAACGCCAGTTGAGTGCTTTCACGACGGGACGATGTTGCCCACCAAGACACTGCTGATCCCCACCGAGGACGGCCGGGCCGACGCCTTCGCCGCCCATCCCGACGACGGCGAACGGCACCCCGGGGTGCTGATGTACCCCGACGGTTTCGGCATCCGGCCCGTGCTGCGGGAGATGGCCCGCGAACTCGCCGGGCACGGGTACTACGTGCTCGTCCCCAACGTCTTCTACCGGCACGGCCCGGCTCCGGTCATCGAACTTCCCGAGCACATCGGGGAAGAGGCCCGGCCCGCGATCTTCGCCCGGCTGATGCCCATGATCGAGGCGCACGGCACCGAACGCGTCCTGAGTGACGCCGCCGCCTACCTCCGGTTCCTCACCACCCGGCCCGAGGTCGGGGCCGGGCCGGTGGCGGTGACCGGCTACTGCATCGGCGGCCTCCTGGCGATGCGCACCGCCGCGGCCCGTCCCGGCCTGGTCGCCGCCGTCGCCGGGTTTCACGGCCCCGTGGCGGCCGACGGGCCCGAGGGTCTGCACCGCCTCCTGTCCGGGCTCACCGCCGAGGTGCTGCTCGGTCACGCCGCATCCGACCTGACGCCCGAGGCGCTCGGCGAGCTCAACGGTGCATTGGATGCCGCGGGGGTCTCTTACACCTCCGAGATCTATCCCGGCACCGTCCACGGCTTCACGATGTCCGACACCGACGCCTTCGACCCGAAGGCGCTGCGACGGCACTGGGACCGGTTGCTTCCCCTCCTCGGACGCACGCTGGCCGTCGGCTGACACCCGCTCGACATCGCGACCGGCGCACAGGCCCGGGCTCATCATGAAGGCATGACCCACCGTGACGACTTCCTGGCGTGGGTCACCACCGCCCTGTACGAGGCGGAGCTCGCCCTGCACAACGGAGACGCCTCTCCCCGCCGGGCGCTCTGGTCGCGCAACGAGCCCGGGTGAGAGTGCCCGCCCCCGACCGGTAGTCCGCGACCTGCGCCGGACGCTCTCGCCCTTCGGTGCCTCACCGGGAAGTCGCGACCCCCGTCCATGACTCCCCGGCGCGTTCGGCCCACTCCCGGGCCGCTTCCTGGCGGCCGGTGAGCAGCAGGAGAAGGGCCGCGATCGGGCCGCGGACCTCCGGGCCGGCCCCGCGCGTGAACTCGATGTCGGTGGCGACGAGCCGGGCCTTCGGCAGGGGCCACGGGCGGGGCGGGATGCGCATGGTCCACACCCGGTCGGCGGCGTCACGGGCGGCGGCAGGGGGCATCCGGCGCGTCCGGCCGAGCGCCAGGGCGATGTCCTGCCCATGGACGAGGAGGTCGAGGAGCGGCTCGCGGGGCGAGGTGGTGGGCGCCAGGCGGCGGGAGCCGACGATCGAGCGGAGGTGGGCGGCGATCTCGGCGACGGGCAGCGCCCCTTCGCGCACCGCCGAGTTCAGATGCGCGGCCACGTCCCGCACTCGCCAGTCACCGCACCGCGTGCGCGTCTCCCATCCCTCGGGGCTCAAGCCGTCCAGCAGGTCGGCCAGGCTCGTCCGCTCCTGGTCGACGATCCGCCAGAGCTCGTCGGTGTCCAGCACTGCACTCACGACATCACCCACCCAAATGGTAAGCTTCTCTGACCAAAGTAGTCAGGGAAGCTGACTAATGTCAAGAGGAGCGGGGTATCCACGGCCATGGGTGCGGGAAGCGAGCCGACGCCGGCGACGGAGAGCGACCTGAACACGGGGGTGCTCCTGTTCCTGCCCTACCGGGCCCTGGAGAACCGAGTCTTCGCCGCGCTCGCCGAGGCCGGTTTCGACGACTTCACGCCCGCCCAGGCCCGGGTCATGCAACGCATCGGCCCGGAGGGCACGCGCCTCACCGAGCTGGCCGAACAAGCCCAGATCACCAAGCAGACCGCGGGCTTCCTCGTCGACCAGCTGGAGAAGGCGGGCTACGTCACCCGGGTGCCCGACCCGACCGACAAGCGGGCCCGCCTCGTCCGCGGAGCGGAGAAGGCCTGGGCGGCCAAGGAGGTCGCCGACGCGGTGGTGGCCGAGGTGGAGAGGGAGTGGGAGGAACACCTGGGCAAGCGGCGGATGAAGCAGCTGCGGGAAGCGCTCACCCTGCTCAGGCAGATCACCGACCCGTGGGCCGTGTGAGGTAGAACCACCAAGAGGGTCCCGGCGGATCAAAGAGACCTGAGATCCGAACCGAATGATGAGCGGGCCGCTGCGATCGCGGCGCTGTGGACGCCCCCTCAGACGTTCATGACCGGTGCGCGTCGTGGTACCTGCGCAGCCGGGGGGTGCGTATGGCGGGCAGGCCGACCAGGGTGTACTCGAAGGCGCGGTGGTGGGGCGTCAGCGGGCACCAGGGGCGCGGCGGCAGGGGATAGTCGTCGCGCAGGACTCCGTCCGGAAGCACCCCGGTCGCGGGCATCGGTGAGGTCTCGCCCTGGTGGGCGAGGTACGCCCAGACCCCGCTGTCCAGCGGCACCAAGACCCCATCGTCGCCGGGTGGGCGCCAGGGTGTGCCCGTGAGGGGGTGCCGGGGGACGAGGAGGACGTCGGGACGAGGGTGGGGCGTGCGGATTCCCGGACCGGCCAGCCCCACGGTACGGGCATCGGGCCCGGCTGGCAGGTACCGGCCGACGGCGTGGCCGAGCAGCTCGGTGACGGGGCCGGCGGGAAGGATCACGGGGCGGTCCTCAGTGGCTGCCACGAGGTGGGCCAGCGCGACCCCGAGCGCCGCCTCCCAGCGACGGCTCCACGACCCGTCGGGTTCGACCGGTGGGACGCGGTGCTCGGGGCGCTCCAGCTCGTCCCAGTCGGGAGGCGGACCGGCGGGGAGTCCCGAAGGGTGGCGTACGACCGCGTCGGGCTCCAGCCACACCGTCTGCCACATTCCGCAGTCGTCCATGCGGGTCGCCACGGCCCGCCCGCACCCCTCGCACGCCAGGTTGGGGCCGTTTCGGCCGTCCACACCCCGGCAGTAGCCCTCGCACTTCTCGGGTATCAGGGCCATGGACCGGGAGTCTCCGGGAGCGATGACGATCCTGTTCCGTGCGCCGAAGGAGACGGAGTACACCGGCGCGTACACGCCCTGCCGGGCAGCCGCGTCCTCTCCGGCCTCCTCCCACAACCGCCACGGCGGTCCGGTGGGCCGGGGGTCGACGGCGTACGTCGCGGGCTCCATCAGCGGAGGATGAAGTTCCTCCCATCCCCCGTGATGGGTGTGGACCGGGAGGGCCACTCGGGACACCGGCGCAGTCAACTCCGTGCCGCACCCGGCACACGCGAACACGTCCAACCAAGCTCCCCCTCGCCCCGATTCCCCGGGAATTGTGACTCACCCATGGCGAAGGACCCACCGGATTTTCGGTAGGGCCGGTTCGCGGCGCGAGCGTTTGCCGACCCTGGACGGCGTTCTCGGCGTCCTCGGCGTCCTGGGGCCGGCGCAGTTCGGTGGTCGGTGCGAGCTCGCAGGAAGGAGCCGCGGTCGAAGCCGTAGACGCCGATCGTCACCATTCTGAGCATCACCCATCACCCACCTGCCCGCTGCACGTGCCGGTGCGTTGTGGCCGGCACGGGCAGCACGAGGGGGCGAGGTCGCGTCACGCGACGGCGGTTCCCTCAAGTTCCACCATCTGACCGGGGACGGCCAGCCGCGTCACCCCGAGCATCGTGGTGGCCGGTGCCACCCCGGCGGCGCCCAGCCGCGACGCCAGCACTCCGTAGTGCGGGAACAGCAGATCGACGTCGGTGGTGTAGACGTTGAGCCGGACGAGGTTCGCGAGGGACATGCCGGCCTCGCCGAGCACGGCCTCCAGGTTGTCGAGGCTCAGCGCCAGCTGTGCGGCCATGTCACCGTCGTGCCGGGGCTTGCCGTCGCCGCCCATCGCGGTCTGTCCGGAGCAGTACAGGGTCCGGGTGTGCTCGGAGACGACCTCACCCTGGTTGAATCCCATCCCGGCCGACCAGGTCACCGGGTTGATCGCCGTTCGTTCCACTGCCACATCCGCTCCATTCGGGTCATGGGGATGGCGTACGTCCATCGGCGCGGGTGCCACCGTCGTCGACGTCGCTGCTGGAGAGCCTTCCAACGAATCACGACACCCTTGGTCATGTATTCGTTAAGGTCCCCGTATGCGCGCCGATCGGCTGGTCTCCTTGGTGCTGCTGCTGCGTCAGCGCGGTCGGCTGACCGCGGACACGCTGGCCCGCGAGCTGGAGGTGTCCACCCGTACGGTGCTGCGCGACATCGAGGCGCTGTCGGCGGCCGGGGTCCCGGTGTACGCCGAACGCGGCCGGCACGGCGGGTTCGCGCTGCTGCCCGGTTTCCGGACCGAGCTCACCGGCCTGAACCACGACGAGGCCCTTGCGCTGCTGACCGCCGGATCGGGGCGCGGTGAGCAGGCGTTCGGCCTCGGCTCGGCGCTCGCTTCGGCCATGCGCAAGGTGGTCGACGCACTGCCCGAAAGCCATCAGACCACCGCGAGCCACGCGGCCCGGCGATTCCTCGTCGAGCCGGAGACCGACCTGCTCTCACGCCGGGCGGTCACCGATGAGATCCCCGAAGCGACCATGGTCGAGATCCGGCGCGCGGTGCTCGCCGGACACAAACTGCGCGTCCACTACGCGGCCACGGGCCAGTCACCGCAGTGGCGCACGGTGGACCCGATCGGCCTGGTAACCGTGCGCGACCGGGGCTACTTGCTGGCCACGAGATCCGGCGCGGACCGCACCTACCGGTTGTCGCGGGTGCTCGCGGCCGAGGAACTCCCCGAAACCGCGCAGCGACCGGACCGGGTCGATCTGGACCGGATCTGGCGGGAACGCTGCGCCCAGTTTTTGTCCGGTGACCACATCGCCGTGCTGGTACGGGTGGACCCGAAGCGGCGGGAAGAACTGCTGGGCAGCGCGGTGGCCGTCCGCACCGCGGAACTCGACGCCGACGGCCGACTGCGGCTGGAGGTGACGTTCCAGGATCTACGACACGCCGAGTGGGCACTGTGGCAGCTCGGCACGGACGCGGAAGCCCTGGCTCCGGGGGCGTTGCGCACCGCCCTGCGCGACCGCGCCGCCGCGATGGCCGCCCGGTACGCAGACACGTAGGAGGCCGATCGCTCCTCCGCGTCCCGGCATGCCGTTCCAGGCAGCTGGCATCTGTGCTGGTCAGCGCCCGTTCCAGCGTTCCGGCGTCCCGAAGTGACCCTCTTGTGTGGCGGCTGGGACGCGTCGCGGAACAGGCTGAGGTCGTCCGAGCGGCTTGCCGGACAACCCACTTCGCACCATGGAGATCTCGAATGCGCTCGCGCTTTGCCGCCCCGTCCGCCCGCCTCGCTCTGGCCGCGGTCGCCGCGGTGGCCATCACCGCCACCGCGACCGCCCCGGCCACGGCCACCGCCGACAGCCGAAGCACCGCCGTGCGGGCCTGCGTGACCAAGGACCTGACCTACAAGGTCAGCCTGAAGACGCAGGCGGGCGGCTACTTCCTCGTCACCGCCAAGGCCAAGTCCGGCGTGACCTGTTACCTGGAGGGCGTCTTCCCCTCCGCCTCCTTCGGCTCCTCCGCCGACACCGAGGTGTCGCCGGCCGAGCACGCCGTCAGCGACAGGGTCACCGTGTCCGGCTCCACCGCCGCGTACGCCGGCATCAACCCGAAGACCACGAACAACGACCACGGCAGGGAGTTCGGCTTCCTCCACCTCGCCGTCGCGGGCGACGAGAGCAACGCCGTCACCCTCGCGCTCCCCGAGACCGCCACGGTCGACCGGCCCATCGCCACCAACTGGCACGCCGACCCCGACGACGCGGTTCCCT
This sequence comes from Streptomyces collinus, assembly GCF_031348265.1. Classification (NCBI taxonomy): domain Bacteria; kingdom Bacillati; phylum Actinomycetota; class Actinomycetes; order Kitasatosporales; family Streptomycetaceae; genus Streptomyces; species Streptomyces collinus. The sequence goes on along the minus strand of NZ_CP133771.1, from coordinate 8,528,191 downwards.
TCTCCGCCTGACGGCTCCGGCACCAGCCGCGCCCCGGCCCAGGGTGTGTCCCTGGGCCGGGGCGCGGCCGTCTCCTCGGCCGCACGGGGCTCTTTGCCGTAACGGCAAGATTCCGTACCGAGCGCGAGGCGCCCGTCGAGACTGGGCCTCCACCCGCACAAGGAGGCCCGATGAGCACCACCGATGCGCTCGCGTTCTGGGACGGCGTCTACGCGGCCCGGCCGGCAGCCGACGCCCCGCGGCCCAACGCCCGCCTCACCGAGACGGTTTCGGACCTGCCACCCGGTCAGGCACTGGACCTCGGATGCGGCGAGGGCGGCGACGCACTGTGGCTCGCCTCCCAGGGCTGGCATGTCACCGCGGTCGACATCTCGGCCGTGGCGGTCGAGCGGCTCACCGCCCTCGCCGGCTCCCAGGGGCTGGGCGATCGCGTCAACGCCGTGTGCCACGACCTGCAGGCGTCCTTCCCGCAGGGCGGGTTCGACCTGGTCTGCGCCCACTACCTGCACACCCCCTTCGGCCTGGACCGTTCGACCGTCCTGCGCTCGGCCGCCCACGTACTGCGCCCGGGCGGACGGCTGCTGGTGGTCGACCACGGATCGACCGCGCCCTGGTCGTGGAACCAGGATCCGGACATCCGGTACCCGAGCCCGCGGGAGGTCGCCGCCGGAATCGGCCTGGACCCGGAGACCTGGACGGTCGAGCGGGCCGAGACACTCCACCGGGTGGCGACCGGCCCGGACGGCCGCACCGCAGAGGTCACCGACCACGTCCTCCTGATCCACCGCGTCGCCTGACCGCCGCCCGGAACGAGCGACGCCGCCCGCGTCGGTCACATCACTCCGAGGCCTCCGTGAGGAGGGTGCGGCCGGCTGCGAAGAGTCGTGCGCAGCGCTGCGCCATGGCTTCGGGGGACTCGTCGGGGTGGCTGACCCACCAGCGGACCAGTGCGGTGCACAGACCGCGCCAGGCGTAGGCGAGGGCGTCGGCGTCGAGCGGGTCACTGGAGCAGGTCGTCCGCAGGAGGTCGGCGGTGCCGGTCGCGGCGAGGTCGTCGATGGCGCGGCGGTAGTACGCAGCGCGCCGTGCGGCGTCGCTGTCGGGCGGCAGCGTGGTGTCGTAAAGGACGAACCATGCCTCGCGCTGCCCGTCCAGGGCGGAGAACAGGGCGTGCAGCACGCGCAGGGCGGTGGGCTGCCCGACGGAGGCGGGTCCGGTCACGGCGGTGGACTGCGCGGCGGAGGCAGGTCCGGTCACGGCGGTCGACTGCGCGGCGGAGGCGGGTCCGGTCATGGCGGTGCGGACGGCGTGCAGCAGCCGGTCGCCCACGGGGTTCAGACACGCGAGGTAGAGGTCCTGCTTGCTGCCGAAGTAGTGGTGCAGCAGGGGCTTGGTGACACCGACCCGGGTGGCGACGGCGGCCACGGTGGTGGCTTCGTAGCCGCGGCGTCCGAACTCCTCGGTCGCCACGTCCAGAACCTGTCGTTCGCGGGCGGCCCTGGGGACCCCCTTGGTGCCGGCCTTCGAGGGAGGCGTTGTCATGAAGTGGATATTACCCTACGGTAAATTTCCGATGGGTCACTTCACCGGCCTCGATGGGAGCGCGCATGCCTGCCTCACCCTCCGGCCCCGTCACCTCCCGCACCCGCTCCTGGTGGGGCTGGGGGTACACGGACGCACACCCCGACGACGCCGAATGCGTGGCGCTGGGGGCCCTGTTGCCGGGCACCCCGGGCCGTCCGCTGCCGGTGCCCCGGGTCGCCGACCTGTCGATCGGCCGCCCCGGCGTGACACCCCCGACCGCGCTGGCTCACCTCGTCACGACCGATCCCGGCGTGCGCGCCGCCCACGCCATGGGCAAGGCCTACCGCGACGTCATCCGGGCCCTGCGCGGCCGGCCGGGCCGGATCCCCGACCTGGTCGCCCGCCCGACCGACGACCGGGAGGTGGCCGACCTGCTGGACTGGGCCGGCGGGCGGGGTGTGGCCGTCATCCCCTTCGGCGGCGGCTCCTCCGTGGTCGGCGGCGTGGAGTACCGCGGCGACGCCCACCGGGCCGTGCTCTCACTCGACCTGACGTCGATGGACCGGGTCCTGGAGGTCGACACGGTCAGCCGTTCGGCCCGCATCCAGTCAGGGGCGCTCGGTCCCGTGCTGGAGGCGCAGTTGCGGCCCCACGGCCTGACCCTGCGCCACTTCCCGCAGAGCTTCGAGTTCTCCACCCTCGGCGGCTGGCTGGCCACCCGGGCCGGAGGCCATTACGCCACCGGCCGCACGCACATCGACGACTTCGTGCAGTCCCTGAGCGTGGTCACGCCCGCCGGACCTGGCACGTCCTGGCGGCTGCCCGCCTCCGGTGCGGGACCCTCGCCCGATCGTCTGTTCCTCGGCTCCGAGGGCGCGCTCGGCATCATCACCGAGGCGTGGATGCGCCTCCAGGAGCGGCCACACCACAAGGCGTCGGCGTCGGTGGCGTTCGCCGACTTCCAGCAGGCGCTGGAGGCGGTGCGCGCCATCGCCCGGTCCGACCTCTCCCCCGCCAACTGCCGTCTGCTCGATCCCGGCGAGGCGCTGCTGTCCGGCGCCTCCCACGACGGCTCCTCCGTCCTGGTGCTGGGCTTCGAGTCCGCCACCTCGCCCGTCGACGACCGCCTCGCGAGCGCCCTGGACCTGGCCCTCGCCCATGGCGGGCGTGGCGCCCATGGCGGGCGTGGCGGCCATAGCGGGCGTGGCGGCCATAGCGGCCTTGGCGGGACGCCGGCAGCGGACGGCGGGGCCCCCGCCGACACGGCGGTGAGCGCCTGGCGTTCGGCATTCCTGCGCATGCCTTATCTGCGGGACGGTTTGGCCCGCATGGGCGCCGTCGTCGAGACCTTCGAGACCGCCGCCACCTGGGACCGGGTTCCGTCCCTGATCGACGCCGTCCGCACCGAGGTGAGCTCCGTCGCCTCGAAGGCCACCGGGCACCCGGCCACGGTCAACTGCCGCCTGACACACGTCTACCCCGACGGCGCCGCGCCCTACTTCACCGTGGCCGTCGCCGGCCGCCCGGGCGACGAAGTGCGCATCTGGGACGACATCAAGGCTGCCGCGAGCGAAGTCCTCCACCGCTACCGCGCCACCATCACCCACCACCATGCCGTCGGCCGCGACCACCGTCCCGGCTACGACCTCCAGCGCCCGGATCCCTTCGCGCTGGCGCTGCGCGCCGCCAAGGACGCCCTGGACCCCCATCGCATCCTCAACCCGGGCGTCCTGATCGACTGACCGTTCGCCTCAACTCCGGTGCGTGCCGGTCGTTATGCGAGCCAGAGCGAGCTACGCCGATGACGCGCCGGCACGATGTCGATCGTGTCCACCGCATCGAGCGCGAGCTCGTCGGCGGTGGAGTTCACCAGCCGCAGGAGAGCGCCTGCCTGAGCTCGTAGCCGCTGCCGCGCCCGGCGTTCCTCCGTGACGGACCACTCGGCCACGGAGCGGTCCCGCTGGTGTCGGGCGAAGGAGTAGATCGCAACCGTCCGGCGGACCGTGCGAGGTTGGGGCCGCCTGGACTGTCGTGCGGCGTCGGTGAAGGTACGCGCGCTGTACCTGAGGTCGTAGAGGATCACGGAGCGCCAGGGCTTTCCCGACGAGGCGATGGCACTCCGGCTGTGCGCAGGGGGAAGGTGATGAGCGGTGCGTGTCACGGAACTCCGATCGCAGCCACCGCCAGGTATGTCCTGGCGGGCTACCGGAAGCCCGTCGGTCCTGTCGAACGCATGTTTCCCATGGGCGTGAGCCTATCTCGCTGCGCCGCTACGTGCGGCCGATGTCCGGCAGACGCAGTCGCCCGGGGTCCGGTGTGTGCGGGCTTGGCGCGGCTCACAGTCGCCAGGTGTTCAGGACCGGTCGCGGAGGTCTTCCATGCCCGGACCATGTGATCAGGCGCCTCCCGCGCGGTCTCTTGACCGTGCCTGTCAATGTCGAGTGCGCCATCGAGGACCACAGCCTCCGGGTCCATCAGGACCACCTCAAGGACATGGGCCGCGTCCGCGAACGGAAGTACTACGCGAGCCTTGATGGCTCAAGTCCCGATGTGCAGCCAGCTGTCGCCGGCGCGGAGCCAGAGGACACCGTCGCGGCCCTGGGCGCAGTACATGACCACCGGCCCCGGTAGTCGCAGCTTCTCCTGAGTGGTGATCACCCAGGCATCGTCGACGAGCTCCGCGCGGCTCAGTCCGACGCCGGGACGGTTGTGGAAGCGGCGAGTGAGGAGCATCCGGGTGCCGCGGACGGCGATGCCGTCGGTGTCTCTCAGGGGGGTGCGGTAGTTGGTGAGGTCGCCGGTGCCGGGGACGACTCGGGAGAGGAAGGCACCCTTGTGGCTGTACCAGGCGAGCCAGGTCATGCCATCCTCGGTGGCTGCCGCGTGTCCGCCGAGGGGCCATACGGGGAGTCGTCCTCGAGGGCCCCAGGTGTGGGCACCGTCGGCGTCCCAGCGGGCAAGGCCGGCACCTGACTCCGGGTGATCCCCATAGATGCCCTCGTCACCGTGCGAGGTCCAGATGCCGCCGTCGCGGTCGGTGAGGATGAAGTCGATGTCGTCGCCGATGCACAAGCGGCTCACCGGCTGTCCGTCGCCGGAGTACACGACCGCGTTCTTCTCCCAAGTCCCGTTCCGATCCCGGGATGTGCGGCCTGACGCCAGCAGGAACCGGGACCGCGGGAGCAGGGCCAGGTGGCTGGTCCACGCGGGTATGCCGGTCACGGAGACGCGATGCTCAACACCGCCCGAGACCACGACCAGGACGCCGTCACACGGAGCCGCCACGCTCCATCCCACCCATCCCTTGACATGCGGGGAATGGCGCAGGTGCCTCTCCTGGACCAGCATCACCGCGAGTACGCCGCTCGGTCCGACGGTCCAGCACAAGGCCCGCCATCCAGCTCGGGCGTCCTCTGGGGGCACGCTCCATGCGACAGGCAGTTCACCAAGCGTCATCGGCCGTTCACCTCTTGGACTCCGGGACCCAACGGCGCCCGAAGAGATGTACGTTACCCGGCGGGATCCGCGCCCCGTACGGCCTGGACCTGTGGCAGGGCCTGCCGGAGGCCGAGGAGCCGCGGTTCCTCAGCACGCTGCCGATGCCGCCGACGCCCGAGCAGCAGGCCGAGATCGACGCCCCCCGTACAGCCCGTACATCTGGGCGGCATGGCGTTCAACGAGCACGCGCCCAACAGCGTCGAGCTGGAGGACTTCGCGAACTCGCGCCTCGTCCGCGCGAAGGCCGGCTGCATCCGAGGCGGCATCAACGGCCAGGCGAGTGCGGCGATGGGCGAACAGCCCGGCGATCAGGCGCGGGCAGCTGTGGCAGGATGCCGGCATGGTTCTGATCCGAAAGGGCAATGCCGCGTAGGCGCCCGAAGGCCGTCCGCGCCGAGCGGTGGCGGCCCCCCAAGCACACGCCGGTTCGCCGGATTCCGGCCGTGTCGGCCCGAACTCGGGCAGCAGTGCGGCGTGTTGAGGCCGAACGTCTGTGGCCCGACGCCGTTGCTGTAGCTCTCAGCCGCTTCGAGAGGGCCTTCAGCCAGCCGGGGCGTTACCTGGAGGGCCCCTACGAGAGTCCCGGCATCGAGATCGAAGACGGTCGTGACGACCTGGAAGAGGTCCTGCGACACCTGCCCACAGGTGCCCGGGCGGATCTGGGCCGCCTGGTGGAGCGGATCGACGCGGAGTTCGAGCGCCGCACGCTTCCGAATCCGGGGTGGGTGAGCGAGTGGACCGCGGGGCGCTGGTGGTGGTGGCGCCTCCGGGAACGATGACGCGGCGCGACCGGCGGCCCCGGGCGGGTGTCGCAACCGGGGGCCGGAGCGGTGAAGCCGGTGATCTTGGGAAGACGGTGGGAGTGATCTTGCTGTTGGTCCCAAGAGGGGGGATGTAGTGACAGTGCCTCCGCAGCGCACTCGGCTCATGAAGCGCCGTCGGTATGGGTTCGATCTTCGGTCGACGGCCCTGTTCTTCGTGTTTCTCGCGGTGGTCGTGATCGTCCTGGGCCTCGCCGCCCGTGTGGCGGCGAACACCGTCGAGCAGCGTCCTGCCTGGGTGTTCGTCCTGGTCGTGATAGGTGTCGCGGGTTGCCTGAGCCTACGGCGCCGGATGCGCGTGGCGGGAGTGGCACGCCGGGCCGCCGCAGCACTCGACGAGGCGGCCAGGGCGGCGGCCGAGGAGCTTCAGGCTCCACCGGTTCCCCGCCGGCGGGCGGCCGCCGAGGTCGTCGTCGACTACGAAGCCCTGACGCCGGAGGAGTTCGAGGAGGCGATCGCGGCGCTCTGCGAACGGGACGGCTGCTCAGGTGTTGAAGTCGTGGGAGGCGCTGGGGACTTGGGCGCCGACGTCCTGGCCGCGACGCCCGACGGGCGTCGCATCGTCATCCAGTGCAAGCAGTACGGCGAGACCCACCGGGTCGGTTCGCAGGATCTGCAGCGTTTCGGCGGCACCTGCTTCACCGTGCACGAGGCCGACGTCGCCGTGCTGGTCAGCACGAGTGACTTCACAGCGCCGGCGCTGGAGTACGCCGAGCAGTGCGGGATCGTGTGCGTGGACGGGGAGACGCTGGAGGCGTGGACGGACGGCACCGGTCCCCGGCCCTGGGACATGGCCCCGGGCGTCGGGGCGGCCGGGTGGGAGACGGCCGGTGCCGAGTTCTGAGATGCCCGCGAACGCGGCCCATGTGTCCCGGCCGCGGTCCCTTCGATGCCGCCGGGACCGCGGCCGGGATCGTGCCCGCATGCCGACGGAGATCGCGGGGTCCCGGGGATATTCGCTTGATCGGGCGCGGGGCGGGCGTGGCAGGCTTGCGCGGTGATACCTGTGCTGGCACCTGGGTTCCTGAGCTGGGACGAGGCGGACCCCGCCCGCCACCCCTTCGACGCCGCGTCCGCGGAGCAGGTGGTCCGCTCGCTCGGGCCGGCCCGCTGTGTGCCGCGTCGGCCGGATGTCGCGTTCGCCGATCCGGTGATGAGCGACTGGAGTTGGGGTGAGGCCAGGCGGTGGGCCGATGCCATGTCGCATGCCTTGATGGAGCATTACGGCCGTTGGGCGGCGGGCTGGCGCTGGTCGCACGACGAAGGAGACTTCGACGGCGGGCCGGTCGGGCACTGGTGCTGCCCGCGCGACTCGATCACCACCCCCGAGGAGACGCTCACCCGCGTGGTCGCGGCCCTGTGCGAATGGCGCGCATGGCTCGAAAGTCTCGCCGGGTGGATCGAGGCGTACCCGCTGGACCTGGACACCGTCGAGGACGACCGGATCCTGTGGGACCGGGCCGCCCGCAACCTGATCCTTCAGGTGACCGACCGCACCGGCTGCGGCAGCGGCTGGCACAGGCACTGCCACCAGGTGCTCACCTGGTTCCTCGACCGCTGGACCGTCCCACCCGACCTCGCGGAGGAGCTGGTCGACCGTGCCATCGGCGGGCGGTTCCTGAGCTGGACCGGCCCTGACGCTGCGCTGGTCGACGACGTCGCGGAGCGGCTGGCGCAGTCCTTGCGGCCGGCCGACCGGGCGCCGTCCGCCGAGCCGCTGCCGGACCATCTGGAGCGCTGGCTCGCCGTACGGGAGAGCGTGCCGTGGCAGCGGGCCCCGGACAGCGGGGCGGACGGGCCGGTGACCCCGTCCCGCGACGGCGCGGCAGAGGACGTCCGCGAATTCGACGGCGCTCTGGACCCGGACCGGGCCCGCGGCCTGCTCACCGCCCTGGAGCTGCTGCGGGCCGACGCCGCCCGCGACGCCCGCCTCGACTTCGGGCTGCTGCAGCGCTGGCAGCAGCACGTCCTGGGGACGGAGGAGCCCCCGTCGCTGCGCAGCCGGCCCGCCTTCGCGAAGGGCGGCCGGGAACGCTACGGCATCGGCCCCGGCATCCGGGCCCGCCTGGACGCCTGCCTGGCCGAGAGCGCACGCGACACCGCACGGCCCCTCCCCCTGACCGCTCGCGGCGCCCGCGCCTACCTCGACGTCTGCTTCTTCCACCCCTTCGACGACGGCAACGCCCGCGCCGCCTTCCTCACACTGGTCTACGTCCTCGCCCGCGAAGGCATCACCCTCGACGGCGTCATCCTGCTGCGCCGGGTCGCCTTCCACGCCGACGAGCCCAGGGACCCGCTCGTCCTCGCCTCGTACATCGACACCCACATCGCCGAGACCCGGCGCCGCGCCGCCACCCCCGCATGAGCCTCGTCCCCCGTCAGCCGAGTGGTGTTCCCTCTCAGCGGTGATCGGGCTGTATTCCGCGCGCGGCGGGGTAATGGGATGTCGATCAGCACCCTGGAGTGAAGGAGCCGAGGATGACCGACGACGCCTACCTGTTTCTGCTTGACGACGCGTCCGCGCAGCTCGGCGTGGTTCCGGCGGCCGTCGGTGAACTCGCGTGCATGGAGACTCCCGCGGTGCGCGCCTGGCTCGACGCTCAGGGAAGCACGCCGACCTCGCCGCACCTGCGTCTGCTGCCGCCGGAGGAGAGGGCAGCCGTGCCGGAGGGAGCGGAGCGGCTGCCCGTCCCGCTGAGCGAGGAGGAGCTGAACCGCCTCCGCCACCAGATGGCGCCGGAGCCGCTGGCCCGGGTCGAGGAGGAACTGCTCGCCTACCGCGACTGCGCGGACGGGCGGGACGGCCTGATCGGACGAGCACTGGCCGCCGGTGTGGCACCGCACCGCATCGTCGAACTGACCGGGGTGGATCCCGCCACGGTGACCGCCGCCGCGAGCAGTTGACGCCGCGGGGCACCCCGTCGGACGAGAACCGTCTGACGGGGCCGGGCATCAGTCCGCGTGTCTCATCCCTGACCGCCGAGGCCGGATCAGCGACTGCGGGTGAAGACCTTGTCCTGGGCGGAGCCGCCGGCGCACAGCTGCTTCTCGCCGGAGGTCATCTTGCGGGACTTGACCACGACGGCGCTGTGCTTGCCGTCCGTGCCGTTCGGGGCCGGGCCGGTGACCGTGTCGGGCACGAACCAGTAGTAGTGGCCCCACTTGGGGTCGTCGTAGTGGGTCTGCCACGTGCCGGATATCTGCTGCATGACCTGCGCGCGGGAGATCCAGCCCACTTCTCCGGGCTTCACGGTGACGGTGAAGGAACTCGTCTCCGTGTGCGAGCTCTGCCAGGTGTAGTTGTACGTCGCGGTCACACTGGCCGTGATGATGCCCTCGATACCGCCGCCCACGGTGACCGAGCCTCCCACCGAGTGGGATGAGCCCACGGTGTCGGCCCATGACATCGACTGGGAGGCGGGCGACTCGGTGCAGTTGAAGAGCAGTTCAGAGACCTGGCGGGGCTCACCGAGATAGGCCTTGCCGAGCTGCGGCGAGTTGAAGCTGCACTTGCCTTCTCCGGAAGCGCAGTCGGCCAGGATCTGCTCCGCCGTGGGCTGTTCGTCGGCGGCAGCCGGGACGGCCGTCGCGATCACCCCGAGTGCGGTCGCCGTCAGCGCGAGCGTGCGGCTGCCGTACCGCAGGGCGTGGTTCATCGTCATCGTCGGTGCCTCTCACCAGTGCGTGGGGGGAGAGTGACCGCAATTGCCCTTGCTCTGGGAGGGGTTGTGGTCACCGGGTGATGCTCATGAGGCTCACGTAATCGCCGGTCGAGCTACACCAAGGGATGGCAAAGTTGTATTTGATTTTCAAAACTGATGAAGAGCCAACTATATGGTCGTGGAATGGCCAGGACCTGTCCGGTGTGGGGCGGGTGATCTTTCTGATGACGAGTGGGCTCGACTCGAACCAAGTCCGGATGTCAGCCACTGCACGTCAGTCATCGGCGGCGACGATGAGCGTGATCCGCCCAACCGAGCGGTCGATGAGCACGAACTCGTGGAAGCAGTCGTGTACGCGTCCCCAGTCATGAATCGCCTCATCACCGAGATCGCCGAGGTAGTAGATGCCATCGGCAGCGGCCAGGCGGGCGAACACCTCCCGCTGCAGATCTGCGTCCAGCTCGGTGGGCACGTCCCAGAGCGGATCCATCCACTCCCGCAGGATCTGCACGGCCTTCTCCTGGCTGATGTACTCGTACAGGTCGGCAGTGATCAACCGCAGCCAATACGGACCGTGCCGGGTCCCGTCCGGCAGCACTCCACCACGTGCATAGTCGTCCCAGAACTGCTCATGCCCGATCAGCGTGGCAAGCAGCCCTCTATCGGCCACCGACTCCGCAGAGAAGCGGAGCTGCTTGATGTCGACCCACCGAAACCCGTGCTCCTTCGGATCCGGGACGTAGCGCCGAAAGTTGATGAACGCGCTTTCCTCGTGAGCGAGCCCCTTGTCCATCGCGCCAGCCTAGAGGGCAGGCACGGGGACCTGCCGACTCAAGTGACTCAGTGCGGCCTCGCTCTGCGTGCTGTCGACGGCGAAGGCCGCAGTCGGTCATGTGCAGTCTCCAGCCCGCTCGCAGGTGCCGGAGCCCCCTGACCACACCCCCGGGCGACACGGCAAAGCCGCCGCCACCGCGTTGAGTTCGCGGTGCCGGCGGCAATGTCTCGCCGCTCAGCTGAGGGGATCCAGCGTGAGGTAGGCCTGCCGCGGGCTTCCGTCGTGGACGAGTGATTCGTGATGGCCCACGTCGTCGAACGCGAAGGCGTATGCCTTTCCGTCCGCCATCTGGGCGTGGATCTTGCGCGCGTAGTGATTGGTGACGTTGTCCTTGTAGAAGTCGGCGGCACTGGCGTCGGGCTGGCTGGAGTTGACCAGCAGTGTGGAGCGGTTGAAGCCGGCACACAGGGTGCGTGATATCGGCCCGCGCACCTGGTCGTTCGGGGCGTCGAGCCTCCTGTGGCAGCCGAAGACCGAGGATGCGTCCGGCTTCTGGAAGCTCGTGACGACGGCACCGGCGCCGTCGGTGAAGTTCATGACGCCGCCGGAGACCCTGCCGTAGTACTTCGTTCCGGGCCGGTCGGCGAAGGGGGTGACCGTCAGGGTCGACGTGGAGTACTTCTGCCAGACACGGTTGATGTAGTCGTCCATGACGGTGGCCGGCAGGGCGCCGGTCTCCAGGCCGTACAGCGGTGACAGGGCGCGCAGTACGGTGCCGTCGGAGCGGGTCTGGATCAGGTTGGCCCAGCCTCCGGGCTGCCCCCTGAGGGCGTTGAAGAAGCCGTTGTACCCGCCGGGCTTGAGCCGGCCGGTGCTCGCGGTGCTGCCGTCGGCTCGCTGCACTCCCACCGCGTAGGGAGCGGAGAACATGTCGACCTGTGTGCTGTTGATCCACAGGCCGGAGTCGTTGAGCGTGTACTCCGACCAGTTGAACAGAATGTTCCGGTTGGGGTCGGACGGGTTCTGCACCGCCGGCTGGACCAGGCCACCGGTGGTGAGCTTGAAGACCAGCTTCTGGCCGTAGGAGAAGTACACGCGGCCGGAGAACTTCGGCATGCGGATCGTCGCCGACTGGCCCGCGGCCGGGCCCGGGATCGAGGCGTCGGGAGCGGGGGTCGGCGGGTTGCCGCCCGCCGGCCAGGGGTGGAAGGTGCCGGCCGCGTCGGCCCAGCCCTGCCGACCGGTCGAGAGTTCCGTGCCGAGGTTGTAGATGTACAGCTGCTCGCCTCGGGCCGAGTTGTTGGTGATCTTCAGTGGGATCGTCGCCGGGACGGCGGCGTGGGCCGGAGCACCCGTCCCGGTCGCCAGCAGTGAGCCGGCGAGGATCGTGGCGAGGGACAGCCCAGCGGCCGTGGCCCGGCGCCTGAGAGTTCGCAACACGCGCTGCCTCCGTTCGAAAGGTGGCCGATTCGAAACTCTGAGAGCGCTCTCAGATTCACCTCTTGGTCCGGACCTGTCAATGCTTCGGACCGCGCGGTCAGCGCGGACGCCCGAGCGGCCTCGGCTCCCCCGAGCCGCCGCGCGGGGATCCTCGCAGGCAGGAGAGGACGACGACGAAGGGCCAGACCGACTGGAGGGTCGTCACCGCGCGCTCGGCCACACCGGCCACGCCGTGGAGGTTCAGCTCGATCAGGAACCAGGCCGCGCCGGCCGCCATGACCGCGGTCGCCCCCAGGGAGGGGAAGGGGCGCAGGGCCCACGGCACGCCGGTACCGGCCCGGGCCGCCAGGACGGGCCAGGACGCCAGGACGGTGAAGCCCAGGACGGCCAGGGAACCGTGACTCAGGGACCCGCCGCTGCTCGGCGCCGGAACCATCGCCACCGCCAGCGCCGACACGCCCCCTGCCGCCAGGGCCGTCCGCCCCGCGGTCGCGGCCGGGCGCAGACCCCAGGCCGTCAGCAGGTGGCAGAACCCCAGTGCGATGAACGCCGCCGTCATCACCCAGGACCCCGAGTTCCCGGGCGCGGCCAGGACGCTGATCGTCTGGGCGGCGGGGTCGTAGTGGGGGCCCTGCAGCGACGCCGCCACCAGCCAGCCCATGATCAGGAAGAGCGGCGCGCATCCCGACGACACCAGAGCCCATGTAGGAACAGATCGCATCAGGGCACCGTAAAGCGCGGCATCCGTGTGCCCGGGTTCCATCGGGCTGCTCGCCCCGCGTGGCGTAGCTCCCCCTCCGTCCGGGGAGCGCACGATGGAGGCGTGCGGCCGGGCGTCGGAAGGTGATCGGGCATGGAGCTGACACTCGTGGTGCTGATCATCATCGTGGGACTGACGTTCGACTTCACCAACGGTTTCCACGACGCCGCGAACGCGATCGCCACGTCCATCTCCACCCGGGCCCTGACGCCGCGTGTGGCCCTCGCCATGGCCGCGGTGATGAACTTCTTCGGCGCCTTCCTCGGCACCGGGGTCGCCCAGACCGTCGGCAGCGGCATCATCGGGGCACCGGAGGCGACTTCAGGGCTGCTGCTCGTCCTGTGCGCGCTCATCGGCGCCATCGGGTGGAACGTCTTCACCTGGTGGCGGGGGCTGCCCACCTCGTCCTCGCACGCCCTGATCGGCGGGCTGGTCGGTGCCGCGCTCGCGGCATCCGCGACGGTGCACTGGTCGGGCATTCTGGACAAGGTCATCCTGCCGATGCTGCTGTCCCCGCTGGTCGGCGTGGTCCTCGGGTACCTGCTGCACACGGGCATCCTGTGGGCGTTCCGCCGTTCGGCGCCTCGGCGCACCACTCGGCGGTTCCGTATGGCGCAGACCGTTTCCGCCGCCGCCATGGGCCTGGGGCACGGTCTGCAGGACGCGCAGAAGACCATGGGGGTCATCGTCCTGGCGCTGGTCACGGCCGGCTGGCAGGACGACTTCTCGGTGCCGGTGTGGGTGATCGCCGCCGTGGCGGCCGCCATGGCCGCCGGTACGTACACCGGTGGACGTCGCATCATCACCACCCTGGGGCGGCGTATCGTGCACCTCGATCCGCCGCGCGGTTTCGCCGCCGAGACCGCTGCCGCGGCCGTCCTCTACACGACCGCGTTCCTGGTGAAGGCCCCGATCTCCACCACGCAGACCATCACCGCCGCCATTCTTGGCTCCGGCGCCACCCGGCGCTTCTCCGACGTACGCTGGCAGGTGGCCCGTTCGATCGGCACCGCGTGGCTCCTCACGTTTCCCGGCGCGGGGATCCCGGCCGCGGCGCTCTACCTCTTCCTGCACGCCGTCACCCCTGTGTGAGCACAGCCGGGAGGCCGCCCATGATCGCTCTTCCCGGCCGCCGGGCGTCCATGGAGTCGCCGGCCGGGGCACCGTCCGGTCTTCCGGTGCCGGGGCGTTTCGCCCATCTGCACCCGGACGACGGTGCCTGCCTGATGGAGGCCGCCGCGCTGCTGGCCGCCGGCCGTTTCACCGACAGCCCGGCCGGGACGCATCCGGCGCTCGCGGCCCTGGCCCGGGTGGTCAACGACAACGTCGGCGACGACACCCGGCACGCGCTGTGGCCGCTGGCCGCCGACCTCGCCGACGCCCGCCCCGCGAGCCGTGCCTACCCGCCGCTGCTCGTCGGCACGGTCGTGGACGCTGCACGCCGGGTGCGTCCCTCGTCGCGGCGCCTGGCACGGAACGGCCGGGCGTGCCGGCGCAGGGCGGAGCGACTCGCCGGCGCGCCTGTGAGCGGTCCGGCGGTCCGGATCGCCGATCTGCTGTGGTGGCGCGGGCCGGGGCGTCGGCGCCTGGAGCAGGCGCTCCGGGTGCTGTGCGCCGCGCCGGAGGCCGACCGGCTGCTGTCCCGGCTGCTGCGCCAGGCCGTGACCCAGGCACGGGAGTACACGGGCGTCCCGGCTGCGAGCAGGGAGATTCACTGCAACCGGTAGGCGCACCGGCCCGTCCTACAGGGCACCATGATCCCTGCAAGCATCGCCGGCCCCTTGGCCGCTCCGGTTCGCCAGCTGCTCGCGTTCGCCTGGACCCAGACGCGGGCCTGCGCGTTCGCCTTCGCCCTGCTGTCCGGTGTGGCCGTGTCCGCGCTGCTGCCCGAACTGCCCGTGGCGCGCTACGACTTGCTGGTCGTCTACGGTGTGCTGCTCACGCTGCTGTTCTGGGCTCGCGGCTGGGAGAGCGGGCGGGACATCGCCGTCATCGCCGCCTGTCATGTCATCGGTCTCGCCTTCGAGCTGGTGAAGGTGGCGCTCGGCTCCTGGAGCTACCCGGAGCCGGCCGTGCTCAAGTTCGCCGGTGTCCCCCTGTACGGCGGGTTTCTGTACGCGGCCGTGGGCAGCTACGTCTGCCGGGCCTGGCATCTGTTCGATGTGGGGCTCGTGCGGTATCGGCCGCGGGCGACGGCCGTGGTCGCCGCGGCCATATACGTCAACTTCTTCAGCCACCACTGGCTGCCCGACGCGCGCTGGGTGCTGGCCGGGCTGCTCGTGGCCGTCACGCTGGGGACGTCGGTGTGTTTCACCGTGCGGGGAGTGCGCCGGCGGATGCCGCTGGCGTTGTCGTTCGTGCTGATCGGGTTCTTCCTGTGGGTGGCGGAGAATCTGGCGACCCTGGTCGGCGCGTGGCGCTATCCGTATCAGCAGCACGGCTGGGAGCCGGTGGGGGTCGAGAAGTTCGGGGCCTGGGCGTTGCTCATCAGCGTGACGTTCGTGCTGGCGGCGGTGGGGCGGCGGACGGATCCGGAGCCGGAGCGGGCAGCTCCTTGAGGGCTCCTGAAGAGCGTGGAGTCGTCGCGAAAGCGTTCGCCTGCGTATCATCCTATGGACGTAAATCGGGTGATTCGCCTTCCGGGTCATCACCTACCGTGGCCATCCTCGCCGGAGTGATCAATGTCCCGCACCGGCACGACGGACGACGGCGACGAGCTGCTGACCAGGCTCGGGGCCCTCACGGCTCAGGCGCGTGCGCATGCCGAGATGCAGCGGTCCCGGGTCGAGCTGGCGATCGCGCTGCAGCGCGGCATGCTGCCGCGGGACCTGCCCGTCGCCCGCCGGCTGCATCTGGCCGTGCGCTACACACCCGCGTGCCAGGGCCTGAACGTGGGCGGCGACTGGTACGACGCCTTCACCCTGGGCGACGGCCGGATCGGCCTGGCCATCGGTGACGTCCAGGGTCACAACATCGAGGCCGCGGCCTTCATGGGACAGGTGCGGGCCGGGCTGCGGGCACTGGCCTCCGTCACGAGTGAACCGGGTGAAGTGCTGGCCCGGACCAACGATCTGCTGCTGTCCCTGGGCTCCGACTTGTTCGCCACCTGCACGTTCATGCGGCTCGACCCGTGTGCCGGGGTGCTGGAGAGCGCGCGGGCCGGCCATCTGCCCTGCATCTGGGCCACGGCGGACGGGAAGTCCGGCGTCACCGAGGACGAGGGCGGGCCACCCCTCGGGGTGCAGGCGGGGATGCCGTACCCGGTGACGAGGTACGAGCTGACCACGGGCGGCGTGTTCGTCCTGCTCACGGATGGTGTCGTGGAGGGCCCGTCGATGCGGCTGGAGGAGGGCCTGGACCAGGTGACGCGGCTCGCAGGCATCGCGGCGGTGGCGGGCATGGACGTGGACGCGCTCGCAGCCGCCGTGATCAAGGGGGCCGAACGGGTGGGGCACGACGACGACGCCGCCGTCCTGGTGGTCGGCCTCGACGGGCCGGACGCTCAGCCATAGGGCCGCACGACACCGGCTCCCACCTCGCTGAGGCGGCGGCCCCGGTGTCTGATGGCTGCTGTGGTGGGTAGCAAGGATCTGCGTACGCCGGTCGTCGTCGCTCTGCAGACGTCGGCCGTCGCCGCCTGCTACTACGGGTCGGCGCAGCTGGGGCTGTTGCGGGAACTGGTCGTCGAGGGCGCGGTCGTCACCCCCATCTGGCCCCCCACCGGCGTCTCGGTGGCCTGCCTGCTCCTCCTCGGGCTGCGCTGCTGGCCCGGGATCGCCCTGGGCGCCTTGTTCGTCATCCTCTCCCTCACCTCCCTGACGCCGTCGGCCCTCTGTGTCCTGGCGGGCAACACGGCCGCCCCCGTCGCCGGGTACCTGCTGCTGCGGCGGGCCGGTTTCCGCACCGATCTCGCGCGGCTGCGGGACGGTCTGGCCCTGGTCTTCCTGGGCGCGTTCACCGCGATGCTGATCAGCGCGACAATCGGCGCCGGCACCCTGCTCGTGACGGACAAGATCGAACAGTCCGGCTTCTGGGCGGTCTGGCTGGCCTGGTGGGTCGGTGACGCGATGGGCGTGCTCATCGTCACGCCGGTACTGCTCCTGCTGTCCCGGGTCCGCCTGCCGCTGCCCCTGTCGCGCTGGAAGGAGGCCGTGGGGCTCGCGGTCATCGCCTGCTGCCTCGTACCCCTGGCCGCGCACAGCTCCGTCAGTCTGCTGTTTCTCGTCTATCCCCTGCTGATCTGGGCGGCTCTGCGGTTCCAGCTGGCCGGCAGCCTGCTGTGCGCTCTGTTCGCCTCGGTCATGACCACGGTGGCCGCGACCGACCGGGTGGGGCCGTTCGAACGGCTCAGCCGGGTCGAAGTGATGATGAAGCTGCAGGCCTTCAACGGGGCGATGGCACTCACCGCCCTGATCCTGTCCGCAGTGATCACCGAGCAGATCTACACACGGCGTTCCGTGGAGCGCGCCTGTCAGGAACTGGTCGAGGTCCTGGAGCACCTGACCGCGGGCGAGGCGGCGGACGGCCGGGCTCCGCTGGAGGACCGCGGGCTCGGGCGGCGGGAGTGACCGGCCGAGGCTCCGGTCCCCTCGGCGGTGGGTCACGAAACGTAGGGTGGGCGTCATGACCGAGGTGGAGGTTGTGCAGCTCCTGGTGTCGCCGGCGCACCGGATGTCCGGACGGCCGTCCGACGGGGTGTCCCCCGGTCCGTCCGACGAGCGGGTCAGCCGGGTCGAGGTCCGCGGCGAGCTGGGACTGGTCGGCGACCGCTACTACGCCCGGCCCGCCCACCGCAACGCGGCGGTGACCATCATGGCCGCGGAGAACCTCCCGCCCGACGCCGATCTGCGGCACACCCGCCGGAACATCCTGCTCCGGGGCGTCGACATCGATGCGTACGTCGGTGCCACGGTCTCGCTCGACTGCGGCACCGGGCCGGTGGTGTTCGCCGTGAAGCGCCCCGCCCGGCCCTGCGCGTGGATGGACGTGACCATCGGCCCCGGGGCGCAGCGGGCCCTGCGCGGCCGGGGCGGCGTGCGGTGCAGCCCCCTGAGCGACGGGGTGCTCACGCTCGGACCGGCCACGTTCCGGGTCGTGGCCGGGTCCGACGCCCCGTCGTGAAGCGCCCCGGCGCGGTCAGCCGCCCGCGGGCGGCGTACGGATGGCAGCGATGTCGAGCTGCAGGCGCACCTTCTCGCTCACCATCGCGCCGCCCTCGGCGAGCCTGCTGTTGTACGTCAGGCCCCAGTCCGAGCGGTTGATGGTGGTGGTGCCGTCGAAACCGACCCGGTCGTAGCCGAAGGGGTCGGTGACATTTCCGATATAGGTCATGTCGAGTACGACGGGGCGGGAGACCCCCTTGATGGTCAGTTCTCCCGACATACTGAACAGGTCGGCGCCCGTCTGCTGCACCCCCGTGCTCGTGAAGCGCATCCGCGGATAGGTCGCGGCGTCGAGGAAGTCACGGCCGACCAAGTGGGCGTCGCGTTGTTCCACTCCGGTATCCACACTGGCGGTGAACAGAGTGATGTCGGCCCGTGACCGTGTGGGGTCGTACGCGTCGAAGTAGAGCCGGCTTTCGTACTCCAGGAAACAACCGCGCACGGTGGTCACCATGGCATGCCGGACGGAGAAGCCGATCCTGCTGTGCGCGGGGTCGACGACCCATTCACCGGACAGATCGGCCAGGTTGGGGTCCGGCAGCACGGCAGTGGAGGATGCCGGTGAGCCGACGGGGCGCTGTGGGGGGAGCTGTGCCTGCCGGCGGGACGGCACAACGCGGTTGAACAGGTTCATGATTCATCTAGGTACTTGAGTTTGGTTATAGCCGCAAGTCCCCTCCCGATTTGCGGCTGTTGAGAACAAGCCCCTGACCCCTTTTGCCGCCGCTTTGCACAAAATCCACACATCGCTGTCGCGGCGCATCACCGAAACGACCATCCGAAACTCCAGGGATTTTCATTTCGGGCATTTCGGCGAATCGGTCTTACGTCGCCTCTATCGCGAGGTCGTTGTCGACGGTGTAGTAAGGGCGGAGAGCGGAACCGTCCGTCTCGACCGCCGGATAGACGTACACGTGCTTGCGGTCGGCCACGTCGTCGAGCAGCCGGCCGACCCTGATCGGCGGCACCCCGTCCGTGGGGCCGACGAAGACGTCCCAGACGCGGGCCGCTCCCCCGCCGCCGTCCGCCAGGTCCCCGGGGCCGACGGTGAAGGAGAAGCCCCTGGCGTCGCCGTCGGTCCGGGGGCGGACGGTCCGGACGGTGTCGGTGCCGCGCAGGCGCAGACGCACGGTGGCGTCCGCATGGAGCTCGGCGCCGTGCAGGCGGGCCGTGATCGTCATGGCCCGGTCCGTGACGTCGATGGCGCGGGCCTCCGCGTGGGCGGTGCGCCGCCACGCCCTGAGGGCGAGGAAGCCGTCCTTCGTGACGTACGGGATCCTGACCGCGACCGGCGCGGGGCGGTCGCGCAGGTGGCCGTCGACGAGGCTGCGCAGATCCCGCAGGCCGGGGCGCAGCCGCCGGCGCTCGGCACCGGGTTCGGGCAGCAGGTACACGTCCCAGCGGCCCTCGTCGAGGGCGGGATGCGGTTCCAGTACGGCGTGCCGGTGACCGTCGGACCCGTCGGACTCCAGGTCGAGGAGGTGACGGGTCGTCTCCGAGCGCCCCTTCTTGGGCCGCAGCCGCAGGAGCAGCTGGGGGTGTGCGCCGGGGACCGGCGGAAGACGGAAGGTGATCCGGCCGTCGCTGTCGGTCGCGCAGTCGGCGCGCAGGGGGGAGCCGTGCTGCGGGCTCGGCGCCGTGGTCTGCGGGGTGGTCGGCGTCGCGCCCTCGTGCAGCGTACCCGGCGGTTCCTGCGGCGCGCCCGGCGTCACACCCTCGTGCGGCCCGCCCGGCGTCACACCCTCTCGCGGCTCCCCCGGCGTCCTGTCTTCCGGTGTGCTCATCGGCGTCCCTTCCGTATCGAGCGCAGTACGCCGGAGGCAGCGGCGTGGGCGGCGTCGCGGGCGGCGTGGCCGCGGCCGGTCAAGGCGCTCTGGGTGCGGTGGTGCTGCGGGGTGGCCGTCCGGCCGGTGCTCCGGGCCGCGGCGGCGGCCTCCAGGAGGCGTTCGGCCTGGGCGACGACGGGGCCGGGGGCGAAGCGGCGCGCGTTGTCCAGGGCGGCCCGGCTCATGCGGCGGCGGCGCTCGTCGTCGCCGACGAGGTCCAGCAGGGCCGCGGCGAGCGCGTCACGGTCCCCGACCGGTACCAGCCTGCCGTCGGTGCCGTCCGCGATGATCTCACCGGGGCCGTAGGGGCAGTCGGTGCTGACGACGGGCAGTCCGCAGCGCATCGCCTCGACGATGGTCATGCCGAACGGCTCGAAGTTGGACGCGGCAGCGCCGATCGAGCCCTTGGCCCACTCGGCCTCCATGGGGGTGGCGGCCCCCATCAGGAACACGTTGTTCCACATCCTGAGCCGCTCGATGAGCTGCCGCAGCCTGGGCTGCTCCTCGCCCTTGCCGTAGATGCGCAGCTGCCAGTCCGGGTGCACGGCGGCGACCTGGGCGAACGCCTCGATGAGGAGGTCGTAGCGCTTGACCGGGACCAGGCGGCCCGCGGCGATCACCACCTTGGCGGTGCTGTCGGCGGGAGGCAGGGCGGGGTCGGGAACGCTGTTCGGAAGGGCCTCCACATGGACGCCAGGCAGCCACATCTTGCGCCGGTAGGCGGCGGCATCCGCTTCCGTGACCGTGGTGATCACATCGAGGCGGCGGTAGGCGCGACGCAGGGCGGTGCGCAGCCGCGGCGAGTGGTTGTCGAGCGTGAGGTGCTCCTGGCCGACGCGCAGGACGTGCCGCGGGGCCTGGCGGGCGATGTGCACGTTGAGACCCGGGCGGGTGCCGATGACGACGTCGGCGTCCAGCGCCCCGAGGCACTCGCCGATGCGCTGGTCGGTCAGCTCGCTGTACTGGTGATGGCGGTACTCGGCGGCCGGGAACACTTTCGCCGGTCTTTGGTGCAGCGGATGGTCCGCCTCCTTGCGCAGGTCCACCAGCGCCCGCAGCCGCACCCGTGGATCGGGGACGAGGTTGGGGTGTTCCCGGTGGCGTAACGCGGAGACGATCTCCACGTCGTGCCGTTCGGCCAGGGCCCCGGCCAGGTTGAACGTGGTGGTGATCGTGCCTCCGATTCCGTAGGCGTTATGGATCAGGAAAGAGATCTTCATGGTGGCCTAGACCGTGTCAACGGCCCGACCGTTGTTCGTCGTTACCACTCTGTGCCGTGCCCGGTGGCCGGGCCGGTCCGGCCGATTCCGGAATGATCTCGGACATAAGTGGTCTGGGCCATACCGGTTCGCCCCTGATGTGTGGATAGCTTGCTGTGTTTGCCCGCGCATCGTCGCGTCATCGGGTGCACCCTCGTATCGATCTTCTGGAGACCCATGCGCCCCCGTACCGCCCTCGTCCCGCGCATCACCTCCCTCCCGCCCGTCGCCCTGGCCGGCGGCGCGCTGGCCGTGGGGGTCGGTGGTCTGTATCTCGCCGGGTTGCTCCTCACGGGCGGCCAGATCGACTCCGGCACGACCGTGCGCGGGGTGGACATCGGAGGGCTGAGCCGCGCGGAGGCGGTGCGGAAGCTGGAGCGGGAGCTGGGCGCGGCCGGCGCCCGGGAGCTGCCCGTCAAGGCCGGGGACCGCACGGGCCGGGTCGATCCGAAGCGCGCGGGCCTCTCCTACGACATCGGGGAGACCGTCGACCGGGCGGCGCGCACCGGCGCCGATCCGGTCAGCGTGTTCGGCGGGTTCTTCCGCTCGGGCGGCGACGTCGAGCCGGTCGTGCACCTCGACGAGGACAAGGCGAGAGCAGCCCTCGGGCAGCTGGCGAAGGGCCTCGACCAGAAGGTCAGGGACGGCGGCGTCGCGTTCGACGACGGCCGGGTGAAGGCGGTCACGCCCCGGACGGGGTACGCGCTGGACGTGGACGCCGCGGTCCGGCCCCTGCGCGACTCCTTCCTGCGCGGTGACACCCGCACGGCCACTCCCCTGCCCACCCGCGAGACCCGCCCGGAGGTCACCGCCGGCGAGGTGGAGCGAGCGATACGCACCTTCGCGGAGCCGGCCATGTCGGGCCCCGTCACGCTCACCGCCGCCGGCCGGCCGTTCACGGTCGGCCAGGACGTGCTGGGCGAGCATCTGACCATGCGGCCGGACGGCAGCGGCGAGCTGAGACCGAAGCTGGACGTGAAGGGGCTGCGCGCCGAGCCGTCCGTGGCCGGTCCCCTGGACGACGTCACCACGACCGCCGCGAACGCGAAGCTGAAGCCGGAGGGCGACAAGGCCGTGGTCGCCGAGGATGCCACGGTGGGCCGGTCGGTCACCGACAAGGCGCTGGGCAAGGCCGTGCTGCCGCTGCTCACCGCGTCGGGCGCCGCACGCAGCGGCGAGGTGGAGGTCCGCGAGACCCGGCCGGAGGTGACCCGCGAGAACGCCGCGGAGCTGGGGCTGACGGAGAAGATGTCCTCCTTCACCGTCCACTTCGAACCGGCCGAGTACCGCACGAAGAACATAGGCCGGGCGGTGGAACTCATCAACGGCTCCGTCGTCATGCCGGACGAGACCTGGAGCTTCAACCGGACCGTCGGTGAGCGCACCGAGGCCAACGGCTTCATGGACGGCATCATCATCCTGGACGACAAGTTCACGAAGGCGTCCGGCGGCGGTGTCTCGTCCGTGGCGACGACCGTGTACAACGCGCTGTTCTTCGCCGGGCTCAAGCCCCTGGAGCACGGAGCGCACTCGTTCTACATCGAGCGCTACCCGGAGGGCCGTGAGGCGACCGTCGCCTGGGGCAGCCTGGACCTGCGGTTCGCCAACGACTCCGGCAAGGCCGTCTACATCCAGGCCGAGTCCACCGACACCTCCGTCACCGTCTCCTTCCTCGGCACCCGCAAGTACGACGAGATCAAGTCGGTCACGGGCCCGCGCACCGGCGTGAAGAAGCCGGAGAAGCAGGTGAGCGACGACAAGGAGTGCGTCCCGCAGACCCCGCTCGAAGGGTTCGACGTCACCGTGGAGCGGGTCTTCTACAACGACGGCCGGGAAGTGAAGCGGGAGCCGTACCGCACCCACTACACCCCGCGTGACGAGATCGTCTGCGAGTGATCCGCCCAGCGTCCGGCTTCCTCCCCGACCCTCCCTCGATTGCCAACGCTCCCTTGAGACCAGAGCGTTGACCCGGCCTCGGAGCGCCAGCACAATGAGCGCGCACGGGACTGAGAGCGCTCTCAAGGGAGATCCATGACTGGCAGACAAGGCCCGGCGCTCAGCCGGCGTTCGCTCATCGGTGCCGGACTCGGCATCAGTGCCGCGGGGCTCACCGCCGCCGGCTCGGGACAGGCCGTCGCGGCCGGTGCCACCGGTGCCCGCCCCGCATCGGCCCCGGCCCGAGGGCTGGCCTTCCTCGCCGCCGCCATGGACGCCTACCCCGACCACGGCGCCGTGCGTCTGGCCCAGAGCTACACCGACCAGGCCGGCCTGTTCAGCACCGCGTTCACCTACGACAACGCCCTCGCGATCCTCGCCCACCTCGCGGCCCGGACCCCGGCGGGCCTGGCCAGGGCCAGGGGGTTGGGCGACGCGCTGCTCCACGCCCAGGGCCACGACCCGGCGTACGACGACGGCAGGCTCCGGCAGGCCTACAACGTCGGGCCGTACACCTTCTACGACGGCTCGCTCCAGCCCGACGGCTTCGTGCGGGCGGACGGCACCGTGAACGTCGGGACGCAGTTCGGCTTCACCGGCACCGCCGTGGGTGACATGGCCTGGGCGGGCATCGCGCTGAGCGCCCTCGCCCGGCGTACCGGGGCGCGCCGCTTCCTGGACGGTGCCGTGCGGATCGGCGAGTGGATCGAGCGGAACGGCCGGACCGACGAGCCCCTCGGCGGCTTCAAGTTCGGGGTCGACGGGGCCGATAAGAAGCTGCCGTTCACCTCGACCGAGCACAACACCGACCTGATCTGCCTGTTCGGCCGGCTCGCCCGGCTCACCGGCGACCGGGTGTGGCTGGAACGGCGGGGGCGGGCCGAGGCGTTCGTGCGGCGGATGTGGGAGCCGTCCGGCGGGTTCTTCTACACCGGCACCAACGACGGGGTCACGGTCAATAAGTCCCCGGTCCCGGAGGACACCCAGACCTGGACGCACCTAGCGCTCGGCTCGCGCCGCTACTCCCGTTCGCTGGACTGGGCCGCGGCGGAGCTGGCCGTCACGGACCACTCGGGACGCGTCAACAGCACTGTGCCCGCGGGGCAGTCGTACGAGGGGGTCACCTTCAGTTCGGCGAGTCTCCTCGCGAACGAGGACGCCCCGATCGCGGCCGGTCAGCCCAAGCCCGACCGCAACGGCGTGTGGTTCGAGGGAACGGCCCACCTCGCGCTCGCCCTGCGCGACCGGAGGGCACGGGGCGACGAGGGGCGCGCCCGGCGTCTGATCGCGTCCACCGAGCAGGCCCAGGATCTGCTGGGCGGCGGTCAGACCGTCGGCGGGAAGGCGCTGCCCGAGCGCTGTGGGGTGGTGTCCGCGAGCAGTCCGCTGGACACCGGATTCGGCTTCGGCTACTACCCGTACCGGCACACGGGGGCGACCGCCTGGTACGTGATGGCGGCGGCGCGGTACAACCCGCTGCGGGCGTGATGGAGCGGCCCGGTCCGCTGCCTCGCGCAGCGGACCGGGCGGGTGGTCAGGCCAGGCGGTGGACCGCCTGGGTGGTCAGTTCGTAGCGGGCACCGACGATCGCCAGCTTGCCCGTGCCGATCCTGGCGGCCAGTTCGGGCTCGGCGGCCAGCCGGGAGCGCACGAGCCGGACGTTGGCGCTCACGGTCGCGTCGATCCGGGCGTCCCCTTCCTTGCCGTGGTCGATGGCCGGGCCTATCTGGTCGACGAGGTACTGCATGTGGGCGGGCAGTTTCGTCCCGGACTCCTCCGCCTCGACTGCGGCCCGGACCGCGCCGCACGACTGGTGTCCGAGGACGACGACCAGGGGAATGGCGAGTTCCAGGACACCGTAGGCGACGCTGCCGAGAACGGCCTCGTCCAGCACCTCACCGGCGGTGCGCACGGTCATCAGGTCGCCGAGGCCCTGGTCGAAGACGAGTTCCGGGGGCACGCGCGAGTCGATGCAGCCGAGGACGACCGCGAAGGGGTGCTGGCCGGTGGCCAGCGTCCGGCGCAGGGCGGGGTCCTCGTGCGGGTGGCGTTCCCGGAAGGCGCGCCAGCGGCGGTTGCCGGCGGCCAGTTCCCGCAGGGCTTCGGCGGGGGTGCCGGGCCTGGGGCGGGTGTCCCGGGTGGGGGCGGCGGCGGTGGCCGGCCGGGCGGCGCCGAGGCCCGCACCGAGCGCTGCGGCCCCGGTCAGGGCGGTGCGCAGCAGGGTGCGGCGGACGGTACCGCCGGTGGTGGGCCGTGCAGCGGCGGAGGGGTGCGGTGCACGGCCGGCGCCTCTATGGGCAGCGGAATCTGTGTTCACGGCCCGAACGTATGCCCGGTTCCGGGCGTGGGCGCGTTCCTTGCCCTTTCATGGTGAGAGTTGGGTAAGTGATGTTCTTACCTTGAAGTGCTTTTGACGATCCCTCAGGCAACGCTGCCGGGACAACGCGGGACGCCCCGGGCCGAGGGCCCGGGGCGTCCTGTCATGCGGAGGTGATCAGACCAGGTCGAACCGGTCCAGGTTCATGACCTTGACCCACGCCTCGACGAAGTCGTTGACGAACTTCTCCTTCGCGTCGTCGCTCGCGTAGACCTCGGCCAGGGCGCGCAGCTCGGAGTTCGAGCCGAAGACCAGGTCGGCGCGGGAGCCGGCCCACTTGACCTCGCCGGTGGCGGCGTCGCGGCCCTCGAACGTGGTCTGGTCCTCGGACGTCGACTTCCACTCGATGCCCAGGTCGAGCAGGTTGACGAAGAAGTCGTTGGTCAGCGAGCCGGGCGTCTTGGTGAGGGCGCCGAGCTGGGACTGCTGGTAGTTGGCGCCCAGCACCCGCAGACCGCCGACCAGGACGGTCACCTCGGGGGCGCTCAGGGTGAGCAGGTTCGCCCGGTCGAGCAGCAGGAACTCGGCCGGCAGGCGGTTGCCCTTGCCGTGGTAGTTGCGGAACCCGTCGGCGGTCGGCTCCAGCGCCTCGAACGACTCGGCGTCGGTGTGCTCCTCCGTGGCGTCCACACGGCCCGCGGCGAAGGGGACCTGCACCTGGAAACCGGCTTCCTTGGCGGCCTTCTCGACGGCGGCGGTGCCGCCGAGGACGATCAGGTCGGCCAGGGAGACCTTCTTGGTGCCGGAGTTGAACTCCTGCTGGATGCCTTCCAGGACCCGCAGGACCTGCGCCAGCTCGTCGGGCTCGTTGACCTCCCAGCCGCGCTGCGGCTCCAGGCGGATCCGGGCGCCGTTGGCACCGCCGCGCTTGTCGCTGCCGCGGAAGGTGGACGCCGAGGCCCACGCGGTGGACACCAGCTGCGAGACCGACAGACCCGACTCCAGGAGCTTGGTCTTGAGCGTCTCGACGTCACCGGCGTCGATGGTCTCGCCCTCGGCCTCCGGCAGCGGGTCCTGCCACACCAGCGTCTCCGCCGGGACCTCCGGGCCGAGGTACAGGGACTTCGGGCCCATGTCACGGTGGGTCAGCTTGAACCAGGCGCGGGCGAAGGCGTCCGCGAACTCCTGCGGGTTCTCGTAGAACCGGCGGGAGATGGGCTCGTAGATCGGGTCGAAGCGCAGCGCCAGGTCCGTGGTGAGCATCTTCGGACGGTGCTTCTTGGCGGAGTCGTGCGCGTCCGGGACGATCTCGGGGGCGTCCTTCGCCACCCACTGGTTGGCGCCGGCCGGGCTCTGCTCCAGCTCGTACTCGAACTCGAAGAGGTTCTTGAAGAAGCCGTTGCTCCACTGGGTGGGCGTGCTCGTCCAGGTGACCTCGAGGCCCGAGGTGATGGCGTCGCCGCCCTTGCCGGTGCCGTAGGTGCTGCGCCAGCCCAGGCCCTGCTCCTCCATGGAGGCGGCCTCGGGGTCGGCGCCGACGTTGTCGGCCGGGCCGGCACCGTGGGTCTTGCCGAAGGTGTGGCCGCCCGCGATCAGGGCGACGGTCTCCTCGTCGTTCATCGCCATGCGGCGGAACGTCTCACGGATGTCGCGGGCCGCGGCGAGCGGGTCCGGGTTGCCGTTCGGGCCCTCGGGGTTGACGTAGATGAGGCCCATCTGGACGGCGCCGAGCGGGTTCTCCAGCTCGCGGTCGCCCGTGTAGCGCTTGTCGTCGAGCCAGGTGGTCTCGGGGCCCCAGTACACGTCCTCCTCGGGCTCCCAGACGTCCTTGCGGCCGCCGGCGAAGCCGAAGGTCTCGAAGCCCATCTGCTCCAGCGCGACGTTGCCGGTGAGGATCATGAGGTCGGCCCAGGAGATGGACTGGCCGTACTTCTTCTTCACGGGCCACAGCAGACGGCGGGCCTTGTCGAGGTTGCCGTTGTCCGGCCAGCTGTTGAGCGGGGCGAACCGCTGCTGGCCGGCGCCGGCGCCGCCGCGGCCGTCGCTGATGCGGTAGGTGCCCGCGCTGTGCCAGGCCATACGGACCATCAGGGGGCCGTAGTTGCCGAAGTCGGCCGGCCACCAGTCTTGCGAGCTGGTGAGCACCTCGGCGATGTCGCGTTTGACGGCGGCGAGGTCGAGGGCCTGGAACGCCTCGGCGTAGTCGAAGTCCTCACCGAGGGGGTTGGCCACCTCGGGGTTCTTGGCGAGGATCTTCAGGTTGAGCCGCTCGGGCCACCACTGGCGGTTGCCGCCTCCCTGGGTGGGGTGCAGGGCGCGGCCGTGCGCCACGGGGCAACCGCCTCCCGTCTCCTCCGACTTGGAGTCGGTGACGATCGCGTCGTGGTTCTCAGTCATGGAAATCCTTCCGGACGGGGTGGATCACGGTGCTCGGGTGGATCACGGTGCTCGGGTGGATCACGTGCTCAGGAACTGCGAGCGGTGGAGCAGGCGGGGCACAGGCCCCAGTAGATGACCTCGGCCTCGTCGACGGCGAAGCCGCGGTCGTCGGACGCGGTCAGGCAGGGGGCATGGCCCACCGCGCAGTCGACGTCGGCGACGGATCCGCACGACCGGCACACGAGGTGGTGGTGGTTGTCACCGACCCGCCCCTCGTAGAGCGCCGGGCTCCCGGGTGGGTCGAGGCGGCGTATCAGCCCCGCCGCGGTGAGGGCGTGCAACCCCTCGTAGACGGCTTGGACGGAGATGTGGCCCACGCGGCCGCGCACCTCGGAGGCGATGGCCTCGGCACCGAGGTGGTCACCGTCCCGTACGGCTTCGAGCAGCGCGACGCGGGCGGCCGTCACCCTCAGGCCGGCACCGCGCAGCTCCTCGGCGGTGGTCGGGTTCCCGGATGCGGTCATGCGGACAACCTAGCCACACAAACACGACTGGTTCAAGAAAACGAACGGTTCAATTTTGGTGTCGTGCGTGTGGAGCCGTGTGGGACGGCTTACTTGAGGGGTGTGAGTTGAGTCACAGCCACATGATGACGCCCCGGCAGGCGTTGGGCGGCACGCACCGCCGCGCCGGTCCGTCGATCAGGCGTCCGATGAGGTGAGGCGTTCGAGCCGATCAGCGGCCGTCGCGGCCTTGCGGCCGGCCTCACGGACCCGGCGGCCGGCCGTGCGTGCCCGTTCCCGGGCCGTCCGTTCGGCGAAGCGGGCCTGCTGGTGTTCGCTCCTGACCCGTTCCAGCTCGCCGGTGAGCTCCTCCACCTGCCGCTGGAGGGCGTCCACCTGCCGCTTCGCCTCCCCCGCCGCCCGATCTGCCGCCGCCGCCTCGTCCCGCAGCCCCCGCAGTTCCCGCTCGGTGGCTTCGGCCTCCTTCCGGGCCCGATCCAGCCGGCGTCGCTGCTGCTCGCTCGCCTTCCTGCCCGGGCGGGAGGGGGCGGGGGCGGGCGCGGGGCGCTGCGGCCGGGCGCCCTCGGCCACGGCGGGAAAGCCGACGGCCGCGTCCAGCGGCTTGGTCAGGCGGGCGCCCGCCCAGGCGCGAGCGGCCTCGGGGTCGGCCAGGACGGCGTGCAGGGTGTTCTCGACCTCGCGCTGCACGCCCTCGCCGATCGGATGGCCGGCCTCTTTCGCGAGCTGCCGGGCCTGCAGGGACAGGGCCCGGATGAGCGCGTGCTGCCGGCGGCTCAGCTCACGCAGCTGCGCGCCGTCCAGGTCCTGATGGGCCTGCCGCAGCCCCTCCCCCAGGCGCAGCAGGGGCTCGACCTCGCCGGGGCTGCTGCGGACCAGCAGGTTGCTGACCCAGGCGGCGAGGCTGGGCTTGCGCAACGCCCCGATCCGTGCGGCGAGTTCCCGGTCGCCGGCGGTGCGGGCGGAGGCCATGGCGGAGGCGCGGGCGGCGGTGAACTCCTCCGGGCGCAGGGCGTACAGCTCGTCGGCCACGGAGTCGTAGTCCATGTGCACCCCTTTCGCATGGAAGACCCTCTTTCGATCGTCTCAGGACCTGCTCCGAGGGGCGCGCGGAGCGGCCGCCGAACGCATCGGAGGCCCCCGTTCATGACCCGGAAATCGACGGTTTAACATATGAGCGCCGCCTAGCTCGAAAGATGGACTCGTGACTCTCAACGACGACTCGTTCACCAACTGGAAGAACCGCGAGGAGATCGCGGAGTCGATGATCCCGATCATCGGGAAGCTGCACCGGGAGCGGGACGTGACGGTCCTGCTGCACAGCCGCTCCCTGGTGAACAAGTCGGTGGTCAGCATCCTCAAGAC
This sequence comes from Streptomyces collinus, assembly GCF_031348265.1. NCBI lineage: Bacteria > Bacillati > Actinomycetota > Actinomycetes > Kitasatosporales > Streptomycetaceae > Streptomyces > Streptomyces collinus. The sequence continues at coordinate 8,498,947 of NZ_CP133771.1, read as the reverse complement.
CCACCGGTTCGCCCGGCAGATCGCCGGCGCGGAGCTCTCGGTCACCGAGACCCTCCCGTTCCTGCAGACTCTCGCCCAGCTCGACCTCGGGCCGTCCCAGATCGACATCGGCATGCTCGCCGCGACGTACCGCGAGGACGACCGCGGTCTGTCGGTCGCGGAGTTCACCGCCGAGGCCGTCGCCGGTGCCACGGGCGCCGACAAGATCGAGCGCCGTGAGGGCCGGGACGTCGTCCTCTACGGCTTCGGCCGCATCGGCCGGCTCGTCGCCCGGCTGCTCATCGAGAAGTCCGGCTCGGGCAACGGTCTGCGGCTGCGGGCCATCGTGGTGCGCGGGGGCGGCGAGCAGGACATCGTCAAGCGTGCCTCGCTGCTGCGCCGCGACTCGATCCACGGTCAGTTCCAGGGCACGATCACCGTCGACGAGGCGAACAGCACGATCGTCGCCAACGGCAACGCGATCAAGGTGATCTACGCGAACGACCCGTCCGAGATCGACTACACGGCGTACGGCATCAAGGACGCCATCCTCATCGACAACACCGGCAAGTGGCGCGACCGCGCGGGCCTGTCCGAGCACCTGCGCCCCGGTATCGACAAGGTCGTACTGACCGCGCCCGGCAAGGGTGACGTCCCCAACATCGTGCACGGCGTCAATCACGACACCATCAAGCCGGACGAGCAGATCCTGTCCTGCGCGTCCTGCACCACGAACGCGATCGTGCCGCCGCTGAAGGCGATGGACGACGAGTTCGGGGTCCTGCGCGGCCACGTCGAGACGGTTCACTCGTTCACCAACGACCAGAACCTGCTGGACAACTACCACAAGGCCGACCGCCGCGGCCGGTCCGCGCCGCTCAACATGGTCATCACCGAGACCGGTGCCGCCTCCGCCGTCGCCAAGGCGCTGCCCGACCTCAAGGCGCCCATCACCGGCAGCTCGATCCGCGTCCCGGTGCCGGACGTCTCGATCGCGATCCTCAGCCTGCGGCTCGGCCGGGAGACCACCCGCGAGGAGGTCCTCGACCACCTCCGCGACGTCTCCCTGACCTCGCCGCTCAAGCGTCAGATCGACTTCACCACGGCCCCCGACGCGGTCTCCAGCGACTTCATCGGCTCGCGCCACGCCTCGATCGTCGACGCCGGCGCCACCAAGGTCGACGGCGACAACGCGATCCTCTACCTGTGGTACGACAACGAGTTCGGCTACTCCTGCCAGGTCATCCGTGTCGTGCAGCACGTGTCCGGCGTGGAGTACCCGACGTACCCGGCCCCGGCGGTCTGACCCCGGAAGACGGAGAGCGCGGGGCGTGCGGGCCCCGCGCTCTCCGTGTGTTCAGCGGCGGGTCAGCTCGATCCGGTACTCCCGTGTCCGTGAGCCGTCCTCACCGGTCACGGAGACGGTGTGGACCGTCCTGCCCCCGGCCGTGTCTTTGCGGACCGTCACCTTCGCGTAGGGGTCACGCGGTGTGGCGGTGATCCCGGCGCGGTCCGGGCGGTCGACCACCACCCGGTAGCTCGTCCGGTCCGGATCGAAGCCGCTCAGGGGCTTGCCGTCCACCGCGATCGACGCGGCCGCGGCGTCGGCGGAAGCGCCCGGCGCCTTGGCGAGGACCTCGATCTCCCCGAGGGTGATGTAGCCGCCCGGACGGGCCGTCATCACCACGCGCACGCCCGTCGCCGGTCCGGCCGCGCGCACCGGCACGTCGGCCACGGGCGTCCCCTCGGTGCCGACGGCGACCTGGTCGCTCGCGTCGGACCAGGTGCCGTCGGAGCCCCGCACCTGCACCTTGAGGGACTCCGCGAAGCTGACGTTGGTGCCGTCACGGTGGAAGTGGGTCACGACCCGGCTCACATCGCGGGCTTCCGGCAGCGTGAAGGTGATGGTGTCGGAGGGGTTCTTCGTGCCGGACTTCCAGTTCGACCAGGCCTTCTCGGACGTGGTGCCGTTGCGCAGGCCCTCGGCGGAGTAGCCGCTCTCGGTGTAGGTGGCGCCCACCGTCACGCCCTCCTCGCGCCCGGCGTCGGTCTCCCGGGGTGCGGTGACCTGGACGCGTACGGTCGCCGCGGCCGTGTCCGCGCCCGGGACCCGGGCCGTGCCGCGCAGGGTCACCACGCCGGTGTCGTCGAAGGCGCCTTCGGGTGCGGGCTCCCAGGTGACCGGGAGTTCGGCGGTGCCGCCGTGCCGTCCCACGCCGGTCACCGTGGCGGGCAGCGAGGGCCGTCCGCCGGTGTAGGCCTTGGCGCGGGCCGGGAGGGTGGCGGCGATGGTGTCCACGGTGACCACCGCTTCGGCCGGGACGGTCCGGCCGAGGGCGTCGGTGGCCCGGCCCTTGACGCGTACCGTCCCGGGCTTGCGCCAGCGTGCGTCGGAGGGCGGCGTCCACTGCACGGGGAGCGCGCCCCGGGCGCCGTCACGGAAGACGGGTGTCACGGTTTCGGGCAGTACGGGAGCGCGCCCGGGCACGGTGAACGCCTTCGCCGGCTCCGTACGGAGCACCGTCTCGTCGGTCACTCCCCAGCGCTGGTTCGCACCCGAGGTCGGGAGGTGCGCCGAGACGCGGGCGCCGTCCGCGGTCGACTGCCCGACGACGTCGAGGAGGCGGCCCGTCACGGCGTTGACGAAGGTCCAGGTGCCGTCGCCGGTGGTGGACATGATCCACTGGGCGGCCGGTGTGGCCCCGTCTTCGAGTACGGCCTCGTCGTCGCGTACGGCCAGACGCCTGCCGTTCGCGGCGTTGACGAGGGCGTAGCGTTCACGGTTGCCGTCGCCGCGGGTCAGCTGCTTCACCCTCCACAGCTGGGACCCGGCGGCGGGGTCGGCCGTACGGACGACGACGCCGTCGCCGTCGGCGGACGGTGTGAGGGACTTGCCGCTCTGGGTGCCCTGGAGGCGGTAGACATGGCCGGGCTGGACGAGCCCGGCGTCGGCGGCGGTGCCGGACACGCCGTCGACGAGGAGGGTGGTGACCGACTTGGCCGGGACGGTCACGGTGGCCGAGTCGTTCTTCACCCTGACGGGAGTGCCGCGGACGAGTGCGCCGTCGGCGCTGGTCACGATGGGGGTCACAGTGGCGCCGGGAGCGACCCGCCGGAACTTCGAGAGGTCCACCGTCACCGCGCGCGGGGTCGTGCCGTTGTTGACGTGCACCACCGTCGCTCCACGGCCGGACTTGCGCACGGCGGCGACGCTGGAGGGGTCGTCGGACTTGACGAAGTGGTCGCCGGGGCGGATGTGGTGGGTGAAGTTGCGCAGGGTGTCGAACTTGGTGTTGGCCTTGACCGGGCAGGTCTCCAGGGTGTCCTTGGCCGTGCAGTTGAACGGGATGTGGATGCTGCCCCAGTTCTTGCCGGCCTGCGCCTGCGGGATGGAGTCCTCGATCGGCTGCCACAACACCCAGGCCGACGGCTCCAGTTCACGCATGTCCTCGACGACCCGGGTGGCGATGCCGAGTCCCGGTTCCATGCCGGTGAAGTCGGTGCCGGTCCCCCAGGTGCCCTCGACCTCGCTCATCCAGAACGGCTTGTCCGCGGCCTTGGCGCTGTCGCGGGCGCTGGTGCGCATGCCGGTGCCGTAGGTGTGCACGTTGAGCTGGTCGACGGCGGCCCGGGCGGTGCTGTCGTAGGCGTTCCAGTTGCGGACGAAGGTGCTGGGGTTGGTCTCGTCCATCGCGGAGATCGTGGCGCGGGTTCTCGCCTTCCCCAGTGCGCGTTGCAGGGCCAGCACGACCTTCTGCTGGAGTTCGGGGCCGGCGTGCGCGCCCTCCTGGCGGCCACCGGTGGGCTGCCCGTCGGGACCGATCTGGGTACCCCAGTAGTTGGTGTTGGGCTCGTTGAGCGGGGCGATGGTGTCGAACTCGATGCGGTGCTTCTTCTCCAGCTGATCGGTGACCTTGACCAGATAGGTGGCGAAGTCGTCGACGCGGTCCGCGCGTATCTGGTCGGTGTTCGCGTCGAAGCCGCCCGAGACGTAGCCGCTGACGGTCTGGAACCAGGGCGGTGAGTTGCTGAACGCCTCCCAGCGGGTCACCTTGCTCTTGACGCGGTCCACCCACCAGCGCTGGCCCGGGTCGGCGGACCAGTCCCAGTGCCCCGGGTCGTCGGGGTTCCACCAGTCGGTGTCGTCCCTGGTGGTGCCCTCGGGCGCCTTCCAGAAGCCGTCCATCGTCGCGCCGGTCTTCATGTAGTCCTTGCGGACGTCGGGGGCGTTGCCGCCGCCGATGTTGTAGCGCGCGATGTTCAGGCGGAGTCCGTCCTCGCCGAACAGCATGTCGGCGAGCTTCTGCCGGATCGGTTCGGGGTAGCGGCCGGTGATGTTGGCGAACCAGACGAGGCTCGTCCCCCACCCTTCGAACTCCTGCTGCCGGTAGGACGGGTCGATACCTACCGTGACGGAACTCGCGGGCGGATCGGCGGCAGCGGCGGCGGGCGGCACGGCCATGAGGCCCGCACCGAGCGCCAGGGGGATGGTGATCGCCAGTGCCGTCCGGGCGAGGCGATGTCTGCTGGACATGGATTCCCTTCGGGAGCGAACAGAACCGCGCAGAATCAATCGAGTTTCCCGAATGTTTTAGGACGGCAATCAACACGTCAAGAGGTGGGGCGAGTTGAGAACCGGCGCGCACCCCTTGACGCGTTCCGGCCGGGCGCCTCCATAATGATCGTCCACATATCTAAACAGCGTTCTCTGTTGTGCACGCGAGTGAACGCGGAGGAACCGTGTCCGGCCCAGGCTTGTCCCGCAGTCGTCCGAACGTCACGTCCCTCGTCGTCCTGCTCGCCGCCTCCGGCTGTTCGGTGGCGGGTGCCGACCCCGTCGGCGGCGGCCCGGGCACCCTGCGCATCGTCCTTCCCGAGGAACCGCCCACCCTCGAACCCTGTGACGCCTCGCTGACGGCGACCGGCAGGGTGACGCGGGCCAACATCACGGCGCAAGGTGCAGATGGTCTTCCAGGATCCGTTCGGTTCGCTCAACCCCCGCCTCACCGCCGCGGAACTCATCGGCGAGCCCTGGCTGACCCACCGGTCCCTCGTGGCCGCGTCGCGGCGTGCGGCGCGCGTGAGGGAGCTGCTGGAGATGGTCGGCCTGCGTGCCTCGGACGCGCGTCGCCTTCCGCACGAGTTCTCCGGAGGGCAGCGGCAGCGGATCGGGATCGCCCGGGCCCTGGCACTGGAGCCCGAGGTGATCGTCTGCGACGAGCCCGTCTCCGCGCTGGACCTGTCGGTGCAGGCACAGGTGCTCAACCTCCTGTGCGACCTGCGGGACGAGCTGGGCCTGTCGTACGTGTTCATCCCGCACGACCTGTCCGTGGTGCGGCACCTGGCCGACCGGGTCGCCGTGATGTACCTCGGCAAGATGGTGGAGTCGGGCCCCACGGAGGAGGTCTACGAGCGTCCGCTCCACCCGTACACCGAGGCGCTGCTGTCCGCCGCACCCTCCCCCGTGGCCGGAGGGCGCCGAAGGCAGCGCATCCTGCTCACCGGTGAGCTCCCGTCACCGGCCGACCCGCCTTCCGGGTGCCGATTCCGGACCCGGTGCCCGCGCGTGCGGGACCTGTGCGCCGAGACCGCGCCCACACCACCGCCCGGTGCGCCGCTCCACGGAGCCGCCTGCCATTTCCCCCTGGAAGCGGCCTCTGCGGCGTGACGGGCCACTCCAGAATCGTGCAGCCCGGAACATGGCGGTGCCGCGTCCCCCACGGGGCGCGGCACCGCCACATGACTTCGGTTCTCGTGCGAGCGACTCAGTGCTTGAAGACGTCCTTCGTCTTCTCCTTGGCCTGCCGGGCGTCACCCTTCGACTGCTCGGCCCGGCCTTCGGCCTCCAGCCGCTCGTTGCCCACCGCGCGGCCGATCGTCTCCTTGGCCTTGCCCTTGGCCTGCTCGGCCTTCGCCTTGCCCTTCTGATCTCCAGCCACGGTTCGCTCACTCCATGTCGTGTCCGACTACGGGTCACCGCACGAGTGACCGGAGGAGCGGCAGCCCAAACGTGTCACAGCCCCGAGGTCCGTCGGCGGCGGTCAGTGGAGCAGTTCGCGCACCAGCACCCCGCACCACCACTGTTCCACCTGGTCGGGCGACCATCCACGTTCGCCGGTCAGTACGGCGTACACGTCGATGTTGCACAGCGCCGCGTAGACGTCGACCGCCGACGGCACGTCCAGTCCGGTTCGCAGGACACCCGGCGGCCAGGAGGAGAAGACCTGAACCCGGGTCAGGTCGCCGCGCCGGCGGCTGTCCTCGTACAGCGTGGCGAGCTCCGGCTCGGAGCGGCCCGCTTCCCGTACGAGGGTGATGACGTCGCCGGCGCGCTCGTACAGGCGCCGGTCGTAGCCGGCCATGGCGGCGAGTTGGCCTGCGGGGTCCGCGGTGGGTGACTCCAGCGCCGCGACGAGCCGGGGCACATCGGCCGAGAGGTCGGCCGCGTCGGCCAACGCCCGGGTCAGGCCCGACTTGTTGCCGTACGCGGCGTAGACGGTCGGCACGGACACCCCCGCCTCGCGCGCCACGTCCCGGATCGTGGTCGCCGCCCATCCCCGGGAGACGAACAGGTGCAACGCGGCGCGGGCGACGTCGGCACGGGTCTGCTGCGCCTGTGCCGTCCGGCGCAGCGAGTCGTACCGCCGTCGCCCCGGCTCCTCGCTCATGGCTTCTGCCCCTTCCACACTTTGGATTTACGGACCTTATAATCAATACATGTTACGTACACTGCCGGGGAGCGCCCCGGCCGCCATGAGTTTCACCCGTGTCAGCGGCTTGGCCGCGCTGGGGTTCGCCCTCCTGATCGTCGCCGGGAACGTGGTCCTGGTCCCTGCCGGCCTGCCGCGCACCGGTGCCGGCATCGAGGAGGTGGACGGGTTCTTCCGGGCCCACCACGACCTGGTCGGCATCGGTTCCGCGCTCACGCCCGCGGCCTGGGTCCTGGCCACGGTGTTCGGTGCCGGAGCGGTCCGGGTGCTGTGGCAAGCCGAGGGGGAGCGCGGCTCGGCGTGGGCGCTGGTCGGCTTCGCCGGGCTCCTGTCGCAGAACGCGGCTTTCGCCGGCGTCATCGCCCTACGGCTGGCCCTCGCGTCCACGGCGGCGGACGGCGTCGGCGCGGACCTGGGCCTGTGGGCACTCCACGACGCCCTGTTCACCCTCAACGGCACCTTCCTCGCGCTGGCCCTGGTCGGTCTGTCCCTGGGTGGGCTGCGTACCGGGCTGGTCCACCCCTGGCACAGCGCGTGGGGTCTGGTGTCGGCCGCCTTGATGTTCGGCTCGGCCGTGCTGACGCCATGGGTCATCGACCGCCTCGGCCCGCTCGGACTTCTCGGGCTCGCCGGATGGCTGATGTGGGTGGTGTGGCTCGTCGGGTACGGAATCGTCCTGCTGCGCGCCGAGCCAGGACGGCCAACCGGCCGTTGACCGTGGACCGTTCACCTCGTGAAAGCCTGGGCGTGATCATGACCGGTGCGACGAGCGGGGACAGTACATGACCATCAACCGGCCGGGGCTGCCCGGGGATCTGCCGCCGCCGGAGGTGCTGTGGGCGCGCTGGGCGCTCATCGCCGTACTGGAGGCCACCTCGGCGGACGAGGAGGCGTATCACCGTACGGGGACCTGGGTGGACGACACGGGGCTCCGTCTGGACGATGCCGGTTGCACGTGGTGGGGGCTCGCACCGCGGGGCGCGGGGCGGTACGTGCTCTACGGCGAGGACGAGTCGAGCGGATGCAAGTGGCACCAGCCGCCGGTCGACATGCTCGCCGGCGCCCCCGCATGGCTCCCCCACGATGAGCTGGCGGACTACCTGAGCGGCAATGAACTGGGCTGTGTCTACTGGTACGAGAACGGGTCCTGGGCCCGTGCCGCGTACCCCGGCACCCTGGGCGACGACGGCCTCGACTGCGGTATGAGCCGCTTCACCGACCGCGACGATGTGCTGCGCACGATCGCCGACGAGGACCACGGCGCCACGTCGGCCCGCGACGCGCAGGCCCTGCTGGCGAACGCCGAGGACCACCGGCTGACCCCGGAGCTCCTGATGTCCCTCACCGGCGACCCGGCCGGCCGACCGCGGGACCGGCCCGCGATGACCCGGGCGCTGGAGCTCGCGCGCCTGGACCGGCCCTGACCGCGGGGGTCACTGGCAGCACCCGCCGGCGGGCTCCGCGACCTCCAGACGGCAGAAGCAGGACGCCTGCACGGGCACGTCGGCCAGTGCGCTCGCCATCTTGAGCTGGTGGGCGACGAGGGCCGCCTCGCCGGTCTTGCCGGAGCGGAGCAGGCATTCGTGGAAGCCGTGCAGCGCCCAGACGTTGCCCGGGTGCTGGAGGGGCCGGGGCAGGGTGTCGTCGAGGCCGAGGTCGGCGCGGTAGACCGCCTCGGCCTCCGCCACCCGGTCCTGCTCCAGCAGCAGTGCGCCGTAGGCGTGGCGGGTGGGCTGCATCCAGCCCCAGGGCTCGTCGTAGGGGAGGTTGTCGTCCAGCTCGATGGAGCGCTCCAGGGCGGCGAAGGCGAGGTCGTGATGGCCCCTGCGGTATTCGAGTTCACCGTCCAGCATGGCCGCGGCGATCGCGAGGATGTCGTGGCAGGTGTTGTTGAACAGCATCCGCGTCTCGGGCACGCGGCCCACCGCCGCCCGGAAGAGCTCGCGCTCGGCCTCCGCCCGGTCGACCTCGCCGGTGGCGGAGAGCGCGACGCCCCGGGCGTAGTGCCGCATGGCGACGGTCATCGCGTACAGCTCCGGGTCGGCGGGGGCGGGCAGTTCGAGGATCTCCCTCCAGCGGCCGAAGCGGATCAGGACGTGAACGCGCATGGCCAGGAAGGCTTCCAGCCAGTCGGCCATCGGGGGGCTCGGTACGCGGAGCAGGTCTTCGGGGATGGCCGCCTCCAGCTGGGCGGCGGTGTCGAGGGCGACCTGCGCCTGGCCGAGGAACATGGCGCCGTAGATCTTGAAGTGGTAGTTGTGCGCCCGGTAGAGGGTGTAGAAGTTCATCGCCCCGGCCTGCCGGTGGTACTTCTCGTCGGCGGCGATCGCGTCGCTGTTCGCCGCGACGACCTGGCGGTAGTCGCCGCACAGGACGTCCAGGTGAGAGGGCATGTGGAGCAGGTGCCCGGCGTCGGGCACGATGCCGCGCAGCCGGTCGGCGACGGTGAGGGCCTGCTCCGGGGTCGGGGACATCTCCATGAGGTGGATGTAGAGGTGCAGGACACCTGGGTGCCGTACGCCGGCCTCGGTGGCGAGGGCGCCTTCCAGTACGGCCCTGGCCTCGGTGGTCCGGGCGCCCTCGGCCGGCTGACCGGTCTTGAGGTCCCACAGCTGCCACGGGGTGAGGTTCATCGCGGCGTCGGCGTGCAGGGTGGCGATGTCCGGGTCGTCGGGCGCCAGTTCGTACACGGCGCGCATCGCGTCCGCGTAGGGCTCGTTCCACACCGAGCAGTCCTCGACGGCCTCCGGCTGCGGATAACGGGCCCGCAGGGCGCCGATGAGGGCCCGCTCGACGGGGGTGGCGCGGGCGGCCTTCTCATGAGCGCGTTCCACGGCGGCGTGCGTGCGTTCCACGGTCCGCGCCAGTTCCTCGCCGTCGAAGAATTCCCAGGGCTTGTTGTAGTTCGGGCCGAGCGCGTAGGCGATGCCCCAATACGCCATCGCGCACTCCGTATCGGCCTCGGCCGCCTTTTCGAAGCAGGCGACGGCTTCCTCGTGATGGAAGGAGTACGTCCACACCAGGCCTCGGTCGAACCAGAGTTGAGCCTCGGCGGAGGACGTGGTGACGGGACGGCTGTGCGTGCCGAGGTCGTAATAGTCGCCCATGAGTTTCTCCTGGAAAAGCGGCCGGGGCCGTGAGAATAGCGGTTACGGACACGCCCTCGACTTTCCGATCAATTCTCGTATTTCCAGGTTAGCGGTTCGGATGGCGGTGAAGCGCGCGGGCGCGGCTCGTCCCCCTCCCACGCAGGGACGACGCACTGCCGCCGACGGGAACCCTCCCCGGGCGCCGGTGACACAAAGCAGGCGAACGACTACTCAAGGCACACAGGCCGACGCGGGAGGCGATCATCTTGTCGTTCGATCGTGGGCACCTTCGCCGGTGGGCTGGCACCGCCCAACTCCCGCTCTCTAGGATGTACTTCCCGTCCAGCCAGTCCGTTGGCGCGGCACCTTGCAGGGGGAACGATGCACTCCGAGAAGCAGCTGTCCACCGAGATCGACGCGAACGTGCCGACGGCAGCGCGCATGTACGACCACTATCTGGGCGGCAAGGACAACTACGCGGCGGACCGCGCCGCGTGCGAGGAACTCGACAAGGTCGTCCCCAGCACGCGCCGCCTGGCCCTGAACAACCGGCGCTTCCTCCAGCGGGTCGTGCAGACCCTCTCCGCGGAGTACGGCATCCGGCAGTACCTGGACCACGGATCCGGCCTGCCGACGCAGGACAACGTGCACCAGGTCGCCCAGCGCATCGACCCGACGACCCACGTGGTCTACGTCGACAACGACCCCATGGTGCTGGTGCACGGCCGCGCGCTGCTGGAGCAGGACGAGCGGACGACCGTGATCCACGCGGACATGCGCGAGACCGACCAGATCTTCGGCCACGCCGACACCAAGCGGCTGATCGACTTCGACGAGCCGGTGTGCGTGCTGTTCAACTCCGTGTTCCACTGCATCCCGGACAGCGACACCGACGGGCCGCTCGCGGTGGCCCGGCGCGTGCGGGAGCGGCTCGCGCCCGGCAGCTTCCTGGTGATGTGCCAGCTGGTCAGCGAGGACCCCGAGGTCCGTGCCTTCGTCACGAACTTCATGGACCAGGCGACCCAGGGCCACTGGGGCCGCGTGCGCGAACCGAAGGACGTGGAGACGTACTTCGAGGGCCTGGAGATCCTTGAGCCGGGGCTCGTCGAGGTGTCGACCTGGCGTCCGGACACCGAGGTGGCGCCCCGTCAGCTCACCCACGAATGGATCGAGTTCGGCGGTGTCGGGCGGATCCCCCTGGAGACGTGACCCGGAGATGCGACCGATGCGGTGCCTCGTGCGGGACGGCCGTCGCCCCTCACGAGGTTCCGCGGGTCACGGGTAGCGCTGCTCCATCGTCTGCCGCAGCAGCTCCATCGAGTCACGGGGCTTGAGCGCCTCGTCCGCGAGCCGGTCCAGCGCGATCCGGTACTCCTCGGTCTCGTCGCGGTCCTCGAGGAAGTTCGCGCTCTTGATGTGCTCCAGGTAGACCACGTCGGGCAGATCCAGACCGCCGAAGCGCAGATACGTGATCGGAATGGCGGGCGCCGAGGCGTTGGTGACGCTCAACGGCACGATCTGCAACGTCACATTGGAGCGTCCGGCCATCTCGACGAGGTGCGCGAGCTGCTCCCGCATCACGTCGGTGCTGCCCAGGACGCGCAGCAGCACGGACTCGTCGATGATCGCCCACAGCTGCGGGGCGTCGGTCCGCGACAGCAACCGGGCCCGGTGCCTGCGCAGTTCGACCCGACGCTCCACCTCGCTCGCAGGCGCGTTCGGCAGGCCGCGCTCCACCACGGCCCGGGTGTAGGCGGGTGTCTGCAACAGGCCGGGCACGTACTGGATCTCGAAGGTACGAATGGTGGCGGCGGCCTCCTGCAGCCCGACCAGCCGGTCGAACCACTCGGGCATCAGCCGCTTGTCGTACCGCTGCCACCAGCCGGGCTCGCCGGCCCGCTGCAGCAGCTTGAGCAGCACGGAGACTTCGTAGTCGTCGGTGCCGTACAGCTCCAGCAGGGCTCGGACGTCGTTCTCCGTCGGCGGGCGGCGGCCCTTGCCCGACTCGATGCGGGACAACTTCGCGGCACTGAACCCGACAGCGCGCGCGGCCTGGTCCTGGGCGAGCCCGGCGTCCTCGCGGAAGCCGGCGAGCTGTACACCGACCAGCATCTTCAGCAGAGTCGGCGCCGGCTCGCGCCTGTCCAGGTAGGGTTCCAGACGGGAGATGCGATGCGACGCGGCGGACATCCTGACTCCCAGCAGACCGGCACAAGGGCGACTAACACTATCGCACTTCACCGGGTCTTCACGCATCCGCCCGCAAAGCCCCCGCAGAAGTGGGGAGTTGGACTCCGCTCCTCCGCGAGGGCACCGCACAGGAGCGGGAGCAGGACCGTTCCTCACAGCAGGTGGTCGAACTCGCCGTCCTTCGCTCCGGCCAGGAAGGCCGCCACCTCCGCCGAGGTGTAGACGAGGGCGGGCCCGTCGGGGTCGCGGGAGTTGCGCAGGGCGATCCCGCCGTCGACGAGGGGGGCGACTTCGACGCAGTTGCCCTCGGCGTTGCTGTGCCGGCTCTTCATCCAACAGGCTTCCAACGAGCTTGCCCGCACTCCGTTCTGCACTGGTGGCACCGCAGTCTCCTCGCTGTTCTCGTTCCCCGCCGCGCACGAAGTGCCCGGCCGTCCGGACGAGTGGCGGGCGCATCCCTTCGACCGCACTCGTCCCGGCTTGCGTACCCACAACGGCTTGATTCTCACGCAATTTCTCGTGCAATTGCACGCGAGCTCCTTCAGCGTGGATAATAGCTGCGGCGTCAACCCCCGGGTGGGCGCCGCGTCCTGACGTCGCATCGGGGAGATGCCGTGTCATCACCTGCGCAGCACGTGCTCCGGCCGCCGAGTGGGGCTGCGGCACACGCAGGCGCACCCGCGGCGGACCACGCCTTCCCGGCCGGCCCGCACACGGCCTCGCCCTACGGGGCTCAGCTCTCGGTGCCGAGGACACTGCCGCAGTTCCCGGGTGCCCTGTCCGCCTCGGCCGCACTACAAGTCGAGTGCAGCCGGGAGGGGTTCGCGCGAGCCCGGTCCTTCACCCGCGACACCCTGCACGGCTGGTCGCTCGACCACCGCTGCGACGACGCGACCCTCGTCATCACCGAGCTGACCGCCAACGCCGCGACGCACGCGGCACCGAGAGCCTCGAAGGCACCGGGCGTGCCGGAGATCCGGCTCGGATTCCACCTGGACCCCGGGCACCTGCTGGTCACCGTCTCCGACCTCGACGACCACCCGCCCGTGTACCGGCCGGCGGGCATCGCCCTGGAGGAGCACGGCCGGGGGCTGTGCATAGTCGACGCCCTGTCCGAGGAGTGGGGCTGGGCCCCCAGTCCCCCGGCGGGCAAGACCGTCTGGGCCAGGATGTCGACCCGGCCCGCCACGCCCTGTCCACCCATCTGACACGACTGCCGCGGAAAGGCCCCTCGCCATGCGCAGCGCTTCGACGGAACACCCGAGCGGCGAGCGCCCCCAGCGCCCCGACGCCCCGGCCCGGAACACGCCGCTCACAGCACTGGACCGCGTGCCGTGGGGCGACATCCAGGACTCCACCGGTTCAGCTGCGGCCATCCCCCACCTGCTCACCGGCATCGCGGGGGGTGACGCCGACGCGGCCCGATCCGCCCTCGACGACCTGCGGAAACGGATCTGCCAGTTCGGTTTCGTGGTGGAGCAGGCGACCGCCGCCACGGTTCCGTTCCTGTGGGAGCTGGCGAAGCTGCCGCAGGTGACCTGCCGCGCCCAGATCATCCGGCTGCTCCAGAACATCGCCGACGCACGGCAGTGGGAGAGCACCGCCGCCGTCTATCCGAAGCTGCTGAACCACCGGGAGAACCCGGTGGTGTGGGAGCGTGCGGCGCGCCAGGCGGTGCGGTCCCGGCGCGGCGAGCTGGGCCGGCTGATGGCGGACGAGGACGGCGAGATCGCCCGGGCCACGACCGAGCTGGCCCGCTCGCTGGGCGCCTGAGACTGCCGTACGTTCTCCGTTGGGCAGGTCGCACGTTCACCGGTGGGTCGCGAGCCCATCAGGCCCGAGACGTGACGAAACGGTGAGGACCCCCTGTCACCATGGGTGATGCCCCTCGCCTCCCGGGGCCGGGCAGTGTAGACATGGCACATGGTCCGACTCTTGGGTCGATCCGGGACTCGATCGCCCCTGCGGCCCGGCGCTGCGCCGTCGGCACGGCAGCGGCGGGAGGCGGGCTCGCCACGGTGGCAACCGGGGGCGGGGCTGCGGTCGGTGCTGGGCGGACGCAGCGTCGCCGGACAGGTGTTCCTGCTCGTCGTGGTGATCGTGCTGCTGCTGGTCGTCGCGGCCGTGGTGGCACTGGTGCTGCAGGTGCGGCACGACACGACGAAGGAGGCCCGCAACCGTTCGCTCGCCGTCGCGGAGACCTTCGCCAACGCGCCGGGCACCGTCGAGGCACTCCAGAGCCCTGACCCCACCGCCGTGCTCCAGCCCAGGGCCGAGGCCGCCCGGGAGCGGTCGAAGGTCGACTTCATCGTCGTCATGAACACCGACGGGATCCGCTACACCCACCCCAAGCCGGACCGGATCGGGAAGAAGTTCGTCGGAACGCTCGCGCCCGCGCTGGCCGGGAAGTCGTTCACCGAGGAGATCGAGGGCACCATCGGCCCGCTCGTGCAGGCCGTGGTGCCGGTGAAGGACGCGGACGGCCGGGTCGTTGGCCTGGTCTCGGCGGGGATCACGACCAAGAGCGTCGGCGGCACCGCCGACCGTCAGCTGCCGCTCGTGCTCACGGCCGCCGCCGCCGCGCTCGTCCTGGCGACTGCGGGTGCCGCACTGGTGAGCCGGCGGCTGCTGCGCCAGACCCACGGGCTCGGTCCGCACGAGATGACCCGGATGTACGAACATCACGACGCCGTGCTGCACGCCGTCCGGGAGGGGGTGCTCATCGTCGACGACGGGGGCACCCTGGTCCTCGCCAACGACGAGGCGCACCGGCTGCTCGGCCTGCCCGCCGACGCCGAGGGCCGGCACGTCCTCAGTCTCGGTCTCGACCCGGGCACCGCCGACCTGCTGGCGTCCGGACGCGTCGCCACGGACGAGGTGCACCTCGTCGGGGACCGGCTCCTCGCCGTCAACCAGCGGACGACGGACCGTGCGGGCGTGCCGCCCGGCAGTGTCGCCACCCTGCGCGACTCAACGGAACTGCGGGCGCTGTCCGGGCGGGCCGAGACCGCGCGGGAGCGGCTCAACATGCTGTACGACGCCGGGGTGGGCATCGGCACCAGTCTGGACGTGACCCGTACGGCCGAGGAGCTGACCGAACTGGCCGTGCCGCGGTTCGCCGACTTCGTGACCGTGGACCTGTTCGACGCCGTGCTGGGCGGCGGGCAGCCGAACGCCGCGGCCTCGCTCAGCCGGACGGCGGTGAACGGGACCCGCAAGGACGCGCCGCTCTACCCGGTCGGCGAGCGGATCAGGTTCGTCGAGTCCTCTCCGCAGGGCCGCAGTCTCGCCACCGGCGGCCCCGTCCTGGAGCCCCGGCTGGGCGAGGCCCCGGGCTGGCAGGTACAGGACCTGGAGCGCTCGGCCGCGATCGTCGCGTACGGCATCCACTCGCTGATCACGGTGCCGCTGCGGGCCGGCACCCTGGTGCTGGGCGTGGTCAGCTTCTGGCGCTGCGAGAAACCGGAGCCCTTCGACGCGGACGAGCTGGCCCTGGCCGAGGAACTGGTCGCGCGGGCCGCCGTCTCCATCGACAACGCGCGCCGCTACACCCGCGAGCACAGCATGGCCGTGACGCTCCAGCGCAGCCTGCTCCCCCGCAACCTGCCGGAGCAGGGCGCCCTGGAGATCGCCTACCGCTACCTGCCCGCGCAGGCCGGGGTGGGCGGTGACTGGTTCGACGTGCTGCCGCTGTCGGGGGCCAGGGTGGCGCTCGTGGTCGGGGACGTCGTCGGTCACGGACTGCACGCCGCGGCCACGATGGGGCGGCTGCGCACCGCGGTGCACAACTTCTCCGCCCTCGATCTGCCGCCCGAGGAACTGATCGCCCTGCTGGACGAGTTGGTCGGCCGTATCGACCAGGACGAGACGGAGGACGAGGGCAGCGCCCCGGTCACCGGCGCGACCTGTCTGTACGCCGTCTACGACCCGGTGTCCCGGCGCTGCACCGTCGCGCGGGCCGGTCATCCCCCGCCGGCGCTGGTCCACCCGGACGGCACGGTGGAGTATCCCGACGTGCCCGCCGGCCCCCCGCTCGGGCTCGGTGGTCTGCCGTTCGAGACGGCGGAGCTGGAACTGGCCGAGGGCAGCCGGCTCGTCCTCTACACCGACGGGCTGGTCGAGGACCGGGAGCGGGACATCGACGTGGGCCTGGAGATGCTGCGCGAGGCACTGGGCCGGGCGGGGCAGTCGCCGGAGGACACCTGCCGGGTCGTGCTCGACTCGCAGCTCACGGCCCGCTCCAGCGACGACATCGCGCTGATCGTCGCGCGCACCCGGGCGCTGGCCCCCGGCCAGGTCGCCGAGTGGCCGGTGCCGGCCGATCCCGCGGCCGTGGGCGAGGTACGGGCGGCGGTGAGCCGGCAGCTGACCGAGTGGGGCCTGGACGAGCTGACGTTCAGCACGGAGCTGATCCTGAGCGAGCTGGTCACCAACGCGCTGCGGTACGGCGGCGACCCCATACGCGTCAGGATGCTGCGCGACCGCAACCTGATCTGTGAGGTGTTCGACAGCAGCAGCACCTCACCGCACCTGCGGTACGCGACCATGACGGACGAGGGCGGGCGTGGCCTGTTCCTGGTCGCGCAGCTCGCGGAACGCTGGGGCACGCGCTACCTGCCCGCAGGGAAGGTCATCTGGGCGGAGCAGCCCCTGCCATAAGGGGAACCATGGACTCCCCATAAAGTAGCCTTATGAGCTCATAGACCGGACCCTCGTACCGACTTAGGCATGCCTTAGTTTAGGCTTCCCGTCGAGATCGCTTGTCGCCGCTCGAAGGGAACCTGACCATGCCCCGCCCCCTGCGGGTAGCCATCGTCGGATCCGGCCCCGCCGGGATCTACGCCGCCGACGCCCTGCTCAAGTCCGAGGTGGCCGCCGAACCCGGCGTTTCCATCGACATCTTCGAGCGCATGCCGGCGCCGTTCGGTCTGATCCGTTACGGCGTCGCTCCCGACCACCCGCGGATCAAGGGCATCATCACGGCCCTGCACCAGGTGCTCGACAAACCGCAGATCCGGCTCTTCGGCAACGTGGACTACGGCACCGACATCGGCCTGGACGACCTGCGTGCGTTCTACGACGGCGTGATCTTCGCCACCGGCGCGACGGCCGACCGGGCGCTCTCGCTGCCGGGCATCGACCTGGACGGCTCGTACGGCGCCGCGGACTTCGTGTCCTGGTACGACGGCCACCCGGACGTGCCGCGCACCTGGCCGCTGGAGGCGGAGAAGGTCGCCGTGCTCGGCGTCGGCAACGTGGCACTCGACGTCGCGCGCGTCCTGGCCAAGACGGCGGACGAACTGCTGCCGACCGAGATACCGGCGAACGTCTACGAGGGTCTGAAGGCCAACCGGGCCAAGGAGATCCACGTGTTCGGCCGACGCGGCCCGGCACAGGCGAAGTTCAGCCCGATGGAGCTGCGGGAGCTGGACCACTCCCCCAACATCGAGGTCATCGTCGACCCCGAGGACATCGACTACGACGAGGGCTCGATCACCACGCGGCGCGGCAACAAGCAGGCCGACATGGTGGCCAAGACCCTGGAGAACTGGGCGATCCGCGACGCCGGAGACCGGCCCCACAAGCTCTTCCTGCACTTCTTCGAGTCGCCGGTCGAGGTCCTCGGCGAGGACGGCAAGGTCGTGGGCCTGCGCACCGAGCGCACGGAGCTCGACGGCACCGGCAACGTCAAGGGCACCGGCACGTTCAACACCTGGGACGTCGGCGCGGTGTACCGCGCGGTGGGCTACCTGTCCGACAAACTCCCCAAGCTGCCCTGGGACATCGACTCGGGCACCGTTCCGGACGAGGGCGGCCGGGTCATGCAGGAGTCGGGCGAACACCTGCCGTCCACGTACGTCACCGGCTGGATCCGGCGCGGCCCCATCGGCCTGATCGGGCACACCAAGGGCGACGCCAACGAGACGGTGGCGAACCTGCTGGACGACTACCGCAACGACCGGCTGCAGACGCCCGCGACTCCCGCCCCGGAGGCCGTGGACGCGTTCCTCGCCGAGCGCGACATCCGCTTCACCACCTGGGACGGCTGGTACAAGCTGGACGCGGCGGAGAAGGCTCTGGGCGAGCCCGAGGGCCGCGAGCGCGTGAAGATCGTCGAGCGTGAGGACATGCTGCGGGCCAGCGGCGCCTGACGCTGCACACCTGACGTTTTACCTCCCGCGGGGCGGGTTCGGTGGCAATGTCACCGGACCCGCCCTTCTGCGTACTTGAAGCGTGTACGATCCGGATGCTTCACCGAACCATCACATCGCCTTCACCTGAAGGCCATGCAGGGGGGACGAACGTCCATGCGCATACGCCTTGTCGCCACCACGGCTCTCGCCGCCGGGGCCCTGACCGCCCTGTCGGCGGTTCCGGCCCAGGCCGCCGAGTACGACTCCGCGCTGAAGATCCGGGGCATCCAGTACGACGCTCCCGGGAGTGACTCGAACCGCTGCTCGGGCGGGAACACCGCCGAGGAGTACCTGACCATCAAGAACTACTCGCGCTCCACGACGGTGAACCTCAAGGGGTACGTCGTGAAGGACGCGGCGGGGAACAAGTTCACCTTCACCGCGACCCACACCCTTCAGCCGGGTGACTACGTGAAGCTGCGCGGCGGCAACGGGGCCGACTCCGACACCAAGAACGTCGTCTACCGCGACAACTGCAACTTCATGTGGAACAACGACAAGGACACGATCTACGTGTACAAGCCGTCCGGCAGCCGTGCCGACGTGCACTCGTACACCAAGAGCGGCTCCGACCCGGACCGCAACGGGTACATCACCTTCCACGGCTGAGCCCCTTGCCGGACCGGCGCCGGCCTCCTGTCCTAGGAGGCCGGCAGCCAACGGTCCACGTAGGCGCGCAGGGCCGTGAGGTCGGTGCCGCGGGCCAGGTGACCCACGTATCCGTCAGGCCGTACGAGGGCCTGGGTGACGCCGGGCCACGGGCTCCGCGTACCCAGGCGGTGCACGCTCAGCAGGCCGTGCCGTTCGCCCAGCGGCAGGTCCTGGGGCCAGTGGTGGGCGGGGCCGGTGAGCAGAAGGTGGTAGCCCGGCCCGGCGATGCGCCGCTGGAGCCCGGCCGGGGTGTCGGGCAGGCGGTCCCCCGCGCGGGGGCCCTGCCGCGGGCGCTGCGGCCCGGTGGCGGAGGCGGGGCCGCTGCGGTAGTGGATGCCGAGTTCGGACACCGTACGGAACAGGCGTGCCCGGGCACCGGTCGCGCGCAGGAGCAGCGGGGCCAGGTGCGGGGCGAGGCGCGTCCGCGCCAGCCGCAGAGCCGGGTGGCCGCTCGTACCGACGGTGAACGCGCGGTCGGTGAGCCTGCGTACGCCGTGGCCGACCGGGGCGCGCTCGGCCTCGTACGTCTCCAGCAACTCCTCCGGTGCGGCCCCGCGGCAGACGTGGGCGAGTTTCCAGCCGAGGTTGAGCGCGTCCTGGATGCCGGTGTTCATGCCCTGTCCACCGGCCGGGCTGTGGATGTGCGCCGCGTCGCCCGCGAGGAAGAACGGGCCCTTGCGGTAGTGGGTGGCGCCGCGGTTGTGGATGCGGAAGCTCGTCATCCAGACCGGGTCGTGCAGGGACGGCTTGTCGGGCGTCCAGTCGTCGGCGATCCGCTGGAGAAGCTCCAGGGTCACCTCTCCGCCGGGGGCGCCCGGCGGCTGCATCGCGATCATCCGCCAGGTGGCCGGAGTGCCGAGCGGGAAGAAGAACAGCAGCCCGGCCGCCGTCAGGTACGTGTGCGCGGCGCCCTGCTCCAGCCCGTCGGCTTCCAGGTCCGCCAGCAGGAACGTCTGAGGATAGGCGTAACCCTCGAAGGCGATGCCCGCCCGGGCGCGCACGGTGCTGTGTGCTCCGTCGCAGCCGACGACATAGCGGGCCCGTACGGTCTCCTCGGTCCCGTCGCTGCGTCGCAGGCGGCAGGTGACGTACTCGCCCTCCGGTGCGGCGCCGAGCAGTTCGGTGCCCCGCTCCACCGTCACGTCCCGCTCGGCCAGATGAGCCGTCAGAGCGGCTTCCGTCTCCGACTGCGGGAGGAACAGCAGGAAGGGGTACGGCGTGTCGTCGCAGCCGACGTCGAACACCGGGACGCGCAGCACCCGTCGGGGCAGATGCAGGTGCAGCCGGACGGCCGTACTGCCCCGCTCGACGAGGTCGTCCGCCACGCCGAACGCGGACAGCATCTCCAGGGTGCGCGGCTGGATCGCGGGGGCGCGTGACTCCCGCGCGCGGTCCAGTGATCGGTCGACGATCCGGAACGGGGTTTCGCAGGCGCGCAGTTGCGTCGCGAGGGCGAGCCCGGTGGGGCCCGCGCCCACGACGAGCACGTCCAGAGGTGCCGTCATGGCACTCACCGTAGACGCGGCCGGCCGCGCGCGGGCCGTCGCCGTGCGGCGTGCCGGAGCCCTCCGCGACGTGTCCGTGGCGGAGGGCTCCCGTAGGTTGGTGCCGGTTCAGACCTCCAGGTCGGCCTCGATGCGGCGCAACTGGTGGCGGGCCATGGCGAGGTTGGCCCGGCTCCCGTCGAGCACGAGGTAGAGGAAGAGTCCGCTGCCTCCGCGGCCCTTCAGGAGGCGGATGAGGTGGTACTGGGTGTTCAGGGTGATGAGGATGTCCTCGATCTCCTCCTTCAGTCCCAGGTGCTCCATGGTGCGCAGCTTGGACCGCACGACGTCGGTGTTGCCCGCGGCGGCGACTTCCAGGTTGAAGTCCTTGCTGCCTCCGAGGGTGCCGAGGGCCATGCCGCTGGTGTAGTCGACGAGTGCGACGGCCGTCGCTCCGTCGATGGAGCTCAGGCATTCCTTCAGCGCGGTCTCCGTGTTGGCCATGCGCTCGGTTCCTTTCCTTCGGTCTGCTACTTCGGTGGGTCGGAAGGTTCGGTGGGTCTGGCGGTTCGGTGGGGCTGGTGGCTCTGTGGGGCTGGTGGCTCTGTGGGGCTGGTGGCTCGGTGGGGCTGGTGGCTCAGTGGGGCTGGTAGTTCAGGTGGCTCAGATGCCGGTCTGCGGGCGCGGCTGGTGTGTGGGCCGCTGCGGGGTGCGTACCGGGAGGGTGCCGATGGGACGGTCGGCGGCCGGGGGCACCGTGGCGAGGTGCTCTTCGGGTGCCGGCCGGTCGGCGTGGCGGCCGGTGCCCGGGCCCACGCCCGTGGCCACCAGGTCGGCGATCCGGGCACCGCTGCGCCGGCCTTCGAGGTGCAGACGGCCGACGTTGACGCGGTCCTCGGCGAGGAGGGTGAGCACGGCGGTGGTTCCGGCGGCGTAGGTCGCGACGTAGCCTCCGGAGCCCCGCACCAGCAGTTCGCGGAAGTCACCCCGGGCGGCGGCGTCGGTCATGCGGTAGGCGACGCCGAGGGCGGCGGCGGTCAGCGCCGCGAGTCCCTCCGGCTCGGTGCCCGGCACGTCGTGGGCGAGGACGAGTCCGTCGACGGTGGCCGCGAGGGAGCCCGTCAGCCGGGGTATGCGGGTGCGGAGCCGACGCAGTTCGTCCAGGACGTCGGTCTCGACGGCCATGAGCAGTCTCCTTTCGGCACGCTGTCTTCGCGCGCGGATCACAGTGCCTCCAAGGCGTGCAGGAGCCGTCGCAGCAGTGCGGTGTCGGGCTCGTCCGGTGCCGCGGGACGAGGTGAGGGGCCCGGCTCGGCGGACACGGTGGCGGGGGCGGACGCTGGGGCTGGGGCTGGGGCGGAGGTGGGGACGGGAACCAGGGGGGCCACGGGCGTGACCAGCCCCGCGGCCGCGAGACGGCGGAGCTCGACGAGGGTGTGGAAGGTGCGGCAGGCAAGGGCGGTGGCGATCTGGGCGGCGGTGCGGACGCCGTCGACCTGGGCGAGGGTCCGGCCGCGGCGGACCGGCAGGTCGGCGGCGTCCGGTCCGGGCACCCGGGCGAGGGGCGCGCGGTCGACGGCGGGCTCGGGCCATATGCGGTGCAGCAGTTCACGGCGGCGTCTGGACTCGCGTAGGACGGTGTCCACCGGTACGGAACGGACCGCGCCGAGCCAGTGAGCGGCACCGGGCCGGAAGCGGAGCGCCGGGCCGTCGTGGGCGAGGACGAAGTACGCCGCGTCGAAGAGGGCGCCCAGGTGGCACAGTTCGAGCGCGCCGGCGGCGAGGTGGCCGCTGTCGACCAGTTGCCGTCCGACACGGCAGCGGCGGCCTGCCTGGTCGATCGCCTCCCACCAGCCGTCCGGGGCGAGTGCGCCGCTGTGGGTGAGCAGGTCGCCGAGGTCGGGGGTGACGGCGGACTCGACGTGGACGACATGTCCCGCGGCGAGGTAGACGATCCCCGTCTCGGTGGACAGGGCGCCGGTCGCGCCCTGCTCGGCGAGGGTGCCGAGCCGGGCCGAGGCGGGTTCGCCGGTGCGCAGGGTCCCGGTCGGCGTGGTCATCCGAGCACCAGCCGGTCCGCCATCTCGGCCAGCCGGATGCGGGCCAGGGCCAGGTTTCCTTCGTCACGGTCCAGCCACAGGTGCACGAACACCGTGCTGTCGAAGGTCGTGGTGACGAACCTGAGCAGGTGGTACGAGTCGGCGTTCGTGATGATCAGATCCTGTACGGGGGGCTCCTTGCCGGAGGCCGCGTCGGACGGTCCGCCCGAGTCGTCGTCGGGCGGCCCGCCCGGGCCCTTGCCGGTCAGGGCGAGCGCGCCGCTCTCGGTGGCGAGGCGGGCGAGTTCGGCGGTTTCCGCAGCCGTCGCCTCCACATCGCCACCAGGCGCGTCACCCACCGCTCCCAGCGCAAGACCACTGATCCAATCGACCACCGACGCCCCTCGAGCACCTTGCAGTCGCATGGCGTCCAGCAGACTCTCGTCGATTCCGGGCACGCCGAATCCCCTCCCCCTGCACGGCCGTTCCCGCGAACGTGAGCACGACACTACGCACCGTGCTTGGCCCAGGTGAACGCTTTGGCATTTTCCAAAGGAATGTGCAGGGAAGCGGGCGGGGGGTGAGCGGGGTTGATCGGAAGCGGGCAGGATGGATCGCGGGGCGCAGCAGGGCAGTTGGCCGTCCGCCGCGACCTGCACCTTCAGGAGCCGGGCACACCACGGCATCCCTGCTGCGGCTCTCCTGTCCGGCAAGCTTTCGCAGGGTGCGCAGGACCGATGCCGGCCCCTTGCCGACTTACTGACGAGCCATCAGGTCAAGTCGATGCCTTCGTCCGCGGTGCCCCACATCCGCCGCAGAGATGCCGGTCCGAGTTGCCGGTCCGAGTTGCCGGTGAGCGATGAGGCAGCAGGCGAGTTCGAGGAACGTTCCCCTTCCCGGGTCAGGCCAGATTGAACTTCTCGGCGTGCACCTGTCGCGCGGGGACCCGGAGGTCTCGCAGGCCGGCGAGCACGGCCCTGGTCATGGCGGGCGGGCCGCAGACGTACACGTCGCGTTCGGTGATGTCGGGGACCAGCCGGTGCAGACTGTCCGGGCCGAACGGCGGGGTGCCGCCCTCGCCGGTTCTGCCGGTGAGCAGGTGCAGCCGTCCGCCCCGTAGCGCGACCAGGTCGCGCACCTCGTTCAGCAGCACCGCGTCGGCCTCGCTGCGCACCCGGTACAGCACGACGACGTCGCCGGTCGCCTGCTCCTCCAGCATGGCCCGCACAGGCGTGATCCCCACGCCCCCGGCGATCAGCAGGGTGCCGGGCCGGGTCCGGTGCAGCGAGGTGAACGCCCCGTACGGTCCCTCGACGAAGGCGCGGCTGCCGACCGGGAGGTTCCGCAGGCCGGCACTGACATTGCCCGCCGCCTTCGCCGTCAGGCGCAGCCCCTGTCCGCCCGGCGCCGCCGACAGGGAGAACGGATTGGCCAGCCACCAGTGGTTGTGCCCGGGGAACCGCCAGATGCAGAACTGCCCCGCCCGGGCCGGGAGTTTGTCGAGGTGCCGGCCGGTGATGTACACGGAGACCACGTGGTCCGACTCCGGAACCACGGCCGCGACACTGAACCGGTGGTAGGCATTGCGCCACAACGGCATGGCGACACGCCCCGTCAGCAGGGCGCCGAAAGCCAGCAGCCACAGAATCCACCAGTAGGCCGTGGCGAACGCGGAGGACGCGAAGGTCGTGGTCTCCTCCAACTGGTGGACGAACGACAGGCCCAGGGCCACGTAGAGCAGCAGGTGCAGACCGTGCCAGACCTCATACCGCAGTCGCCGCCGCAGGGGCCGGGTGGAGATCACGGCGATCACGACGATGACGGCCGCGGCGAGCATGCCCAGCAGGGAAGCCGGCACTCCGCTCAGTGCGACGAACGTCTTCCCCATGGACGCGTCGTCGAGGTTCGCGTACCCGAGCACCACCAGCGTGGCGTGGGTGAGGACGGTCCACAGCAACAGGAACCCGACCCAGCGGTGCCACACCGTGAGCCGGTCCATCCCGATACGGCGGTCCAGCCACGGCATCCGGGCCACCAGCAGCAATTGGAACAGCATCAGCAGGGCTGCATGCAGTCCGAAGAACTTGGCGATCGTGAGCACCCCGTTCTTGCCCGAACCGGCGCTGAGGAACAGCACCTCGACGATCACCGCGTTGGCGATGACGAAGGTCCACATCGCCCAGCGCGCCGCGTCCACTGGAAGCACGGTGCCTCTGCGCACCGTGTTGCTCGCCGTCGCCATGGTCGCCTCGCATCCCCCCGGGGCCGCGGCACTCGCGGCCCTTAAGCACAAACCGCATGAAGATCGAGAAATTCGTCCGGATACGCACCTCGATCGGATAAGCATACGGAGCCCCGATCCGATTCGTTCACGCCAGAACCGGCGAGTCGCAATTGCTGCTCGTCGTTCGGTGCGTCCTGTGGCACAGGGTTCTGCAGTAGTTCACGATCGGCCGTTGCAGGCCCTGGTAGAACACGCGTGTGACCTACAGATTCACTGCGAAGATCGCCTACGGGTGGCACGAGCCGGGGCCGGACGTCTATGCCCTGACTGCCGGAGTTGCCGAGTCAGAAAGCGGAGAAGGCTTCGCGCTCGAGTTCCAGTGTGGCTTCGAGGAACCTGATGCGCAGAACATCCGCAACGGCTGCGACTCGTACTGCGTTGTCACCCCCGGCCAAGGCACGGAGCTGGAAGGAGACATCCTGCGGGTCACGCTCGACCCCGATTCCTTGGAAGCCCTGTTCCTGGATGATCCGGTGGTCGAGGCAGTGCTGCATGCACCGGCCGCGGACACAGCCCACATGAAGCAGGCACTCACGCGCATCCTCGCTTACGGCCGGACGGACGCACTCCCGATCGTGGTCGGGGTCTGAATCACGGTCGCCTCTCGGGCCGTCTCCAAATCGAGGACGCCAACATCCCGAACGCCGCGATGGGCGTCGTCGCCGGCATCTTCGCCGCGGCCGGGCAGACCTGTATCGCGGGCAGCCGGGTGTTCGCGCACCGGTCGGTCTACGACGAGCTGCTGGAGCGGGTCACCGAGCGCGCCCGGACCATCCGCATCGGGGACCCCCTGGACGAGAAGACGGAACTCGGCCCGCTGGCCTTCGAGGACCAGCGCGACAAGGTCGCCGGGTACGTCGACCTCGGACGCGGCGAAGGCGCCCGGGCGCTCACCGGCGGCCGGGCCACCGACGGCGGCCTCGGCAGTCATGTCGTTCGACACCGAGGACGAGGTCGTACGCCTGGCCAACGACACCGACTACGGCCTCGCGGCCGGCGTGTGGACGACGAACCTCTCCCGGGCACACCGCATGGCGGCCCACCTGGCCGCGAGGACCTCGACCATCAGGCCGGGGGTGGGAAGATCGGCCGTACGAGTCCGAGCCGAGGAAGTCGGTATCACGCCGTGGAACGACCAGCCGTGCCTTTTCCTCCTTCACCGTGGCACCTCACCGGCGACATGGTCGTCTCGCTGTGCCGCGTCCCGGCGGACGAACTGCCGCCCTGGCCCCTGCCCCACGGGGTCAGCCCCTGGATCGTGCGGCGCCGTGCCACCCTGCTGACCTTCTGGGTGGACTACCGGCCCGGCGGCGTCCTCGCCTACCGCGAATTCCTCATCGCCCTGGCCGTTCGCCACGGCCGCAGCCTCGCCGGCAGCACCGTGGCCGCCTGGGTCGACGACGAGCGCTCCCTGGCCGGGGGACGCGCCCTGTGGGGTATCCCGAAGGAGCAGGGCGTGATCGCGCTCCGCGCGGACGGCCGGGGCAGCCGGGGCGAACTGACCGCCGACGGCATTCCGCCGGTCCGCGTCACCTACCGGGACGTGCTGCGGCTGCCCTTCCGGCTGCCTGCCCGCGCCCATCTGGTCCAGCAACTGCCCGACGGTACGGAGTGCCGCGTGCCCATGCGGATCAGCGGACGGCCGGCCCTCGGCCGCAGCCGCGTCACGACCGGGCCCGGCGTCCGGGGGCGGTCGCTCGACGGGGCGGCGGGCCGGCAGCCCGGAGATGCCCTCGGCGCGGGCGCTCCGCTGTCCGTCCTCGCCCGGCATCGGCCGCTCCTCTCCCTCGCCGTCCGCGACTTCCGCGGCACCGTGGGCAGGTGAGCCCGTGCGGTGCCGCGGGAGCCCTTCAGCAGCAGCGGCTGCGGGTGCGGGCCTCCTGATGCCGGGTGCGCAGCACCTGGTACTCCCGGCGGGTGGGCACCGGGGCGAGCGGATGGTGACGTCGGTGCCGCTCGCAGTGGCGGTCGTACTCGGCCTCTCCGGTCAGCTCGCGCAGATACCAGCGCACCGCCCGAGCCCAGTGCCGGATCCTCACGAGCGGGCTCCGGCCAGGGGCTCGACGGGGTCGCCGGGTGCGTCGATGCGTGATTCGACGTACGGGGCCTCGGTGGTCGGCAGCGGCGTCGCGGACCGTATCGCGCGCACGCAGACCACCGCCGCGTTGCCGATCACCACGGCGACCAGGAGCAGGAAGAGGGCGATGAGGACGCCGTCGACGGTGGAGTTGGTGACCACGGTGTGCATGTCGGCGGTCGTCTTGGCGGGGGCGAGGATCTGCCCGGCGTCCAGGGCGTCGGCGTAGTGGGCCCGTTGGGCGAAGAAGCCGATCTTCGGGTCGGCGGAGAAGACCTTCTGCCAGCCGGCGGTGAAGGTGATCGCGGTGACCCAGGCGAGGGGAACGCCGGTGACCCAGGCCCAGCGCAGCCGCCCGGACTTGACGAGGACGGTGGTGCAGACGGCGAGGGCGATGGCGGCGAGCAGCTGGTTGGCGATGCCGAAGAGCGGGAAGAGCTGGTTGATCCCGCCGAGCGGGTCGGTGGCGCCGGTGTAGAGGAAGTA
This sequence comes from Streptomyces collinus, assembly GCF_031348265.1. NCBI lineage: Bacteria > Bacillati > Actinomycetota > Actinomycetes > Kitasatosporales > Streptomycetaceae > Streptomyces > Streptomyces collinus. The sequence continues at coordinate 8,471,764 of NZ_CP133771.1, read as the reverse complement.
GCCCCAGGCGGCGACGACCAGGCCGCTGCACAGCCAGATGCCGGGCTTCCAGTTGACCCGGCCGATGGGCTTCCAGACGTTGCCGAGCATGTCCTGGAGCATGAAGCGGCCGACGCGGGTGCCGGCGTCCACCGTGGTCAGGATGAACAGTGCCTCGAACATGATCGCGAAGTGGTACCAGAAGGCCTTCATGGCAGCCCCGCCGAAGACCCCGGAGAAGATCTCCGACATGCCGACCGCGAGGGTCGGGGCGCCGCCGGAGCGGGCGATCAGGGTGTGTTCCTCGACCGCCTTCGCGGCCTGGGTGAGCTGGTCGGGGGTGATGGTGAAGCCGAGGCCCGCCACCGCGTGGGACGCGGACTCGGCGGTCGCGCCCAGCAGACCGGCCGGTGCGTTCATCGCGTAGTACAGGCCCGGCTCCAGCGTCGCCGCGGCGATCAGCGCCATGATCGCGACGAACGACTCCATCAGCATCGCGCCGTAGCCGATCAGCCGGACCTGGGACTCCTTCTGGATGAGCTTCGGGGTCGTTCCGGAGGAGACCAGGGCGTGGAAGCCGGACAGCGCGCCGCAGGCGATCGTGATGAAGAGGAAGGGGAACAGCGCCCCCGCGAAGACCGGGCCCGCTCCCGACGTCGCGAAGTCGCTCACCGCGTCGGCCCTGAGCACGGGCGCGGCCACGATCACGCCCACCGCGAGCAGGGCGATCGTGCCGATCTTCATGAAGGTGGAGAGGTAGTCGCGCGGCGCCAGCAGCATCCACACCGGCAGCACCGAGGCGACGAAGCCGTAGCCGATCAGGCAGAAGACGAGGGTGGTGGGGCTGAGGGTGAACGTGCCGGCGAGGGAGGAGTTCTGCACCCAGCCGCCGCCGACGATCGCCAGGAGCAGCAGCGCCACGCCGATGAGGCTGGTCTCGACGACCCTGCCGGGACGGACGCGGTGCATCCAGAAGCCCATGAAGAGGGCGATGGGGATGGTCATGGCGACGGAGAACGTGCCCCACGGGGAGTGGGCCAGGGCGTTCACGACCACCAGGGCGAGCACACCGAGCAAAATGATCATGATGGCGAACACCGCGACCAGGGCGGCCGCCCCGCCCGCCCGGCCGATCTCGTCGCGGGCCATCTGGCCGAGCGACGTGCCGTCCCGGCGCATGGACAGGAACAGCACCACCATGTCCTGCACCGCCCCGGCGAAGATCACCCCGGCGACGATCCAGAGGGTGCCCGGGAGATAGCCCATCTGGGCCGCGAGCACCGGGCCCACCAGCGGCCCGGCGCCGGCGATCGCGGCGAAGTGGTGGCCGAGCAGCACGCGGCGGTCGGTCGGCTGGAAGTCGACGCCGTCCTCCAGGCGCTCGGCGGGCGTGGCCCGGCGGTCGTCCGGCCGGAGTACCCGGCGGGCGATGAACCGCGCGTAGAAGCGGTAGGCGATGGCGTACGAGCCGAGCGCGGCGACCACCAGCCAGACCGCGGAGATCTTCTCGCCTCGGGCGAGCGCGAGGACGCCCCAGGCGACGGCGCCGAGCAGGGCGACGCCGGTCCACAGCAGGGCGGATCGAAGTGATATACGCGACTTTTCGGGCGCGGTCGGGCCGGATTCGGGCAGGGTGGACGCAGGCATGGCGGCTCCTCACCAGGGCGGTGCGGGACACCTCGTGACCCGAGGTGCCCGGGGGATCAGCGAAGCGGCGGCTCTCCCGCTCGCTGTGGGTCTGTGCAAGAGTTGCCCACCCCCCGGAACCGGTTGACAGCGAACTTCCAGAGGATTTTCCGCCGGTTCCGTGTCCTCCGATCCGGGCCGCCGCGCAACTCTTGCGCGAGGGATCAGGCACACCAAGGACGGTGACCCATGGCCGACGGCACCATGACCGCGACGTTCCTCGCCGTGACCGGCGGAGCGTCGCTGCTCGCCGTCACCGCGCGGCGCCTGCGGCCCAGCGGCCGGCTGCCGTCCCTGGAAGGCTGGGCGCTGGCCGACCGCAGCCTGGGCCCGGTGTGGACCTGGTTCCTCTTGGGCGGCACGATCTTCACCGCGTACACCTTCACCGCCGTGCCGGGTCTGGCGTACGGCAACGGCGCCGCGGCGTTCTTCGCCGTGCCGTACACGGTGATCGTCTCCCCGCTCGCCTTCGTGCTGCTGAGCCGGCTGTGGACCGTGGCCCGCGCCCACGGCTACATCACCGTCGCCGACTTCGTCCGCGGACGGTACGGGTCACCGCCCCTCGCCCTGGTGGTCGCACTGACCGGGATCCTCGCGACCATGCCCTACCTGGCGCTCCAGCTGCTCGGCATACGAGCCGTGCTGACGGCCGGCGAGGTGTACCCGCGCGGTGCCGCCGGGGATCTGGTGATGGTGGCGCTGTTCGCGGGACTCGCCGTGGCCACGTACCGGCACGGGCTGCGGGCACCCACCGTCATCTCGGCGCTGAAGGCGGTGGCCGTCTTCGTGTCGCTCACCGCGGTCACCTGGCTGGTCCTGGAGCGGCTCGGCGGTCCGGGTGCCGTCTTCGACGGAGCGGCCCGACGGCTCGGCGGCGACGCGCTGGCGCTGACCCCGGCCCAGCAACCGGCCTACGCCACCCTCGCGCTCGGTTCGGCGCTCGCCCTGATGATGTACCCGCACGTGCTGACGGCGGGGTTCGCCGCCGACGGGCCGCGCACCCTGCGCAAGGTCGCGGTGGCGCTGCCCGCCTGGACGGGACTGCTCGCGCTCTTCGGCGTCCTCGGCTTCGCGGCGCTCGCGGCCGGGGTGCGGGCGCCGGAGGGCGGGGCGGAGGCGGCCGTGCCGATGCTGGTCGACCGGCTGATGCCGGGGCCGCTGGCCGGGCTGGTGTTCGGCGCGATCACCGTCGGGGCGCTGGTCCCGGCGGCGGTGATGTCGATCGCGGCCGCCACCAGTTTCGTCCGCAACGTGTACGTCGAGTACGTGCATCCGACGGCCACGCCCAAACGGCAGGTCCGCATCGCCAAGGCCGTCTCGCTCATCGCGAAGGCCGGGGCGGTCGCGTTCGTCTTCGGGCTGCGCGACCAGGACGCGATCAACCTCCAGCTGCTCGGCGGGGTCTGGATCCTGCAGATCTTCCCGGCCGTCGCCGTGGGGCTGTTCACCGGGCGGCTGCACCCGCTGGCGCTGCTCGCCGGGTGGGGCGTGGGCATGGCGGCCGGGACGTACCTGGTCGTCCGCGAGGGCTTCTCGTCCATCGTGGGCTTCGGTTCCGGGCCGCTGGAGATCTACGCCGGACTGGCCGCCCTGCTGCTCAACCTGATCGTCGCGGTGGCCGGCACCGCCGTACTCGAACGTCTCGGCGTCCCGCGCGGCGCCGACCTGACCGACCTGCCGTCCCGCCTGACCGTCAGGCGGCGTCCGGAGACGGGAGCGAACCAGCAGTGAGACACAGACACCCGATACCCGTGCCGGAGCCCGAAGTCGAGGCGCTGGCGCCCGCGCCGGCCGACCCCGCGGAACGGGAGCGCGAGGCCGGACTCGCCGGGCTCTTCGAGCTGCACTACGCCTCGATGCTGCGCCTGGCGGTGCTGCTGGGCGCGGACGACCCGGAGAACGTGGTGGCCGAGGCGTACTACCAGATCTACCGGAAGTGGCGGCGCCTGAGGGACATCGAGGCGGCGGAGGCGTATCTGCGCTCCACGGTGTGCAATCTGACCCGGATGCGCATCCGGCACCTCCAGGTCGCCCGCAAGCACGTGGAGAGTCCGCCGGAGGAGACCGTCGTCTCCGCCGAGAGCGCGGCGCTGCTCCGCGACGACCAGCGCGTCCTGATCGACGCGCTGCAGCAGTTGCCGGCCCGGCAGCGCGAGGCACTCGTGCTGCGGCACTGGCTCGGACTGAAGGAGGGCGAGATCGCCGCCGCGATGGGCATCTCCTCCGGTTCGGTGAAGACACACACGGCGCGCGGTCTGGCCGCGCTGACCCAGGCGATGGAGGCCCGGCGATGAACCACACCGATCCGGACCGTACGGAGCGGGAGCTGACCGAGGCCCTGGCCGCCCTCGCCGGCGGGGTGCGGGCCGCCCCTGACGCCTACCGCACGGCACGCGGCGAGTGGCTCCGGCGCGAACGCCGTCGCCGGCTCGTCCTCGCGGTGCTCATCACCGTCGTGTTCGCGCTGGCCACGCTGATCGGCCTGTGGGTGCTGAACGAGGCTCCGTCCGACCCGGGAGTGATCTTCTCCGGTCTTCCGAGCGCTCAGGTCGGCACGAGGTAGGTCACGGGTGTGACCCGGCCCGCCGCCCGCGGGGTAGCGGTTGACGGTGGGCGCACCGCCGAGGACGGTGACGCCGCCGTCGGTGAGCACTCCGGGGCCCCGCACGCGCCGCGCGGATGCGAAGGTTTGATCGCCCGTACGACGCATCGGAAGGGAACCCTCGGCATGGCCGTCATCCACCACACCACCCTGAAGCCGACCAAGCTGGAACTGCTCACCGCCTGGCTGCCGTCCCGTCCGTGGTACCGCGGCACGGGGGAACCGGAGTTGGCGAAGGCGGGCGGCTTCCGGCTCGACGATCCGCAGGGCGAGGTGGGGATCGAGTTCATGGTGGTCACCGACGCCTCCGGCCCTCGGCCGGTCGCGTACCTGGTGCCGCTGGCCTATCGCGGTGCCCCGCTCGAAGGGGCGGAACACGCTCTCGTCGGCACGATGGAGCACGGGGTGCTGGGGCAGCGCTGGGCCTACGACGGCTGTCATGATCCCGTGCTGGTCGCCCGGTTGGCGGCCCTGATCGAGGGGCGGGCGCAGGCCCAGGACCAGAACGTCAGCGACACGCCCGCTCAGGATGTCGTCGTCTCCCGCGCCGAAGAAGGCTCCCTCTCCCCGGACTTCACCGTCACCGACGACCGGGACGGCACCGCGCTGACCACACCGCAGGGCCCGTTCCTCCGCGTGCACCGGGCCCTGCCACCCGCTGCGGACGGCCTGTTCGTGCCTCCGCAGGGTGCGATCGGCCATGTCTCCGGCTCCTGGGAGGCGCCGGACGGCACCCGCGCGCAGGGGGCGCTGGCTGTCCTGCACGACGGCAGCAGGGCGTAGCTCGCCGGGATCAGCGTGCCCGCGAGCGGAACGTCCTGCGGTACGTGTCCGGGGGCACGCCGACCGTGCGGTTGAAGTGGCGGCGCAGCGTCGTGGCGGTCCCCATGCCGGTGGCCGCCGCGATGGTGTCGACGCTGTCGTCGGTCTTCTCCAGCAGTTCCTGGGCGTGCCGGATGCGCTGGGTCAGCAGCCACTGCAGAGGGGTCGTGCCGGTGACCGCTCTGAAGTGCCGGCCCAGGTGGCGGGAGCTCATTCCGGCCCGGCGGGCCAGGTCCTCCACGGTCAGCGGCTGGTCGAGCCGCTCGATGATCCAGGGGAAGAGGGCGGCGAGCGGGTGGTCGTCCCGGTCGGGCACCGGGCTGGTGACGAACTGGGCCTGGCCGCCTGCCCGGTGCGGGGGTACGACCAGGCGGCGGGCGACGGCGTTGGCGACCGACGAGCCCAGGTCGAGCCGGACGAGGTGCAGGCACAGATCCAGTGCGGCGGCCTTGCCGGCGGAGGTGAGCACCCTGCCGTTGTCGACGTACAGCACGTCCGGGTCGACCTCCACCAGGGGGTGACGGGCGGCCAGTTCGCCGGTGTGCGCCCAGTGCGTGGTGGCGCGCAGCCCGTCGAGAAGCCCTGCCGCGGCCAGTACGAACGCGCCCGTACACAGGGAGACCACCCGCGCACCCGCCTCGTGGGCCTCGCGCACCGCGTCGACCAGGCCTGCGGGCGGATCTTCGTCGACGTCGGCCCAGCCGGGGACGATCACGGTGCCGGCGTGGCGGAGCCGGTCGAGGCCTGCATCGGGTTCCAGCCGGAACCGGCCGATGTGCACGGCGGCCGGGCCGCAGACCATGAGGTCGTACCAGGGGCCGGTCACGCCGGCCGGGGCGGCGGCGAACACCTCGTGGGCCAGGGCCAGTTCGAAGTGCAGCATCCCGTCGGTGGCGGCCAGCGCGACAGTGGTCATGTCCGTAATTGTATGGCACGTGTCGTTCCGGACACTCACGATCGGATGTCCGTCGCCGTCAGGATGGTCTCAGTTGATCAGTCGAGCACAGGGGAGAGCTCATGGGACCGGGTCAGACAGTGACGGTATTCGGCGCGTACGGTCACACCGGGCGGTTCATGGTGGCGGAACTGCTGGAGCGCGGGTTCGTCCCGGTCCTCTCGGGCCGCGACGAGGTGAAACTCAAGGCGCTGGCGGCGTCGTATCCCGGGCTGGAGGTCCGTCCGGCGGCCGTCGACGATCCGGACGCGCTCGACCGCGCGCTGGCCGGGGCGGCGGCGGTGGTCAACTGTGCCGGGCCGTTCGCCACGACGGCCGCTCCGGTGATCGAGGCGGCCCTGCGCGCCGGCGTCCCGTATGTCGACGTGGCGGCCGAGATCGAGGCGAACGCGGACACGCTCGCGCACTTCGCGGACCGCGCCCGCGCCGCGGGAGCGGTGATCGTCCCGGCGATGGCGTTCTTCGGCGCGCTCGGTGACCTGCTGGCCACCGCGGCGATGGGCGACTGGACCGGTGCCGACGAGGCGCACGTGGCGTACGCGCTGAGCGGTTGGCAGCCCACGGACGGGACACGGGCCGCCGGCGCGGTCTCCCGGGAGCGGCGGGGCGGTGCGCGCGTGGTGTACCGGAACGGGCGGCTGGACTACCGCCGGGACCAGGCCACGACCCTCCAGTGGCCCTTCCCCGAGCCCGTGGGCTCCCGGGAGGTCATCGGGGAGTTCACGATGGCCGACGTCGTCACCATCCCCAGCCACCTCGCCGTCCCCGAGGTGCGCACCTACATGACGGCCGAGGCCGCCCGGGACGTGTCGGCGCCCGGCACCCCGACGCCGACCGCGGTCGACGAACACGGGCGGTCCGCACAGACCTTCCTCGTCGACGTCGTCGTGCGCTCCGGCGGCGCCGAACGGCGCGCCGTGGCGCGAGGGCGGGACATCTACGCGGTCACGGCGCCCCTCGCGGTGGAGGCAGTGCACCGCATCCTCACCGGGCGGACCCGGACGGCCGGTGTCGTCTCCGCCGGCGAGATCTTCGACGCGGCCGACTTCCTCCGCTCGCTGTCCTCGCACCTCTCGGTGGAACTGCGCCACTGAGGGGCCCGCGGGGGAGGGTGCGGCGGCCGTGCGGGGCACCAATGGTCTCCGGGGCCCCCGCCGCAGGCTCTGTGAAGAAGGCACTTTTCCTGGTAAACACTGACCAAAGATGCACGAGGCAACAGGCCGACCAGGAGACACCCTCCGTCACGGATCATCCAGAGGGCACTGTGGAGGCAGCCGGTGGGAGACATCGCACTCGACCGCAGAGCCTTCCTGACCGGAGTCGGAGGGCTCGCCTCCGGCGCGGCCGCAGCCTCGCTCACGGGGTGTGAGACCCGTACCGGACGGAGTGCCGCCGAGAGCAGCAGAGTGCTCGTCGTGCGGAACTTCGGCGGTTCCTACGGCGAGGCGAACCGGAAGGCCGTCTACGACCCGTTCACCAGGGAGACCGGCATCCGGATCACCGTCGTGGACTTCGGACACGAGCAGATGCTCGCCCAGATCAAGGAAGGCCGCCCGCGGTTCGACGTCATGGACATCGACATGTCCAACCTGGTGCTGTTCGAGCACGAGGGCGCCTCCGAGCCACTGGACTACGGCCGGTTGAAGAACACCCGGAACGCCGGCATCGCCCAGTCGCTGCTCACCCCCAACGGCGTGGGCAAGAGCTACTGGGCCAGCGTCCTCGCCTACCGCACCGACACGTTCGGCGGGAGGAAGCCCGAGTCCTGGGCGGACTTCTGGAGCCTCCGGCGCTTCCCGGGCAGCCGCGCGCTGCAGGGTGAGGTGGACTGGCCGGAACTGGAGTTCGCGCTGCTCGCGGACGGTGTGCCGCTCGACCGGCTCTACCCCCTCGACGTGGACCGGGCCTTCAAGGTCATGGACGAGGTCAGGGGTTCGGTGCGGACGTTCTGGGAGTACGGCGCGGAGCCCGGTGAGCTGCTGTCCCGCGGCAGTGTCATGGCCACCAGCACCTGGGCCGGCCGGCTCCAGAGCCTGCTCGGGCGCGGGGCTCCCCTCGCCTACGAGTGGAACGGCGCCCGCAGGCAGAGCAACGGTTTCGGCATTCCCAAGGGCTCGGCGAACCCGGACGCCGCCTACCGGCTGATCGATTTCGCGCTGCGGCCCGAGGTGCAGGCCCACATGGCCCGGCTCTATCCCGACGGCCCCGTGGTGCCCGCCGCCTACGGGTACCTCACCGAGTCCACCGCGGTGCATCTGGCGAGCACTCCCGGCCATTTGCTGTCGGGCTTCGACCTGGACATCGACTGGTGGCTGGAGAACCGTGACGCGGTGACCAGGCGCTGGCTGGAGTGGACCCGCACCTGACCGACCGAATGCAGCCATATGGCTGAATATGAACGTGCATGGTAAAGAGTCGGTATGTCCCGGCACCCCGGTCGAATCTCGGCCTTCCGCTCCTCCCCGCGCAGCGGGGGGCGTACCCGGTCGGCCTCACGACGGCCAGGGCAGCCGGACGCGCGGCAGGAGTCGGGCGCCCGGTCTCCGGGAGCGCGATGGCGGGCCCTGCCGAGGGTGCGCAGCGTCGCCGGCCAGGTGTTCCTGCTGCAGTCGGTGATCATGGTGCTGTTCGCCGCCGCCGCGGGAGGAGCCCTCGTCGTGCAGGCGCGGGAGTCGAGCACGCAGGAGGCGCGTCAGCTCTCGAAGGGCGTCGCCCAGTCCTTCGCCCGGGCCCCGGGGACGCTGGACGCCATGAAGTCCGGCGACCCCACCGAGCTGCTCCAGCCGCGCGCCGAGGACGCCCGGAAGAACACCGGCGTCGACTACGTGGTGACCTTCGATCCGCAGGGTTTCCGCTGGACCCATCCCGACCCGAAGCTGATCGGCAAGCACATCTACGCCGTGCGCGAGGGCGGCGCCGCCGACCGGCCGTTCACCAAGACGTTCGAGGGCAGTCTCGGTCTTGCCGTGGACACGACGGTTCCGGTCTACGACACCAACGGGATCACCATCGTCGGCTTCGTGTCCGTCGGGGTCACCGTGGCCAGCGTGGACGACGTGGTGATGGACCAGCTGCCCCAGCTGCTGGGCTTCGCCGGCGGCGCGCTCGCGGTGGCCGCGGGCGGCACCGCACTGGTCTCGTGGCGGTTGCGGCGACAGACCCGCGGCCTGGATCCGTCCGAGATGACCCGCATGTACGAGCATCACGACGCGGTACTGCACGCGGTGCGTGAGGGCGTGCTGATCGTCGGGAGCGACGGCCGACTGCTGCTCGCGAACGACGAGGCGCGGCGGCTGCTGAACCTGCCCGCGGATGCCGAGGAGCGCCGGTTCACGGACCTCGGTCTGGAGGCGGGCACCGCCGAGCTGCTGGGTGCGGGCCGGCCGGCGACCGACGTGGTGCACCTGGCCGGCGACCGGCTGCTGGCGGTCAATGTGCGGCCCGTCGACCCGGACGACCACACGGCGGGCAGCGTGGCGACCCTGCGCGACACGACGGAGCTGCGGGCGCTGGCGGGCCGGGCGGAGGTGGCCCGGGAGCGGCTGGGGCTGCTGTACGAGGCGGGAGTGCGGATCGGAACGACGCTGGACGTGGTGCGCACCGCCCAGGAACTGGCCGAGGTGGCGGTCCCCCGGTTCGCCGACACCGCCACCGTCGATCTGCTGGATCCGATCCTGCGCGGTGCGGTGTCGGCCGGGCCCGGTCCGCAGATGCGCCGGGTGGCGGTGCACGGCGTCGACGGTGCCCGGTCCCTCTATCCGGTGGGTGAGCTGATCCGCTTCGTCCCCTCGTCGCCGGCGGCCGTCGGTGCCGAGCGCGGCCGTGCGGTCCTGGACGTCGACCTGACGGCTCCGGGCGGCTGGATGAGCGCCCAGGACCCCGAGCGCGCGCGGCGCGTGCTGGACCTCGGTTTCCACTCCCTGATCACGGTGCCGCTCCAGGCCCGCGGTGTGGTGCTGGGCATGGCGAGCTTCTGGCGCTCCACCGGCCCTCCCTTCGGCAGGGAGGATCTGGCCTTCGCCGAGGAACTGGCCGCCCGGGCCGCGGTGGCCGTCGACAACGCCCGCCGCTTCACCCGCGAGCACACCCTGGCGGAGTCACTGCAGCGCAGCCTGTTGCCGGGCTCCCTGCCCGACCACGCGGCCGTCGAGGTCGCCCACCGCTATCTGCCCGCCCTGGAGGGCGTGGGCGGCGACTGGTTCGACGTGATTCCCCTGCCCGGTGCCCGGGTCGCCCTGGTGGTCGGCGACGTCGTGGGGCACGGCCTGCACGCCGCGGCCACGATGGGCCGGCTGCGTACCGCGGTGCACAACTTCTCCGCTCTCGACCTGCCCCCGGACGAGCTCCTCGGGCACCTGGACGAGCTGGTCGCGCGGATGGACAGCGACGAGAACGGGGAGCGTGACCACGAGAGCGTCGCGGGCGCCACCTGTCTCTACGCCGTCTACGATCCGGCGTCCGGGATGTGCTGCCTGTCCCGGTCCGGGCATCCGGAGCCGGCCCTGGTGCATCCCGACGGCACCGTGGAGTACCTGCGGGTGCCCGGTTCTCCGCCGCTCGGCCTGGGCGGCGCCGAACCCTTCGAGACCGCCGAGGTCAGTCTCTCCGAGGGCTCGCGGCTGGTCTTCTACACGGACGGTCTGGTCGAGGACCGAGAGCGGGGCATCGACACCGGCCTGGAGGCGTTGCGCCACGCTCTGGCCGGAGCCCGCCGCTCTCCGGAGGAGACCTGCCAGGACGTCCTCGACGCGCTGCTGCCCGCCCGGTCGAGCGACGACATCGCCCTGCTCGTCGCCCGCACCCGGCTGCTGGACCCCTCGCGGGTGGCCGAGTGGGAGGTGCCCGGCGATCCGGCGGTCGTGGCGGGCATCAGGGCGGACGTCACCGGGCGGCTCAGGGTCTGGGGACTGGAGGAGCTGGCCTTCACGACCGAGTTGATCGTCAGCGAGCTGGTCACCAACGCCATCCGCTACGGCATCGGACCGATCCGGCTGCGGGTGCTGCGCGACGGCGACAGCCTGATCTGTGAAGTCGCCGACGGCAGCAGCACCTCACCCCATCTGCGCAGGGCCGCGATCACCGACGAGGGCGGGCGGGGACTGTTCCTCGTCGCCCGGTTCGCCCGGCGGTGGGGAACGCGCTACATGGCCCGCGGCAAGGTCATCTGGACCGAACAGTCCACCCGGAGTCCGGAGGCCGAACCCGAGGAGGTGTCGGCCGACGCCCTGCTGGAGCAGTGGGAGGACGCGGCCTGGTGAGGGGGCTCGTCACCTGCCGATGCTGTACACCTTGCGGAACGTCTCCTTGACGTCCCGGAGCTTCAGCACCTCCCCGGGCCGCACGGGGCCGTTCGTGCCGCCTCCCAGCCCCCTCCTGACACAACGTCCGAACATCGTGTCCGCAACGGACAGATCACCCGTCGGCCCCGTGCGGGACCCCGGAAACACTTGATGGACGGCAACCGGTCGGACGATCCACGCCACCGGTGGCGTCCGCCCTCGTATTGCGTCGTTCCTGAACCCTCAGAAGGAAAAGCATGTCGCTCCTGAAGACCATCGATCCCAACCCCTCCTTCGCACCCCAGGAGTCCGGCCCACTGCCGGAGCGCCTGATCTCCGGCGACCCGGCCTACAAGACCTGGGCCCAGGACGCCGCCTGCGGGGAAACGATCAAAACCGGCGTCTGGGAAGCCACGCCCGGCGAGACGCGCTCGATCAAGGGCGAGACGTTCGAGTTCTGCCACATCCTCTCCGGCGTCGTCGAACTCACGCCGGAAGGCGGCGAGCCGGTGGTCTACAAGGCAGGCGACAGCTTTGTCATGAAGCCGGGCTATGTCGGTGTCTGGAAGACCATCGAAACGGTGCGCAAGATCTACCTGACCGTGTCGTGACCCCGATGCCGCACGGCAGAAATCCAGCGAGTCAGATGCCGAGCATCCGGTTGAGCTCGTCCAGGGACTTCACGGTCACGTACTCGTAGCCGTGGGTGACCGGGTCGCAGCCACGGTCCAGGAGGACGAGGTTGCGGAAGCCCATGTCGTGCATCGGCATCAGGTCGTAGCGGGTGTGCGAGGAGACGTGCACGAAGTCCTCGGGGGACGCGTCGAGCTGGTCGAGCATGTACTCGAAGGCGGCGTACCGGGGCTTGTAGTAGCCGGCCTGCTCCGCGGTGAAGACCGCGTGGAAGTCCGCCCCGAGCCGGGGCACGCTCTCCTGGAGGAACGAGTCGTCGGCGTTGGAGAGGATCACCAGCTTGTAGTTCTCGCCCATCTTCTTCAGCGGCTCCGGCACGTCGGCGTGCGGGCCCCAGCTGCGGACGCCGTCGGCGAAGCGCTGGCCGGCGTCCGGGGCGGCCTTCACGCCCCACTTGCGGCAGACACCCTCGAAGGCGTCCTGCAGCGTCTGCTCGTAGGGGCAGTACTCGCCGCAGACCGAGTCGTAGCGGTAGCCGCGGAACTCCTTGACGAACTGCTCCCAGTGCTCGGCCGGGATCTGGTCGCCGACGAGTTCACGCGTGATGGGGGTCATCGGCCACTCGATCAGCGTGCCGTAACAGTCGAAGGAGACGTACGTCGGGCGGAACTGGAACGAGGGAATGGGCATGGAAGTGCTCACTTTCCTGCTTCGGGGAACTGGTTACGGGCCACACCGCTTTCGGGCATGCCCATGACAGGGGTGTCGGGGTGCGGGTGATGACGTCGGCGTTCGCCGGGGATCAGGCGGCGCCGGCTCCTGCCGGAGCGAGGAAGTCGATGGGGTGCTCCGTGGTGCCGTCGAGCGCCAGGTCGGCGGCGATCTCCCCCATGGCGGGCGACAGCTTGAAGCCGCTGCCGGAGAACCCGGCCATGACGATGATGTCGTCCTCGCCGGGGAGATGACCGACGAGCGGGTTTCCGGAGTCGGTGTAGCCCTCCATGTAGGCCGACAGCCGGATGGGGTCGGGGTTCAGGTCGGGCATGAGGTCACCGATGAGCTCGCGGAAGATGCCGAGTTCTTCGGGGCGGACCGTACGGTCGAGCCGTTCGGGCTCGGGAACCGGCGCATGGTATTTGAAGGAGAGACCGAGCTTGACGGAGATGCCGTCGGGCGACGGGATTCCGAAGCAGTCGTGGGGTGCGGCGCGCACGAAGGAAGGGGCACCGCCCGCGAACCAGTCGTGGCGGGTGGGCAGGTGCCAGGAGCAGAGCACCCGGCGGACGTCGACGGTCTGTGGCAGGTCCGGGAGCAGGGTGTTGACCCAGGGGCCCACGGTCACCACCGCGGCGTCCACGTGGTCCGTGCCCTGGTCGGTGACGATCTGTACCCCGCCGCCCGCCGCGCGGGCGACCTCCCGCACCGGGGTATAGCGGCGCAGCCGGGCGCCCAACTGCTCGGCCCGGGCGGCGGCGGCCTGGATCGACGCCTCCGGCCTGATGACGGCACCCAACCGGTCGAGGACCGCGGTGTGCCCGTCCGGGAGACGGTGCTGCGGGTAGCAACGCGCGAGTTCCTCCCGGTCCAGCACCTCGTGATCCAGGCCATGGGCGGCGCTGGTGGACAGCAGGAGACGCATGGCCGGTGAGACGGTCTCTCCCATCACGAGGCTGCCGCTGCGGCGTCGCAGCGACCGGCCCGTCTCCGCCTGGAGCTGCTCCCACAGCCCGTCCGCGAGCCGCAACAACGGAATGTACCCGGGCTCGCCGAGGTGGGCGGCTCGGAAGATGCGGCTCTCACCCCCGGCCGCACCGCGGTCGTGGCCCGGCGCGTACCGGTCGTAGCCGATGACCTCGGCTCCGCGGGCGGCCAGCCGCCACATGGCCTGGCTGCCCATGCTGCCGGCGCCGATCACGGCGACGCGCTTCGGGATACTCATGAGGTCGCTCCTTTGTTCTGGAGTTCGGTCCCCCTGGGAGTGGCGCTCACTATCAGTCCGGGAAACCCGCAGGTCAACCCATGCTGTGAGCCACCTTGAGACAGATAGAGACGGCTCAGAGGAACTCGATCAGCCCGTCGGTGAACTCGGCGGTGGTCGCAGTTCCGCCCAGGTCGCGGGTGCGGACATCGCTCTTGGCCAGGACCGAGGCGATCGCGTCCGTGATGTCCCTGGCCGCGGCGGGATGGCCGAGGTGGTCGAGCATCATGGCCGCGGACCAGATCGCGCCCAGCGGGTTGGCGATGCCCTGGCCCGCGATGTCGGGCGCGGAACCGTGCACCGGCTCGAACATCGAGGGGAAGTCCCGCTCGGGGTTGAGGTTGGCCGCCGGGGCGATGCCGATGGATCCGGCGACGGCGGCCGCGAGGTCGCTGAGGATGTCGCCGAAGAGGTTGGAGGCGACGACGACGTCGAAACGGGCCGGCTCGAGGACGAACTTGGCCGCGAGCGCGTCGATGTGCTCCTGGTCCCAGGCCACCTCCGGGAACGAAGCGGCCCGCTCGGTGACGAGCTGGTCCCAGAACGGCATGGTGTGCACGATGCCGTTCGACTTGGTCGCTGAGGTCAGGCGGCCGCCGCGCCTGGAGGCGAGCGTGAAGGCGTAGTCCAGCAGGCGTGAGACGCCGGCCCGGGTGAACACGGCCTCCTGCACGGCGATCTCGTCCGGGAAGCCTCTGTTGAGCCGGCCGCCGACCTCGCTGTACTCGCCCTCCATGTTCTCCCGCACGACGACGAAATCGACCTCGCCCGGCCGTGCGCCGAGCACCGGACTGTCGACGCCCTCGAAGACACGGATGGGCCGGAGGTTGACGTACTGGCGGAAGCTGCGCCGGATCGGGATCAGCAGCCCCCACAGCGAGACATGGTCGGGCACCCCCGGGTATCCCACCGCGCCCAGCAGGATCGCGTCCTTGTCACGCAGCTGGTCGATCCCGTCGGCGGGCATCATGGCGCCCTCCCGCAGGTACCGCTCGCACGACCAGTCGTCGTACGACGTGTAGGACAGGCTGAAGCCGTGGCGGCGGCCGAGCACATCGAGCACCTGCCGTGCCGGGGGCAGTACCTCGGCGCCGATGCCGTCGCCCGGGATCAGGGCAATGCGGTGGTTCGTCGTCATGGCGTCGATTGCAGCAGGGTGGTCCGTGGGGCGTCCAAGACGCAAAGCGGATCTCCCTTATAAGTGGTACCTATCAGCTGTCGGCGGCCGAGGTCGCGGCCGTGACGAACGCTGCGGCTGCGGGCGAGAGGCTGCCGCGGCGGGCGACGAGGGCGATGTCCAAGGTGTTCTCCGGCTCGATGTCCAGGACCCGGGCGCCCAGCCGCCCGGCGAGGTCCCGCCAGGATTCCGTGACCACCGCCAGCCCCACCCCGGCCAGCACCAGAGGCATCAGCGACACCCGGTGCTCGGTCTCGACGGCGACGGCGAACTCGATGCCCTGCTCCCGCAACGCGTCGACGTAGGCACGCATCCCGGTACCCGACTGCCCGACGATCAGCCGCTGTCCCGCAAGCTCCCGGAACTCCACCGCCGTCCGGCCGGCGAACGGGCCGTCGGCAGGCACCACCAGCACGAAACGCTGCCGCCCCAGCGCATACGAGACGACCTCCTTCTCGGAAAGAGGACCAGCGGAAGCCAGAAGCCCCAACTCCACCGCCCCCGTACGCACCATGTCGATCACATCGCGCGACGTGAACGCCGCATTGATCGCCACAGAGACACCGGGATAACGGCGGCTGAAGGCACTCACCAAGCTCGTCAGCGGCTCCACCGCCTGCGACGGCATCGACGCCACGTCCAGGCGCCCCTCACGCAGCTCGTGCACCGCAGCGACACTCGCCCGCGCCGTCTCCAGACTCCGCACGGCCTCCCGGGCAGGCTCGATCAGGGCTCTTCCGGCATCCGTCAGGACTGCCCTGCGCCCGATGCGATGGAACAGCTCCGAGCCGAGATCACGCTCCAGTGCCCGCACGGCCTGCGACAGCGACGGCTGCGACACGTACAGAGCAGAGGCCGCAC
Source organism: Streptomyces collinus (assembly GCF_031348265.1). Lineage (NCBI taxonomy): Bacteria > Bacillati > Actinomycetota > Actinomycetes > Kitasatosporales > Streptomycetaceae > Streptomyces > Streptomyces collinus. The sequence goes on along the minus strand of NZ_CP133771.1, from coordinate 8,455,792 downwards.
GGTTGAACCCTCCGCGATCGACAATCGCAAGGAAGTATTCCAGCTGCCGAATGTCCATACGCGCCCTCTGTCCCTCAGGAAACCAACTGACGACTCGACCGGTTCCGACCATGGTTGCGTGAAGGATCGGTTCGACGAAGTACGGACTTGCTTTGAACGTGATCCTGCTCACCGAAACACGGTCACGGCTGCGTCGGTGATCGTGACGGATGGAAAGGGGCCTTGTTCAGCGCAGGAGCGAGGCAGGTCGCGGGGGCGTGTGCCGCGTCCGGCCTGGACGGGGAGGGCGGTGCGTGCCGGTCCGATGCGTCACGGGGTGCGAAAGCCACGGAACGTCACGTGCTTGCGCGTCTCGAAGCCGAGCCGTTCGTACAGCGCGAGCGCCCCGCTGTTCTCCTCGGCCACGTGCAGGAAGGGGCGATCACCCCTTGCCACGACGCGTGCGATGTGGGCGCGCAGCAGGCGGACGGCGTGCCCCCGGCCGCGTGCCTCGGGGGCGGTGCAGACGGCGCTGATCTCGGTCCACCCGGGAGGCTTCAGCCGCTCCCCCACCATCGCCACCAGCTTTCCGCCTTCGCGGATTCCGAGGTAGCTGCCGAGTTCGTGCGTGCGGGGCCAGAACGGCCCCGGCCGGGTGCGTTCGATGAGGTCCAGCATCTCGGGCACGCTCTCGGCGCCGAGTTCGACGATGCCGGAGTCGGTCTCGGCACCTGACGGATCCGGGCCGGTGTGGCCGGCCCAGATCATCTGCCGGCCTTCCAGGACGAAGACGGGCTCCCAGTCCGGCGGCGGAACGGCCGGACAGCTGAACATGTCGGCGAACTCGCCCGGCCCCAGCAGCTTGGCCAGGTCGGCCCATGCTTGCGCGTCCGGCTCGGCGGGCACCGCGGAGAAGGTCGCGACCCCGGGCTCGTAGGTGGCGGCGGCACCGAGGCGGCGGGCGAGATGTGCGTGGTGCCCGCGGAGGGACTGGCCCACCGGGTCGTCGAGTGCGTCGGCGTCGCTGAGCCCCGTCATCGTGCTGCGTCTTCCCTGCCGTCGGTCGGTGCCGGCCGGACATGAGGCCGGCGGCGTGTTGAGATGCCGCTGGCCATGCTAGGGCCTGTCTGACAAATGATCACCGAGTGTGTAGGTGCTCGGTTCAATTGCCTTGCCGTCCTGGCACCGGCCGGTGATTCTGGGCGGGTGCCAGGACAGGGGAAGAGAAGGCGGCGGCAGGAGGACGCGCGGCAGCGGCTTGCTGCGCGCGCTGCGCCAGACGTAGGGCAGTGGGAAGTGGTCGTTGAGACTCGGGACCAGGCGGAGATGCGTACGCGGTTGCGCCGTCTTCAAGAGGCGGGAGTCGACGGTTCGATGATCCGGATCGACACGCTGTGCGGGCGCCTGGGGCTGCCGACCACCTACCGGTTGAGCCGCTTCGTAATCGACCCCGCTCGGGAGTTCGAGCTCGAGCACTCCGATCATTGATCTTGTGGCAGGCCGAGGTGAACTGACGGATGCGGCGTGGGAGCGAATAGAGACCCTGTTGCCGCGGGTGGACGGACGCGGTCGTCCGTGGCGTGATCACCGGCAGGTGGTCAACGGGGAAGTGTGACCGTGCGGGTGGGGAAACACGTGACGCTGATCATGTAGATCGTCGGGAGATGCTGACCGCTGACACGGGCCCGATGCGGACACCTGGAACTGCCGGGCGACGGCCGCGGGCGCGGTTCCTGTCGTCGTGGGCCGTCTGCGCGGTGGACACCGCCTCATATGCCGCAGGTTCTACCGTCACATCCCCTTCGCCAGGAGGTCGGCCCCGCGCTGCTCGACGGGCGGGGCAGCGGCACGTCACGTCCCCGGCCGGCGGAACACCAGGCGGCAGTGGTCCTTGTCCAGGACGTCGCCTGCGGGCAGCAAGTCGTCGGGCGTGCCGGCTGGGTGGGCGGTCAGCGCGGGATCGGCGTGCTTGTCGTTGTCGTCGGCTCGCACGTGGCGGTCCCAGGCCCGGACCGTGGCCGCCAGCCGCTCGGCGAGCTTGGCCCTGCTCGCCGTAGGCGTGAACGACCCCCTCTTCCGACTGAACCATTCAACTCGGGGCTGATGCGGGTGACGATCACTTGGCGTGCAGCAGGTACCGGGCGGAGTGTCGCAGGCCGGGCATGAGACGTCGCGGACCTGCTCGCGGGTCAGCTCCTCGAGGACGCTCTCACGGCTGGTGTCGGGCATCGACCGCGTGACCTGCTGTCCGTCCGCTGGCTCACGTCACGTCAGATGCTCGCCGTCTCACTGTCGGGGGTCCGCGGCTGTGCGGTCCGGGTCTCCTTCTTCAGAGCCGTCGCCAGCTCCACCCCTTGGGCGATGTGCTCCTGATGGGGCAGCTTGCGCACCAGAGCACAGCGCTGCCGACCGGTCAGGCTCGGGTCGGCGGCCTCGCGGATGAGCATGTCGGCCCGGGTGCGCTGGCAGCATCGTCCGAGCGGCCGCGACGAAGGGCCCCGACCGGTTGACCGGTCGGGGCCCTGAAGTCCGCGCGGGCTACTTCGTGGCGGTCACCCGCAGTGGCGCGAGATCCGGGCTCGGCGCGGACCCGGTTCCGCCGGACAGCGGCTGCGCGGTCGTGGTCTGCGGCGCCACGCCCTTGTAGTAGGGCGTGTAGATGTAGTGGGTGCCCACGCCGATCGCCGCACCGATCTTGGGGAGGACGGAGGCGTCGACCGATCCCGAGCCGCCGAAGACGGCCACGTGGTACATGCTCGACGACATCCGCATCAGGTACCGCTTGGTGTCGTACGACAGCGAGGTGACGTCGGTCCACAGCAGCGGTCCATGCGTGGCCATCGCCGAGGACGCGGAGACACCGCCCCGCCAGCTCCCCGCGGAGGCCACGGCGGCGTTCGACGGCAGAGACCACCACAGGTCGGCGAGCTGCATGGCGTTCGACTGCGGGGTGGAGCCGGCGACCCGGTAGTAGCTGTACGAGCCGGGCCAGTTCGGCATCTTCCCGGCCTTGTACGCCTTGGTCAGCGCCGACTCGGCGTCGGTCCCCACCGTGATGATCTTCGTCGTGCCGGGACTGTACTTGTTGAGGTACCCGTAGACCGACGCGGTCATGGTCGAACCGTCGGTCAGCAGGACGGTCGCGGTACCGGCGGAGCCCATGGAACCGGCGGCGGAACTCGCCGCGAGGGCGTTGTGGTAGTCGGTGCCGGTGGCGAGGAAGACGTACTTCGGCGTGCTGGTGATGGCCTTGGCCACGGCCACCGAGGTCGAGTAGCGCGAGACGTCGGACAGCCGCTTGGCCACGTACCCGAGCGAGGTCACCTTGGACGCCACCGCGCTGCTGAGGATCTTGGTGCCGCCGACGAGGTATACCGTCCTGCCCTTGGGCAGCATGCGCTTGAGCTCCGTCTGCACCGAGGAGTCCAGGCCCGTCCCGGAGGTCATCAGCACCGGCCCCCGCTTCTTGCCGGCCAGCGATGTCGCGGTGGTGGCGTAGGCCGCGTCGGACTTGCTGATGAGCACCGCCGCGTTCGCGTTCGGCAGACTGGTTGCGCCGGCGCCGACCGTGTTCCAGGTCCACTTGGACGACGCGATGTTGGTGTCGTAGGTGTCGGAGCCGTAGACCCGGGAGATCGCGTTGTCCCTGAGCGGCTGCCAGGCCACGTCGGTGCCGGTGCCCTGGGGCACCTGCGTCTGCGTGCCCGCGCCGAGGTCGTGGATCCACACCTGGGGTCCGCTGGGGACGTCGGGGTCGCCGGAGACGAAAACGTCGTACGCGATCCGGTTGCCCTGCGGCGACCAGGCGGGCCGATGGTGGTCCACGGCGTCGGTGGTGAGCTGGGTGAGCCCGGTGCCGTCGGTGTTGACCTTGAAGAGCTGCCTGTGCCCGTCGACCGACCGTGTGAAGGCCACCGACCGGCCGTCCGGGGAGATGCTCGGGTCCTTCGCGCTGTCGGCCAGCTTGGTGAACGCCCCGGAGCGTCCGTTGTAGACCCAGACGGCAGGGGCGCCCGCGGTCCCGCAGCTCGTGCCCGTGCGCACGAAGGCCAGCATGCCGTTCACCGCGCCGCTGGGCTCGGAGTCGCAGCCGTCGACATCGGTGCCGAACAGGGCCTTCGGTGTGCGGGTGCCGTCGGCCGCGGTCAGCCGCAGCCGGCCGCCGGCCGTGAAGACGATGTCGCCGCCGCCGTACCAGAAGGTCGGATCGGCAGGATGCCAGCCACTGCCCGACGGCATGGCGATGTCGACGCCGGTGTCCGCGGAGTCGGCCCATGCCGTGCGGATGTGGTCGTCGTAGTGGTTCACGAAGGCGACCTGGCTGCCGTCGGCGGACCAGGCGCCCTGGTCTCCGGTCGGGTGGAACTGGGACCACGATGACCCGTCGGAACGGACGAACGCCATCTGACCGCCGACGTCCGTGTAGAGCAACTTCCCGTCGGTGGCCGGCCAGTTGCCGGGAACGGCGGCGGACGGCCCGGGAAGCACGGCGATGAGGCCCGCCGCGAGCGCGGTGGCAGTGGTGAGCGCCGCGGATCTGCGGCGCGTACGCAGGTTCAATGTGCCCCCACAGTGAATGGATGGCTGCCGATCCCCTCCCCCAAGGCGAATGGACGGCTTCACGTTCGTCCGCACGACAGCGGCGAAACAATAGCCGCAGGTCACAACCTCTGTGAAGGCAGGGGCTCCGGCTTTGCCCGCCGACGATCAAGCGGCCCGGAACCTGCGGTCGGCCAGCGGTGTGTGTCGCCACCTCGCAGGTCGCACCGGGCGGTGTCCCGGGCCCGTCCGTGCGGTGGGGGCATGAAGACGTCCTCCGCCTCCGAGCCGGTGCTGGTGCCCATCCGGGGCCCGGGGACCAGGAGGTCTCGCCCGTCTGTGGTCCCGGCGCAAGGCGCCCGACGGCTGGAGGTACGAGGTTGGCCTACCGGCGTACCGCGACGGCCCCTGCGGACTCGGTGAAGCCTGCCGAGTACCGGGTCTGGGGTCCGCGCTCCGGACCACGTGCGGCCCGTGGAAGGCGTCTCGTACAGCGCCGTGCCCACACCGAGTACCTGAAGCCGCCCCCGCCCGTGATCACCTGAAGCGATGACGCGGCGTGGCGATGCGCACCGACAAGCTCGCACTGGCTACCGGCACGGCCCTGATCCTGACAGAACGCAGCCACCATGGCGCATGGCGAAGGCCTCAAGGTCTACGGCGAGCGGCGATGCCTGCGGAGAACGTCGACCAGGATGCCAACGCCCTGGACGCGCAGACTGCGAAAGGGTTCCGCTCGCTGCATCCGGCATGTTGTGTGCTCCACTGCGAACCCCCGCCGTCCGGCAATATGACATTGTGACCCTGATCCCCAAAACGTACGACGGCGCCGCAGACCCACTCCGGATCCGACTGGCAGCTGCCGGGGCCGCGGTGATGACCGTCGGCATGGGATTGGGGCTCAGGGCCGTGGCGGCAGGGAACGTGGCCAAGTACGGTGGAGACGCGCTGTACACGATCTTGCTGCTCACTCTTGTCGTTCTGGTGAGGCCACGGGTCACGCCCCTGCGGGCCGCCGCAAGCGCGCTGACCGTCAGTTGGGCAGTCGAGTTTCTACAGCTCAGCCAGGTACCCGCAGAACTCTCCCAGCGCAGCACCCTCGTCCGCCTCATGCTCGGTTCCACCTTCAATCCACCGGACCTGTTCTGGTACACGGTCGGGGCGGCAGCGGGCTGGCTCAGCCACACCGCAGTGCGTTCCTTCCCCACAGGCCGAGGTACCAGGGACGGTTGAGGCCAACCTCCTAGGGAGCGTATCCAGTTGTGATCAATCGGCGGTTTCACTCCGGTAGCGGGGCGGGCTCCGGTAGATCGTCATGCATGACGCAGGTGCAACTGACGGTTACCGAATGAGAGTTCAGCGGACCGTACCTGCCGACAGGTGAATACAGCCGACACCCCGAGCGGCTGCGTGCGCGAAGCTCTCCGCGCGGCCGGAGCCGGTGATCAGCACTGCTAGTAGTTGCGACCGTGCCTACTTGCGCACGTGGAAACGCAGCATGGTGACCCCGCCCGACTGGACGTTGCTGAACGGTTCCAGGTCGATCCGGTGGAGGCCCGGCGGCGCGAAGCGGACGCCGTCGCCGAGCAGCACCGGCAGCACGTACACCAGGATCTCGTCGACGAGGCCGCGCTGCAGGCACTGGGCGGCCACGTCGGCGCCGAGGATCTCCAGGTTCTTGTCGCCGGCGGCGCGGCGTGCCTTGGCCACGGCTTCCTCGATGTCGCAGGTGAGGAAGGTGACGTTGGGGTCCGGCTCGTCGGGCGGGCGGTGGGTGAGGACGAACTGCGCCCCTCCCTCGTAGTCGGCGTTCTCGTCGGACATGCGCTTGCCGACCTCGTACGTGCCCCGGCCGATGAGCATGGCGCCTGTGGCCGCCATGACCTCCGGGAACGTCTCCGACGTCATGTGCTCGAAGATCCAGTCCATCGTGTGGCCGGGACCGGCGATGAACCCATCGAGGGACATCACCCTGTTCACGACCACTTTGCCGGTGCTCGCATCCGTCATGCGTCTTCTCCAAGCAGGTGGAGGGCCGGGATCGCATGATAGGTCGGTGAGCAACATCTTCTCCGACGGTAGCCACGACCTGGACCTGTCTAGTGGTGCCTACATCGGCACCCTGGGAGCCGGCCGGTACTAGGTCGAAGGGCCGAGGCGAACCAGCCGATACGCCAGGACCTGATCGACCACCTCATCAGCCGAAAGGTCCCGTTCCGGCGGCCAGAAGATCAAGTCACTGACGTGACCGTAGCGGCATGCCAGGGCTCTGCCGAGCCTGTCCAGCCATCCAGCCACCTCGTCATCTGAGGCGCAGTCCGCATCCATGATGCGCTGCACGAGCGCGACTGCCTCCGCGCGGCTCATCTTCACTGCACTCACCGGCCCCCTCCACCACAACCACCGTAATGGGACCAGTGATCGCCCGGACACGACCAAGTGCGGTGACCGCCGGGGCCGGCGGGCGGGGCGGGTGCGATGGAGAGCCGGTCCCGGCTTCACCGGCGCGATCGCTGCGTCGATGCGCTCGCGGAGCAGTTCGGCGTGGCCGTTGTGACGGGCGTACTCCTCGCTCATGTGGATGAGTACCAAGCGCAGCGACACAGGCACCGGGGAAAACCACGGACCCGAACAGGTCCGAACAGCAGACTGGACAGAATCCTTGACGAGGCATCAGCTCGTTCTTACGCTCCCACCCCATGGGAGCGTTCCCATACCCCCCACGCCCCGGAGGCCACCGTGACCGATCCGTACCGGCGTCCCCGCACCGCCCCACGATCCCGGCGATCGCCCTTCCGGCCGGGCGGCCGCTTCATCGGCTGCGTCTCCGCCGCCGCACTGGCCGTCTCCGCACTCGTCGCACTGCCGCAGACCGCGAGCGCGGCGACCGCCCGGCAGGTCGAGAAGCTCGACCGCGGACTGACCAGTGTGCACACCGGCAGCGGAAACCTGGTGGCCTGGCGGTGGCTGGCGACCGACCCGAACGACGTGTCGTTCAACGTCTACCGCGGCGGCACCAGACTCAACTCCTCCCCCGTCACCGCCTCGACGAACTACTTCGACGCGGGCGGCGCGGCCTCGGCCGACTACACGGTGCGCGCCGTGGTCAACGGCACCGAGCAGGCCGCGTCCCCGCCCGCGGTCCAGTTCCGCACGGGATACAAGGACGTGCCGGTCTCCCCGCCCGCGGGCGGTACCGCTCCGGGCAACTCGGCCTACACCTACGACGCCAACGACGCCTCCGTCGGCGACCTCGACGGCGACGGTGTCCTGGACCTCGTCCTCAAGTGGCAGCCCACCAACGCCAAGGACAACTCCCAGTCCGGCTACACCGGCAACACCATCGTCGACGGCATCAAGCTCGACGGCACCCGGCTGTGGCGCATCGACCTGGGCCGCAACATCCGCTCCGGCGCCCACTACACGCAGTTCCAGGTCTACGACTACGACGGCGACGGCAAGGCCGAGGTCGCCATGAAGACCGCCGACGGCACCCGCGACGGCACCGGCGCGGCCATCGGCAGTTCCTCCGCCGACCACCGCAACTCCAGCGGCTACGTCCTGTCCGGGCCCGAGTACCTGACGATGTTCAACGGCCAGACGGGCAAGGCGATGCAGAGCGTCGACTACGCCCCGGGCCGCGGCACCGTCTCCTCCTGGGGCGACAGCTACGGCAACCGCGTCGACCGCTTCCTCGCCGGCACCGCCTACCTGGACGGCGCCCGCCCCTCCTTGATCATGGCGCGCGGCTACTACACCCGCACGGTGATAGCCGCCTGGGACTGGCGGGGCGGCGCCTTCACCCGCCGCTGGACCTTCGACACCACCTCCTCCACCAACAGCGGCAAGGGCTACGACGGCCAGGGCAACCACAGTCTCTCCGTCGCCGACGTCGACGCCGACGGCAGGGACGAGATCGTCTACGGTGCGATGACGGTGGACGACAACGGCAGCGGGCTGTGGACCACCCGGTTCGGCCACGGCGACGCCGGCCACGTCGGCGACCTCAACCCCGGCCGCGCGGGCCTGGAGTACTTCAAGGTCTCCGAGGACTCCGGCAAGCCCGGTTCCTGGATGGCCGACGCCCGGACGGGCCAGATCCTGTGGCAGACGGCGTCGGGCTCCGACAACGGCCGTGGCGTCGCCGCCGACGTCTACGCCGGCAGCGCGGGCGCGGAGGCGTGGTCCGCCGCCGACACCACCCTGCGCTCGGCCACCGGCGCCTCCCTGGGCCGGGAGCCCTCCAGCATCAACTTCCTGTCCTGGTGGGACGGCGACCCCGTCCGCGAGCTCCTCGACGGCACCCGCATCGACAAGTACGGCACGTCCGGCGACACCCGGCTGCTGACCGGCTCCGGCGTCGCCTCCAACAACGGCACCAAGTCCACGCCGGTCCTGTCCGGCGACATCCTCGGCGACTGGCGCGAGGAGGTGATCTGGCGCACGAGTGACAACAAGGCGCTGCGCATCTACTCCACGCCGAACCAGACCAGCACGAAGATCACCACTCTGCTCCACGACACCCAGTACCGCACGGCGCTCGCCTGGCAGAACACGGCCTACAACCAGCCCCCGCACCCGAGCTTCTTCATCGGAGGCAACATGCCGACGGCTCCCCGGACCGCGGTCTACACCCCCTGATCCAGGGGCCCTTCCGCGCTGTCAGGTGTCGCGCAGCGCCTTGTCGATCTCGCCCAGCGCGTGGGTCAGTCGTGCGTAGTCGGCGCGGGCCACCGGCGCCACGAAGTACCGCTCGACGACCTGCGCGTGCACGGCGGCAGCACGGAGGAACACCGCCCGACCGTGATCGGTCGCCTCGACCAGGACGCTTCGGCGGTCTCCGGGAGCCGGCCCGCGCCGCACCAGGCCCGCTCCCTCCATGCGGTCGATCAGGCGGGTGATGCCGCTGCTGGTGAGGGTGAGGTCGTCGGCGAGCCGGCGTTGCGAGATCTCCTCGTCCGGGCGGCGGCACAGCCGGATGAGGACCTCGAACATCGTGTGGCTGACCTCGCACTCCCGGCGCAGGACGGTGTCGATCCGCTGTTCCAGGCGGGTGGCGGCCTTGATCAGCAGCCCGAAGTCCTGCACGAGCCTGCTGCCGGCGGCGCGGGCCGCATCGTCGTTCTCTCGGTTCGCGGGGTTCACCCGGCCGACTTTACTGCCTCTTCACCTACTGCTTCTTCACCTACTGCCGTCTCAATTGCTGAGCAATCAATTGCTGAGCAGTCAACAATTGCCTAAGGTGGACACCCATCACCCACCACGTCGGCAGAGAGGGAGATCAGTGGACCTGCAGCACTGGCTCGGCCGGGCCAACGACGCGATACAGCAGTGGGCCGACACTTTCGGCCCCTACGAGCAGCACCCGTCCCTCTTCGTCGACGACGACCGCTTCGCCGTCGCCTTCGAGGAGCTCACCGGAAGACTGAAGGAGAACTACCCCTTCTTCCATCCGCGCTACGCGGGGCAGATGCTCAAGCCCCCGCACCCGGCGGCGGTCGTCGGCCACCTCGCGACGATGCTGATCAACCCCAACAACCACGCCCTGGACGGCGGCCCGGCCACCGCCCGCATGGAACGCGAGGCCGTCGCCCAGCTGGCCGCGATGTTCGGCTACGACACCCACCTCGGCCACCTCACCACCAGCGGCACGATCGCCAATCTCGAAGCCCTCTTCGTCGCCCGCGAACTCCACCCCGGCCGCGGCATCGCCTACAGCGCCGACGCGCACTACACCCACGGACGTATGTGCCACGTCCTGGGCATGAAGGGGTACCCCGTCCCGACCGACGACCGCGGCCGGATCAGCATCGACGCGCTCGAGGGCATCCTGCGGACGGGAGAAGTGGGCACGGTCGTGCTCACCGCGGGCACCACGGGCCTCGGAGCCGTCGACCCGGTCCACTCCGCCCTCGCTCTGCGGGACCGCTACGGGGTCCGGCTCCATGTCGACGCGGCCTACGGCGGGTTCTTCACCCTGCTCGCCGGCGCCGACGGCCCGGAAGGACTCCCGGCGGAGCCCTGGCGGGCGATCGCCCGGTGCGACTCGATCGTCGTCGATCCGCACAAGCACGGGCTCCAGCCCTACGGCTGCGGTGCCGTCCTCTTCCGCGACCCCGAGGTGGGCCGCTTCTACCTCCATGACTCGCCCTACACCTACTTCACGTCCAGCGAGCTGCACCTCGGCGAGATCAGCCTCGAATGCTCCCGCGCCGGCGCCTCGGCCGCCGCCCTGTGGCTCACCTTCCAGGTCCTCCCGCCCACCCCCGACGGGCTCGGCCGCGTCCTCGGCGCCGGCCGCCGGGCCGCCCTGCACTGGGCCGACCTGATCACCGCCTCGGACGCCCTGGAGCTTTACCAGCGGCCCGAGTTGGACATCGTCGGCTACTTCCCCTCGGTGGAGCCCGCGACCCTCAGCGGTGTCGACGCGGCATCGGCGCGCGTCCTGGCCGACGGGATGGCGGGAGGCGATCCCGTGTTCCTGAGCACCCTCAAGGCCGGCCGCGACGCCTTCACCGCACGCCACCCGGAGGTCACCGCCGACGCCGAGGGCGCCCGTATCCTGCGCAGCGTCCTGATGAAGCCGGAGTCCGAGGACCACGTGCAGCGCCTGCACGACCGGGTCGCGCGCCTCGCCCGGCCATGATCCCCGGTCCCGTGCGCCGCTCCGCCGTCAGGAGGTCACACGTGTCAGGGCGAGGAACTCGCTGCGGGAGCGGGCGTCGGAGCGCAGGAGGCCGAGCAGGGTGGAGGTCAGGGTGTCGGAGCCGGTGGCCTGCACGCCGCGCAGCGTCATGCAGGAGTGCTCCGCCTCGATGACCACGCCGACACCCTTGGGCTCCAGCTGCGTCTGCAACCACTCGGCGACCTGCTTGGTCAGGCGTTCCTGAACCTGGGGGCGGCAGGCGAAGTGCTCGACAACGCGCGCCAGCTTGGACAGGCCCAGGATGCGGGCCCCGGGCAGGTAGCCGACGTGTGCGACGCCGACCACCGGCAGCAGATGGTGCTCGCAGACGGTCCGGACGGGGATGCGCCGGGCGAGGACGAGTTCGTCGTAGCCCTCGTCGTTGGGGAAGGTGGTCAGGTCGAAGGGGCGGGGGCTGAAGAGTTCGGCGTATGCGCGGGCCATCCGGCCGGGGGTGCCGCGCAGGCTCTCCGAGGCCGTGTCGACACCGAGGGCGTCGAGGAAGCGGCCCGCCGCGGCCTCCGCGGCGGCCAGGTCGATCCCGTCGGACTCGTGGACCACCCGCAGGGCGGGCCGCGCGGGCGCTGTCGCCTCCTGGTCGAGCAGGTCGCTCCGGAGAGAGGTCTGGGCGGGGAAATCGGTCATGTCAGCAGTCTCCGATGCCGAGGACGGTGAGTAGGACGGGAGGAGGGTGACCGGGGCGAGCACGCCCGGCCTCCAGGGCGGATGCGCCGGACGGGTCACCCGGAGGGGCGGGAGCGGCTCGCGCCGCGGCCGGGTGTGTACCCCTCGGCCTGGGTGTTCTCGTCGGCGACGCGGACGCCGTAGCGGTACGCGAGCTTGCCGCCCAGGTATCCCGAGAGGCCCAGGACTGCCACGCTCACGGCGGACAGGACGAGTTGGCCGACGCCGACCCTGCCGCCGCCGGTGTGGTCGCCGTAGCGCCACAGGAAGTTCACCACGTAGGCGCCGGTGACCAGGAGGTTCAGCGTCATGTGGACCAGGGCGGTACGGAAGGCCGGGGTCGCTCGGGGAACGGCGAACAGGTCGAGGAATCCGGTCAGGGCCGCCACCAGGGCACCGATCACGCCGACCGCGATCAACCACTGCGAGGCCTGGGTCAGGAAGCCCGGACTGCTGACGACGTGGGAGGCGATGTCGAACACCAGGCCGGTGACCCAGGCCCCGATCGGCACGGTCACCAGGATCGGGTGGAACGGATGGCCGTACGGCCCGGCGAGCGGGGCGCTGACGGGGCGCTTCGCCTGAAGTTGTGGCTCTGTGACCATGAGGACCTCCAGGAGTTTCACCAACAAGTGTTTCCTTTATTCCGGGCGAACGTCAAGTGCTGCAGAACAGAGCACTGAAAGAGCTCTCGCTCCCATGCTGGTCGGAGTTAAAGTTGTCCTGTGGCTTCCGATCCGCCCGCGCAGGCCGACCCGGCCGACAGCGCCATCGACTCCGTCAGCGTCCTGAGCGAGGACTCGCGCCGGCGCATGTTCGCCTTCATCCGGCGTGCCCGCCGCGCCGTCACCCGCGACGAGGCCGCCGCCAGTGTCGGCATCTCCCGCAAACTCGCCGCCTTCCACCTCGACAAGCTGGTCGACGCGGGCCTGCTGCGCGCCCGCTACGAAACGCCGGGCGGCACCCGCAAGGTCGGCAGGCAGCCGAAGATGTACGAGCCCACCGACGCCCAGATCACCGTGAACATCCCCGACCGGCGCCACGAGCTCCTGGCGGACCTGCTCCTGGACGCGGTGCTCACCGAGCGGGCCGGCGAGAACGCCGCGCAGGCGGCGATGCGCGCCGCGCAGGAGCGCGGCCGGCAGGTGGGCGAGGCCGCACGGCACGAGACCCGCCCGGGACGGCTGGGCCCCGAGCGCGGACTGACCACCTGCGAGCGCCTGCTGGACCAGTACGGTTACGAGCCCGTGCGGGAGGCCCCGACCCGGCTCCGGCTGCGCAACTGCCCCTTCCATCCGCTGGCCGCGAGGGCTCCGGACCTGGTGTGCGGCATGAACCACGCGTTCCTCAGCGGCTACCTCGGCGGCCTTGAGGTCAACGGCGTATGCGCGGTGCTGGCGCCGGAACCGGGGGAATGCTGCGTCCGGCTGGGCACGGGCGAGGCCGAGGCCGCCGAGGGTGAGACGCCAGGGGGCCGGTGAGGATCGCCGTCGCCGCGCACCGGCAACGGTTCGTCCGGCAGGCCGGGCGAGCCGGCCCGGGGCGGGTCTCCTGCGATTGCCGCGCCGTTATGCGCCGCGTTACGACATGACTACCGTGCGTCAGCCGGGATCGTGGCGACTCCTGGGAGAGATCACATGGCAGTGGAGATCAGGCCTCTGGTGAAACCCTCACGGCTCAGGCGTCGCGCAGGCTTGGCGGGCGAGTGCCTGGCGGAGCTCCTCGGGACGTTCGTCCTCATCGCCTTCGGATGCGGTGTGGTGGCGATGGCGGTGGCGGCACTGCCGGGTTCGGGGCGCACCGAGGGACCCACCGTCTTCTTCCTCGGCGCCGGGGACTGACTGCTGATCACCTGGGGCTGGGCCATGGCCGTGATCCTCGGCATCTACGTGGCCGGCGGCGTCAGCGGGGCGCACATCAACCCGGCGGTCACCCTGGCCTTCGCCGTGCGCCGGAAGTTCCCCTGGGTCAAGGTCGTGCCCTACTGGGTGTCCCAGGTGCTCGGAGCCCTGGCCGGGGCGGCACTGGTCTACGCCGTGTACCACGACGCCATCAACGCCTTCGACGAGCCATGGAGGGGCCCAAGACGAACGGGCACACCCTCGCGTCGTTCTCCATCTTCGCCACGTTCCCGGCGCCGTACTTCAACGGCGGTGTGTGGGGCCCGCTGGTCGACCAGATCGTCGGCACCGCCTTCCTGGTCATGCTGGTGGTGGCGATCATCGACCTGCGCAACACGGCCGTGAAGGCCAACCTCGGCCCGCTGGTGATCGGCTTCGTCGTGGCCGCCATCGGCATGTCCTTCGGGGCGAACGCGGGGTACGCCATCAACCCGGCCCGCGACTTCGGCCCGCGGCTGTTCACCTGGATGGCGGGATGGGAGGACCTCGCGTTTCCGGGCAGCCTGGCCGGGGCGTTCAGCGACTACTGGTGGATCCCGATCGTCGGGCCCCTGGTGGGCGGTGTGATCGGCGTGCTGGTGTACGACCTGTTCATCGGGGACGTACTGCACGCCCGCGCGCAGCAGGGCGAGGCGCCGGAGCCCGGGCGGACGCGCCCCACCACGTCCGACGAGGAGTGACCGGGCACCGGCCCGGGCGAGGACCGGTGCTAGATTCCTCGGGGCATCCGCCCGTGCGCGGTGCGGATCGCCTGCCGGACAGGTGAACCGGCCCAGGGCAGGCCCGAATCGGACGGTGGCACGATCCATGACTGACCCGGAGGGGTTCCCCGGCGCGGCCGACGCTCCCGTTCCGCGAATCCTGGGCAACACCGACTCGCTCGCCGCGAGCGCCCCGGGATCGGCCGGCGCCCTGTGGCGTCTCGCCGAGCCCGGCCGCCAACTGGACGCCAACCTCATCCGCGTCCCGCCCCTGGGGTCCATCGACACCCACGCCGAACCAGACCTCGACGTCCTCCTGCTCGTCGTCACCGGCGACGGCACGCTCGGCGCCGCGGACGGCCCGCACCCGGTGGAGCCCGGCAGCCTCGTCTGGCTGCCGCACGGCAGCGTCCGCAACGTGATCGCGGGCGAGAGCGGCCTGACATACGTGACGGTCCACCGCCGCCGGCCCGGCATGCAGATCCAGGGGCGCCCCCGCCCGTAACAGCCTCATAGGGCACGAAGCGAGCGGTCGCAGACCCCGCGTTCACGGCAGGGCGAGCACGAGTATTGACGGTGGCGCTGCGGCGGCCCTACGGTCCCATCCGGCAACACGAACATCGTTCGGTATATCGATCGAGTGCGGTGAAGCGCAGCCCCTCCCGAAGCTGAACAGGGGACCGGCCCTCCCCGACTCCGCCCGGCAGAGCGGCAGTCCGGCACCCTCGCCTCCTTGGAGACCAAGATGAGCGCAAACCCCCACCTCTCCCGCCGCGGGCTCCTCGGCATGAGCGCCGCCGTGCCGCTCGCCCTGGCCCTCGGCAGCGGCACCGCGCACGCCGCCGACTCGGCGTACGCGATGGTCTACTTCACCGAGTCGACCAAACTCGGCGACGGCACCGACTACGGCCTGCACCTCGCCATCAGCCCCGACGGGCTCAACTGGACTCCGCTGAACCAGAACAACGCCCTGGTCACCCCCACGGCCGGGGCGCTCGGGCTGCGGGACCCCTTCCTGATGCGCAAGCAGGACGGCACCTTCGTCGTGCTCGCCACCGACCTCAAGGGCACCGACTGGAACTACAACAGCCAGTACATCCACGTCTGGGACTCGGCCGACCTCCGTACCTTCACCGGCTACCGGCGGCTGAAGCTGCACGACATGGCCACCCACAGCTGGGCTCCCGAGGCGTTCTGGGACGCGGGCCGGCGGCAGTACGCGGTGATCTACTCCTCGGTCAACTCCAGCGGCCACAACGTGATCATGGTCAACTACACGACCGACTTCGTGACCGCCTCCGCCCCGCAGGTGTTCTTCGACCCCGGCTACGACGTGATCGACGGCGACATGGCCGTCGGCGTGAACGGCTACAACTACCTCTACTTCAAGAAGAACCAGACGCTGGTGGGCGCCAGATCCACCACCCTGAACCCGGGCAGCTTCACCGAGTTCGGCACCGGCGTGGCGCACGGCGGCACCGAGGCGCCGACCGTGGTGAAGTCGCTGACCTCCGGCACCTGGTGGCTGTGGGGCGACACCTACACGCCCAACGGTGTGTTCTACGCCTGGCAGTCCACCAGCCTCGCCTCCGGCACCTGGGCGGCCCTCGACCAGCGGACGTACACGCAGCCGGTCAACTCCAAGCACTGCGGCATCGCGACGATCACCACGGCCGAGTACGACAACCTGCTCGCGAAGTGGGGCGCGCCGGCCTGGAACCGGCTCAAGTCCTACAACTTCCCGTCCCGTTACGTCCGCCACGCCGACTACCTGGGCCGTATCGACGCGTACCCGATCGAGCCGTACAAGGACTCCCTGTGGACCCTGGTCCCGGGGCTCGCCGACAGCTCCGGGGTCTCCTTCCGGTCCGTCAACCACCCCACCCGCTACCTGCGGCACTACAACTACGCGCTGCGCCTCGACGTCGACGACAACACGTCGACGTTCGCCGCGGACGCGACCTTCCACCGCACGGCGGGCCTGGCGGACGCCACCTGGTCCTCGTTCCGGTCGCACAACAACCCGACCCGCTACATCCGCCACGCCGACTACGCTCTGCGCATCGACCCGGTCTCCACGACGACCGACCGGCAGGACGCGACCTTCCGCGTCGGCTACTGAGAGCCGGCGTTCGACCGGCCACGTCGGGTGCCCGGGCCCAACAGCCGTGTGATCCGGTGCGTGTCTCCTCGCGGGGCGCGATCCGGCGGAAGGAGGCAGTCTCATGCGAGGAGCACGGAGCCGGATCCTGGTGACCGGGTCCGCGGACGGGCTGGGGCGGGCCGCGGCTCAGGCGCTGCTAGCCGCGGGGCACGACGTGGTGGTGCACGCCCGGAACCAGGAGCGGGCGGCGGCGCTCGGCCGGTTCGCCGACCGCGGGGCACAGATCGTGGTGGGCGACCTCGCCGAGCGTGACGCCGTGCGGCGGGTCGCCGAGGAGCTGGAGGCATCGCCGCCGCTCGACGCCGTCATCCACAATGCCGGAGTGTGGAGCGGACGGGCGGTCATGCCCGTCAACATCGTCGCGCCCTATCTGCTGACCGCCCTGCTGCGCGGGCCGCGCCGGCTGGTGTACCTGAGCAGCAACTCGCACCTCGGCGGGGACCCGTCGTCGCTGGAAGGAGTCGACTGGCGGGGCGGGAGCCCCGGGTCGTACGCCGACAGCAAGCTCTTCGTGACGACCCTGGCGACCGCGGTGGCCCGGCTGCGCCCCGGAGTGCTGAGCAACGCCGTGGACCCCGGCTGGGTACCGACGAGGATGGGCGGGCCGAGCGCGCCGGACGACCTGGAGCTCGGCCACCAGACGCAGGAGTGGCTGGCGTCGAGCGACGACCCGGAGGCCCTGACCGCCGGCGGGTACTGGTACCACGGCCGGCGGTTGCAGCCGCATCGCGCCGTTCACGACGAGGCGTTCCAGGACCGCCTCGTGCGGGCCCTGGCCGAGGAGACGGGCACCGCCCTCTGAGCGGCCGGGCCCGTCCTCAGTCCGCGGAGCCCGTCCGGTCCGGCCCGTCGGGGCCGGTCGGCTCGTAGTCGAACCAGTCGAAGTGGACGGTGCCCGCAGCGGCGTACATGCCGATGACACGGCCGGTGAAACCGCCGGCGACCTCGGTGGACAGGTACCGGCCGTCCAGCGCGGCGAGTTCGGTGAAGGCGCCCTGCGGGTCCTCGAAGCCGAGGGAGACGGTGTCCGGCCCCTGGCGGGCGTCACTGACCTGCCCGGTGACCGCCGTCCCGATCCTCAGCACCACCGGGCCCGCGGCCGTCGCACGGGAGGCCACCTGCGAGCGGAACGGGCCGACGCGCGTCAGGACCCGCACCTCGCCCGGCGTCACCTCGATCTCGTAGTGATGCTCCTCGTCGAGACGGACGGCCAGGCCTCCGCGCCCCTCCGCCGGGTCCACCAGCACCCGCGCGCGGCACGAGACATGCTGCTGGCGGCGGCCCACGAAGGTGACCTCGGGGTCGTCGAGCGACTCGCCCGCCGCGCGGAGGCTCAGCCAGCCGGCCCGTTCCTTCGTGGTGCAGTTCTCCGCGGGCCGGGAGCGCAACGAGATCCAGGCGGGGGCGAGTTCACCGGATTCGAAGTCGTCCCGGACCGGCGGGGCCGCGGGCTCCCGCAGCGGCCACGGGGGCGGAACCAGGACGGTGGAGAGTTCTCCCACCACCGGCCAGCCCTCGGACCAGGTCACCGGCACCAGGAAGGTCTCGCGGCCCAGTACGTGCCAGCCCGGCGTGCCGCCGTGCGGCCGGACGCCGAGCAGGACCATCCACCACGAGCCGTCCGGGCCCTCCACCAGGTCGGCGTGGCCGGTGTTCTGGATGGGGTGGTCGGTGCCCCGGTGGGTCAGGACCGGGTTGGCGGGGCAGGGCTCGAAGGGGCCCTGCGGGCTGCGTCCGCGGGCGATCGAGACGCCGTGGCACCGCTCGGTGCCGCCCTCGGCGATGAGCAGGTACCAGTAGTCGCCGATGTGGTACAGGTGCGGCGCCTCGGGTGCCTTGGCGCCGGGGGCGCCGGACCAGAGAGGTCGCCGTTCGCCGAACGTCTCCCCCGTGCGGGGATCGATGCGGATCTGCCCGACCCCGGCGGTGGTGCACCAGCAGGTGCCGTCGTCGTCCCAGGCGAGGTCGGGGTCGATGCCGTGCACGCCGGGCAGCGGGATCGGGTCGGACCAGGGTCCGGCCGGGTCGGTGGTCGTGAACAGCAGGTTCCCGTCGCCGCTCACGTTCGTGACGATCAGCCAGAAACGCCCGTCGTGGTGGCGCAGGGTCGGGGCGTAGATGCCGCCGGAGGAGGGTGTGCCGGGCGGCAGGCGCAGCTGGCCCGGCCGGTCGAGCGCGTTGCCGATCTGGGTCCAGTGCACCAGGTCCCGGCTGTGGAATACCGGTACGCCGGGGAAGTACTCGAAGCTGGAGCACGCGAGGTAGTAGTCCTCGCCGGCCCGGCAGATGCTCGGATCCGGATGGAAGCCGGGGATCACGGGGTTGGTGACGGGGGAGCTGGTGCGGGGCATGCTCGACACCCTCATCGGGTCCTTTCGCCGGGAACTGGTCTTCCACAAAAGGCCGTGCGTCAGCGCGGTCGGCTCGTCACGCGGTATGAGCGAGACGGCGACCGGTAGGAGGCTACGCCGTCCACGACGGTGTGGCACCGGCGTCCGGCCGCGAGCTCACATGGGACGGGCCAGGCGGGGCACACGTGAGACCGTTGACCTGCGGGTGCGAGCCGAACGGGGAGTCGAGTGATGAGCGCCGAAGACGCGGACAAGCTGCTGGACGGGCTGACCGTCGACACCAGCAGAAGAGAGCAGCCGATCGTCCTGGACGGGGACGGACGCCCCATCCGGACGTGGCGGGAGAACTACCCCTACGACCGCAAGGTGAGCCGCAAGGAGTACGAGCGGACCAAGCGCATCCTGCAGATAGAGATGCTCAAGCTGCAGCGGTGGGTCAAGGACACCGGTGCCCGCGTGGTCGTCGTGTGCGAGGGGCGTGACGCGGCGGGCAAGGGCGGCACGATCCAGCGGTTCACCGAGCGGCTCAACCCGCGCGGCGCCCGCGTGGTCGCCCTGGACAAGCCCACCGAGCGCGAGGTGGGCCAGTGGTACTTCCAGCGCTACATCGCGCATCTGCCGACGGCCGGGGAGATCGTCTTCTTCGACCGCTCCTGGTACAACCGGGCCGGCGTGGAACGGGTGATGGGCTACTGCTCCAAGGACGAGTACGAGCTGTTCCTCGACCAGTGCCCGGCCTTCGAGCGGATGCTGGTGGACGACGGCGTCCTGCTGGTGAAGTTCTGGTTCTCCGTGTCGCGCTCCGAGCAGCGCACGCGCTTCGCGATCCGGCAGGTCGACCCGGTGCGCCAGTGGAAGCTCTCCCCCACCGACCTGGCCTCCCTGGACCTCTGGGACGACTACACCGAGGCGAAGGTGGACATGTTCCGGGCCACCGACACCGCCCACGCCCCCTGGACCGTCGTCAAGAGCAACGACAAGCGGCGCGCCCGGCTGGAGACCATGCGCAGTCTGCTGTCGCGCGTGGACTACGCCAGCAAGGACCGGCAGGCGGTCGGCACACCCGATCCCCTCATCGTCGGCGCCGCGGACACCCTGCTGGAGCCGGGCGAGGAGGATTCGGCGCTGTCGCCCACCCCGCTGTCGCCCGGCGTGCACGGGCCCGGCACGCACCCCGAGAGCGACTGACGCTCCCGGGCCCCTGCCGCAGCTGCGAGGGGGCCCGGGCCCGCGTCATCGCCGGGCGGCCGCGCGCGTTTCCGTGCGGTGGTCGTAGTACGCCCAGACGCTCACCGCGGCCACGGCGGTGAGCGCGACGGTCAGGACCCGCACGGCGCCACCGGTCAGGTAGGCGACGAGGCCGGTGAGCCCCGCTCCGGACAGCATGATCAGGCGGCTGACGAAGCGGTTCTCGGGAGGCTGGGGGTCCTCCCGGTCCTTGAGGTCGTGCAGGGCGTCATGGGCCGGATGCGTGGAACCGCGCCGGGCACGGGCGCGGTACGCCAGTGCGTAGCTGATCAGTGCATACAGCGCGACAGCGCCCAGGACCCAGAGCCAGAGGTAGGGGTCGTCACTCGACCCGCGTGCCAGGTACACGACGCTTCTCCTTCAGGAGCGGGCCTCACCGGCGCCGGGGTCGGGGTCGGGGTCAGCGGGACGGAAGCAGGCCGTCACCGTCTTGCCGTGCCGCTGGCACCTCATCCCCCACTCGTCGGCCAGCTTGCGCACGATCGACACCCCGCGGCCGGAGACCTCGCCCGGCTCCGGATCACGCTGGCGCGGCAGCGTCGGGTCCTCGTCGTGGACGCTGACATGCAGGCAGTCGCCGTCCCACGTCAGGACGAGGTGCGCGTCGCTGTGCGCGTGGATGTGCGCATTGGTGATCAGCTCCGACACCGCCAGCACGATGGCGTCCACCGTGTCCGGCTCGGCAGCGGCCCAGGGCAGGGACTCAAGACGCCTGCGTGTCCACTCCCGTCCTGCGCGTACGCCTTCGGACATGCGGAACGAATGCGCCCAGCCCATCGCCTTCACCGACACTCCCCCGGTCCCCTCTCCTCCGTCCACACCATCCCGTGCACGGACCGTGTACCCGGACCCCGCCTGGTCAGGCCTGAGGAGCCCTCAGCGGGGCCCGGGTCAAAGCCCGGTCAGGGGCTCGGTCACAGCGTGAGCATGGCCTTGACGGCACGGCGCTCGTCCATGGCCCGGTAGGCCTCGGCGGCCTCGTCGAGCGGGACGACGAGATCGAAGACCTTGCCGGGGTTGATCTTCCGCTGCCAGATCAGGTCGATGAGTTCGGGCAGGAACCGGCGCACCGGGGCGGGGCCGCCGTGCAGGTGGACCTGGGAGAAGAAGAGTTCCTCACCGCTGAGGGCCACGTCGTGGTTGACGCCCACGAAACCGACGTGCCCGCCCGGCCGGGCGGAGCGGACCGCCTGCTGCATGGACTCCTGAGTGCCGACCGCTTCGACGACGGAGTGGGCGCCGAGGCCACCGGTCAGCTCCTTGAGCTTCGCCACACCTTCGTCGCCACGTTCGGTGACGATGTCGGTGGCGCCGAACTCGCGGGCGAGGCGCTGCCGCGGCTGGTGCCGGCTCATCGCGATGATCCGCTCCGCGCCGAGCTGCCGCGCGGCCAGGACCGCGAGCAGGCCGACCGCGCCGTCGCCGACGACCGCGACGGTCCTGCCGGGGCCGGCCTCGGCGGCGACCGCGCCGAACCATCCGGTGCCCAGCACGTCCGAGGCGGCGAGCAGGTCGGGGATCAGGGCGGCGTCGGGCGTGCCGGGCAGGGGGACGAGGGTGCCGTCGGCGTGCGGGATCAGGGCGCGCTCGGACTGGGTGCCGACCTGGGCCATGAACACGCGGTGCACACAGGAGGAGGGGTAGCCGGAGCGGCAGATCTCGCAGCTGCCGCAGGAGGCGACGAAGGAGCCGACGACGTACTGGCCGGGCTTGACGTTCGTGACGTCACCGCCGACCTCCTCGACGACGCCGACGTACTCGTGCCCCATCGGCAGGGGGCCGTCGAGGGTCTCGACGCCGCGGTAGGGCCACAGGTCCGAGCCGCAGACGCAGGCGGCCGTCAGCCGGATGACGGCGTCCGTCGGTGCGGTGATCTTCGGGTCGGCTATCTCCTCCACCCGGATGTCGCCGGGGGCATGCAGAACAGCAGCGCGCATGGGTTCACTCCTTGGTTGTGAGCCGGATATGGATCTTGACGTGGGGTTTCAGGCGTTTTCGGGTGCTGAGCGGTGGACGACCGCACCGCTGGACGCCGTGGGCAGGCGTCGCTGGACGACGGCGATGGCGATCGTGGGGATCAGCGTGACCGCGGCGATGGCGGTGCCGACGGCGGCCTTCCTCGAACCCGGCTCGCGCGACTTCTTCGACGACTGGGACA
Source organism: Streptomyces collinus (assembly GCF_031348265.1). Taxonomy (NCBI): domain Bacteria; kingdom Bacillati; phylum Actinomycetota; class Actinomycetes; order Kitasatosporales; family Streptomycetaceae; genus Streptomyces; species Streptomyces collinus. Next base: position 8,433,382 of record NZ_CP133771.1, on the reverse strand, counting down.
CCGGCGCCAGGACGACCGTCGCGCTGTTGCGCGCCGAGGCGGGCCGCTTCCCCCACGACAGGGCGCTGCGCGAGCTCGTGGGTGAACTGTCCACGGTCAGCGACGAGTTCCGCACCCGATGGGCCGCCCACAACGTGCGGATCCACCACGGCGGGGTCAAGCGCTTCCACCATCCCGAGGCGGGCTTCCTGGAACTGACCTACCAGCCCCTGGACCTGCCCGTCTCCGCCCACGAGGCCCACGCCCTGACCCTCTACACCGCCGAGCCGGGCACCGCGTACGAGGAGCGGCTGAATTTCCTCGCCAGTTGGGCGGCGACCGGTTTCGAGGCGGCGGACTCCGCCGGTGACCGGGAGCGCTGAACGGCGCCCTGCGCATGGCGGAGCGAGCAGGACCCGCCCCGATGCGGATGGTGGGCGGGCCCTGCTCGTGCGCACCATTGTCGGGACGGCGTGGCGGACGGGCCACGCGTGAGCCCTCCCGATGCGCGCGCGGCGCGCACACCCCGCGCGCATGGCGCACATCCCGTGCCCCCGGCACCACTCCGGAGCGCCGCCGGGTGCCGGATCGCGCTGCCCGGTGCCCCATCACGCCGGACGACCGCCCCACACGGCCGTCCTTGTGTCACATGGCACGGGCCGGCACGGGTAGGCGGTGCGCATGACCGACGGCGCACGCCGCGGCCGACCCGGGAGGTGAAGGCTCGTGGACACATACCCCACCGCCGCCCGCGGCGGGGTGCGACCCCGGGTAGCACCCGTGGGCCTGCGGCGACGATACTGGCAGACGCACGTACCCCCGCTCATAGATGGACCCATGCAGACCTCCCTCACCGTCCGCTCCATGACTCCCGCCACGGTGTGGCCGGCGCGCGGCCGCCACGCCCCGGGTGACGCGGAAGACGTTCTCCGGCGCTCGCTCCAGCAGCGCAAGGACAGTCAGGCCATCGACGACTTTCTGGAGTTGCCCGAAGACGAGACCGGGCCTGCGGAGCGGGTCTTCGAAGCCCGCTGGCGGGTCGGCGACGGCGTGACCGTGCGCGCCCGGCTGAGCCTGAAACCCGGCGTGGGCGAAGGCGCCGGGCAGGAGTGGATGCTGGTCGCCGAGGCCGAGCAGCCGTGGGACCACGCGTGGCCCTCCCCCACCGGCCTGTTCTGGCCGCAGGAGCCGGACACTGCCTGGGACCAGGACGCCGCGACGCGCCTGGTCCCGGGGGAGATCAACCCGCTGCCGAAGGACGACAAGGAGATCCGCCGCCTGCTGAGGAACGCGGTGCGCGGCGGATGGCACATCCACGTGGTCGTCCACGAGGCGATGAGCACCGACGACCGGGGGCGCACGCCGCTGGCGCAGTGGCTGCCGCCGGGCCTGCGCCACCGTGTGGTGGAGCATCACGCCGCCCCGCAGCAGCTGCGCGGCCTGAACTGGGCCCTGCGCGACTCCGGCGTCCAGGTGCCGCGCGGCGGAGCGGTGGTGCTGCCGGGCGTCCCCGCTCCGGAGGGCTACGAGGCCCAGGACTTCTCCGTGCGCGCGGTGTTCCTCGACGGTTCGGAGCCGGCCGACCTCGTCGACGCGGTGACGCGGTTCGCCGCGCTTCCGAGGCCCCTGCCCGACGGCGCCGAGGACGCCCTCACCGCGTTGCGCGAGGACTGGCACCTGCTGACGCTCCAGGAGGAGCTGGAGCGCCAGCGCGGTCTGGTGGCCATGTACGCCGAGGCGCTGGAGGCCATGACGAAGTCCCGTGACCTCTACCGGGAGGCGGCCGAAAGCGCCCACGAGGCCCTGACCGCCTACCAGGAGTCCGCCGAGACCGCTCCCGCCAGACCCCAGCCGTCCGATCCGCCGGCCGGGTCCCCGCTCCAGCAGCTCACACGGACGTTCGAACGCTTCAAGGTCAAACGTCCCGCGACCGCGCCCGCCGATGAAGGGACCACCGCCCAGCGCGTGACGTCGGAGCAGTAGGGGCGCGGGGGCGGGAGGGGCATCCTTCTCGCGGGGCGCACGTGTCAGTCGTGCCCTCCTGGATACGCGGTCCGTACGGCATCACGGCCCGCCCGGGAAGGTCCTCCACGACATGGGCAACCTCCAGCACCACGCGCAGACCACGCTCCGCGTCAACGGCAAACCCCACTCACTCACCGTCGACCACCGCCGGGTCCTGCTGGACCTCCTGCGGGAGGATCTCGACCTCACGGGCGCCAAGAAGGGCTGTGACCACGGCCAGTGCGGAGCCTGCACGGTCCTGGTCGACGGGCGGCGCGTCAACAGCTGTCTGCTGTTCGCGGTCGCCCTCGACGGCTGCGAGGTCACCACCGTCGAGGGCCTCACCGGCAACGGCGACGGGGAGGAACCCCATCCCCTGCAACGGGCCTTCCTGGAACGCGACGCGTTCCAGTGCGGCTACTGCACCCCGGGCCAGATCTGCTCCGCTGCCGGTGTGCTCGCCGAGGCGGCGGCCGGCCACCCCTCGCACGTCACCGACCCGGCGGCGCCCTCGGGCGGGCCGGTGCCGCTGGACCGGGAGGAGATCCGGGAACGGCTGAGCGGCAACCTGTGCCGGTGCGGTGCGTATCCGCGGATCGCGGAGGCCGTGGAGGACGTGATCCCGTGAAGGAGTTCGCCTACGTCCGCGCCGGCAGCGTCGAGGAGGCGACCTCCGCGTACGCCTCTCACACCGGAGCGCGTTACCTCGGGGGCGGCACGAACCTCGTCGACCTGATGAAGCTCGGCGTCGAGGCGCCCACCGCCCTGATCGACGTCACCCGGCTGCCCCTGGCCACGGTCGAGGAGTTGCCCGGAGGTGCGCTGCGCGTCGGGGCGATGGTCCGCAACAGCGACCTCGCCGCCCACCCTCTGGTCCGCGACCGGTACCCGGCGCTGTCGCAGGCGGTGCTCGCCGGTGCCTCCGGGCAGTTGCGCAACGCGGCGACGACCGGCGGGAACCTGCTCCAGCGCACCCGGTGCCCGTACTTCCAGGACCTGTCGAAGCCGTGCAACAAACGTGAGCCGGGCAGCGGCTGCGGAGCGCGGGACGGCGTCCACCGCGATCACGCGGTGCTCGGGCACTCCGCGCACTGCATCGCCACCCATCCGTCGGACATGGCGGTGGCACTCTCCGCCCTCGACGGGCGTGTCGAACTGGTCGGCCCCGAGGGGGCCCGGAGCGTCGCGGCGGCGGACTTCCACCGGCTGCCGGGTGACCGGCCCGAGCAGGACACCGAGATCCGTCCCGGCGAACTGGTCACCGCCGTGGTGCTCCCGGCTGCCGCAGCCGGGCTGCCGTCGGCGTACCGCAAGGCCCGCGACCGGGCCTCGTACGCCTTCGCCCTCGCGTCCGTCGCGGTCGTGCTGCGCCTGGAGAACGGTGTGGTCGGGCACGTGGGGCTCGCCTTCGGGGCGCTGGCGCACCGGCCCTGGCGCGCACAGCGGGCGGAGGAGGCACTGCTGGGCGCGGCTCCCACCCGGGCCGCGTTCGAGCACGCCGTCGATCTCGAACTGGCCGCCGCGCAGCCGCTGCGGGACAACACCTACAAGGTTCCGCTCGCCCGCAACCTCGCCGTGGACGTGCTGTCCCGGCTCACGGACACCGAGCTCCCCGGGAGGGCCTCATGACCGGCAGTGTGGGCGCCCCCGCCGAGCGCCGGGAGGGACGGGAGAAGGTCAGCGGCACCGCCCGCTACGCCGGAGAGTTCCCCTCCCCCGGCCGGGCCCAGGCATGGCCCGTGCCGGCGGGTGTGGCCCGGGGCCGGGTGACCGGTGTCGGCACGGCGGCCGCCCTGGCCGTGCCCGGAGTCCTCGCCGTCCTCACCCACGAGAACGCGCCGCGGCTCGCGGAGCCGGACGATCCCACGCTCGCCCTGCTGCAGAACGCGCGCGTCCCGCACCGCGGCTGGTTCGTGGCCCTGGTGGTGGCCGAGACCCTGGAGGCGGCCCGCGCCGGTGCCGCCGCCGTCCGCGTCACCTACGACGCCGCAGAGCACGACGTGACCCTCACGGCCTCGCATCCGGGTGTGTACGTGCCCGAGGAGGCCAACGGCGGTCATCCGGCCGTCCGTGAACAGGGCGACCCCGACGGGGCGTTCGGTTCCTCCACCGCCCGGGTGGACGTCGCGTACCGGGTGCCGCCGCTGCACAACCACCCCATGGAGCCGCACACCAGCACCGCCCGGTGGGAGGACGGCCGGCTCACCGTGCACACCTCCAGCCAGGGCACCGGTGCCGTGCGGGCGGTGCTCGCCGGGCTGTTCGGCCTGCCCGAGGAGCGGATCGTCGTCACCGCCGAGCACGTCGGCGGCGGTTTCGGGTCCAAGGGCACGCCACGCCCGGACGTGGTGCTCGCCGCCATGGCGGCACGCGAGACGGGGCGGCCGGTGACGGTGGCCCTGCCCCGCCGCTTCCTGCCCGCCGTCGTCGGGCACCGCGCTCCGACCCTGCACCGGCTGCGGCTCGGGGCCGATGCGGACGGCCGTCTCGTCTCCCTGACGCACGAGGTCACCACGCACACCTCCCGCATCAAGGAGTTCGTGGAGCAGGCGGCGGTGCCCGCACGGGTGATGTACGCCGCGCCCCACAGCCGTACGGTGCACCGGGTCGCGGCACTGGACGTGCCGTCCCCGTCGTGGATGAGGGCGCCCGGCGAGGCGCCGGGCATGTACGCGCTGGAGTCCGCCCTGGACGAACTCGCCACCGAACTCGGCATGGACCCGGTCGAGTTGCGCGTCCGCAACGAACCGGACGTCGAGCCCGACAGCGGCCGGCCGTTCAGCAGCAGGCATCTGGTCGAGTGTCTGCGCGAGGGCGCCCGGCGCTTCGGCTGGTCCGGGCGCGATCCCCGCCCGGGCGTCCGCCGGGACGGCCCCCTGCTGCTGGGGACGGGTGTGGCGGCGGCGACGTATCCCGTCATGGTGGGGCCGTCCACGGCGACGGCGCGCGCACTGCCCGACGGTTCGTTCCTGGTGCGGATCAACGCCACCGACATCGGGACGGGCGCCCGGACCGTGCTCGCGCAAGTCGGTGCCGACGCCCTCGGGGTGCCGCTGGAGCGGGTGCGGATCGAGGTCGGCAGCACGGAGCTGCCGCCGGCGCCGCTGGCCGGCGGCTCGTCCGGGACCGCCTCCTGGGGCTGGGCGGTGCACGACGCCTGCGCCGGACTGGCCCGGCGGCTGGCCGGGCACGTGGGAACGCTGCCCGGGCAGGGCCTCGAATTCCGCGCCGACACGACGGGAGCGGCGGACGCCGGGAGCGACTTCGCGCGGCACGCCTTCGGTGCGCACTTCGCCGAGGTCGCCGTGGACACGGTCACCGGCGAGGTCCGCGTCGGCCGGCTCCTCGGGGTGTACGCGGCGGGCCGCATTCTCAACGCCCGTACGGCACGCTCGCAGTTCGTCGGGGGCATGACGATGGGGCTGGGCATGGCGCTGACCGAGGGCAGCACCATGGACGCCGCGTTCGGCGACTTCACCGAGTCGGATCTGGCGTCGTACCACGTGCCCGTGCACGCCGACGTCGCCGGGATCGAGGCGCACTGGCTCGACGAGGAGGATGCCCGTCTCAACCCCATGGGCAGCAAGGGGATCGGGGAGATCGGCATCGTCGGGACGGCCGCGGCGATCGGCAACGCGGTGCACCATGCCACGGGCGTCCGCCTCCGTGAACTCCCGCTCACCCCGGACCGGGTACTGACCGGGCTGCTCGACCGCCGGACCTGAGCAGGACCGCCGGCCGGAGCCCGGCCGAGGCCTCACTCCGTCATACAGCGTGCCTCGGACGCGGGCGCCGCCGCCCACTGCCGGGCGGCGATGGGCACCGGCACCCGGAAGACCAGCGCGACGAGGGACAGCAGTGCCGTGCACCCGGCGACCGAGGCGGCCGGCCACGCCGGGGCGAGCGCGAGGTCGAGGGGCCCGGGACAGGGACGCCGACGGGAAGGAACTCCCGTACGCCTGGGCCCCGGCCGCACCGTGGGCACCAGCACCGCCCCGGCCGGCACCAGCGCCACGGGGTGCAGGGCCAGCAGCAGTGCCGGCTCCGTGCACAGCACCGACAGGCCGAGGGCGAACGCGTGCAGCCGCAAGGACGCGTCGCCGCGCTGCAGCGGGCAGTGGACCACCGCGCACACGGCGAGGGCCGGGGCGGCGAGCCAGCCCGACCAGGACACGGACCGGGCGAACCGGTCCGTGGCACGCTCCCGGTCCGGCGGTGCGTCCTCCAGGGTGCGGTGGGTCTCGCGGTCCGCGTCCGGGCGTGCTGTACGACGTCTGCCCGCGCGGCGGGCGTCCCGGGCTCACCGGTCTCCCCCTCGGGGCGCGAAGTCCCGTTCGGGCGACGGCCGTTGCGGTCCAGCCGTTCCAGGCCCAGGCGGTCGATCAGCTCGACCAGTTCCCCGACGGAGCGGCCGGTGGCGGCCACGCGGAGTGCCTCCTCGCGGACGTGGGGCTCCTGCGGCTCCTTGTGCAGCAGGGTCACCTCCTCCATCGGCCGGTCTGCCACTACCGCGTGCACCAGGTCGCTGACGGCGTCGCCGTACGGCGCGCCGGATGTCGGGCCGGTGCCGGGTCTGAGCTCCACCGGGTTGTCGTCGAGCGACCGGATGGCGACTGGCGACGCCGACTGGTCGGTGTCGGCCACGCCCGTACCGGGTCCGGCAGGTGGACCGGCCTCGTCCGGGCCGACGGTGTCCGCCTGGGCGGGCGCGAGGTGCTCGTCCGCCTGGTCCGTCCGGTCCGGGACGGGCTGAGCGGGCCGCGCCTCCGCGGGATCCAGCCAGTCGTCGGCGGGCGGCGCGGGCGCCCGACCCGGGCCGGTGTCCGGGGGCTGGGCGGCGGACGGGTCCGTCGCGTCCGGGTCAGGGGCAACGGGCCGGGCTGCGGTCCGGCCCGGCTCGGGGGTCGGCGGCTGCGTTCCCGCCCCGGCCCCCGGGAGGGGGAGCCGAGGGTGACGGGCCCGGCGGCCGGGGGGCCGACCTGGTGGGATGCGGCGGCGGGCTGTGGGTACCCCGCCCGGTACGTGTCGTACCGGTCGGCGGCGGGCTGCGCGCTCGTCTGCTCCACCTGGTGCGTGCCGGTGGCGACGGTTGTCTCGGCGGACGGCTGGGCGGACCCGTTCGGCTCGTCGGGTATGGCAGGTTCGTTCGAGCGGGGTGATGAAGAGCAGGTCGTCATACTCGCCTCCGTGGGAAGAGTGCGGCCGCTCCTGCGCCCCGTCGTGTGACGAGCGACGTTACGGTGACCATTACCAGGCGCCACCGGCACCCCGTGCCACTCGGGTGAGCCACCGGGATGACCGCCCGCACGGGAAAATCCGCCGACTCGCCGACATGTCGGGCCCGGCCGCAATACAGCCGCCGGAAACGGGAATCCACATAGGGGGTGTTCGGGAGGTCCCGTGTCACGGCATGCCAGGAGGAGGGCAACCCGTGGATACGACCACAAAGCTCATCGTTCTGGCCGCGGTTCTCGCGGCCGTCGTCCTCGTCTTCGCCGTCGTCGTCCTCGTGCGACTGGTACGGACCCGGCGCGAGTTGAAGCGCGCGGGGCTCCCCACCGGCCCGCGCTGGGTCTTCTGGGGCGCGGTGCTCTATCTGGTGCTGCCCACCGACCTGGTGCCGGATCCGGTGTACCTGGACGACATCGGCGTCCTGCTGCTCGCTCTGCGCACCGTCCGCGGCTCCCTCGGCGAACGGGAGCGCAGTACGGCACACCGGCCGGACCGGCAACCGGCAAATAACTACGGAAAGTAAGGAAACCAACCACCCGTTCGATTCGTATAAGTCTCTGGAAGCCGAAACAGGACGGCGGACCGGGCGACCACGCCCCGGGGCACCGCCTGCTCGGCGCAGTACCGACGAGGGAGAGACGATGCAACCGTTCGCGCTCAACTACGCGCGCCCGGCAGTGGAGTTGGAAGCTGCCATTCCGTACGTGTACGACGCCGGACAGCAGTTGAACGTGCTCCGCGACGGACGGGTCGCGGCCTCCGACTTCGCCCTGTTGAGAGAGTTCGGCACCACGACGTCCACCGCCGGCTCCAAGACGCATTTCGACGACTGACCACGGGCCGCCGAAGATGACCGTACTGATCCTCACCTGTGAGGAGGACGTCACCGCGGACATGGTCGTCGTGCATCTCAACGCGACGGGGGTTCCGGTGGTCCGGGTCGATCCCGCGGACCTGACCGGTGGTGTCGCGTTGTCGGGGGAGTTCGTGCACGGCCGGTTCCGCGGCCATCTGTCCGCCGGGGGGCGGCTGGTGAGCATCGGGGGGCTCCGGTCCGTGTGGGTGCGCCGGCCCGGCGTACCGGCCGCACGGGCGGCCCAGCCGTCCGCATGGCTGACCGAGGAGGCCACCCAGGCGCTCTACGGCATGCTGCGGGGCTCGGACGCGCGCTGGATGAACCATCCCGACGCGGCGCGCCGGGCCCGGCACAAGCCGTGGCAGTTGCGCCTGGCCCAGAGATGCGGCCTGCCCGTGCCCGCGACGCTGATCACGACCTTCCCGCGCGCCGCCCGCGAGTTCGCGGAGCGCTACCCGGAGCTGGTGGTCAAGCCGGTCTCGGGCGCGCATCCGCAGGACCCGCCCCGGGCGGTGCCGACGAGCCGGGTCGCGCCGGAGACGGACTTCTCCGCCGTCGCGTTCGGGCCGACGCTGCTGCAGCGGCGGATCACCAAGCGGGCCGACATCCGGCTCACCGTCGTGGGTGAGCGGATGCTGGCCGCCCGCAAAGCGACCGCCGAGGACGCGGACCCGGACGAGGTGGACGTGCGGTTCGCCGCGCCCGGCTCGCCGTGGCGTCCCGTCGATGTGCCGTCCTGTATCGCGCCGGGGGTCCTGTCCTATCTGCGTGAGGCGGAACTGGCCTACGGGGCTTTCGACTTCGTGGAGGACTCCGACGGGACCTGGTGGTTCCTGGAGTGCAACCAGTCGGGGCAGTTCGGGTTCGTCGAGGTGGAGACGGCTCAGCCGATCGCCCGGACCATCGCCGAATGGCTGGCCCGGCCCGTTCCGGTCCAGCCGTTGCACGTCAACGGAGCGAACACGACGCTCCGTTGACCACCGGGCCCGGCGCAGACCGGGCCCGGGCCCGCCGGGTTCACTGCGGCCGCGGGCCGGGGAGCATGCCCGCGCGCTGCCAGCCCGCTCCGGGGGTTTGCGGACGGTCGTAGCCGAGGGACTGTGAGGGCCGCATGACCAGCTCCAGTTCCCTGCTCACACGTTCGGCCTCGCGGCGCACCTGTGCGGGTACGTCACCGCGCTCCGCGATGAGTCGGTCGTAGATGGGGGAATCCTGGAACACCCGTCAACGTGCCTTTCTGCTCGTCGGCCCCGTGCGGGGGCGAGACTGCGAGTGTAGGCGGCACGGTGTCCCGGAGTGTGAATTCCTTGGGATGACTTGACGCAGACCGGACATCCGTGACAGGCGATCGCGAGACTTCCTCAGGCTCCCGTGGTGGACCCCGGCCGGACGATCATCAGGACGGTGACCGTGGCCCACAGCAGGTTGAAGACGCCCGTGAACATGGCCAGTCGGGCGGTGCTCCGCCGGTCGACGGCCTGCTCGTCCTTCAGCCGGCCGAGGAGTTCCTCCTGGCGGGGCAGGACGAAGGCGATCAGGATGCCGGCGGCCGCGGCGGTGAGGGCGATGGAGGTGACGAGCCATCCGCTGCCGAGGACGCCCATCGCGGCCGCGGTGGCGAACCCGAGGAGGGGGACGGTGAGTCCGACCTTGGCGTAGACGCGGCAGATGCGGTGCAGGAGCGCTGCCGTTCCGACGCCGGCGGGAGCCGCCTGACGCACGGCGGGCGGGAACATGCTGGCCGCGACGGTCACGGGACCGATGGCGACGATGGCGGCCAGGACATGGAGGGACAGCAGGATCTTGGTCACCGGGGCTCTTTCCATGAATGCGGTCGACGAGCCCACGCTAGGACGCCCCCGGATGATCCCCCATGGGCTGGAACGACAGCTTCCAACGGGTTCTCGCCAACTGGTCCGACCTGCTCTCCTGCTCCAGAGCTGCCGCGAACCCCACGTCACAGGACCGGCGGGAACCCGCCTAGGGTGACGGTCATGCACTCTGTGGCGATCCTGGTCCTCGACGGAGTCGTGCCCTTCGACATGGCGGCGCCCCAGCAGACGTTCGCCTGGACGCAGCTGCCGGACGGGCGGCCCGCCTACCGGGTCCGGTTGTGCGCCGAGAGGCCCGAGGTGCGCGCGGACGGCGGCTTCACCCTGCGGATCGATCGGGGGCTGGAGGCGCTGGCGGAGGCGGACACCGTCATCGTGCCCGGCTGCTCCCCCGACGCGGCGCCGCCGTCCGCCCGGGTGCTGGCGGCCCTGCGGGAGGCGGCCGGGGCCGGGACCCGGATCGCGTCGGTGTGCGTGGGGGCCTTCGTGCTGGCGGAGGCCGGGCTGCTGGACGGGCTGCGCGCCACCACGCACTGGGTGGCCGCCGGCGAACTGGCCCGGCGCTTCCCGCGGGTCGAGGTGGAGCCGGACGTGCTGTACGTCGACAACGGGCAGATCCTCACCTCGGCCGGTGCGGCCGCGGCGCTGGATCTGTGCCTGCACATGATCCGGCGGGACCTGGGATCGGCCGTCGCCGCGAACATCGCCCGCATGTCGGTCATGCCGCTGGAACGGGAGGGCGGGCAGGCCCAGTTCATCGTGCACGAGCATCCGCCCGTGCCCCGGGGGTCCGCGCTCGAACCGGTGCTGGAGTGGATCGAGGACCATCTCGCGCACGAGGTGACGCTGGGCACGCTGGCGGCGCGGGCGGGGATGAGCGAGCGGACCTTCAGCCGCCGCTTCCGCGAGCAGACCGGCACCACACCGCTGCAGTGGCTGCTGCGGGCGCGGGTGCGGCGCGCCCAGTACCTGCTGGAGAACTCCGACCACTCCGTCGAACGGATCGCGCGCCAGGCCGGTTTCGGCTCGCCGACCGCGTTCCGGGAGCGGTTCCGCAAGGTGGTGGGCACCACGCCGTACGCCTACCGCACGGCGTTCCACGGTCGGACGAACGCCTCGGCGGCCCCTCCCTAGGGGCCGCCGAGGCGTGCCGCCCGGTCCGCGCCGGGCCGTTCGTCAGCGGTCAGCCGACCAGCGTCAGGCCGCTCTCCCCGTCCGCGTCGGCGGCGTCCGGCCGCCCCTCGGTGAGCAGCAGGACATCCGCCTTGGCGATGGCGTCACTGATGTCGGACGTCCCCATCATCACGCACAGCGTGTAGCTGACGTCCTCCAGCTCGCGTGCCGCCTTCGGCACGTGCCTCTCCGACTGAGCGATCCTCAGCGACGCGTACCGCGTCAGCAACTCCCTGACGATCTTCCGGTCCGGTACAAGCACGTAGCGCCCCTCTCTGTGTTTTCGCTGCGTATGCCCGAACCACGCGGAAGCATTCACACGATTTTCTCACCTGTAGCGGATTTGACGAGAACTGATCGGTTGCGTCCGGTATTAGGTGAGCTGGCCTCTGTGCAGAGCGGTGTATGCCCCGCCCTTGCGCAGCAGCTCCTCGTACGTGCCGATCTCCTCGATGCGTCCGTCGCCCATCACCACGATCCGGTCGGCGCCCTGGACGGTGGACAGCCGGTGCGCGACGACGAACGTGGTGCGCCCGTCCAGCAGCCGGGCCGGCGCCTGCTGGACGAGGACCTCCGAGCGGGTGTCGAGCGCCGAGGCTCCGGTGCCCGGTCGGTCAGTCCCCATCGGACGGCGGCTGGTCGACTCGGCCGCCCTTGTGCGGCGTGGGGATGTAATCCTGCGCACCGCCGGGCAGTGCGGCGACACACGCCGATGAGCAGGCGTTCACCAACAGGGGCAATACGTCAGAGGCCACGCGCAGTGAAATCCACATCTGCTGGAGCCCAGCCTGTCCTGTCGGGCGGTCGCAGACACTGCATCTGTGGACGGCCGTGGTGCCCCAGCGCCGGGGATCCAGCTCGCCCGTGGCGAGGCCCGCGACGGAGTCCAGGGAAGGCTGCAGGTGCGGGAACGGCGGTCGCAACTTGTAGTTGCCGAACAATGCCCGTGTACTCACCGTGCTGCGGGTGAGCTTCTTGCACCGGGTGAGTTCGTAAGGAAACCAGTGCAGCCGGTAAGAGGTGTAGGGCGTGAACTCCTCCAGGTTCGTCATGGCCCCGATCTCGGGCGGAATCCGCACCAGATTGCTGCCGTAGAGCACAAGGTGCTTGACCTTGGTCAGCCGCGCGATGCTCGGAGGCAGGGTGACGATCTGCCGCCGTTCCTCCGCGCTGAGCTCCACGAGAGGGCGGAATTCCTCGCGCCCGTCGGCTGCGGCTTCGTCAATCAGTTCCAGCAGACGCAGCCAGCCCGGAGCGGACGTGTCCTGGCGCTCGGTGTGAAATCCGACCCGGGCTCGTGGATGCGGCCTGGACTGGTCGAAACACGCGCAGGCATCCTGGCGAATCCCGCGCCGTTCCAGGGTCGGATCCGACGTGTCACCCCAGCGGTTCACATAGAGCTGTGGATCTCTCTCGCTCGTCATGGCGCAAAGATACGAGGGCGACGCCAACCCCCTGAGGCCATTACGTCGTCTGTGGGGCTCGGACTTGCTGATCAGCGTGGTGCGACATCAGCGGCGCGGCAGGGGGACCTGCCCCACTTTCGAGAAGGACACCAGTGTGTTGTTGAACGTGCTCCGCTCACGGCGGAGCCGCTGGAGCTCATCGCGGCGGGACGGTACGTCGGCGACACGCCCCTCTCCAGGGCGTGGGCGTCGCGCAGGGCCGCCCGGACCGTCTCCCCGTCGGCGTCGTCCATGCCGTGGGCGACGTTCGCGCGGATCGTGCAGAGACCCGGGGCGGCGTGCGGCGTCCCCGGCTCTCAGGTGGCTGGTCAGGCGGCGTCCAGCTCCGCCAGTTCCTCGGCGGTCAGGGTCAGATCGGTGGCGGCGAGCGAGTCGCGGATCGTTTCGGGCCGGCTCGCGCCGGGGATCGGGACGACCACCGGCGACTTGGCGAGCATCCAGGCCAGGCACACGCGCTGCGGGCTCACGCCGCGAGCCTCGGCGATCCGGGCGAAGGGGGCATGGCCCGAGCCGAGTTCACCGGCCTTCGAGATCCCGCCGAGGGGGCTCCAGGGCAGGAACACGATGCCGAGTTCGTCGCACAGGCGCAGTTCCGGCTCGCTGGAGCGGAAGGCCGGGGAGAACTGGTTCTGCACGGAGACCAGACGCCCGCCGAGGATCTCCTGGGCCTGCCGGATCTGCTCCGGGTTCGCGTTCGAGATGCCGGCCCTGCGGATCTTGCCCTCGTCGAGCAGGTCCCGGATCGCGCCGACGGACTCGGCGTAGGGGACGCGCGGGTCGGGGCGGTGGAACTGGTAGAGGCCGATGGCGTCGACGCCCAGCCGGCGCAGGGACTCCTCGCAGGCCGCCTTGAGGTGGCGGGGGCTGCCGTCGAGCGTCCAGCTGCCGTCACCGGGGCGCAGGTGGCCGCCCTTGGTGGCGACCAGGACGTCACCGCCGCGGTCGTGGGAGGCGAGGGCCTTGGCTATCAGGGTCTCGTTGTGACCGACCTCGTCGGCGTCGCGGTGGTAGGCGTCCGCGGTGTCGATCAGGGTCACCCCGGCGTCGAGCGCGGCGTGGATGGTGGCGAGGGAGCGTTCCTCGTCCGGTCGTCCCTCGATGGACATGGGCATCGCGCCCAGGCCGATCGCGCTGACCTCGACGTCACCGATGCGGCGGCTGTGCATGGGTTCGTGACCTCTTCCGGCTGTCGGGCGATGGTGCACTCCAGCCTGGACGCCGCGCGGCCGGGGGTCCAATAGAAGAAGGCGAACGCATTCAGCACCCGGGCCGCTGAATCGCGCCCCGGCTCTCGGAGCACGCTTGTCACACCCGGATGAAAGCCGGCGCCCGAAGACTCAACTCCCCCAAACAGAACGGCGAGCCGTACGGCACTCCCCCGCCTCGCTGCCATATTCGAGAGCCACTTCGGAGGTGGTTGTGAGCACAGAGGTGAGAGCATCCGGTCCGGGGGAGACGGCGACGCACACGCCCGGGGGCACCGCGGAGCGCGTCGCCGGCCTGGAGCACCGCCGGGAGCGGGCGGTGGCCCCGGGCGGGCCGCGCAGACGCGGGGAGTTCTCTGCCCGGGAGCGGATCGACCGGCTCCTGGACAAGGACTCGTTCACCGAGACCGGCCTGTTCGTCCGGGCCAGGCCCGCGGGGCACGACGCCCGTCGCCCGTACGGCGACGGCGTGGTCACCGGGTACGGCACGGTCGACGGCCGCCCGGTGTGCGTGTTCGCCCAGGACTCCACGGTCTTCGGCGGCAGCATGGGCGAGGCCTTCGGCGAGAAGACCGTCGCCCTGATGGAGCTGGCCCTGAAGACGGGCTGCCCGGTGATCGGCCTGAACGACTCCGGCGGGGCGCGGATCCAGGAGGGGGTCGCCGCCCTCGCCCTCTACGCCGAGCTGGTCCGGCGCAACGTCAAGGCGTCCGGGGTGATCCCGCAGATCTCGGTGGTCCTCGGTCCGTGCGCGGGCGGTGCGGCGTACTCGCCGGCGATCACCGACTTCACGGTGATGGTGGACGGCGCCTCGCACATGTTCGTCACCGGTCCCGACGTCATCGAGACGGTCACGGGCGAGCGCACCACCGCCGAGGAGCTGGGCGGCGCCCGCACCAGCAACACCGTCAACGGCAACGCCCACTTCCTGGCCGCCGACGAGGAGGACGCCCTCGACACCGTGCGCGACCTGCTGTCGTACCTGCCGGCCAACAACCTGGAACGGCCGCCGGAGTACGCCCCCGGGCACGCCCCGGCCGGTGCCGGGCTCGACGGGATCGTCCCGGACCGGCTCGGCGAGGCCTACGACATGCGGGACATCCTGCACGCGGTCGTCGACGACGGTGAACTGCTGCCGGTGCAGGAGCTGTTCGCACCGAACATCATCTGCGCCCTGGCCCGGATCGAGGGCCGCTCGGTGGGCGTCGTGGCCAATCAGCCGCTGCACGCCGCCGGGGTCCTCGACATCGACGCGTCCGAGAAGGCCGCGCGGTTCGTGCGGTTCTGCGACGCGTTCGGCATCCCGCTGCTGACCTTCGCCGACGTGCCCGGATATCTGTCCGGGGTGCGGCAGGAGCAGGCCGGGATCATCCGGCGCGGCGCGAAACTGCTCTACGCCTACGCCGAGGCCACCGTCCCCAAGGTCACGGTCGTGGTGCGCAAGGCGTACGGCGGCGGATACGCGGTGATGGGCTCCAAGCACCTCGGTGCCGACGTCAACCTCGCCTGGCCCACCGCCCGGATCGCCGTCATGGGCGCCGAGGGGGCCGTGGGCGTCCTGCACCGGCGCGAACTCGCCGCGTCCGACGACCCGGAGGCGCTGCGCGCCCGCCTCCTCGCCGCGTACGAACACACCCACGGCACCCCGTACCTCGCCGCCGAGCGCGGCTATGTCGACGCCGTCATCGCGCCGCGCGAGACGCGGGAGCAGGTCTGCCGCGCCCTGCGCGCGCTGCGCGGCAAACGCGCTCCGATGCCGGAACGCCGGCACGGCAACATCCCCCTCTGACCGCCCCCTCCCCCTTCCTTCGTGACCCTAGGCCGATCCGCGCCGTGAGGAGCCCCGCCTGATGGACAGCCGCCGCCCCCCGCTCGCGCCCGCGTGCCCCACACTGCCGGAATACGTACGGCACTGGGCCGAGACCACCCCCGACCGCCGGGCGTTCACCTTCGTCGAGCACCCGGCACAGCACTCGCGCGGCGTCCACCGCACCCTGACCTGGCGCCGTCTGGACGTGCGGGTGCGGGCGCTCGCGGCGCGCCTCGCGGACGAGACGGCCCCCGGGGACCGGGTCGCGCTGCTGTGCCCGCAGGGCACGGAGTACGTGACCGCCTTCCTCGCGGCCCTGTCCGCCGGGCTGGTCGCCGTGCCCCTGTACACGCCGGGCCTGCCCGGGCACGCCGACCGGCTCGCGGGCGTCCTGGCCGACGCGCGCCCGTCGGTGGTGGTGACCACGAGCCGGACGCGGGACGAGGTGCGGGACTTCCTGGGGGCAGGCGGGCCGCGGATCGTCGTCGCGGACGAGGTGCCCGACGACGCGGGCCGGGGCCGGGAACCGGTCGCCCCGGACGCCGGGGCGACCGCCTACCTCCAGTACACGTCCGGTTCGACCCGCGCCCCGGCCGGTGTGGAGATCAGCCACGGCAATGTCGTCGCCAACGCCCGCCAGGCACTGTCCGCCTACGGCCTCGACGCCCGCCCGATGACGAGTGTGGGCTGGCTGCCGCTCTACCACGACATGGGACTGGTGCTCAGCGTCGCGGCCCCGGTGGCGCGCGGGGCGCTGTCGGTGCTGATGGACCCGGCGGCGTTCCTGCACGAACCGGTGCGCTGGCTGCGGCTGCTCGCCGCGCATCCGGACGCCGTGAGCGCCGCCCCCAACTTCGCCTATGACTACTGCGTCGCGACCGTCACCGCCGATCAGAAGGAGGGTCTGCGGCTCGACAAGGTGACCGCGCTGATCAACGGCAGTGAGCCGGTCCGCCCGGGCACGGCCGACCGGTTCCACGCGGCGTTCGCGGACCAGGGCCTGGCTCCCGGGACGCACTGCCCCTCGTACGGGCTGGCCGAGGCCACGGTGTTCGTGTGCGCGGCCCGGCCGGGTGAGCCGCTCAGCCGGTTCGCGCTCGACCGCGACGCCCTGACGGCCGGCAAGGCCCTGCCCGCCCGGCCCGACGATCCCCGGGCGGTGCTGCTGGCGGGCTGCGGCACTCCGGCGGGTCAGCGGGTCCGGGTCGCCGACCCGGTGTCGCGGGCCCTGCTGTCGGAGGGTGAGGTCGGGGAGATCTGGGTGCAGGGGCCCAACGTGGGCCGCGGCTACTGGAACCGGGACTCGGAGGAGGTCTTCGGCGCGGAGTTCGCGGACGCCGCGGCCGGTCCGGGCCGCTGGCTGCGCACGGGTGATCTGGGGACGGTGCTGGAGGGGCAACTGGTCGTCACGGGACGGCTCAAGGACCTGATCATCGTCGACGGGCGCAACCACTATCCGCAGGACGTCGAGGCTTCGGCCCAGGAGGCGCACGCGGCGGTGCGCCGGGACCGGCTCGCCGCCTTCGCCGTGCCGGGCGGTGCCGGTGGCGAGTGTGCGGTCGTCGTGGCGGAGCACGCGCGGACCGCGCACCTCGCCGAGCTGGACGTACCGGCCCTGGTGCGTGCCGTACGCGGTGCCGTCTCCGCCCGGCACGGGCTGCGGCTGGCCGACGTCGTCGTGGTGCCGCCGGGCACCGTGCCGCGCACCTCCAGCGGCAAGGTGTCGCGGGCGCTGACCCGCGCCCGGTATCTGGAGGGTGTCTACGGCGGGCAGGCCCGGGCGGGTGCCGCGGGATGAGGTCTGTCGACGAGGCGGCGCTGCGCCGGCTGATCGCCGAGCGGGTGGCCGCCTGGACCGGTACGTCCCCGGACGACGTCCCGTTGGACCGGCCGCTCGCGGACCTCGGCATGGCCTCGCGGGACGCCGTCGCCCTGGCCGGTGAGCTGTCCCGTGCCACGGGCCGGGAGCTGCCGACGACGCTGCTGTGGGAGACACCCACCGGGGAGGCTCTGGTGGCGCGGCTGTGCGAGACACCTGCCCCGGGAGCCGACGTGAGTCCGGTGCCGCGTCCCGCGGTGCCGGGCGCGACGGCCGAGCCGGTCGCGGTCGTCGGGGTGGGCTGCCGCCTGCCCGGCGGCGTGCACGGCCCGGACGACTACTGGCGGCTGCTCGGCGAGGGCGTCGACGCGATCCGGCGCGTCCCGGAGGACCGGTGGCGCGACTTCACCGCGTTCCCGCCCGCCGACGCCCATCCGTACGGCGGCTATCTGGACGACATCGCCGGGTTCGACGCGGACTTCTTCCGCATCACACCGCGCGAGGCCGCGGTGATGGACCCTCAGCAGCGGATCCTGCTGGAGGTCGTCCACGAGGCTCTCGACCATGCCGCCGTGCCGGCCGGGTCTCTGGCGGGCACGGCCACCGGCGTGTTCGTCGGCATCTCCGCACCGGAGTACGGGCAGTTGACGGGTGCCGACCCGGCCGCCGTCGACCCCTGGGCGCCGGCGGGGGGCGCGCTCAGCGTCGCCGCCGGACGGCTCGCCTACGTCCTGGACACGCGGGGGCCGAGCCTGGCCGTCGACACGGCCTGCTCCTCCTCGCTGGTCGCCGTGCACCACGCCTGCGTCAGCCTGCGCACGGGCGAGAGCGACACGGCGATCGCGGCCGGGGTCAACCTGCTGCTGTCGCCGGCCGTCACGGTCGCGTTCCGGCGGGCGGGCGCCCTCGCACCGGACGGCAGGTGCAAGCCGTTCTCGGCGGCGGCCGACGGCATCGGCCGCGGCGAGGGCTGCGCGGCCGTGATCCTGAAGCGGCTGTCCGACGCCGAGCGGGACGGCGACCGGGTGCTGGCCGTCGTCCGCGCCACCGCGGTCAACTCCGACGGCCGCTCGAACGGCCTCATGGCCCCCAACCCGGCCGCCCAGCAGGCACTGTTGGAGAGGGTGTACGCGCAGGCCGGGCTCGCCGCGGACCACGTCGACTACGTGGAGGCGCACGGCACCGGCACGCCGCTGGGCGATCCGATCGAGGCGGGCGCCCTCGGCGCGGTGCTGGGCGCGGGCCGGGACCCGGACCAGCCGCTGCTGCTGGGGTCCGCCAAGGGCAACCTCGGTCATCTGGAGTCGGCGGCGGGCATCGCGGGGCTGGTGAAGACCGTGCTGGCCCTGCACCACGACACCGTCCCGCCGTCCCTGCACTGCGAGCGGGGCAGTTCTCTCACCGATCCCCGGCTGCGGGTGGTGACCGAGCCGGAGCCCTGGCCCCGCTACGGCGGCACGGCGGTCGCGGGCGTCTCCGGGTTCGGCTTCGGCGGCACCAACGCCCATGTGGTGCTGGAGGAGGGACCGCCCGGCCTGGTCCCGGTGCGGCCGGCCGAGGAACCGGCCGCCCGTGTGCACCTGCTCTCCGACCTCGACACCGAGCGCCTCCGGGACACGGCGGGCAGGCTGGCCGACCGGCTGCGCGACCGTCCCGCGCACCCCGCCGACGTGGCCCGGACCCTGGCCGGGCGCACGGGCCGGGGCCCCGTGCGCGCCGCGGTGGTCGCCCGCGACCGGGCCGAACTGGCCGACGCGCTGGAGGAGTTGGCGGCCGGGCGACCGGACGCAAGGGTGACGACGGGGCAGCGCGACCGGGTGGGGCGCGGCCCGGTGTGGGTGTTCTCCGGCTACGGCAGCCAATGGCCCGGCATGGGGCGCCGGCTGCTGGCCGAGGAGCCCGCGTTCGCCGCCGCCGTCGAGAAGCTCGACCCGCAGCTCGCCCCGGAGTGCGGCCTGTCCCTGTACGACCACCTGTCCTCGGGCGACGGCCTCGACCGCCTCGAGGTCGCCCAACCGGTCCTGTTCGGCCTTCAGCTGGCGCTCGCCGAGCTGTGGCGCTCCTACGGTGTCGAGCCCGCCGCCGTGATCGGCCACTCCATGGGCGAGGTGGCGGCGGCCGTGTGCGCGGGCGCGCTGGACGTGGCGGACGGGGCGCGTGTCATCGCCGTACGCGCCCGGCTGCTGAGCGGCCTGCGCGGCGGGGCGATGGCCGTGGTGGACCTGGACGACACCGAACTCGACGCGCTGGCACGGGACTTCCCGGAGGTGCATGTCGCCGTGCACTCCTCTCCCCGGCAGAAGGTCGTCACCGGTGAGGAGGCGGCGGTGGCCGGTCTCGTGCGGCGGCTGGAGGGACAGGGCCGGGCGGCGCGGGCCATGCGGGTGGTCGGCGCCGGGCACTCGCCGCAGGTGGACGGGCTGTTGCCGGAACTGGTGGACGCGCTGTCCGGGATCCGGGCACGCCGCCCCCTGGTTCCGGTCCACTCCACGGTCCTCGACGACCCGCGCGGGGACTGCCTGTTCGACGCCGCGCACTGGGCGGCCAATCTGCGGCGGCCCGTGCGGCTGGACCGGGCGCTCGCGTCGGCGGCGGCCGACGGCCGCACGGCCTTCGTGGAGATCTCCCCCCACCCGGTGCTGACCGGGGCCGTCGCCGACACCGTGCCCGGCGCCCTCGCCCTGGCCACGCTGCGCCGGGACGCCGACGGGTCGGAGGCGTTCGCCGGGCAGCTGGGCGCCCTGTACGCGGCCGGACAACGGCTGCCCGTGCCGCCGGGGCGGGTCATCGACCTGCCGCCGCCCCGGTGGCGGCACGTACGGCACTGGTGGACGGACGGCCGGGCGGCTCGCACCGGGCCACTACCGGAGGTACCTCCCGCCACGGCGCCGGAACCCTCCTCGGTACTGGCCCGACTGACCCACCACATCGCGTCCGTCACCGGCCACTCCCCCGCCCGTATCACCCCGGACACCGCGTGGGCCGACCTCGGGCTGGACTCGCTGATGGCCGTCCGCGTCCGCACGGCGGTGGAGCGTGAGTTCGGCGTCGAACTGCCCCTGCGCGAGCTGTTCGCCGCCGTCACCGTCGAGGACGCCGCCACCCGCGTCGAGCGTGCCCTCCCCCGCGACGACACCCCCGTGCGGCCTCTGCGCGCCGGCGGCTCGCGGCCCCCGCTGTTCCTCGTGCACGCCGCCGGCGGCCCGGTCGGCGTGTACCGGACGCTCACCGAACGCCTCGGCGACGACCAGCCGGTCTACGGGCTGGAGCGGATCGAGGAGGCCCGGACCGTGCCCGAGAAGGCGCGGCGCTACGCCGAGGCGATCCACGCCGTCCACCCCGACGGCCCCTGCCTGCTGGGCGGTTGGTCCTTCGGCGGCTTCGTCGCCCAGGAGACCGCACGGCAACTGACCGCCGCCGGGCGGGAGGTGCGGCTGGTCGTGCTCATCGACTCCGTACGGCCCCTGCCCCGCCCGGGACTGACGCGCGCGGACCGGATCCGGGCGCACTTCGAGGGCTTCGCCGAGCACGTCGCCGACGCCCACGGCGTGCGTCTGGACCTGCCGTACGACGAACTCGTGGCCATGGACGACGACGCGGCCCGGATCGACACCGTGCTGCGGGCCCTGCGCGAGGCAGCCGACGTGCCGCCCGCGGCCCTGGAGCACCAGCGCGCCTCCTACCTGGACATGGGCATCGGCGAGTCGCACCGGCCCGGCGGCTACGACGGGCCGGTCCTTCTCTACCGGGCCACCGAACCCGCGCCGCACACCGTGCGCGACCCGGCGTACGAGCGGGACGACCCGGCGCTGGGCTGGGACGAGGTGTGCCCGCGCCTGGAGGTGGTGCCGGTGCCCGGTCACCATCTGTCGCTGCTCGATCCGCCGCACGTCGACGAGATCGCCACCCACCTGAGCCGGACGCTCGCCGAGCCGTCCCCCTGACATGGAACCCGAGGAGCCGTCATGTCCGACCTGCCGCAGAAGCCCGCCGCCGGAGTGTCCCGGCGTACCGTCGCCAGAGCCACGGCCGCCGCCGGTCTCGCCGCCCTGTTCGGGGCCGCTGCTACGGCGCCTGCCCGGGCGGCCACCCGTCTCGGACCCCGCACCTGGGACGTGTCCGTGCCGTCCGCCGCGCTCGGCCGCACCGCGCCGGTCCGGCTGATCCTGCCGTCGGACTTCGCGACGCGCCCCGACAAGACGTACCCCGTGCTGTACCTGCTGCACGGCGCCCACGACGACTACACGTCCTGGACCCGCGAGACGGACATCGAGGCGTTCACCGCCGGCCGCGATCTGATCGTGGCGATGCCGGACGCGGGCCCCACCGGCATCCCGAGCGTCTGGCGCGGCGGCCCCGACTACGAGACGTTCCAGATGAAGGAGGTGCCGGCACTGCTCGCCCGGGACTACCGGGCCTCCGGCGTCCGGGCGGTCGCCGGCGTCTCCACCGGCGGCTACGGGGCGATGGCGCACGCGGCCCGCCACCCCGGGGCGTTCACCGCGGCGGCCTCCTACAGCGGCGTCCTCGACACCACGGCCCCCGGCGTTCCCGCCATCATGGACGCGATCGTGGCCCGCGAGAACCTGCCGACCGCGTCCCTGTGGGGCAATCCGGTGTTCAACCTCCTGACCTGGCGGGACTTCAACCCGCGCGCCCGCGCCACCGGGTTGCGCGGCACCGCCCTGTACGTGTCGCAGGGCAGCGGAGTGGGGGGCGGCGGCGATCCGCTGCCCGGGATACTGGAAAGCGCCCTGTGGCCCTCGGCCCAGGGCTTCGCCCGCACGCTGGCCCTCATGGGGATCCCGGCCACCACACACTTCTACGGGGGCGGCGGGCACGACTGGGCGCACTGGAAGCCGGAGTTCACGGCGTCGTGGCCGATCCTCGCCCGTGCGCTGGGCGTGCCCGAGTGACGGGGGTGCCGTCGGGGCACGGAACGGAGCGGAGGGGTCGTCCGTCCAACACGGGACTTCCCACTCGTCCCACAGGCACCAGCCCGCGGGTGAGCCGCTTCCGGTCGAAAGGAGTGTCCGTGATGGCTGTGCCCACCCCGCACGGCGCACCGGACCACCCCACCGTGCCACCCCGGGTCCCGCCCGAGCTGGCGGAGCTGCTGCGGACGAATCTGGCGGCCGTCGCCGACGAGGTGGAGGAGGAGGTCCGCCGCCAGGTCCCCGAGTACGCGCGGCCCGCCGACGGGGCCTACCGCCAGAACCTGCGGTCCGGGGTGGTGCAGGCGCTGACCCTGTTCGTCGACCACATCGCCGACCCGCGCGACGACGCGGGTGCGATCGCGGCGACGTACTACGAACTGGGGCGGGGCGAGGCCCTGGAGGGCCGCAGCCTGGACGCACTGCAGTCCGCGCTGCGGGTCGGCGGCCTGTGCGCCTGGCGGCAGATGGGCCGGACGGCGGAGGAACTCGGGCTGGACTCCGCGGTCGTGGCCGCGCTGGGAGAGCTGGCGTTCCGGACCGTGCACGAGGTCGCCCAGGCAGCCGCCTCCGGGTACGCCGAGGCCCAGTTGCGCAGCTCCGACGAGCTGGAGCGGCGCCGCAAGCGGCTGCTCGACCTGCTGCTGGAGGACGGTCCGGTGGCGCCGGAGGCCGTGCAGGACCTGGCGCACAGCGCGCGCTGGCCGGTGCCGCGGACGGTCGCCGTCGTGGCGCTCGCGGCGGCGCCGGATCGGCGGGAGGAGGACCGGCCGCTGGCGGCGGCGGGCGCGCTGGTGGACATGGGATCCCGGCCGCCGCGCATGCTGGTGCCCGACCCGGAGGGTTCGGGCGGCATCGGCGGCCGGGCCTTCACGCTCGCGCTGCGCGGCCGGCCCGCCGCGATCGGGCCCGCGGTGGCGGTCACCGAGGCCGCGCAGTCGCTGCGTCTGGCCACCCGGGCGCTCGGGCTGATGGGCCGTGGGGTGCTCCCCCGCCAGGGCGTGGTGCGCTGCACCGAGCATCTGTCAACGCTGCTGCTGCACGGCGACGAGTCGCTGCTGGAGCGCCTCCAGGCGCGGGTCCTGGCGCCCCTCGACGCGGTCTCGGCGGGGCAGCGCGACCGGCTCGCCGAGACCCTGCTGGCCTGGCTGCTCAGCGGCAGCAACGTGCCGGACGTCGCCGTACGGCTGCACATCCACCCGCAGACGGTCCGCTACCGCCTGCGCCAGCTGGAGAAGCACTTCGGTGACGCCCTGCACGACCCGGAGACCCGCCTCGACCTCATTCTCGCGCTGCGGGCGGAAGCACTGCTCGCGCGGCAGGACTGATTCCCGGGCCCGGGCGGCGTACTCAATCGGCGACAAAAACCGGCGGGGTTTCCATAATCCCGTCCATAACAGCAGGCGAGGAAAAGCCCATACGTTCGGGGCGTCCTTTTTCGCAGGCGCTTCACGCGCCTCCCACGCGGAGGATCCCCCATGCGTATCCGTATGTGTCTCGCGGCGCTCTCGCTGGCCGGCGGGGCCGGACTCACCACCCTCGCGGCTCCCCCGGCCATGGCCGCGGCCTGCTCGGACGTCGAGGTCGTCGCGGCCCGCGGCACCTTCGAGCCGGGCACGCTCGGCTTCATCGTCGGCGACCCGGTGTATTCGGCGCTGCAGAAGAAGGCGGTGGGCAAAAGCATTTCCAGCTACAAGGTGAACTACCCCGCCGACCTCTCCCCCACGTCCGCGGCACAGGGAAATCTGGATCTGGTGAACCATGTGAAGAGCCAGGCCGCCGCCTGTCCCGGGCAGAAGTTCGTTCTCGTCGGCTATTCGCAGGGCGCGAACGTCGTCGACAATTCGATCGGCATCAGCAGTGCCGGTGCGGTGGTCGGCAGTCCCATCGTGGCCACGGTGCCGGCGGCGCTGGAGCCGAAGGTCGCCGCCGTGCTGCTGTTCGGCAACCCGATCCGGGCGCTCGGCAAGAGCGTCTCCGGCACGTACCAGAGCCGCACGCTCGACCTCTGCGCGCAGGGCGACCCCGTCTGCGAGAACGGCGGCGGTGACGTCGGGGCGCACCTGAGCTACCGGGACGACGCCGAGGAGGCGGCCACGTTCGCCGCCGGCAGGCTCTGAGCCCGCGTCACACGAAGGGGCCCGGGAGGAGATCCTCCCGGGCCCCGGGTGTGTGTACGGGCTAGGGACGGCTCGGTGACCTCGCGAAGTCGGCGAGGCTGGTGGAGACGGGCTCCGGCCGGCCGTTGTTCTGCACCGGCGCGGCGGTCAGGACGTCGAGGTGCTGGTAGCCGTCGGCGACCACGGGGTGCAGCTCGGCCGGGACCCGGCCGGCCAGCAGGCCCTCCCCGGCGAGCACGGTGAGCACGGGGTTGGCCTTGAGCCCCTCGGGGTGCACGACGAGCTTCTTCACCTGCGGAGACGTGGCCAGCTGGATGTCCGTGACCAGTTTGGTAGGGAAGTACTGCTCGGTGAAGTCCAGCGGCTGTTCGGCCAGACTGCGGGCCAACTGCCGTATATCGGTGACCTCTTCGTCGGCACCGGTGAACGGGGTGCCGTCGGCCGAGCGGTGGCCGGGGTCGTCCGGGTCGCCGACGCGGTCGTAGGTGCGCCAGGTGTAGAGCGGGCCCTGCGGCCGGTCCGGGATGGCCTTGTAGGCGGTGCCGTACGGTCCGGCCTGCTGGTCACCGCCGTTGGCGACGGGGAAGCTCTTGTCGGCGACCGGTCCGCCGTCGAAGAAGCCCACGCTGGTCTGCAGGAACGCCAGCGGCACGGAGTTGTCGTCCAGCAGCGCCCCGAGCACGGCCCCGTTGGTGAGCCGGAAGTCCTTCACCGCCGGCTTGCCGCTGAGGAAGGCGGCGGTGTCCTTGGCGAACAGGAAGCGGTTGGTGGCCTCGATGTTGAGCCCCGGGGGCAGATAGCGGGGCAGGTCGGCCTCGCCCTCCAGGTCGTCGAGGGCACCGAGCCCGGCGATGCCGAGCAGGGTCATGGTCTCGGGGTTGAGCAGCACCGGAGCGGACAGGGTGCGCGGCAGCACCCCGCTGTCCAGCCCGGCCTGCACGACGCCGTGACCGAGGCCGATGTCGGGCAGGTTGGTGTCGCCGGGGATGCTGCCGCTGAGGTCGGCCAGGGAGGTGGAGACGGTCGTGTCGAGGGCGAAGTAGCCGGCGCACTGGTTGTATCCGGCGTCGGCCGTGGTGGCGCGGTTGCCGTCGAAGTCGGCCGTGGCGAAGTACCCGGTGATCACACCGCCCAGCGAGTGCCCGCCGCACAGCACCTTCTGCTTGCGCTGCGCCGGGGAGGGCAACTCGGCGGTCAGCAGGTCGTACTGGTCGCGTACGGTCTGCTCGATCCCGAGCTTCGCCATCCAGCCCAGCTGCGCGTTGCCGGCGAAGCCGGCGAAGGTCCGGCCGCCGACCTGCTTGCCGCGGTAGTAGTAGTCGACCGCGGTGTGCTGGTCGCCGGAGGCGATGCCGGTGCGGTCCTCCAGGCAGTTGGAGCGCCGGTCCAGCGCCCAGAACTCGATGTGCCGCCCTTGCTCGGCGGCGCGCTCGACGGTGTTGCGGGCGACGCTGTCGAACGCCCCGGCGCCTTCCAGGATCCCGGGCTGGGCGATGAGGATCCGGTCGGCGTCGGCCGACGCGGCCGGCCCGGCGGCGGAACGGTAGCGCAGGTACGACAGCCAGTCACAGGCGGCCGGGCGAGGCCCCGCCGACTCCGGCAGCGGAACCTTCACCCGCACCATCGACTCCGTCACCGCGGTCACCGGAGACGTCGACTTCACCGGCGTCTCGGTGCGCGCCCCGTCGGCGTGGGCGCCCGGGGCGGCGGCCGTGAGCGTTCCGGCGCTCAGCAGCACCGCCAGAACGGCACCGCGCCACTTCCCTCTGTGCGTACGGTTCATGTCCATGCCACGGACGCTAGGGTGCGGGTGCGACCGCTCTCAGGGAGTGCTGATGAGAACTCAGCTTCCGGATCGCGCCTTGTCACCGGGGCACAGCGCGCCCGGCACCGGCAATGGGGAGAACGGGCCGTACCGCTTCTGGACGCCACCGAGCTGCGAACCGGCCATTTCGGGAGCATGGTGGGGCTATGGACGGTCAACCCCCTGTGGTCGTGCAGCCGCCCGCGACGGACGGCGGACGGCTGGTGACCATCCACGGCGAGCGCATGGGCGTCGCCTACAGCCTCTTCGACGTACTGGACCTGCTGCACCGCGAGGGCCTGCCCACCACGGACACGGCCGTCGACGACACCGAGCTGATCGAGTGGCAGGGCGGCGGCCCGTACGACTGGAACAACTAGGAGCTGTCCGCAACGACGGCACGAATCGGCTCCGGACCTGTTCGATCGCATGCAGCTCACAGACGGCTCTCGGCCACCGCTGGTGCCCACACTCGTACCGAGATTCGGGGAAGCGTGCTAGGGGGCGCCCCCCTTTTGAGTGACCTCTTCAGAGGGAAGCGCCGTCGAGGGGCACCACTCATGCCCTTGCGGAGCCAGTGACCGGCCGGACACTGCCCCTTCAGCCTGTCGCGGCCCGTGCGGCCCCGGCGAGCCGGTCGAGGCGGGTCCGCTGGGCTGACGTCAGCTCCAGGCCGGCCGCTGCGAGGTTCTCCTCCAGGTGCCCGATCCGGGCCGTGCCCGGGATGGGCAGGACGACCGGTGCACGGCCGAGGAGCCAGGCGAGCGAGACCTGCGTGGGTGTGGCCCCGAGCTCGGCCGCCACGGCGGCGATCTCGCCCTCGGCCCCCGTCTTCCCCCAGGCCACGGGCCGCCACGGCAGGAAGGCGATTCCGGCCGCCGCGCAGGCGGCGAGCACCGGTTCGTGCTCCCGGTCGAGCAGGTTGTAGCGGTTCTGCACGCTCACGACGTCGACGATCTCCCTGGCCCGCTCCAGCTCCTCGACAGTGACCTCCGACAGCCCGATCCGCCCGACCAGGCCCTCGGTATGGAGCTCGCGCAGCGTGCCGAGCTGGTCGGCGAGCGGCGTGTCGGGGTCGATGCGGTGCAGCTGGAGCAGTTCGATCCGCTCGGTCCGCAGCCGGCGCAGGGCCTGCCGGACCTGGTCGCGCAGGATCTCCGGCCGTCCGTCGAGCTTCCAGTCGCCGCCGGGGCCGGTGCGCGCGACACCGACCTTGGTGGTGATCAGCAGGCCCTCCGGGTAGGGGTGCAGGGCCTCGGCGAGGAGCTCCTCATTGGCTCCGCCGCCGTACAGGTGCGCCGTGTCGATCAGTGTCACGCCCAGCTCCACGGCGCGCCGGGCCACCGCGAGGGCGTTCTCCCGGCCGGGGCCGGGCTCGGTGGGCAGATGCATGGCTCCGAAGCCGAGCCGGCGTACGTCCAGATCCCCGCCGATGCGGAATGTCGATGACATGGGCCGCTGTCTCCCCCTCTGCTCAAGAGGCCACGTTAACAGCGCGGTTGGTGACGGCCCCGACGGTGACGGACCCTCGTCCCGCACCGGGCGGGGCCATTCGACGAGCCGTCGCCGGTGCCTGGCGATACGCTGCGCGAATACGAGTTTTGCCCCCTTCTGGGAGGTTTTCATGGCTTCGCGCCTCAACCCGTACCTCAACTTCAACGGCGACGCCCGGCAGGCGATGGAGTTCTACAAGGAGGTCTTCGGCGGCACCCTCGCCCTCAACAGCTACGGAGAGTTCGGGCAGCCGGACGCCCCGAACGCCGACAAGATCATGCACGGCATGCTGGAGACCGCCGGCGGCTTCACCCTGATGGGCGCCGACAACCCGCCGGGCATGGAGTCCGAGCAGGGCGGCTCCTACTCCGTGAGCCTCAGCGGCGACGACGAGGCCGAGCTGCGCGGCTACTGGGAGAAGCTGTCCGAGGGCGGCTCGGTGTCGGTGCCGCTGGAGCAGCAGATGTGGGGCGACGTGTTCGGCATGTGCACGGACCGCTTCGGCGTCCCGTGGATGGTCAACATCAGCACGGCAACCTGAGCAGCCGGGCAGGACGGTCCGCCGACCGTCCGCCCGAGGCCGCCCGTACGCACCGTCCGGCACCGGTGCGTACGGGCGGCCTCCTTTTGTTGGTACGTCCTGACAAAGCTGTTGACATCCCCCCGCGGCGCCCGCATAGTACCTGCCACTAGAGCGCGCTAGTGGCGCGCTCCAGTCACCGAGAACGCAGGGGTCCGCACCCAGGACCACCGCATCACCCATGACCGCCGCCGCCCCGGGCGCCCACCCACCGCCCGCCTCCCAACGGGCGCGGCCCCCTCGTCCCAGCACAGTGAGGTGCACCCGACATGCGCAGACACCACAGAGCCGCCACCCTGACCACCGCCGCCGTCGTCGGCGCCCTGCTCGCCGCGGGCTGCTCCAGCGGCTCCGGCGGGAAGAAGTCCGAGGCAGGCAACACCGACGCCGCCGCAGGCAAGGCCACCACCCCGCGGATGACCGTCGCCCTGGTCACCCACGCAGCGCCGGGCGACACGTTCTGGGACCTGATCCGCAAGGGCGCCCAGGCCGCAGCGGCGAAGGACAACATCAAGCTCGTCTACTCCAGTGACCCGGTCGCCGGGAACCAGGCCAACCTCGTGCAGAACGCCATCGACCAGAAGGTCGACGGCATCGCCCTCACCGCCGCCAAGCCCGACGCGATGAAGGGCGTGGTGGCGAAGGCCAAGGCGGCCGGCATCCCCGTCGTCGGCTTCAACTCCGGCCTGGACGACTGGAAGGAACTCGGCATGATCGAGTACTTCGGCCAGGACGAGAACATCGCGGGGCAGGCGTTCGGCGAGCGCCTCAACCAGGCGGGCGCCAAGCACGCCGTCTGCGTCATCCAGGAGCAGGGCCAGGTCGCGCTGGAGGCCCGCTGCGCCGGACTGAAGAAGGGCTTCAAGGGCACGACGGAGAACCTGTACGTCAACGGCACGGACATGCCGTCGGTGAAGTCGACGCTGACCGCCAAACTCCAGAAGGACTCCTCCATCGACCAGGTCGTCACGCTCGGCGCCCCGATCGCCCTCACCGCCGTGCGGTCGGTGAAGGACGCGGGCAGCGAGGCGAAGGTCGCCACGTTCGACCTCAACAAGGACCTCGTCGGGGCCATTCAGGGCGGCAGCATCGAGTTCGCCGTCGACCAGCAGCCCTACCTCCAGGGCTACCTGGCGGTGGACGCGCTGTGGCTGTACAAGACCAACGGCAACGTCAGCGGCGGCGGCACCGCTCCCGTCCTCACCGGACCGGCGTTCGTCACGAAGGACAACGTCGACAGCGTCGCCGAGTTCGCGAAGAAGGGCACGCGCTGACGCAACCGGGCGGCGGGGTCACCCGCGTCAGGCCGGACCCGGGTCCTCCGGGGCCGGCCCGCTCGTCCCCCGCACCACCAGCTTGGGGTCCAGCACCGCCTCCCGCGGCTCCCGTTCCCGCTCCTCCAGCCGCTCCACGGCGAAACGGACGGCGTGCTCGGCCATCAGGAGGGCGTCCTGGCGGACGGTCGTCAGGCCGATCGGCATCAGGTGGGAGAGGTGGCTGTCGTCGTAGCCGACGACGGACAGATCGCGCGGGACATCCACGCCCGCCCGGGTCAGCGCCATCAGCAGACCCATCGCGCAGCGGTCGTTGCCGGCGAGGACCGCCGTCGGCAACGGCCGTCCGCCGTCCCGCTCGGCCAGGAGCAGACGGCCGGTCTCGATGCCGGACTCCTCGGTGTGGTGACCGGGGATCACCCGCGCCTCGGCCTCCAGACCGTGGCGGCGCATCGCGGCCCGGTAGGCACGCCGGCGCTCCGCCGATCCGGGGCCGCGCCCGCCGTCGATGTGCACGATCCGGCGGTGCCCCAGCTCCACCAGGTGGTCCATGGCCTGCCGGACGCCCTTGCCCTCGGCCGAGTGCACGAAGTCGACCCGGGCCCGGGGCACCCGGCGGCTGACCGAGACGGCGACCGTGCGCTGCCCGAGTTCGTCCAGGAAGGCGGGCTCGGCGTCCGGGCCGAGCAGGATCACCGCCTCGCAGCGGTGACTGAGCAGCGCCTCGACCGCCTTGGCCTCGCTGCGGCCGTGGGTCGCCCCGGAGAGCAGCACGTCGTAGCCGAGGCGTTCGGCCTCGGGGTAGATGCCCGTGATGAGGTCGGTGTGGAAGGTCTGCTGCACGGTGAACATGACGCCGAGCGTGCGGCTGCGGCCACGGGCCAGCAGCCGGGCCGCGCTGTCGGGCCGGTAGCCGATCTCGTCGGCCACGCGCAGCACCCGCTCCCGGGTCTCCTGGCCGGCTCCGGCCTGGTTGCGGAAGACGATCGAGACCAGCGCGCGCGAGACGCCCGCCTTCTCGGCGACGTCCGCCATCGTGGGCCGCTGCCTGCCCGATGCATCCACCTGTGAACCCACCCTCCGACGCCGCACACCTTACGGGGTGCCCCGCACGCAACCTCATGCGAGATCCCGCGATCTCCCGGCGACCAGCTATTGACATGACATTTGCACAGGGGTCATCGTACTCGAACTAGAGCGCGCTAGTAGAGCGCGACAGGCAGCGGAAACCGCAGCGTGAAGGACACCTTTATGGCAACGGCGCCTCCCCCTCTCCGTACCACCGCCGGCAACCTGTGCCTAGGGTCCGCCCCCGACTCCTGGGGCGTCTGGTTCCCCGAGGACGAACAGCAGGTGCCGTACACCCGCTTCCTCGACGAACTGGCCCGGGCCGGCTACGAGTGGCTGGAGCTCGGTCCGTACGGCTACCTGCCCACCGACCCGCAGCGTCTCAAGGCCGAGTTGGACGCCCGGGGGCTCAAGGTCTCCGGCGGTACCGCCTTCGGCGCGCTGCACCGGCCCGGGGCATGGGACGAGATGCTCGCCCACGTCCGGCGGGTCGCTGCGCTGACCGCCGCCGCGGGGGCGCACCACCTGGTCTTCATCCCGCCGATGTACCGGGACGAGAAGACGGGCGCGTTCACCGAGCCGCCCGAGCTGACGCCCGAGCAGTGGGCCGGGTTCGGCCGGGCCGCCGACTGGCTGGGCCGGCTGCTGCGGGAGGAGTACGACGTACGGCTGGTGGTCCATCCGCACGCCGACAGTCACATCCAGACGCAGGCGGAGATCGAACGACTGCTGAACGAGTCCGACAGCCGCTACACCAACCTGTGCCTGGACACCGGGCACGTGGCGTACGGCGGCGGGGACAACCTCGATCTGATCCGCCGGTTCGGTGACCGGGTCGGCTACGTCCACATCAAGCAGATGGACCCGGAGATCCTCGCCCAGGTCGCAGCCGAGGACCTGTCCTTCGGTGAGGCCGTGCAGCGCGGGGTGTGCGTGTCACCGCCCGCCGGGATACCGAAGCCGGCCGACGTGCTCCACGAACTCGCCCGGCTGGAAGCGGAGTTGTTCGTGATCGTCGAGCAGGACCTGTACCCGTGCGCTCCCGAGGTGCCGCTGCCCATCGCGGTCAGCACCCGTGAGCACCTGGCCGGCTGCGGTCTGTCGGGTACCCGGCGCCCGAACTTCGACAGGTAAGGAGCGGCCATGGACGTCAGGGACGACGCGACACCGGCCCCAACCCCCGCCTCCGCCACCGGCGCCACGGACGGGACGCCGCCGGGGGTCTCCCGGCGGCTGCGGATCATCACGGTCATCGCCACCTTCGGCGGTCTGCTCTTCGGTTACGACACGGGCGTCATCAACGGTGCCCTGCCCTACATGACCGAGGACCTCGGCCTGACCCCGGTGACCGAGGGCATGGTCACCAGCTCGCTGCTGCTCGGTGCCGCGCTGGGCGCGGTGACCGGCGGCCGGCTGTCGGACGCGCGCGGCAGGCGGCGCGCCATCCTGCTGCTGGCCGTGCTGTTCTTCGTCGGCGCTCTGGGCTGCACGCTCGCCCCGACGACCGCCGTGATGATCGTGGCGCGGTTCGTGCTGGGTCTCGCGGTAGGCGGCGCCTCGGTGACCGTGCCGGTGTACCTCGCGGAGGTGTCACCCGCCGAGCGGCGCGGTGCGCTCGTCACCCGCAACGAGCTGATGATCGTCAGCGGTCAGCTGCTGGCCTTCACGTCCAACGCGATCATCGCGCGGGTCGGCGGCGAGTCCGGCGGTGTGTGGCGGTGGATGCTGGTCATCGCGACACTGCCGGCCGTGGTGCTGTGGTTCGGCATGCTGGTGATGCCCGAGAGCCCGCGCTGGCTGGCCTCGCAGAGCCGTTTCGGCGAGGCCCTCGACGTCCTCAGGCAGGTGCGCTCGCGCGCCCGGGCCGAGGCCGAGCTGAAGGAGGTCTCCGCGCTCGCCGTGAAGGACGAGCAGGCGAAGCTCGGCGGCTGGCAGGACATCAGGAGCACGCCCTGGGTGCGCAAGCTGATGTTCGTCGGGTTCGGCATCGCGATCGTGCAGCAGATCACCGGCGTCAACACGATCATGTACTACGGCACGCAGATCCTCACCGACGCCGGTTTCGCCGCCGACAGCGCGCTCACGGCGAACATCGCCAACGGTGTGATCTCGGTACTGGCCACCTTCGTCGGCATCTGGCTCCTGGGCCGGGTCCCGCGCCGCCCGATGCTGATGACGGGTCAGGCCGGGACGACCGCCGCCCTGTTGCTCATCGGTGTCTTCTCGCTGGTGCTGCCCTCCGGTGACCCGCGGGCGTTCGCGGTGCTCGCGATGACGGTCACCTTCCTCGCCTTCCAGCAAGGCGCGATCTCTCCGGTGACCTGGCTGATGCTGTCGGAGATCTTCCCGATGCGGATGCGCGGCTTCGGCATGGGCGCGGCGGCGGTGGTGCTGTGGCTGACCAACTTCGTCATCGGGCTGGTCTTCCCGTCCCTGGTCTCCGGGATCGGGATCTCCAACACCTTCTTCCTGTTCGTGGTGGCGGGCGTGCTGTCCCTCACCTTCGTGAAGCGGCACGTCCCCGAGACCAAGGGCCGCACGCTCGAAACCCTCGAAGCGGAGCTCCGGGCGCGCTTTTCCTGACCACCTTCAAGGAGTTCAGCATGACCGTACGTGTAGGCGTCATCGGCGCCGGAATGATCGGCCAGGACCACATCCGGCGGCTCACCGAGGTCGTCACCGGTGCCACCGTCACCGCCGTGGCCGACGTGGACACCGGGCGCGCCGCCGAGGTGGCGGCCCGGGCCGGTGCCACCGCGCTGCCTTCCGGCGCGGACCTGGTCGCCTCCCCCGACGTGGACGCCGTCCTCGTCACCTCCTGGGGGCCCGCCCATGCCGAGCACGTCCTGAACGCGATCGCTGCGGGCAAGCCGGTGTTCTGCGAGAAGCCGCTGGCCACGACCGCCGAGGACTGTCTGCGGATCGTGGAGGCAGAGCGGGCGCACGGCCGCCGGCTGGTGCAGGTCGGCTTCATGCGCCGCTTCGACGCCGGCTACCGGCAGATGAAGGAGGTGCTGTCGACGGGTTCGCTCGGGGCTCCGCTGATCGTGCACTGCGCGCACCGCAACCCCACCGTGCCGGAGTCGTACCACTCCGCCATGGCCGCCCAGGACACGGCCGTCCACGAGATCGACGTGCTGCGCTGGCTGCTCGACGACGAGATCGTCTCCGCCCAGGTGGTCACCCCGCGCGCCACGAGCAGGCGGTTCGCGCATCTGAAGGACCCCCAGATCATGATCTTCGAGACGGCCTCGGGCGTCCGGATCGACCTGGAGGTCTTCGTCAACTGCCAGTACGGCTACGACATCCAGTGCGAGGTCGTCGGCGAGGACGGCCTGGTCCGGCTGCCCGACCCGGCCGCGGTCGGGATCCGCACGGCCGCCCGGCACGGCACGGTTGTTCTGCAGGACTGGAAGGACCGGTTCGCGGACGCCTTCGACACCGAGTTCCGCGAGTGGGTCGCCTCCGTTGCCGCCGGCACCGAGCCCACCGGGCCGTCCTCCTGGGACGGTTACGCCGCCACCGTCATCACCGACGCCGCCGTCCGGTCCCTGGAGGCCGGCGGCGAGACCGTCACCACCGACATGAAGCCCCGCCCCGCGTTCTACGGAGACACCGCGTGAAGATCGCCCTCGACCCGTACATGTTCCGCTCCCTGCCGATCGACGAGATGGTGCGCACGGTCGCCGAACTCGGCTACGAGTACATCGAGTTGTCGCCGCGCTCCGACTTCATGCCGTTCTTCCTGCACCCGCGCGCGGACGACGCGCGGGTGCAGGAGCTGAAGCAGTCGCTGCGGACGCACGGCGTGCGCTTGTCCTCGGTGCTGCCGCTGTACAAGTGGTCCTCGACGGACGAGACCGAGCGGCAGGCGGCCGTCCGCTACTGGAAGCGGATGATCGAGATCACCGCGGACCTCGAATGCCCGCTGATGAACTCGGAGTTCAACGGCCGCCCGGAGCGCGCCGCCGAGAGCGAGGCCGCGTTCTGGCGCTCACTGGAGGAGTTGCTGCCGCTGTTCGAGCGCGAAGGCATCGCTCTGAACCTGGAGGCCCACCCGGATGACTTCTGCGAGGAGAACACCCCGGCCGTCGATCTCGTCCGCGCGATCGACAAGCCGTGGGTGAACTACCTGTACTGCGCCCCGCACACCTTCCACCTCTCGGGCGCCTCCGAGACCGGCGCGGACATCGCGCGGATGATGCGCTACGCCGGTGACAAGCTCCGGCACGTGCACATCGCGGACTCCTTCAACCACAAGGGGTCCAGCGGCCTGCGCTACATCCTCAACCCGCCGGGCACCCCGGCCCGGATCCACCAGCACCTGGACATCGGCCAGGGCGAGGTCGACTGGGACGTCTTCTTCGCCACCCTGCGCGAACTGGGCTTCGACGGGGTCGCGACGGCCTGTGTGTTCGCCTGGGAGGAGCGGGCCCGGGAGTCGTCGGCGTTCATGCTGGACCGCATCCGCAAGGAGCTGGCCGCCTAGGAGTGCCGACCGGGCCGCAGTGTCAGGAGCTCGTGAGGATCACGAGCTCCTGGGTGGCCCGGGTCATCGCCACATAGTGGTCGACGGCGCCCGCGACGCCGTCGCCGAAGTTCTCCGGGTCAACGAGGACGACCAGGTCGAACTCCAGCCCCTTCGACAGCTCCGGGGTCAGCGACCGGACACGGGGCGAGGCAGGCCGGAACGCGGGATCGCCGATCACACAGGCGATCCCGTCGGCGTGACCGGCCAGCCAGGTGTCGAGAACCGGCGTCAGCTCAGCGGCGGACCCGTGGCGGACGGGGACCCCGCTGCCGCGGATCGAGGTCGGCACGTTGGCGTCCGGCAGAGCGGCCCGGATCACCGGCTCGGCCTCCGCCATGATCTCGGCGGGCGTGCGGTAGTTGATGCTCAGCGAGGCCATCTCGACCCGGTCCAGACCGATCCGCTCCAGCCGTTCCCGCCACGACTCCGTGAACCCGTGCCGGGCCTGGGCGCGGTCCCCGACGACGGTGAAGCTCCGGGAGGGGCAGCGCAGCAGCAGCATCTGCCATTCCGCGTCGGTCAGTTCCTGCGCCTCGTCGACGACGATGTGCACGAACGGCCCGGCGAGCCGGTCCGGGTCGGCGGTGGGCAGGGCGCTCTCGTCGACCAGGGAGTTGCGCATGTCCTGCCCGTGCAGCATGACCAGCACGCCCTCGCCGTCGTCGTAGGTGTGGGCCTCCAGCAGGTCGTCGATGACGTCGGCCATGCGGTCCTGCTGTGCGGCCACGGCGGCCTCCTGCCGGCGCCTGCGGCGTGAGGCCTCCGGGTCGCCGAGCCGCTGGCGTGCGGCGTCCAGCAGCGGCAGGTCGGACACGGTCCAGGCCTGGGCCTCCTCGCGTTGCAGGGTGCGCACCTCGTCGCGGCTGAGCCAAGGCGCGCACATCCTCAGATAGGCGGGCACGGACCACAGGTCCCCGACCAGGTCGGTGGCCTCCAGCAGCGGCCAGGCGCGGTTGAAGGCCGTGAGCAGGTCCCGGTCCCGTGCCAGCGCCTTGCGGAGCAGCTCCTCCGGGGCGTCGCCGTCGTGCTTGTCCACGAGGATCGTGAGGAGTTCATCCCAGACCTGGTCGCGTGCCTCGTTGTGCGGCGTTCCGGGTTCCGCCGCCTCGAACGCCAGGGCCCAGTCCCCGGCGCTCAGACGGATGTCGGACCAGTGGGTCGTGACCGTCATCGCCTCGGCGGGCGGCTCCTCGTAGAAGCGGACCGCCATCTCGATCGCCCGCACCATGTCCGCCGACGACTTCAGACGGGCCGCCTCCGGGTCGGTCTCCTCCCCTGCCGTGGCCCCCTCGTCGACGAGGTCCCGCAGGATGCAGGTCTGCACGCCCTCCTCGCCGAGGCTGGGCAGGACGTCGGAGACGTAGGACAGGTAGGGCCGGTGCGGGCCGACGAAGAGCACGCCGCCGCGGCGGTGCTGCCCGAGGCGCGGGTCGGAGTAGAGGAGGTAGGCGGAGCGGTGCAGGGCGACGACGGTCTTGCCGGTGCCGGGGCCGCCGTCGACGACGAGGGCGCCCCGGGACCCGGCGCGGATGATGGCGTCCTGGTCCGCCTGGATGGTGCCGAGCACGTCCCGCATGCGGGGCGAGCGGTCGGTGCCGAGGCTGGCGATGAAGGCGGACTGGTCGTCGAGCGCGGCGTGCCCGTCGAATCCGTCGGCGGTGAACACCTCGTCCCAGTAGTCGACGATCCGGCCGTCGGTCCAGCGGTACCTGCGGCGGCTCGCCAGGCCCATCGGGTTGGCGTGGGTGGCGCCGAAGAACGGCTCGGCGGCGGGGGAACGCCAGTCGACCAGCAGCCGGCGCCCCTCGCTGTCCGTCAGGCCGAGCCGTCCGACGTACACGGGCCCGGAGCCGTCGGCGGCGACCATGTGCCCGAGGCACAGGTCCAGTCCGAAGCGGCGCAGGGCGCGCAGCCGTGCGGTGAGCCGGTGGATCTCGGCGTCCCGGTCCATCGCCTGCCTGCCCTTGCCGCCGGGTGCCCTGCGCTCGGCCTCGAGGCGGTCGGAGAGTTCGGCGATGTTCCGTGCGAGACAGTCGGCGACGGCGGCGAAGTGCTGTTCGTCCCCGGCGATCGACGCCGGGGCGGCCTTGTGCGCGAGGCGGGCGGGAAGATCGAACGCGCTCGTGGTCGCAGGGGTCACGTCATGCTCCCGTTTCCGCAGGTCATGGGATTACGCCGGACAGTCTGCGGGAGTCTGGGGGCCTTGCCGCAAGTCCCCCCGTGGGCTATAACTTGAGACAGGCGAGGAGAACACTCCTCGCCTTTGTCGTTGCCCGCCGTCCGTTTTCCGTGTGGCACGCTCTTCGTCCTGGCAGCGTGGAGAGGCGGCGGCATGCGCATAGGACTGCTCGGCACCGGACCCTGGGCCCAGATGGCCCACGCACCCGCGTTGAGCGGGCACGAGAGGCTGGACTTCGCGGGTGTGTGGGGCCGTCGCCCGGAGGCCGCGAAGGGACTGGCGGAGCGGCACGGCGTCCGCGCCTACGACGACGTCGACGAACTGTTCGCGGACGTGGACGCCGTGGCCGTGGCGCTGCCGCCCGAGGTACAGGCCTCCCTCGCGGCCCGGGCGGCGCGGGCCGGGTGCCATCTGCTGCTCGACAAGCCGCTCGCGCCGACGGTGGAGCAGGCGCGGTCCGTGGTCGCGGCCGCCGAGGAGGCCGGTGTCGCGTCGGTGGTGTTCTTCACGACCCGGTTCCAGCCCGGGCCGGCGGCGTGGATCGCCGAGCAGGCCGCGGTGCCGGGCTGGTTCACGGCGCGCGCCGAGTGGCTCGGGGCGGTGTTCACGAGCGAGAGCCCCTTCGCGACTCCGTGGCGGCGGGAGAAGGGCGCCCTGTGGGACGTCGGCCCGCACGCCCTGTCCGTGCTGCTGCCGGTCCTCGGCGACGTGCGGCGCGTGACGGCGGCGGTGTACGGGCCCGGCGACACGGCGCACGTCGTCCTCGACCACGCGGGTGGGGCGTCGAGCACCCTCACCCTGAGCCTGACGGCGCCGCCCGCCGCGGCCGGTGCCGGCGTGGAACTGCGGGGGGAGGCCGGGGTCGCGGCGCTGCCGGACGGCTCCGACGGGGCGGTGCCCGCGCTGGCGCGGGCCGCGGACGCGCTGCTCGACGCCGCCCGGACCGGCCGCCCGCACGCCTGTGACGCGGCGTTCGGCCTGAGGGTGACGGAGATCCTCGCGGCGGCCCAGGACCTGCTCGACGGCAGGTCCTAGGCCGCGCGGATTCGCGGACGGCCCGGTTACTGCGCCGGGTCGAAGTTGAGCCGCTCCTTCACCACCGGGAAGCCGGCCTTGGCGAAGTTCGCCGCCATCGGGAAGTTGCCCCGGTCCGTGGCCGCGGTGACGAACTCCGCCCCCTGCTCGACCAGGAAGTGCGTGCACTCGGCCAGCAGGTCGTAGGCGTAGCCGTGGCCCCGTTGGTCCGGCAGGACACCGATGAAGCCGATGGTGGGGCCCGACGGATTGTGGGCCGGGATGTGGATGCCGGCCATGTCACCCTGCGGTGTGTACGCCACCTGCCACCACTCGCGCGGCGACGGGCACCAGTGGAAGAAGTCGAGCTCCTCCTGGGCCGCCCGGTCGAGTCCGCCCTGCTCGATGTCCTTGAGCGCGTGGGCGTCCAGGGTGACGGAGTGGATGCGGCGCAGGGCGTCGAAGAACACGGCGTCGTCCGGTTCGGCTCGGAACTCCAGACGCCCCGGCCGCTCGGGCAGGCCGACGCCGGGGGTCCAGCGGTACAGCAGGCGTTCGACGAGGAGCTCGTAGCCGGCCTTGCGGGCGGCGGTAACGAGGGTGTCGGCGGCGGCGCGCAGGGCCGGGTCGTCTCGCCAGTCGGCGGGCAGGTTCACCTCCAGTTCGACCTGCCAGGGGGCGGAGCGCAGGAGTGCGGCGCCCGCTTCCTCCTCGCCTTCGGCCACGTCGAACCAGTTGAGGTTGACGGGCTCGGAGTCGTCGGGGCCGCCCCACCAGGCGCCGCGGGCGACGACACGGCCGTCGCGCAGGGCCACCCGCTTCCAGTCGGGGCGGTGCCGGGTCAGCCGGTGGCCCTCACGGGCGCCGAGCGGGTCGGGCAGGGTGTCGAAGAGTTCGGCGTCGCTCGTGTCGAGCGCGCGGATGACCACATCGGTCATGGGGTGTCCTCCGGGACGCATGCTGCTGAGAGCGCTCCCGGTCGGTCAGTGGAGGCACGCCTGCTGGGCGGGGAGGGAGCGCGGAAACGGGGTGAACTGCACGGCTCGTCCTCCTTCCGCTGGTCTCGGGGCGTGGCGCGCCACACGCTACGTGATCTCCGGCCGGCGGTCCATCGGTTTCGGGAGCGGCTCAACCGCCTTGTGAGGGAGGGGCGTTCGAGGATCCGGCCGAGGCTGACGTCCTTCCGGCCGGGGCCCGCGGCCGTCCGTGGGGCGCGGGGCCCGGCGTGCGGCGGCCGGTCGGGCGTAGCAGCGTGGTGGTGTGAGCAGTGTGCGCGGCCGGCTGGCGCGGCGGGACCCGGACCGGCGGGGCTGGCTGCGCGGCGCACCGCCGCCCGGCTGGGCCCGGGTGCTGCCGTCGGCGCTGCTGGCGGGGGTGTGCGCGGCGGAGCTGATCAGCCCGGAGCCGCTCGACATCGGCTTCCTGCTGGGCGCCATCCCGCCGCTGGCCGTGCTGGCGCACGGCCCGGTGGCGACGGCGGTGCTCGGCGCGCTGGTGGTGGTCGTGCTGACCGTGCCCGTCTTCAAACTCGATGATCCCGGCAGCACGGATCTGCTGACCGTGTGTTTCGTGTCGGTGCTGAGCGTGCTGTTGTCCTATGTCCGCAGCAGGCGGGACGCCCAGCTGGTCACCGAGCGGACCGTCGCCGAGGCGGCGCAGCGGGCCGTCGTGCCGCCGCTGCCGGAGCGGGTCGGGGCGGTGCGGTGCGCGGGGCTGTACCGGGCCGCGCAGCGCGGGACGCTGGTCGGCGGCGACTTCTTCGACGTACGGGCGGGCCCCTACGGCGTACGGGCCGTGATGGGTGACGTGCAGGGGCACGGGCTGTCGGCCGTGGCCACGGTGGCGGCGCTGCTGGGGGCGTTCCGGGAGGCGGTGCTGGACCAGCCGGACCCGGAGGCGGTGGCCGCCCGGCTCGACCGGAGGCTGGCGGTGGACTCGGCGGGCGACCCGCACGCCGAGTTGTTCGCGACGGCAGTGCTGCTCGACTTCTCCGCCGACGCCCGGATCGTGCGGATCGTGGCGTGCGGGCAGGCCGGGCCGCTGCTGCTGCGGGACGGGCGGGCCGTCGAGCTGGACGTCGAGCCGTGCACGCCGCTCGGTCTCGGTCTCGCCGAGGCCGCTCCGCCCCGGGTCGTCTCGGTGCCGCTGCGGGCCGGGGACCGGCTCTTCCTCGCCTCCGACGGGGTGACCGAGGCCAGGGACGCGAGCGGCGCCTTCTACCCCTTGGCCGAACGGCTGCCGGGCCTGGCCGCCGAGGACCCGGTCGCGCTGGCCGAGCGGGTCTGGACCGACCTCGTGCGGCACTGCCCCGACGTACAGGACGACGTCACGATGCTGGTGCTCGCGCCGCGTCCGCGGGACGGGCTCTGACAACGGCGGCCGGTGGCGGGGCCGCGATGCTTCGCAGGCCGCCTCCGGCGGGCCGTACGGCCGGTACGTCAGTCCTTGATCTCGCGCTCGTCGCCGGACGCGGGGTCGAGCAGCCCGATGACGTTGATCGAGTTGCCGCAGACGTCGGCGTTGATGTCGATCGGGATCTGGATGACGTTGCCGGAGAGGACGCCGGCGCCGTCGGTGGCGATACCGACGAGGCCGTCGTGCGCGCTCGCCGTACCGGCGCAGGCCGGGCCGGCCGCGGCGGTCGCACGTGCGCAGGGAGTCGGTCCCGCCCGTGACCCCGCTCGCGGAGCGCGTCCCGGCCCCCGCCGCCACCCTCGTCACGGAGAGCTCCTGCCGTTTCGCGGGGACACGTGACTCCACCGTCACCCGGAGCAGGACGGCGCGACATCCATGGGCGACCGGACGGGGTGCCGGGGCCGGCACCGCGCTCTCCGGATGCAGGCCGCGCTCCCGGGGGCAATGGTGATATCGGACCCGTTTTTCAGCACCGGGGCCGCCCCGGCGATCCGGACCCTAGGAGCAGAGAACATGTCGACGTCAGAGCCCGCCGCATCCCGGCCGTCCGAGGACCGCGCCACCCCGGACCGCCTGCTCCACGCCCGCACCGGCACCGACGTGTCACCGGAGGACCTCGTCCTCGCATCGGGCAAGGACATCACCCCGCGCAACATTGAGTGGGCCAAGCGCAAGCTGGCGGCCGAGGGCCCGGCCGCCCTGGACAAGCTCCTGCCCTAGCACCCCTGGGCAGGCACAGGGAAGGCCACCGGCCCGGCGCGGATGCGCTCGGGTCCGGTGGCCTCGCGCATGCCGGCGTGGGCTCACGCCGGCGGGCGGGTCACACCCGGCCGTCGTCCTCCGGAAGGGCGTCGTCGTCCTCCACGACGTGCACGGCGGCCTCTTCCGCGCCGGCCGCTCCGCCGTCGATGCCGACGTCCGTCGCGACGGTCTCCTTCGTGGTGTCGGCGTGGGTGCCCTCGTCCGGGGCCACCAGCCGGCCGGCGCGGACGGTGCCCGCCTCGGGGTCCACCGGTTCGCCGTCGCTGTCCGGGGTGTCGCCCACCCCGTCCCCGGCGGGCCCGGCGGACACGTCGGGGACCTCCTGGGCCAGCCGTTCGTCGAGGGTCTCGCCCTCGTGCTGCTCGGCGGCGGTGGTGCCGCGCTTGGTGACGCCGAGGGGCTTCTCCGGCGGGGAGTAGCCCTCGTCGAGGGTGTCGTCGTACGTCCGCTCGTCGACGGCGTCCTGCAGGTCCAGCGGCGCGGCGTCCTCCTGCTCCTCGTTGGTCCCGGTGGGCTGGTACGCGTCGTCCGCCATCGGTTCGGGGCGCATCGGTTCCGTGCCCATCACTCCTGCCTTCCTGTCGCGCTGCTCGACTCGTCCGTCTCTCGTGTCCGTTCCGCGTTTCCCGTTACGCGGGCTTCAACCTCGCCGGCTGCGCCCCGGCCGGGGAGGGAGGGACAGAACGTCCCGCAGGCCAACAGGAGTTAAAACCCTGGGCTGCCCCGGACATTACCCACCGGTCAATCTTGAAAGATCAAGGAGTGGGACTATCATCACTCGCACACACGCTGTGACCGGCTGCCGACGCGGCGGCAGCACGGTATCCACGACCCCTGTTTCATCGCACCCGGGCCCGAGGTCATCCTCCTCCGTCCGGCGGCGAGCTCCACCCCACCCCCCAACGCCCCGGGACGGCCTGCCCGCCTCCGGTCGTGCACGAGTGAAAGCAGCGCATCCATGAGCTACAGCAGGGGCAGAGGGCTGCAGGCCAATGTCCTCAGCACGTTCGACACCGTGGTGATGGCGGTCGCCGGCAGCGCCCCGGCGTATTCGCTGGCCGCGACCACCGCCGTCCTGGTCGGCGCGGTGGGGCTGGCCAGTCCGGCCGCCCTGCTGTACTGCGCGATACCCATGCTGGGCATCGCGCTGGCGTTCAGCTACCTCGGCCGGATCGACGTCAACGCGGGTGCCAGCTATTCCTGGGTGGGGCGCACCCTTCATCCCTTCCTGGGATTCATCAGCGGCTGGGCGCTGGTGATCTCGGCGACGATCTTCATGGTGGCCGGTTCGCTGCCCGCCGGGTCGATGACGCTCGCGCTCTTCGACGAGAAGCTGGCCGAGAGCACCGCGCTGTCCACGGTGGTCGGCGCGGCATGGTTCCTCATCATGCTGTTCGTGGTGCTGGGCGGCGCCCGGCTCACCGTCCGGGCGCAGCTGATCATGTCGGGTGTCGAGCTGGCCATTCTGGCGCTGTTCGCGGTACTCGCCTTCTTCCACACCGGCAACGCCCGCGCCTTCGACTGGTCCTGGCTCGGCTTCTCCCACTTCGACGGCATGGCCGGCTTCGCGTCGGGCGCGCTGATCGCCGCGTTCTACTACTGGGGCTGGGACGTCACCAGCAACCTCAGCGAGGAGACCCGCAACAGCCGCCGTACGACGGGCCTCGCGGGCCTGATCGGGGTGGGCATCGTCTTCCTGCTGTTCGAGGTGTTCACCATCGCGGTGAACGTGATCCTTTCCTCGAAGCAGATCGAGGAGAACGACGCGAACGTGCTGGCG
Organism: Streptomyces collinus; assembly: GCF_031348265.1. Lineage (NCBI taxonomy): Bacteria > Bacillati > Actinomycetota > Actinomycetes > Kitasatosporales > Streptomycetaceae > Streptomyces > Streptomyces collinus. Next base: position 8,390,051 of record NZ_CP133771.1, on the reverse strand, counting down.
GTGCTCGGCGAGGAGATCTGGCCGGGCTGGGGCGGAAAGCTGCTGATCGTGGCCGTGATGCTGTCCACCATCGCCACGCTGGAGACGACGCTGATCCAGGTCACGCGCTCGCTGTTCGCGATGGGCCGGGACCGTACGATGCCGGCGGCGCTGGGCCGGGTGCACCGCCGGTGGAACACCCCCTGGGTGGCGATCGTGGTGGTCGGGGCGGTGGCGCTGGCGATGTTCATCGCCTCCAACGCCCTGGGCTCGGTGGGTGACATCCTCTCCGACGCCATCTCGGCGATCGGCCTGCAGATCGCGGTCTACTACGGGCTCGCCGGCCTCGCGGTGGTCGTGGCCTACCGGAAGATGCTGCTGAAGTCCCCGGCCAACTTCCTCTTCGGCGGCCTGTGGCCGCTGTGCGGCGCCCTGTTCATGTTCTGGGTGTTCGTGGAGTCGCTGGGCGAGCTGAGCAGTGCCGCCATCACGATCGGCATCGGCGGCCTCGCGGTGGGGCTGGTCCCGATGCTCTGGTACTGGCGGCAGGGCAGCGACTACTACCGGCCCGCGAAGCTGGACGCCTCGCGCGCGGTCGAGGCGGACTACGTCCCCGACGAACAGGACGCGCACGCCCGCGTCCACGAGGGTCTCTCCACCGACTTCTGAGGAGGACCCCGATGGCGCGAGGCAGTCTCAGACGTGGTTTCACTCCCGACTTCGACCCCGACTGCGGGGACGCCGACCTCACCTCCGCCCGCCAGGACGTCGTGATCGGCCGCTGGCAGGGGCTGCGCGACCTGCTGGGCGCGACCGGCCGCGACTGGGCGGCGCGGGGGCACCGGATCCGGCAGCTCGCGCAGGTGTGCGCGGGCAGTTCGACGGTGGAGTCCTGGCTCTCGGCGGACGCCCACAGCGCCGACGCGCTGGTGCTGCGGGCGGCGACGGAGACGGCCCGCACCTTCAACGTGGCCATCGCGGCGGGGCGGGGCGTGCCGATCGACCAGCACCGCGTGGACGCCGCCGTGCTGGCCTGCCTGACGGCTGCGGAGGCGTACCCGGAGGATCCGACGCCGTGGGTGTCGCTGATCTCGGTGGCGCGCCTGTACCCGTCGGGGGTGCGCCGGCAGGAACTGGGGCGCTGGTGGGACGAGTTGCACGGGCGCGACCCGTACAGCATCGAGGGGCACCTCCAGGTGCTGCACTACTACTCGGCGCGCTGGCACGGTACGCACGGCCTGATGTACGACTTCGCCCGGGACGCGGCCGGGGTGGCGCCGCCCGGCTGTCCGCTGCCGGTGCTGGTGCAGTATGCCCGGGTCGAGGAGTACCGCTTCGCCCTGGACGCGGCACAGGGCAGGCACTCCGCCGTGGGGCTCTCGCAGCACTGGAGCCACGACGGTGCGGCGAGCGACCTGCGGCGGACCTGGCAGCGCTGGGTCATGAGCCGGACGGAGAGCGGGATCGCGCCCGCCGAACTCCGCGATTTCAGCTACCTGGCCCACGCGGCCTGTTCCGCCGGTGCCAAGGACATCGCGGGCGTCCTGCTGGGCATGCTGGGGCCCCGCGCGACCCGCACCCCGTGGTCGTACACGGGCGATGCGGAGAAGCAGATCGTCAAGTGGCGCAAGGAGCTGCGGCTGGGGGCGTGAGCACCTGCTACGAGTGCTGCTGGGGGGCCAGGTCCCCCGACCACTTCTCCTCGATGCGCCCGGCCCTCCACACCACGAGCGCCACCACCCACGTGGCGAAGAACAGGGCGACGACCACGTAGCCGAGGACGTTGAGGTCGAGGCCGGAGATCCAGTCCCAGAAGGGGCTGTGCAGGTGCAGCTGCCCGGCGAGCAGGCCGAGGAGTTCGACCGAGCCGATGAGGAGGGCCACGGCGACGGACAGGCCGGTGATGGTGAGGTTGTAGTAGACCTTGCGAACCGGCTTGGAGAAGGCCCAGCCGTAGGCGAAGTTCATGAACGAGCCGTCGACGGTGTCCAGGAGGCACATCCCCGCGGCGAACAGGACGGGCAGGCACAGGATCGCGTACCAGGGCAGCCCGGAGGCGGCGCCGGAGCCGGCCAGGACGAGCAGGGCGATCTCGGTGGCGGTGTCGAAGCCGAGGCCGAACAGCAGGCCCAGCGGGTACATGTGCCAGGGCTTGGAGACGGACTGCATGACCCGGCCCAGCAGGCGGTTCATGAGACCGCGGTTGTCCAGCTGCTCCTCCAGGGCGGCCTCGTCGTAGCGGCCCGAGCGCATGGCGCGGAACACCTTCCAGATGCCGGCCAGGATGACGAGGTTGACGCCCGCGATGAGGTAGAGGAACGTCCCGGAGACGGCCGTGCCGATCAGGCCGGTGACGTCGTGCAGCGCGGAGCCGTCGTCCCGGACGGGCCCGGCTAGGGTCTTCACGCCGAGGGTGAGCAGGAAGGCCAGGGCGAAGACGACGCTGGAGTGGCCGAGGGAGAACCAGAAACCGACCGACAGCGGCCGCTGCCCCTGCCCCATCAGCTTGCGGGTGGTGTTGTCGATCGCGGCGATGTGGTCGGCGTCGAAGGCGTGCCGCATGCCGAGGGTGTACGCGGTGACTCCGATGCCGACGCCGAAGGTCTGCGCGCCGATGGCGTGGTGCTCCGGGGCGACGATCGCGACGAGGGTGAACCAGCCGATCACGTGCAGGGCCAGGATGACGGCCGCCATCCCCCCGACCCTGGTCCACTCCCGCCGCGTCATGGAGCTGCGGACGCGGCGCCAGGCCGTGCGCTGGGCGGGGGCCGGGGCGGGGAGGCGCGGAGTGGACTCAGGGGCGGCCGTCATCGGGGGAAGGTCTCTCTGTCGGATGAACGGCTGCGACAGACAGCCTTGCGCCATCCTCCAGCACCTGCAAGTCGTGTGCAGTAAAGCCCGTGACAGGTCTTGTCCATGGAACCGAAAACTCCGCCGGCGGGCCGGCTTTACGGCCGGGGTGTCACACCCCGGCGCTCGGCGGGCCGTCCTTGCCGCCGGGTGTCACACCCCGGCGTTCGGTCCGTCCGGCCGGGTGTGCCGCTGCTCGACCATCTCGCGGCTGAGCTCCTCCGTCTCCCTCTCGGCCAGCCGCTCGAAGCCGTCCTCGGTGATGACGGAGACGATGGGGTAGATGCGGCGGGTGAGGTCGGGGCCGCCCGTCGCGGAATCGTCGTCCGCCGCGTCGTACAGGGCCTGCAGGGCGGCCAGGGCCGCCTCGCGGCGCGACATGCCCGGTCGGTACAGCTTCTTCAACGCGCCCCGGGCGTACGGCGATCCGGAGCCCTCGGCGTGGAAGCCGAACTTCTCGTAGCGGCCGCCGACGACGTCGAAGGAGAAGACGCGGCCCCGTGCGCCCTCGGGAGCCGCGGGGTCGTAGCCGGCCAGCAGCGGGACGACGGCGAGGCCCTGCATGGCCTGGCCCAGGTTGTTCCGGATCATGGTGGCCAGCCGGGTGGCCTTCGCGGCGAGGGTCATGGGGATGCCCTCAATCTTCTCGAAGTGCGCCAGCTCGACCTGGTATAGCTTCACCATGTCCACCGCGAGCCCGACGGTACCCGCGAAGGCGACCGCGCAGTGGTCGTCGGCGGGATGCACCTTCTCCAGGTCGCGCTGGGCGATCAGGTTGCCCATCGTCGCCCGCCGGTCGCCCGCGATCAGCACGCCGTCCCGGTAGGTGAGGGCCAGCACGGTCGTGCCGTGGGGGGCGCCCTCGGCCCGGACGCCGTCCGGAAGGACCCGCCGGGTACTCAGCAGTTCGGGGCGGTGGGCCGCCAGGAAGTCCGTGAAGGACGAGGAACCCGGGGTGAAGAACTCCTCCCCCAGCCTGCCCTCGTGATCGCTCGCCGCCATGCCGTTCCCCCCTCGATCGTGGCCGTCGTCCGACTCCTACCTGAGCCGGACGGCCGGGAAACGTCGGCCGGGGCGTCAGGGGCCCGGTGCGACACGGACGTCCAGGCCGGAGATCCGGTGGACGGGCCAGGAGCGGGCGTAGCGGGGCGGGGTGCCGCCGGCCGGTGCGAGGTGGGCCACCGGGAGACGGTCCGCGGTGCGCAGGATGCCGGCCACGGTGATGTTCTCGTTGTTCCCGGACGTCGCCCCCGAGAAGCAACCGGTGTAGTAGCCGACGGGGATGGCCTCGTGACCGGTCAGCAGGCAGGGCGGGCGGACGCCGAGCCGGTGCAGCGCGTCGGCGCTGCGGTCCCAGTCGCGGCGGCTGTCGATGTTGCGGGACACGGCGCCGTGCAGAACGGCGAGCTGAGCCGCGAGATGCCCGGCCAGGCAGAGCGGGACGACGGCGGCGGCCACCGTGCGCCAGGTCCCGCGCGGAGTTCTGACCAGGTGCCACAGGGCGTCGGCGACCGGGATCGCGAGCAGCGCGTAGGCCGGCTGGAGGAAGCGCGGCGCCGCGTAGCCGATCATGAAGAGGTACGGCAGTGCGGCCGTGGCGGCGCAGGCCAGCGGGACCAGGGTCCGTCCCGTGCGCCCGGCCCGGACCGCGACGGCCAGCCCGAGTCCGGCCAGGACGGGCAGGGCGAACCACCAGAGGGTGACCAGGGGGGTGGGCATCGGCCCGGTGCACGGCCGGCACAGGGCGCGTCCGCCCAGGCTGCGCAACTGGTCGTCGACGGCGATCTGCCAGCCCAGTCCGCCCTGGATCCGGGAGGCCTCCGCCAGCCGCTCCCCCAGCCCGCCGAAGCCGGTGTAGGCCTCGATCGCCCACGGCACGGCACCGGCCGCGAGGCCTGCCACGAGCACGAGCAGGAGTCGCACGTGGCGGCGCACCAGGGCGAGGACCAGCAGCGGCACGGCCACGTAGACGGCGTCCGTGGGACGCATCCACGCCATGAGCGCGGCGCCCGCCGCGAGACCCCACAGGAGCCCAGGGGAGGAACGTTCCGCCCGGGCCCGCAGGAAGCAGCCGACGCTGATCAGGGCTCCGATCGCGACCCAGTAGTTGGGCATGGCCTGCGGACCGTAGAAGAGGGTCATCCACAGGGACGCGAAGAGGGCCCCGCCCAGGACCAGGACGCGGGTCGGGAACAGACCCCGCCAGCAGCGCAGGGCCAGGTAGAGGGCGATGCCGGACAGCAGGGCGAGGTAGACGCGCAGCAGCGGGACGGACGACGACCAGGACGCGACGGGCGCGACCAGCAGCGAGACGCCGCGGGAGCGGGGTGCGCTGAAGAAGGCCGCGGGGTGGTGCGAGGTGACCTGGCTGACGTAGACGATCTCGTCCCAGCCGAGGCCCAGTGCGGGCCGGACGAGGGCGAGCTGCGCCAGGGTGAAGACGGCGGCCAGGGCGGCGAGCGGCCGGTTGCCGCGCGCCCAGCGCGTGGCGCGCGGCCCTGTCGGCTGCTCGTCTCTCCGCCGTTGCACGAGGATGGCGTTCGCGCCATCGGTCATGTTCCGCCCCTTACCCCGTCGGTCGAGAACACGATCAAGCTAATCCGCGGGGCGGTGGTGTGCCGGGTGGAGTTCGGCCGAATGCCTGACCCCCGAGAGCGGGGTCAGCGGGCGTTCGGGGCGCGGTGCGGGGGCTGGCCCGGGGCGGGGCGGTGGGTCAGCTCGGGAATGGGCCGCGAGACGGGGGCGTCCTCGCCGACCGTCAGTTCGGTGCCGTGGTGCCGGATGGTCAGGGGCGTGCCGGAGGTCAGGGTGTACGTGGCCCGGTCGGCGGTCAGTTCCACGCGCAGGCAGCGGCCGAGGAAGCCCACCGTGAAGGCGAGCCGGCTGTACCGCTCGGGCAGGCGGGGTGCGAACCGCAGGGCGCCGTCGCTGCACCGCATGCCGCCGAACCCGGCGACCAGCGCCATCCAGGTGCCGGCCAGGGAGGCGATGTGCAGTCCGTCGCGGGTGTTGTGCTCCAGGTCGCCGAGGTCCATCAGCGCGGCCTCGGCCGTGTAGTCGGCGGCCAGGTCGAGATGCCCGGACCGGGCTGCCATGACGGCTTGGACGCAGGCGGACAGGGAGGAGTCGCGGACGGTCAGCGGCTCGTAGTAGGCGAAGTTGCGGGCGATCTGCTCCTCGTCGAAGAACTCCTCGAAGAACGCGCCGCAGGTGTACATGGCCAGCACCAGGTCCGCCTGCTTGATGACCTGCTTGCGGTACAGGTCGAAGTAGGGGAAGTGGAGCATCAGGGGGTACTGGTCCGGGCCGGTGCGGTCGAAGTCCCAGCGCTGGTAGCGGGTGAAGCCGGCGTGCTGCTCGTGCACACCGAGTTCCTCGTTGTAGGGGACGTTCATGGCCTCTGCGGCGTCCCGCCAGGCGGCCATCTCCTCCTCGTCGGCACCCAGCCGCGCGGCCTCGTCGGGATGGCGCTTGCACGCGTCGGCGGCGGCCAGCAGGTTCGCCCGGGCCATCAGGTTGGTGTACGTGTTGTCGTCGGCGATGGCGCTGTACTCGTCCGGTCCGGTGACACCGTCGATGTGGAAGGTGCCGCGGTCGTCGTGGTGGCCGAGGGAGCGCCACAGGCGGGCCGTCTCCACCAGCAGCTCCACGCCGACCTCGCGTTCGAAGGTCTCGTCGCCGGTGACGGCCACGTACCGCACGACGGCGTCGGCGATGTCGGCGCCCACGTGGAAGGCCGCCGTCCCGGCCGGCCAGTAGGCCGAGCCCTCCGAGCCCTCGATGGTGCGCCAGGGGAACGCGGCGCCGCGCAGGCCGAGTTGGGTGGCGCGTTCCCGGGCGGCGGGCAGGGTGTCCAGGCGCCAGCGCAGGGCCTCGGCGGCGGACTTCGGCGCGGTGTAGGTGAGCAGTGGCAGCACGAACGCCTCGGTGTCCCAGAAGGCATGGCCGTCGTAGCCGGACCCGGTGAGGCCCTTGGCGGGGATGGCGCGCTGTTCGGCGCGGGCACCGGCCTGGAGGACGTGGAAGAGGGCGAAGCGGACGGCCTGCTGGATCTCCTCGTCGCCGTCGATCTCGACGTCGGCACGGGCCCAGAAGTCGTCGAGGTAGGCCCGCTGGTCCTGGAGGAGCCCCTGCCAGCCGCTGTGCCCGGCCGCGGCGAGGGCCGCCTCGACCTGGTCGCTCATGGCGGGCCGGGAACGGACACCGGACCAGCCGTGCGCGACCAGCTTCTCCACGCGCAGCCGCTCCCCCGGCTCCAGCACGGAGGTGACGGTCAGCCGGGACACGTCCACGTTGGACTCGCTGCTCGTGGTGGTCCGTTCGGGGCCGGTGACGGTGTGGTCGGCGGCCACGGCGACCCGCAGGCCGCTGCGGCGGGTGCGGTGGACCAGCCGCAGCCTGCTGCCCTCGGCGAGGTCCTCCTCCGGCTCCAGCGGCGACTTCAGCGCCTTGGCTGCGCGCGGGTCGCCGTCCGGCTCGGGCAGGCTCTCGTTGGCGACGAGTTCCGACTGGACGACCACGCGGGTGCGGCTGTCGACGGGCTCCACCTCGTACGCCACGGCGGCTATCGCGCGCTGGGTGAGGGACACCAGCCGCGTGGAGCGCACCCGGACGGTGGAGCCGGCCGGGGAGGTCCATTCACAGACCCGCTCCAGGACGCCCCGCCGCAGGTCGAGGGTCCGCTCGTGGGTGACGAGCCGCCCGTAGCGCAGGTCGAACGGCTCGTCGTCGACGAGCAGCCGCAGCACCTTGCCGTTGGTGACGTTGATGGAGGTCTGGCCGGACTCCGGGTAGCCGTAGCCGGCCTCGGCGTAGGGCAGCGGGTGCAGTTCGTGGACGCCGTTGAGGTAGGAGCCGGGCAGGCCGTGCGGTTCGCCCTCGTCGAGGTTGCCGCGCCAGCCGATGTGGCCGTTGGACAGGGCGAAGACGGACTCGCTCTGTGCCAGGACGTCGAGGTTGAGTGCCGTCTCGCGCACGGCCCAGGGTTCGACGCCGTACGCCCGCTGTGTGATCACTGCGTGTCCCCCAGTTCGGCGAGGTCCTTCACCACGATGTCGGCGCCGTGCCGGTACAGCGCGTCGGTCTGCCCGACCCGGTCGACTCCGACGACGTAGCCGAATCGGCCCGCGCGGCCCGCGTCCATGCCGGCCAGGGCGTCCTCGAAGACGGCCGCCTCGGAGGGGTCGACGCCGAGGTCCTCGGCGGCGGCGAGGAACGTGTCGGGGTGCGGCTTGCCGGGCAGCTTGCGCTCGGCGGCGACCACGCCGTCGATGCGCACGTCGAAGAAGTGCTCGGCGCCGATCGAACGGAGCACGTCACGGCAGTTGGCGCTGGAGGAGACGATCGCCGTGCTGAGCCCGTGCGCGCGGACGGCCTCCAGATAGCGCAGGGTGCCGTCGTAGGCCTCGACGCCGTCGGTGCGGATCTTCTCCAGGACCAGCTCGTTCTTGCGGTTGCCCAGTCCGTGCACGGTCTCGGCGCCCGGTGGGTCGTCCGGGCCGCCGTCGGGCAGGTCGATGCCGCGGGAGGCGAGGAAGGTGCGCACCCCGTCGGCGCGTGGTCGCCCGTCGACGTACTCGTCGTAGTCCGCCGCCTCGAACGGCCGGAAGTCCGCGCCGTCGCGCTCGCGAAGGAAGGCGTCGAACATCTCCTTCCAGGCGGCCGCGTGCACGACGGCTGTCTTGGTGACGACGCCGTCGAGATCGAAGAGACAGGCGTGGATGGCTGCGGGAAGACCGAGCTGCGTCATAAGGGACCGGTTCCCCGCCCGGCGATGTTCCAGTGAGTGGCGCACGCCACACGCAGGGGCGCGCGAGGGGCTGCCGGGCTCCCGGCGCCCTGGCCCCGGCCGGGTGACAGACTCTCCCTGTGCCGCTCAGCTTCGACGACCTCGTCCACCGTGCCCGGGCCCTCCCCCAGGGCGGCCGGCGCGCGATCCTCGGTATCGCGGGCAGCCCCGGCGCGGGCAAGTCGACGCTCGCCGAGCGCCTGGTGCGGGAGTTGAACGGCGCGGGTGACCCCTGGGTCGCGCACGTCCCCATGGACGGCTTCCACCTCGCCGACGCCGAACTGGAGCGCCTCGGCCTGCGGGACCGCAAGGGCGCGCCCGACACGTTCGACGCGGCCGGGTACGCGGCCCTGCTGCGGCGGCTGCGCGACGAGCCCGGCGACGTCGTGTACGCCCCGGGCTTCGAGCGTGTCCTGGAGCAGCCGGTCGCGGGCGCGATCCCGGTGCATCCGACGGCCCGTCTGGTCGTCACCGAGGGCAACTACCTGCTCCTGGCCAGCGGAGCCTGGCCCCGCGTCCGCCCCCTCCTCGACGAGGTGTGGTTCTGCGAGCTGCCCGAGCGGGAGCGCGTCCGCCGCCTGGTCGCCCGTCACGAGCAGTTCGGCAAGACGCACGAAGAGGCGGCGGCATGGGTCGCCCGCTCGGACGAGCGCAACGCCGAGCTGGTCGCGGCGACCCGGGGGCGGGCGGACCTGGTGGTGCCGGGCGGGGCATGATCTGTCCATGATCCGATCCGCCGCCCTGGACGATGTCCCCGAGATCCTGACGATGATCCGTGAACTCGCCGCGTACGAACGGGCCGAGGAGCAGGCGCGGGCCACCGGTGAGCAGCTGCGCGAGGCACTGTTCGGAGAGCACCCGGCCGCCTTCGCGCTGATCGCCGAGGACGACGACACCGGTGAGACCATGGGTTACGCCCTGTGGTTCCCGCGCTTCTCGACCTGGACGGGCACCCGCGGCATGCACCTGGAGGACCTCTACGTACGGCCGCAGGCGCGCGGCTCGGGACACGGCAAGGCCCTCCTCGCGGCCCTCGCCGCGACCTGCCGGCAGAGCGGCTACGACCGCTTCGAGTGGTGGGTGCTGTCCTGGAACACTCCGGCGATCGACTTCTACACGTCGCTCGGGGTGGAGCTCATGGAGGAGTGGAAGGTGTGCCGGCTCAGCGGCGAGCCCCTTGAGGAACTCGCCGCTCAGGCTCCGCAGGCCGTTGCGCCGGCCTGCGACGGGTGAGCCGTCGTCCGGCGGACCGCGTCCGTGCCGGCTCCCCGTTCACGTCGCCGCCGGGCCGTGGCGGACCGTGAGGACGTGCGGTTCATGCCTGACGTGCCCCTGGCCGGGCCACCGGAGTCACACGGCGGGTGCGGGCCGGCGGGCGCGAAGTGCGACGGTCAGCGTCTGCGGACCGTGCCCCCCGATGTAGACGCGGTTCCCGGTCGTCGCGTCGGTGCCGCCCACCACGGTGTAGTCCTGCCCCGGGTCGTACCGCAGCACGTCGCTCCGGTCCGGCCCGGCCGGCGGTTCGCCCGCCTCGACGCGGGCCTCGACGCGGATCTCGTCGTCACCGACCCGGTAGGTCATCGGCCCGGTCGTCAGGCACCAGCGCCCGTCGCCGATCGGTACGGCGCCCTCAAGGTCGCCACCCGGCCGGAAGGTCAGTTCGAGGGCCCAGGGCACCCGTGGGCCGCTGATGTCGATGCGCAGGTCGGCGCCGTCGTCCAGCAGGTCCACCTCGACGCGGGTGGTGTGTGAGACCTCGTCCCGGGGCCGTTCCGGGAAGGCCATCGCGGCCGAGAAGCGTCCCTCGTCCGCCATCCGGTAGGCGCCGTCGTCCCGGCGCCGGTCCAGCGCCAGCGGCTGGTAGTAGGCGGCCGTGAGGGTTTCGGTGAGCCGGTACCGGTTGGCGGCGCTCTGCTGCATCGCGGCGGCACGGAACGGGCCCAGGTCGAAGAATCCCCGTGACAGGCGCACCGCGTCGAGGACCGCGTCGCCGGCGAACAGACGCAGGAAGGTGGGATTGCAGGCGAGGCCCGAGCGGATGCGCCGGTGCCCGGGCACGTCGGAGCCGCCGTAGACCACCGTGTGCGCGGTGGCCGAGGCGCGGGCCGCGAGGCGGGCGGTGGTGAGGTACCGGTCACGCGGAAGGGTCTCCGCGGCCGGTGCCGGCAGGACTCGGGTCAGGTCCGGGGTGAGGAGGGTCTCGGCGAGCAGGTCGGGGTCGTCGATGCCGCCGGCGGCCGCCAGCCGCGCCGCCCGGCTGAAGTCGCCCCGGCCGGTGCGGATCGCGAGCAGCCGGTAGTGCGGCAGGTAGGGCGCCAGCGGGAACGGCTGGTGCTGGTCCTGCCGGCGCGAGAGGACCGTCTCCACCGTGCCGTCCGGCCTGAAGAGGTCCAGGGTCGTGGCGAGGTTGCGTTCGACGGCGTTCAGCAGGTCGGCGCGGCCGAGCACGCCGGCCAGCAGCAGTAGCGAAGGGTTGGAGACGTGGGCCGCGTAGTTGGCGCTGCGTTCCGAGTACAGGCCCTCCGCGTCGATGTCGACGCCCTCGGCGAGCCATTCCTCGACGCGGTCGAGCAGCCGGTCGTCGGGGAACGACCGGTGCAGCCGGGCCAGCGCTGCGCACAGCTCCCAGCGGTGGTTCGGGGTGTGCACCCCGCCGGTCAGGAGACTGCCGGAGGCGGCGCGGGCGATCTCGGCGAGCGTGGCCGTGACGTCGCGCAGTTCGGGCCCCGCGCCGGCGGCGAGGACGTGCGCGTCGCACACGTCGTTGACGGTGAACCCGGAGTCCGGCGGTGACTGCACGTTGTCGCCGCCGGCGAAGAGACCGGTGGCCGTCTGCGCGGCGCGCAGGGCGCGGAGGTGGGTCGTCGCGGCGGCGACGGCCTGCCCGCTGCCGTGCAGTGCCGACTCCGGCGTGCGGTACGCGGCGATCAGGGTCTTCACCCGGCGGGCCAGAGCGCGGTGGGGCACACCGGCTGGTTCCTCGTCGGGGCCGGCCGCCAGCGGGACGGCCAGCCGGTCGGCGGCGCGGGCCGCCACGCGGACGAATTCGTGGTCGAGCGGGGTGGGCACGGTCAGTCCTTCAGTCCGGCGTTGATGTCGGCGTTCATGACGTACCGCTGGAACACCAGGAAGACGACGATCAGCGGGACCATGGAGATCACCGAACCACCCAGCAGCACCGACCAGTTGATGTTCTGCGCCCCGACGAGGCTCTGGATGCCGATCTGCACGGTGAACTTCTCGGGGTCGTTGAGCATCAGCAGCGGCCAGATGTAGTCGTTCCACCGCCACTGGAAGGACAGGATGGCGAGCGTCAGCATGATGGGCCGGGAGATCGGCACCATGATCCTCAGGAAGATCGACAGCTCACGCGCGCCGTCGATGCGGGCGGCCTCGATCAGCTCGTCGGGGACCGTCAGGAAGAACTGGCGGAACATGAAGCATCCGGTCGCGGTGAGCACGGCCGGGAGGATGATACCGGCGAGCGAGTTGTAGAAACCGAGGTCGCGGACCACCAGGAAGAGCGGGGCGAGCATGACCTCGCCCGGCAGCATCGTGGTGGCCAGGATGCCGACGAAGAAGGCCTTGAGCCACTTGTTGTCGTACTTGGCCAGCGCGTAGCCGGTGCAGCAGCTGACTCCCACCGTGAGGATCGTCGCGATCACACACACGATGGCGGTGTTGATGAAGTACTGGGAGAAGTTGGCGCTGTCCCACGCCGCCTCGTAACCCGACACGGTGGGGTTCGTCGGGAACAGCGTCAGCGGGAGGGAGAACAGGTCTCCGGCCGGCTTGAAGGAGCTGAGGACGAACCACAGCACCGGCACGCCGTAGAGGGCCGCCAGGACCCACAGGAGTGTCGTCGCGGGGATCGCGCGCCGGAGCCCGCCACTGGCCGCGCTGCCGGACCGCTTCTTGGGAACAGCCCGTCCGGGCGTGGAGTCGACCTTGCGCGGCGTGTCTGTGGTTGTCATCGGTTCTCCACCCGCCGGTTGACGATCAGCTGGATGATCGCGACGGCCATCAGGATGAGCATGAGCACGAACGACGCGGCGCTCGCGTAGCCGATCTGGCCCGATTTGAAGCCGGTCTGGTAGATGTACTGGACCAGCAGGTTGTTCGTCGTTCCGGGTCCGCCGTTGTTGAGGGAGGCGAACAGCGGGTATTCCTTCATCGCGTGGATCGTGTTGAGCAGGATGACGATGAAGGACGTCGGCGCGATGCTCGGCAGCGTGATGCTGATGAACTGGCGCCATGGTCCGGCGCCGTCGAGCGCGGCCGCCTCGTAGTAGGACGTCGGTACGTTCTTGATCGCCGCGATGAACAGCAGCATGGAGAAGCCCGTCCAGGCCCAGGATGCCGCGACCACCACGACCAGCAGCGACAGGTCCGCGTTCGACTGCCACGGAACGGCGCTTCCGCCGGCCTTCTCGATGAGGTAGTTGACCAGTCCGAAGTTCTCACCGAACAGCCACCGCCACAGGACACCCACGACGATGGGCGACAGAAGCCACGGGATGAAGAAGAAGATGCGGGCGACCGACACGCCCTTGGCGTGCTTGCTCACCAGCACGTTGGCGATGAGCAGCGAGAACACGAAGTTCAGCGGCACGAAGAGGACGGTGTACAGCAGCGTCCGGGTCGTCGCGTCGTAGAAGGTGGAGTCCCCGAACAGTTTGCTGTAGTTGTCCAGTCCGACGAACTGGAACGCGCCTACGCCCGTGTAGTTCGTGAAGGAGTAGACGAGCCCGATCACCGCCGGCCACATGAAGAACAGCGCGAAGAGCACGACGTTGGCCGCGATGAGGACGAGCGGCGCGACGGTGTACTTGCTGCGTCTCCTGGGCGGGCTCACGGTCACGTCCGAGGCGCGTTGTGTCATCTTCCTGACTCCGTGCTGGTGGAATGGATTGCTGTGGGCTCACGCCGTGAACCCGGCCTCACGTGGGCGCCCGGGGCCGGGCGGCGGGGTCGGGACACCGCCGCCCGGGCCCGTCGGCCTACGATCCCCCGCCGACCTGCTGGTTGTAGCCGGCCACGATGTTGTCCAGCGCCTTGTCGGGCGACTGCTGGCCGTTGATCGCCTTGCCGAGTTCCGTCTTGGTCGGGTCCTCGGTGAGGCTCTTGCCCTTCAGCACCCACTTCGTCTGCGCGCCGTTGAAGTAGCCGGAGATCGGGGCGTAGAGCGGGATCGACTCGTTGTACAGCTTGAACGCCGCCTGCGCCGCCTCGGACTTGAAGGGGTACTTCGGGTTCAGGCCGGTCTCGACCGGCAGGAAGCCCGAGGCCTCGCACAGCACGCGGTAGTTGTCCGGCTCGTAGATCCAGGACAGGAACTTCTGCGCGGCGGTGGCGGCGTCAGCGTTGTTGTTGAAGCCGACCATCATGCCGCCGCTGTTGACGTCGCTGGCCTGCACCGGCTGGGCGGGAGTCGGGACGCTGGCCCAGTCGAACTTCTTGATGCTCTCGGAGAAGGCGGCCACCTGCCACACGCCGGACCAGTAGGCGACCACGTCACCGCTCTGGAACATGGCGGACGGGTCGGCGCCGCTGGTCCACACCGACCTCGGCATGGTCTTGTTGTCGTTCCATCCGACGAAGGTGTTCACGGCCTTCTTGGTGGCCGCGTCCACGGAGAACTTGCCGGAGGAGTCCGCGTGGACGTACTTGCCGCCCATCTCGTACACCATGGCCCGCAGCCGGGACGGCGACTGGTCGAAGGTCAGGGAGTACTTGGCGCCGGTCTTCTCGCGGACCTTGTTCGCCGCCTTGATGAACTCGGTCCAGGTCCAGGTCTTCTGCGGCGAGGTCGGGAAGGGGACACCTGCCTTCTTGAACAGGGTCTTGTTGATGAACATGCCGGACGCGGTGACGTCCGAGGGGATGGACAGCACCTTCCCGGACGAGTCCTTCGCGACGAAGTTGGCGTTGATCTTGTTGCTCTTCTTGTTGGCGATGGAGCTGAGGTCGATCAGCTTGTTCGCCCAGATCGGGTCCAGCGCCGGCACGGCCGCCACATCGGGCAGCGAGTTCGCCTGCGCGGCGTTGTGCAGCTTCGTCGGGTACCCGTCGTAGGGGATGTTGACGAGCTTGACGGTGACGCCGGCTTCCTTCTTGTACTGCGCCACCATCTTCTTCCAGCCCGCGTCCTGCCCCGGAACCGTGGAGATCCAGAACGTCAGCGACTTGGACGTGCCGCCCGAGTCGCCTCCCGACCCACAGGCGGAGAGCAGAAGGGCACCTGCCGTGGCCACGGCAGCGAGGGGAACCACACGGCGTATGCCGCCGCGGCCGAGTCGGCGGGAGCGCCGCACACCCACACTGATCATCTTCGATCCCTTTTCGTCGTAGCGGAGGAAGCACGGCGCCAGCCGAGGCGGCACGGGTGCATTTTGAAGGAGATTTCGCTTTCCGGGGGCACGGCCTCGCCCGGCCGCGTCGCCTTGACGGGTGGTGTCCCCGGCCATGACGGCCGGCGTCGCACAAGCTCGCCCTCGTGCGGCTGCCGTACTTCGCGTACGGGCGGGAGGCTCACCCGGAGTCGGCGTCCCGGCCGACTTAGAAAGCGCTTGTCCGGACATTGGCAGATCGAGTCGGAGGCCGTCAATCCTTCGCCCCCGCGGACTCGGTCACGGTTTGGACTCCTCGGGAGACCGCCAGCCGGGCGGCGCCCACGACGGTGCCGAGATCGCCGACCGTGCTGCTGACGACTTCGGTGGGCCAGCTCAGCCGGGCGAGCTCGGCCCGCACACCCTGCAGGAGCTGCGGGTACGCGCCGGTGCTGCCCCCCAGCACGACCAGCCCCGGGTCCAGCACCGCGGTCACGGCGGCGGCCAGCCGGCCCACGTCCACGGCATGGCGGTCGACCACGGCGCGGGCGGCGGCACGGCCCTGTGCGGCGAGAGTGAAGAGCTGCTCGGCGGTACCGGGGCACGGCCCGTCGGTGTCCGGCCAGGCCTCGGCCGCGCGCCGCAACAGGGAGCGGGCGCCGATGTACTCCTCCAGGGCCTCGTGGCGGGGTTCGCGGCCGTCGTCCCACGGGTAGGGCAGCCGGGCCAGCTCACCGGCGGCGCCGTTCGCTCCGCTCAGCACCTGGCCACCGACGACGATGCCGAGGCCTATACCGACGCCGATGCGCAGGTAGCCGAAGGTGTTCCGGCCCCGGGCGGCACCTTCGTGCAGCTCGGCGAGAGCGGCGCAGTTGACGTTGTTCTCCAGGTGGACGGGGACGCCGGGCGGCAGCGCGACGGCCACGGCGTCGAAGACGGGGCCGGCCTTGGCGGTCGCCGGACGCATACCGGCGCCCTCCTTGCGCGGCGCGGTGACGTCACCGACGGCGACGACGATGGTCCGCAGCGGGGCGTCGGCGGGCAGCGCGTCGAGTGCCTCGCGCACGACGTCGGCGGCGCCCGCCCGGGAGCCGGTGGCCTCGGCGAGCAGCGTGCCGTCCAGGGCGCAGCCGCGGACCCGGGTGAGGGCGGGGCCGAGGTCGACGGCGAGCACGGCCCCCGCGGCCGGCCCGAGACGGTAGACCGCGGCGTTGCGCCCCGTACCGCTGGAGGCCGTGCCGGAGTGTGCGGCGAGCCGGACGCCCTCCAGTTCCGCGACGGCGGCGGACACCGTCGGCTTCGACAGGCCCGCCAGACTCGCGAGCTGCGGCCGGGTCGCCCGGCCGGCCCCGGCCAGTACGGCGAACACCGCGCCCGCGCTCTCGGTCAGGCGGGGGGCTCTTGCCACGTCAGGTTCCAACAGTTCCCCCACACGGGTGATGGGCCGCGCTCCCGGGTCGATCGTCCAGGATCGTCTCGGGTCGTCTCGGATGGTCTCGGGTCGTCTCCACGGGACGCGGCGAAGGGATTCCTCTTGACGCACTGTACTTCGTTAGTTAACTTCCTAACGAAGTTCACGGTACTCGCCTGCCGTGCTCCGCCAGAAGCCCGTCCCGGGGCTTCCCTAGTCCTTCAACTGCCCGTCCTTCAGGCACGGTTCGCCCGCCGTCGCAGCACTGCGCAACGACGAAAGAGGTTCCGTGCAGGACATCGCGACCCTCGTGGTCGGTATCGACGTGGGCGGCACCAAGACGCATCTCCGCGCGCTCGCGGGCGACGCCCTCGTGGCCGACCACGTCCGTGCGAGCGGCGGCTGGCGGCCGCACGACCCCGTGGCGGCCGCCGGGTGGCTGGCCGCGCTGGTCGCCGAGGCGCTTCCGGCAGGTGCCCGCCCGTCAGCCGTGGCCGTCGGCGGGCATGCCTGCGAGACCCCTCGCCAGTGCGCGCAGATCCGCGCCGCTCTCCAGCTGCACTTCGACGCGCCCGCGCTGGTGGTGGGCGACGCCCAGCTCCTCGTCCCCGCGGCCGGTCTGGACAAGGGTGTCGGCCTGGTCGCCGGCACCGGCTCGGTGGCCGTGGGGCGGCTGCCCGACGGCACCCCCGTCCAGGTGGGCGGCTGGGGCGCGGTCCTCGGCGACGAGGGCGGCGCCGCCGGACTCGTCCGGGAGGCGGCCCGGGCCGTGTGGGCGGCCCACGACCGCGGGGAGCGGCCCGACGCGCTCGCGCTCGGGCTCATCGCCGCGCTCGACGTACCCGAAGTCCCCGCGCTCGGCGCGGCTCTGGAGAGCGCCACGGACGTCTCCGCCGAGTGGGGCCGGCACGCTCCCGTCGTCTTCGCGGCGGCCGCCGACGGCTCCGCGCTCGCCCGGACCGTGATCGACGAGGCGGGCTGGGCGCTTGCCGCGCTGGTCACCCGGCTCGCCGACCGCGGGGTGGCGGTCGACGACGTGGTCGTGGCGGGCGGCACGGTGCTGTCCCAGCCCGGGCTGTTCGACGCGTTCAGCGTCGCCCTGGCCGAGACGCTGCCCACGGCCCGCGCCAGACCCCTTCGCGTACCACCGGTCGAGGGCGCGGTGGCGCTGGCGCGGTCGCTCCGGTGAGCCGGGCCGCGCGTTCACCCGCGGGCCACGTCCCGGCCGCCGAACCCTTGTCGACGGGACACCGCCCGCCCATCGAATCAGGCAGGATCGCACGACTTCACCCGGCCGCACGGCCGCAGAACTGAAGAGAGGCACACCCATGCCGTCATCCGCCCGGCACCACTCCCCCACCCTGAACCGGAGGGGTTTCCTCAGGACCTCCCTGGGCGGCTCGGCCGCGCTGGTCGCCGCGCCGACCCTCGTCGGATGGCTGGGCGCCGCGGACGCCAAGGCCGCCACGGCTCCCGCCGCGTTCGTCGACGACTACAAGACCAACGTCCTGGCGAACCTCACGCCCGAGACCAACGCGGTGGTGCGGATCCTCGGCGGCATGGCCGAGGTGTGGAAGACCGGCGCCGCCTGGAACACCGGCACACCGCTGCGCCCCGAGGTGCTGCGCGCCAACATGCGCTACTGCGCCGCGGTCACCGGCGCGCGCACCGAGGCGCAGGCGCGAGAGGCGTTCGTCTACGACCGTCAGCACCAGAGCTACGCGATGATCGCCGGGCTGGGCCCGCTGTCCGGCCTGTACAAGGCGGGCGCCAAGGCGGTCACGTCGATCACCAGCGCCCCGGACACGACTCCCCCGACGACGATCAGCGACTCCGTGCCGGCCGACGCGCCCGCCGGCTCCGCCCTGGGCGCCGGTTCGTACGCCTCCGACCTCGGCCTGGTGGCCAAGCTGGTCGACACCGTGCGCGGCCCGTTCGCCTCGGGGAACCCCGGCAAGTACGCCTTCCAGTACCCGCGTCCGTGGCGCATGAACGAGGACAGCGAGGTCGTCGACACCGGCCGCACGGACGAACTCGGCTACCCGGTGTACGAATCGGACGTGGTCGTCGTCAGGCAGCTGCTGCGTCAGCGCAGCACGTCCCCCGTCGACGACGGCGGCTTCCCCAGCGGTCACACCAACGCCTTCCACCTGGCCGGTCTGGCCTTCGCCTACGCGGTGCCCGAGCGGTTCCAGGAACTGGTGACGCGGGCGTTCGAGCTCAGCCACACCCGGATCATGTCGGGCATGCACTCCACCGTCGACGTCATCGGCGGCCGGATCATGGCCACCGCCCTGACCGCCGCCGCGCTGGCCGACCCGGCGAACGCGGAGCTCAAGGCGGCGGCCCGCGCCCAGGCCCTCTCCTACTTCACGCAGCGCACCGGCACCACGGCGGACACGCTGTACGACTACGCCCACCCGGGCGCCGGGGACGCCTACGCCGACCGCGACGCCAACGCCCGCTCGGTCGGGCACCGGTTGACGTACGTCCTGCCGCGCCGGGGCCGCAAGGACCCGCTCACCGTGCCGAAGGGCGCGGAGGTTCTGCTGGAGACGCGGCTTCCGTACCTGACCGCGGCCCAGCGGCGTGAGGTGCTGCGGACGACCGCGCTGCCCTCCGGCTACGTCCTGCTGGACGGCTTCGAGCAGTGGGGCCGGCTGAACCTGTTCGCCGCGGCGGACGGTTACGGCGCGTTCGACCAGGACGTCACCGTGACGCTGGACGCGGCGGCGGGCGGCTTCCACGCGGCCGACAGCTGGCGCAACGACATCGAGGGCGACGGCGGTCTGGCCAAGCGCGGCTCGGGCACGCTCACCCTGACGGGCCACAACCGCTATCACGGCGGGACCGTCGTCGAGGACGGCGTGCTGGTCGCCGGGTCGCCGAACGCTCTGGGCGAGGGCGACGTCCGGGTCACCGGCGGCACGCTGCGCGCGGACAAGGTGCTGCGGGTGCGCGGCTCGTACGTCCAGGACGGCGAGTCGACGCTGGAGCTGCTGCTCCGCAGGAACCACGGCCCCGCCGTCACGGTGAGCCGGCGGGTCCTGCTCGGCCGGGGCAGCGTGCTGTCGCTGCGGCTCGACCCCGAGCGGCCGCCGGTCGCGGGCACGACCCTTCCCGTCCTGTCCGCCGCGCAGCTGCGCGGCCGGTTCGACCGGGTCGAGCTGGACTCCGAGACGCTGCTGGCCGTGCCCGTCCACACGGCTGACGGTCTGTCGGTGCGACTCGTGCGGAGGTAGCGCTTTCTACGGCGGGGGCTGATGCAGAGTTGGTCCATGAGGGCCCTCCGGATCGCTCCCGCCGTTCCCCGGCCGGTGCCGCTCCCGCCCCCGGCACCGGCGGACGGCGCGCACCGGCCCGGCAGACGGTGGCCGGTGCCGCTCCTCGTGGCCGTGCTGCTCGCGCAGATGGCCTTCGCGATGGTCACGACCGCCGTGCGGCAGACCCCGACGATCGACGAACCGGTGTACGTGGGAGCGGCCGCCCAGTACGTGCGCGAGCACCGGCTGCGGCACAACCCCGAGCATCCGCCGCTCGGCAAACTGGTCATCGGCGTGGGGGTGGCCCTCGCGGATCCTCACATCGACCCGGCCTTCGCCGGGGACCAGGGGCGCTCGGGACGGCATCTGCTGTACGCGTCGGGCAACGATCCCTGGCGGCTGATGCTCCTGGCCCGCCTGCCGGTGATCGCGCTGACCCTGTCGTTCGGGCTGGTGGTGTTCGCCTTCGCCCGTGAACTGGCCGGTCCTGTCGCGGGGTTGACCGCCCTCGCGCTGTACTGCTTCTCTCCCGACGTCATCGCCCACGGCTCGCTCGCCACGCTCGACGTACCGGCCGCCGGGTTCCTGCTGACCTCGGCTTGGCTGGTGTGGCGGGCCCGCCGGAGACCACGGCGGTACGTGCCGCTCGCCGGAATGGCCCTGGGCGCCGCGCTGGCCACGAAGATGAGCACGCTGCCCGCTGTGCCGGTGCTGACGGCACTGACCGCGGTGTCCGTGTGGCGGTCGTCGGGCGGCAGCCGGCGCCGGGCCGTCGCGGCGGCCGGTGGGGTGGCCCTGGCCGCGGTCGCCGTCGTGTGGGTGACGTATCTGATGGTCGATCCGCGGCTGCGCTGGGTTCCGGAGCAGCATGTGCCGGTGGTGCGCGGGCTGCGGGGACTGCTGGTGGAGCTGATGCCGTTCCCGGAGGCCTACCGGGACGGGATGCGGGTGCAGTTCGGGCTGGAGAACCGGCCGTGGCAGGGGTTTCTGTTCGGGCGGCTGTACGACGGCTCGCTCTGGTACTACCTGCCGGCCGCGCTGCTGGTGAAGACGCCGCTGGGGATGCTCGCGCTGTGGGCCGCGGGTGCCGTGGCCCTCGTCACGGTCCGGCGGCTGCGGCCTGCCGCGCCCTGTGTGCTGGCCGTTCCCCTGGTGCTGCTGGCGGCGGCCATGCAGGGAGCGCGGGATTTCGGGACGCGGTACGCCGTGTTCCTGCCGCTGTTCCTCGCGGTGGCGGCGGGGTGCGTGCTCGTGGTGCGGCGGCGGTGGGTCTGCGTGGGGCTGAGCGTGCTGGTGGCGTTCGCCGCCGTCAGTTCGCTGCGGGCGTATCCCTACTATCTGCCGTACTCCAACGAGGCGTTCGGGGGGCCGGGCAGGACCCGGGAGTGGCTGCACGACTCGAACGTGGACTGGGGGCAGGACCTCGGGCGGCTCGCGGACCGGCTCCGCGAACGGTATCCCGGCGAGCGGGTGTGGCTCGTGTACAAGGGCAGCGGTGTGCCGTCCTTCTACGGCATCGAGGCCCTCGATCCCCGGCGGGTGCCGGTCCGTGAGGTGCGGGGACTGCTGGCCGTGTCGGACTCGGCGGCCGCGAAGGCCACGGGGCGGCTGGCCGAACTGATCGGCGACAGCCGCCCCGTGGACGACGTCGGGCACTCGATCACTCTGTACCGCCGTTGAGTGCGGGTGCGCGCGCACGTCACCGGGGGTCGCGTGTCAGTGGGTCGCGTATCAGTGGGTCGCGTAGAAGAACCCGTCCGCGCTCACGTGCTCCATGACCCGGCCGGCCACCCGGTAACGGCCGTTGGGCACGTCGGGGCACCTCGCCACATGGACCGCCAGCGGGCCGGCGAACTCGTAGCCGCGGCGTTCCGCGTGGCGGCACAGGCTGTCGGTGAGGGCCTGGCCCACATCGGTGCCGGTGCGGGTCAGATGGTCGTGCACGTCGTCGGGGAGTTCCACGTCGTAGGCGTTGGGGACCATGACGCGGCCCTCACGGCACACGACGGCGTTGTCGTCGCATGCGCGCCGCAGGGCGTCGAGGACCTCGACGGGTTCCTTGTCGAGGAGCCGCGCCCACAGCGCGTCCCAACGGTTCTCCAGTGTCTGTTCCAGCGCACTCAGCGCGCCCATGCCGTCTCACCTGCCGGAAGCGTCGTCGATTTCGATCGGGGTGCCGCGGGTGTCCTGGAAGGACACCGCCTAGCGGTCGTCGTAGTCGTCGGGGCGCACCTCGGCCTCTTCCAGGGCCTCGCGCATCGTGCGGCCGGTCGCGCCGGGCGGCCGGGAGCGGTGGTCGTCCTGGTGTTCCAGCAGTTCGTCCGTGGTCTCCGTCTTGGGACGGTTCTCCTCGGGGACGGTCATGTCGGCGGCTCCTCTCGGGGGTCGTGTGCGGCGGCGGGTTCCCGCCCGGCGTCCGGGTAACCCCCGGCCGGGCAGCTCATGCTGTCCGTAGAAGCCCTGGTCACCATGTGCGTGAGCTATGTTGAACGTCCGTGGGAGACGAAGGAGGCGCACCGGTGCCATCGCCGCAGCAGGCACGCGCACAGGCATCCGCGATCACCTCGGGGAAGGCCGCCCCCGAAGCGGAGGTCTCCCCGTCCGCCCAGCTCAGGGCGCTTTTCGACCGGCCCCGGCTGTCCCCGGGACAGCGGCGCATCGCGCAGTACCTGATCGAGCACATCACCGAGGCGGCGTTCCTTTCGATCACGGATCTGGCGGACCGGGCCGGTGTCAGCCAGCCCTCGGTGACGCGGTTCGCCTCGGCGGTCGGCTTCAGCGGTTACCCGGCGCTGCGGGAAAAGCTCCAGTCGATCGCGCTGGGCACCCTCGCCGTCGGCCCGGCCGAGGAGATGCGGGGCAACGAACTGCAGGCGGCGGTCGACGCCGAGATCGAGAACCTGGAGAACCTGCGGCGCGACCTGGCCGACCCGGGCGTGGTCATCGACGTCGGCCGCAAGCTCTCCTCGTCCACTCCCCTGACCGTCCTGGGGCTGCGCATCTCCGTCTCCCTCGCCGAGTACTTCGCCTACGCCGCCCGCCGGATCCATCCGGACGTCCGGCTCGTGACGCGGGGCGGCAGCGTCGCCTACGACGCGCTGCTGCAGTCGCGTGAGGCGGGAGGTACGTGGGTGCTTGCGTTCTCCCTGCCCCGGCACGCCCAGGAGACCCTGACGGCCGTGCGGGTCGCGCGGGGCGCCGGGCTCAAGGTCGCGCTGATCACCGACCTGGCGCTCGGGCCGCTGGCGGACGAGGCCGACGTCGTCTTCGCCCTCGGGACCGGGTCTCGGCTGGTCTTCGACTCCTACGCGGCGCCGGGCGTGATGTGCTCGGCGCTGCTGCAGGCGATGACGGACGCGGATCCGGAGCGGACGCAGGCGCGGCTGGAGGAGTACGAGCAGCTCGCCGACCAGCACCAGTTCTTCCTCAGGGACTGAGCGACGGGCGGCGGACCCCGTCGGCGGTCCACACATGGGGACCATCCACAACAAAGCGCGCATGAATGTTTTCATGCTCCTTGCAAACCGGATGGCATATATAAATACTGCTCACGGATCGCGACCCGGCAGTTCCGGATCCGTTCCGCACCCGTGGAGCCGGGTCCTACCCACTCCGGCGTCCCGGGTGTTCGTGGCGGCCCCGGCCATCCCCTAGGCCGGGGCCGCCCCGACCCGTCGTCCACCCTCACGACGCCGCACACCCGGAAGCGATGATCATGCACCTGACCACCACGCGCATCAGCCCGGACTGGCCCTGCCAGGTCAAGACCCCCGG
Source organism: Streptomyces collinus (assembly GCF_031348265.1). Classification (NCBI taxonomy): domain Bacteria; kingdom Bacillati; phylum Actinomycetota; class Actinomycetes; order Kitasatosporales; family Streptomycetaceae; genus Streptomyces; species Streptomyces collinus. The sequence continues at coordinate 8,366,657 of NZ_CP133771.1, read as the reverse complement.
GAGCTACGACTGGGAGCGTTCGGCGGCCAAGTGGCTGCGCGAGCTGGTGCCCACGCGCTACGCCGGATACCCCGTGTTCATCCGCCACCCCGTCCTCCTGGCCCGGCACGCCCAGATCCAGGTCCAGAACGAGATCCGGGTCGCCCGCACCGCGCTGCAGACCGCCCGCGCCGACCTTCCCGGACTCGGCCTGCACGAGGGGGTCATCGAGCACACGATCAAGCTGTACGCGGCCGAGGTCATGCAGCTCCAGCACATCGCGCGCAGCGTCCGGGCGGTGACCCAGGCCCTGGTGGAGGCGAACCGCCAGCAGTGAGCCGCCGGGCATGACCGGCGCCGGGCGTGGCACCCGTGGGTGAATGAGCACCACCACAGCCCGGCGCGGCGAGCCGGTGACCACGGTCCTGACCTGGCAGGTGCGCCCCGGCCGGGAGCAGCGGTTCGAGGAGTGGACGCACGGCATCACCCGCTGCGCCAGACAGTTCCCCGGCAACGAGGGCGTCTCCTGGCTGACGCCCGAGGACGGCCACCGCTACCACGCGGTACTGCGCTGGTCCGATCAGCACCGGCTCGCCGCCTGGCTGGAGTCCGAGGAGCGCGCGCACTGGCACCGGCGGATCGAGGACATCGCCACCGAGGTCAGCAGCGAGCGCCAGTCGACGACCGGGATGGAGACCTGGTTCAGCCTCCCGGGCACCACGGTGCAGGCCCCGCCCCGGTGGAAGATGGTCTTCACGACCTTCCTCGGCGCCTACCCCTTCACCCTGCTCGTCCAGTGGCTGGTGACACCCCACACCGCCGGCTGGCCACTGCCGCTGCGGGCGGCCGTCTTCCCGCTGGTCCTGCTGCCCGTGCTGACGTATCTGGTGATGCCGCGGCTGAGCCGGCTCCTGCGGTTGTGGCTCTATCCGCGCGACGGCCGCTGACCGCTGACCGGCGAGGCCCACGTGATGGATGGAGCGCCAGGGCCGGGCGAGCAGTCCGTGCGTACGAGCCGGTCTTCGAATCGGGCCGGGTGTGCCATGCTCAACGCGTGACGAGCGAGCCCGTGACGCCGGCGCAGTCCGGTGCCGCACCGGACCTGGTCGAACTGGCCAAGATCGTCGCCCGGCAGCGCGCCGAGCTGGACCGGCTGCGCGACCAGGCGGCCACGGCTGCTGTCGTGGAACGGGCCAAGGGCGCGGTCATGGCACTGACCGGTTGCCCCGCGGACGCCGCGGGCGAACTGCTGCTCCAGCGGGCCAAGGCCGCCCGTCACACCCTGCTGGAGGAGTGCTGGATCACCCTGGGCACCCTCGTGCCCGCCCCGCCCGCCCCGGGCAGGGCGAGCGAGTCCCCCGGCGTCGAGGCACACGACTCCGGGGCAGCGGCCCTGGAGCAGTCGGACGCGCCGGACGACGTCAACGCCGCCCTCGCCCGACTCGGCCAGGTGCTCGTTCGGGTGATGACACCGCACGACCTCGCCCGGTGTCTCCTGGAGCATCTCGGCCCCGACATGGGAGCCGACGCGGTCCTGATCTACGCACGCAGGCCCGACGGCGGGCTCGGCCTGGTCGGGCACGCCGGCATCGACGACCGGCTGGCCGCCCAGTGGTGCCAGGTGCCGCCGCTGAGCGGCATGGCGGCGTTGGACGCACTGCGGGCGGGTGAGCCGCGCTGGCTGGAGGACTTCGCCGCGGACGAGCGGCAGTACCTGCTCATCGGCGACCCTCCCGACCGGTGGCGCTCGCGGGCCTGGCTGCCCGTGGCCGCCGCGGGCCCGGCCGAGGTCTGCATCGGCGTGCTGCGCGGCCGGCCGGGGGTGTTCACCTCGCGCGACCGCGCCCACCTGCGGGGCGTCACCAGGCTGTGCGCCGGCCGGCTGCGCGCCTTCGACACCCCGCCCGAGCGCGACGCCGACGCCGCCACGGACGCGGTGCAGGCGCTGTTCGAGGCGCTGCCGGTCGCGGCGATGCTGCTCACGCCGCTGCGGGCCGCGACGGGCGAGACCGAGGACTTCCGGGTGGAGGCCGCGACCGCGCAGGTGGGTGATCTGCTGGGCAGGACCGGTGAGGAACCGGCCGGGCGGCGGCTGCTGGAACTGCGGCCGGCCCTGGCGGCCGAGCCGCTGTGGCAGGGCTGTCTGCAGGTGCTGGCCACCGGGAAGGCCTACGAGGGCGAGCCGTTCGCGCACGAGGGGGTCGTGGCGGGCGTCGCCGAACTGTCCGTGTACACGGCGCGGGTGGCCCCGCTGGGCGACGCCCTCGTCGTCTCCTGGATCAGGCACGGCTCCTCCGACCGCCAGGAGCAGCGGCTGGCGGACCTTCAGCGGCTGGGCAATCTCGGCTGGGCGAACTGGAACCTGGCCACCCAGGAGGCCTCCTGGTCGACCCAGGTGTTCTCCCTCGTCGGCCGGGACCCGGCGCACGGCCCGGTGCGCCTGCCCGAGGTGCCGGAGCTCGCGCTGCCCGAGGACACGCCCGCGCTGACGCGTGCCATCGGTGAACTCGTCCACGGCGGGCGGCCGTTCGACGTACCGTTCCGGATCCGGACGAGCGGCGGCATCCGGCATCTGCGGCTGGTGGCCGAGGCGGTGGCCGACCGGCACGGAACGCCCGTCGAGGTGCACGGCTTCGTGCAGGACATGACGGCCCGGCGGCGGGCGGAGCTGGCCCTGGTCGAGAGCGAGCGGGCGATCCTGACCCAGCACGACGTCATCCAGGCCGAGCGGAATCTGGCCTCCCGGCTCCAGCACGCGCTGCTGCCGATGTCCAACCGGCCCGTGCACCTGGCCGGGCTGCGCATCGAGGTCGCCTACCTTCCGGCCCAGTCGGGTGTGCACGTCGGCGGTGACTGGTTCAGTGCCATCGAACTGCCCGACGGGGACGCGCTGCTGGTGGTCGGCGATGTCGCCGGGCACGGCGTCGACGCCGTGGCCACGATGGCCCAGCTCCGGTTCACCGCGAAGGGCATGGTCATCACGGGCTCGTCGCTGACCGGCGCGCTCGCCCGGCTGAACACCCTGCTGCTGCACTCCCGCGACTCCCACGCGACCGCCACGATGGTGCTGGCCCGCTATGAGCCGCGCCGCCGGCGCCTGGTCTGGGCCCAGGCGGGGCATCCTCCGCCACTGCTGCTGCGGGACGGCGAGGCGCGGTACCTGCGCAGGCCACGCGGCATGCTGCTCGGGGCGACCGCCACGCCGGTCTACCAGGAGGCGGAGTGCCGTCTCGACCCGGGCGACCGGCTCATCCTGTACACCGACGGTCTGGTGGAGCACCCCCCGGACAGCATCGACCGGGGTCTGGAGCAGCTCGCCGAGGCGGTGGCGGCTCCGCATGGTGACGGGCCCGCGTCGCTGGGGCCGTTGCTGGCGCGGATGCTGCCGGACGAGCGGCGGGACGACGTGTGCGTGGTGGACGTCCGGGTTCCCGGGAGTCAGGACGGGTAGGGTCACCGCACCTCACGAGTCGCCGCGGTGACGCCAGTACCACCACAGGCCCACGAGCAGGGCCAGCAGGAACAGGGTGGGCAGCACCAGGCCGGGGATGCGGGAGCCGTTCATGGGCGTGGCCTTCGGTTCGCGGTGGTTCGGGCGCCTCGTGCGTCGCCCCGGCCCAGGATGACGCCGGGTGGCCCCGCCGTCGCCCCGCTTTCCCCAGCCCTTGCCCGGCGTTCGATAAGAGGGGAGCGACGTCAGTCGACCGGGTGGCCCGGGTCGATGGTGACGGCGTCGGAAAGCCGCAGCAACGGGCCGTCGTGCGCCTCGTGTCCGCCCCATTCGACCGGGTCGAGGACGAAGCCGATGTGGTCGCCGCCGCCCACACGGGTCAGGATCCGGCCGACGAACCAGGCGGGCGCGTCCTCCAGGACGAGGGCGCCGCCGTAGGCCTCCCGCAGCCGGACGTCCTGGAACTTGTCCGTCCGGTCACCGCTGTGCCCGCCGAACAGCTCGGCGAGGCCGTACTGTTCGCGGCCGAGCAGGTGCACGGCGAGGAGGTCCGCGTTCCGGGCCACCCGGAAGGTGTGGTTGAGCTCGGACAGCCACACCACGAACCGCACCGGCCGCAGCGAGCACTGCGAGGCGAACCCGACCAGGCATCCCGCCCGTTCACCGCCCGCGGCGGCGGTGACCACGTACATCTCGGGGTTCAGCCGGTCGACGAACTCGTCCATGCCGGCCATGGTCACACATCAGCTCGCCCCCGCCGGTGTGCGGGACTCCAGTGCGGCGCGGGTGTCGTTGCCGTACACGCCGGTCTCGTCGCCGCGGATGCCGTACCAGAGCTGGAAGCGGGCGACCGCCGCGGTGAGGGTGGGGTCGTAGCGGCCACTGGTGGAGCCGTCCCGGTAGACGTCCGGGATGCGCAGGAGGCGTTGCTGGAGGTCGGTCACCTCGGGGCCGGTGGCTCCCTCGCGCAGCGTGCCGGCACCGTCCGGGTCCTCCACGGGTGCCGTGGCCGGCGGGGTGGGCACGGCGGGTGCGGGGTCGGGGGTGGAGGCGGCGGACCGGGGCGGGCCGGGGGCGGGAGCGGCGGTGTCGTCCGGGTGCTCACCGCGGAGCAGGAGCGCGCCGCCGAAGCCGATCACGGCCGCCGCGAGGACGGCCACCGCGACGGCGGCGCGCCGCAGCCCGGCTCCCGGGGGCGCGGCGTCGGCGCGCCGGCGGCTCTCGCGGGCGACGGGCGGGAGTTCCTGCGTCAGGGCCTCGGAGCCGGCCGGCGGTTTCCCCGGCAGCGGGACGGACTCGTAGCCGGCGGGCTCGCGGCCGGCGGGCTCCCGGCCGGCGTCCTGCTGGAACTCCCGCATCAGCTCCGCGAGGGCGTCGGTGCGGCGGGGCCGCAGGACGCGGATGGGTTCGAGGGCCGGGCCGTCGTGCTGCGGCCGGGGCTCGGACGGTGTCGACACGCTGTACTCCTTCGTCCGGGCCGGGGGCGCCCGTCTTCGAGGATCGTCCTGCCGCTAGATACGCGGCCTGCGCGTCCGGGGTTCAGCGACCGGCCGGGCCCGGCCGGCGGGGCACTCAGTACCTCCCACCGCGTGCACTGAGTGCCACACCTGATCTTCCGGGGTGCTACGTTCGCGCCCATGAGCTCCGAGAAGGACGAGACCGGTGCCGGAAAGCCGCCCATGCGGGACGCCCTGGTTGGGGCGGCCTTCCGGCTGTTCCTGGAGCGGGGGTACGAGCAGACCACCGTCGACGACATCGTGGCGCTCGCCGGTGTCGGGCGGCGCTCGTTCTTCCGGTACTTCCCTTCCAAGGAGGACGTGGTCTTCCCGGACCACGAGCGGTGCCTGGCCGACATGACGGCCTTCCTGGCGGGCGGCTCCGACGACGACGAACCCGTGGGGCGGGTCTGCGACGCGGCGCGGCTGGTACTGCGCATGTACGCCGAGAACCCGACGTTCTCGGTGCAGCGCTACCGTCTCACCAGGCAGGTGCCGGGGCTGCGCGCCTATGAACTGTCCGTGGTGTGGCGCTACGAGCGGGCCCTCGCCGAGTACCTGCGCCGGCGCTTCGCCGCCCGCCGGGAGGGCACCCTGCAGGCCGACGTGATCGCGGCGGCGGTGGTGGCGGCGCACAACAACGCGCTGCGGTCCTGGCTGCGTTCGGACGGGCGGGGCGAGGCGAGCTCCGCGGTCGACCACGCGCTGGATTACGTGCAGTCGGTGTTCGGGGCCGTGCCGGTGCCGCCGGTGGCGGAGCAGCCGGAGGACGTGGTGGTCGTCGTGGCGCGGCGCGGGGCGCCGCTGTGGCGGGTGGTGCAGGAGATCGAGGCGACGCTGGGGCGGGGCTGACCTCCTTCACATTGAGGGTACGGAGTGCCTTTACGAGTGGCACTGAGTGCCATACTCTGTGCTGCGTGCACGGTGGCACGGCGAACCGCGCACACGTGTGCGCGGGTGATCGCGTGCGCGGATTCCGGCCGAGTGCAGGGAGTTGACCAGCGTGTACCACTCAGGAAGCGTCGCTCAGCAGGCAGCCGGCTCCGCGACGGGTCTGCTCGACCCGAGGGGCCGTAACCAAGAGGCCATCCTCTTCCAGCGCTGCACCTGGTGCGGCACCGCCATGTACCACCGGCTGCTGTGTCCGGTCTGCCGGGGCAGCGACCTGCGCACGGAGCGCGCCGAGGGCACGGGCACCGTCCGCCACTCCACGGTGGTGCACCGCAACACCCCCGCGGCGCGCAACGTGTCGCAGATAGAGATGTCCGAGGGGTTCGTGGTGCGCGGCCGGGTGATGGGCCCGCCGATCGGCATCCACAGCGGGGACCGGGTGCGGCTGTCCACGGCCAAGGACCCGGTACGGGGCGAGCCGGTCTTCCAGCTCCTGGACGAGCCGTACCGGGCCTGGAGCTGACGCGCCCTCAGCCCGCGATCAGCTCGTCGGTGCGCACCGGCCGTCCCGTCTCGAAGCTCCGGTTCGCCGCGAGTCCCACCGCGAGGGCGAGCGCCCCGTCGCGTTCGGTCGCCGTGGGATGGGCCGCGGCACCGGTGTCCGCCGGGGCAGCGGGGCCGACGGGTCCGAAGAGCGCGTCGAGCATGCGTGGATCACCGCCGCCGTGAGCCTCGTGGGCGACCGCGAGCGGCACGTCCTCGGGGGGCTGCCACAGCGGGCGCAGGGTGAGACGGGCGCCGCCCGCGTGCTCGGCCGCCGTGTCGCCGTGCACCGCGCCCACCGCCGAGGTGATCCGGCTCAACGGCGGCTGCCAGGGGCTCTCCTCCACCTCCACCTCCAGCTCCAGCCGGCCCGCGCTGCCGTTGAACATCACCCGGTAGCCCTCCCAGGGGGAGTAGGCGGTCAGGTGGTACGTCATCGTCGCGCCGCGCGCGTAGCGCACCAGGACGGACATGTCGTCCTCGATGGTCACCGGCCCGTCGAAGACGTTGCGGTCGCGCAGATAGCCGTCGTCGCGTTCGGCGTCCAGATAGAGGGCGCGCAGGGTGGCGTCGGCGGCGAGGTCCAGGGCGAAGGGGTCGTCGGCGGCCGGCTCGGCGCCGTGGGCGCGGTCGTAGTCCCGGCGCAGTCCGTGCCGCTCCCCCGCCTCGCGGCCGTAGAAGCCGAGCCGCCCGTAGCCGAAGGCCTCCCGGGGCTCGTCGGCGAGCCACCAGTTCACCAGGTCGAAGTGGTGCGAGGACTTGTGCACCATCAGGCCGCCGCTGTGCCGCTTCTCGCGGTGCCAGCGGCGGAAGTAGTCGGCGCCGTGCCGTACGTCGAGCAGCCACTCGAAGTGGACCGACAGCACCTCGCCGATCGCGCCGCCGGCGAGCAGGGCGCGGACCTTCTCATGCACGGGGTTGAAGCGGTAGTTGAAGGCGACCGTCAGGGAGTTGCCGGTCTCGCGGACGGTGTCGAGGATGCGGGAGCAGCGCCCGGCGTCGACGGTCATCGGCTTCTCGGTGACGACCCGGCAGCCCGCCTTCAGCGCGGGGACGATGTAGCGGTCGTGCTCGGCGTCGACGGTGGTGACGACGACCTCGTCGATGCCCTCCTCGGCGAGCAGGTCGGTGAACCGGTCGGGCTCCCACGCGGTGGCGGCCGGTGCGCCCCTCTCGGCCAGCAGCCGGTTGTGGAAGGCCATCCGGGTGGGGCTGGGATCGCACAGCGCGGCCACGACATGGCCGGGGCGTTCGGCCAGGCCACGGGTGAACAGCTGGGCCCGGTGGCCGGTGCCGACGACGGCTGCGCGCAGGACGGGAGTTCGGCTCATGGCAGGTGCCCTTTCCCGTGGACGGGGTCCCCACTCCCCTGCGGCCGAAAGCGCTTGCCGGGCCTCAGAGGGTGATGCGGATGCCCACCGTGCCGTCCACGCCCCGGCGCAGCCGGCTGCCGAGCAGGGTCAGCCGGCCCGTCAGGCCGTACTTGCGGCCGATCAGCTGCCGGTAGCGGGCGGTGGCGGCCGCGTCGCAGATCTCCGCCGTCGCGGGCACCTGGTCGCCGGTGGGGTTGCCGCGCAGGTCGCAGGGGCCGACCAGCACATCGGCGCGGTTGCGGATCCGCTTCACCTTCCAGGAGTCGGCGGCCGTCCACACGCCGAGCCCGTCCCCGTCGCGTACCACCCAGACCGGGGTGGCGACCGGCGTGCCGTTCCTGCGGTAGCTGGTGACCAGCAGGTACTTGCCCGCGCCGAGTTCGTCCAGCGTCCTGTCGTCCATGGCGGGAAGTCTACGAGCGTGCCCCCGGGTTCAGTGCAGCGCCGCCGCCATCCTGCGCACGGCCTCCGTGAGCACCTCCTGTGAGGCCGCCAGGTTGAGGCGGACGTGGCCGGTGCCGCCGGTGCCGAAGGGAAGGCCGGAGCTGAGGGCGACGCGGCCGCGGTGCAGGAAGACGTCGGCCGGGTCGTCGCCGAGCCCGAGGGCGCGGCAGTCGAGCCAGGCCAGGTAAGTGGCGTCGCCCGGGCGGTAGCGGACCGCGGGCAGGTGCTCGGCGAGCAGGTCGGCGAGCAGCCGCCGGTTGCCGTCGAGGCCGGTCAGCAGGGCGTCCAGCCAGGTGACGCCGTCGCGCAGGGCGGCGGTGTGGGCGATGACGGCCACGTGGCTGGGGCCGTGTCCCACCTCCTCCGGCATGCGGTCCAGGTCGGCGGCTGCCCCGGGCCCGGCGACCGCGAGGGCGGCCTTGAGCCCGGGCAGGTTCCAGCCCTTGGAGGCCGACATCAGGGACAGGCCGCGCTCGGCGCCCGGCACGCTCAGATACGGCACGAAGCCGGCGCCGTCGAGCACGAGCGGGGCGTGGATCTCGTCGGCGACGACGCGCACTCCGTACCGCTCGGCGAGGCGGGCGACGGCGGACAGTTCCTCTTCCGTGTGCACGGTGCCGGTCGGGTTGTGGGGGTTGCACAGCAGATGGGCGGCTCGCCGCCCGCCCGCGACGGCCTGCCGGAACGACGACTCCAGGACTCCCAAGTCGATGCGCCCGTCCGCCCCGAGCGGGGCCTGCGCCACCCGCCGGTCCATGTGCTCCACGAACAGGTAGAACGGCGGGTACACGGGCGGGTTCACGATCACCGTGTCACCGGGTCCGGTGACCAGTTTGAGCATCTCGACGACACCCAGCATGACGTCGGGCACGATCGCGGTGCGCTCCACGGCGAGCCCTTCCCAGCCCCACCGCTTCCCGGCGAAGGCGGCCAGCGCCTCCGCGTAGGCGGTGCCGGCCGGGTAGCCCGTGTCGCCGAGGTGGAGCGCGTCGGTGACGGCGCGCACGACGGGCTCGGCGAGCAGTACGTCCATCTCGGCCACCCACAGCGGCAGCACGTCCTCCGGGTAGGTGCGCCACTTCATGCTGGTGCGCTGCCGGAGCCGGTCGAGGGTGAGGGCTTGCAGCGGATTCGGTTCACCGGACGTCTCGTGCGGGATCCTGGTCATGGGCACACGATAGGGGGCTGTGCGGTGAGCGGGAATCTTGCGGACGGGCGGCAGGGCGGGGCGGTGGGCGCGTTGCTGGAGATCGCCTGCGACGAGTCGGGGTCGGACGGTGAGAACCTCACCGGCGGCAACACGGACGTGTTCGCGCACGCCGGCGTCTCGCTGTCCATGGCGTCGGCTGCGGCGGTGGTGGGGGAGATCCGGGACCGTATCCGGTCGCCCGCCGAGGAGTACAAGGCGAACCACCTGCTGCGGGAGAAGCACCGCGCGGTACTGGAGTGGCTGCTCGCGCCGGAGGGCCCGATCGACGGGCAGGCGCGGGTGCACCTCATGGAGAAGACGTACCTCGTGGTGGACCGGACCCTCGGCCTGCTGCTGGACGACGCGGCCGAGGCGGCCCTCCTGTTCCGTGCGGGGCGGCCGGTCCTCGGGGAGGACGGCTGGCGGGCGTTCCTGGAGGCGGCCAACCAGTTGCTGCGGGTCCGCCACGACGGGGACCCGGTCGACGCCTTCTACGGCACCGTCGACACCCTGCGCCGGACGCATCCGGGGACGGACGCGGCACGGATCCTGGAGCGGCTCGCCAGGACCCGGCCCCGCGCGGTGGCGTACCGGGACGGGTTCCTGGCCGGACCGCCCCTGATCCCGCTGCTCAACCCGCTGCTCCCGGCGATCGTGCGGACGGCCGCGCTCTGGAGCGGGAGCGGGCGGCCGGTCCACCTCGTGCACGACCGGCAGAACATGCTGACGCCGGAGCGCATCGCCTGGATCGCGGGCACGGCCCGGCGGGCCGGGATCGGCCTGGCGGGGCTGCGGCTCGTCGTGGCCCGTGACGACGCGCGGGTGCAGGTGGCGGATTTCCTCGCCGGGATCGCCCGCAAGATCGCCTCCGACGAGCTGAACGGCCGCGGGGACCCGGTGCTCACCGCCCTGCTGCGGCCCTACGTCGACCCGGATTCGGTGTGGGGCGACGCGCGCAGCGGGGCCCTGCTCGCGGCCCCGGTCACCGGCTGACACCGAAGAGATCACCGGTGCGCTGAACACGGCACGGCTCCGCCCCGTAATGAATGAAGGGCACTCAACTCAAGGAGGGCCCTGCGGTGTTCGCATCGTGATGTTCTGGTTCGGGAGCCATGCATGAGGCACGCACGACGACGGGTCGTCCGGCGAGTGACACGGCTGGCGGCCGTCGGCGGACTCCTCCTCGGAGGAGCGATGGTCACCAACGCCGTGGCGAGCGAGCCGCCGGCCCCGGTCATCGGCGTCCCGTTCACCGCGCCGCCGGCGACGGGCGAGGGCACCGACCTCGTGTCCCGGCTCGGGAACGCGCGCACGGCGGGCAGCTGGATCGACTCCGCCGGGCGGCCGGTCGTCGCCGTGACGGACGAGAAGGCGGCCGCCGAGGTGAAGCGCGCCGGCGCGCAGGCCAAGATGGTCCGTCACAGCATGAGCGACCTCAAGTCCGCTGCTTCGACGTTGCGTTCGGCCCCCCGGGTGGCCGGAACCTCGTGGGCTCTGGACTACAAGAGCAACCAGGTGGTGGTGCGGGGTGACAGCACCGTCTCCGCCTCCGCCTGGTCCCGGATGACCGAGGTCGCCGAGGGCATCGGCTCCTTCGTGCGGATGGAGCGCACCGAGGGCACGTTCACCACGCGGATCAACGGCGCGCAGCCCATCCTGTCGACCGCCGGGCGCTGTTCGGCGGGGTTCAACGTGACCGACGGGAAGAGCGACTTCATCCTCACGGCGGGGCACTGCGGGCCCGACGGTTCCGTCTGGTTCGCCGACGACCGGGGCCGGCAGCAGGTCGGCACGTCGCTCCGGGGGAGCTTCCCCGGCGACGACTACTCCCTGGTGAAATACGACGGTGGCCGTGCGGGCAAGGGCGCGGACGTGGTGGCGGTCGGTGACGGCAAGGGCGTGCGGATCACGGGCGTGGCCGACGCGGAGGTCGGGCAGAAGATCTTCCGCAGCGGCAGCACCAGCGGACTGCGCCAGGGAGAGGTGACGGCGCTCAACGCGACGGTCAACTACCCCGAGGGCACGGTCACCGGCCTCATCGAGACGAACGTGTGCGCCGAACCCGGTGACAGCGGAGGCCCGATGTTCGCCGACGGCATCGCGATCGGCCTGACCTCGGGCGGCAGCGGCGACTGCAAGGCGGGCGGCACGACGTTCTTCCAGCCGGTGACGAAGGCGCTGACCGAGCTCGGCGTCAAGCTCATCGTGGCCAAGTCGTCCGGTGGCACGGGCGCCGCACCCGCGCCGTCGGCCTCGCCCGGAGCGGCCTCGCCCGGTTCGTCGGCGCCGATCACGGGCACGGACGTGTCGACGCTGCTCAGCCGCCTCACCGACCCGCGCAATGTGGGCCCCGGCATGCTCGTCATCGGGGGCAGCCTCGTGGCCCTGGTGGCCACCCGGTGGATCCGTGCGGAGCAGGACCGCAAGGCGTACCGGCAGTACTACTCGGCCACTTGGGGATGACGCGGGTGGCCGGCGGTCGCGGGACGGGCCCGTCAGCCCAGGGTGAGCAGTACGGTCGCGATCCCCGCCCCCAGCAGCCCCACCGCCTGACGGCGGCTGATCCGCTCGCGCAGCAGGGCGAGGCCCAGCACCACGGGGAGGGCCGGGTACAGGGAGGCCAGCACCACGGCGACAGCCAGCAACTGCCGCTGGGCGGCGAGCAGATACAGCACGAGGCCGAGGGCCGCACCGGCCCCGATGAGGACGGCTCGGACGCAGCGGACCGGCGGCAGCTTCAGCCGGCGGGCGTGCCGCGCGGCGTCCGGCAGGAGCACGAGGACCGCGGCGACCCGGCCCGCGGCGACGGGCCACAGCCCGCTTCCGGGCCCGGCCTGTCCGAGGGCGAGGTACTGCACGGCGACGCCCAGACTGGCGACCAGTCCGTCCGCTGTCCCCTTCCCGGCACCGGCCCTGCCACCGGCGACGAACCACAGCGAGGGGACCGTGACGGCGATGCCCAGCCAGGCGACGGCGCCCGGGCGGTCGCCGAGGACGAGCACCCCGCACAGCACCGACAGCGCGACACCGGTGACGGCGCTCACCGGCACCACGACACTCATGTCCCCCCTGCTCAGCCCGCGGTTGAGGAACCACATGGCCGTGCCGCTCCCGACGCCGGACAGCGCTCCCCAGAGCAGGTCGGCGAGGTGGACGGCGTCGGCGGGCAGGAGGAGCGCGGCGGCGCAGGCGAGCAGTAGCCCGCCCAGCTGGCCGAGGAAGGTGACGGCCGTGTGATGCACGCGCCGGGACAGCAGACCGCCGGCGAAGTCCACGATGCCGTAGACGACGGCCGAGGAAAGTGCGAGAAGGGCACCCATCGGATCAGGGGTGCCCCTCGACGAGGGTCCGATGCCCGGGTGACGGGGGCGAGGGTCAGGCCGCGGGGGCCGGCTGCGGGGCCGCGGCGGCCCACTCCAGGACGAGCCGCTGGTACTCCTCGCGCTGCTCGACGCTCAGTGTCCCGCCCGACCGGCGCCACAGCGCACGGATCTCCTCGTTGACCTCGTCAGCCGATCGCTCGGATGATGTTTCAACGGTGGTGGACATGCTGTGAAGCATACGTCGCCGGACGTGAAGGCGATGTGAGTAATCAGGAGCCAATCGGGCATTTCGGACAGTGTTGCTGATCACGTCCATCTCCCGGTAAACGTGAGGCTGTTCACATCAGCCGCCTGTGAGTACCTTTCGGCACCGGGAAGTTCACCGTCGTTCACGCTTCGGCCGACCCCAGCACCAGCACCTTGATGGCCAACACGGCCGCGCCGCGGGCCCAGTCGTGGAAGTCGGACACCTTCGTCTCCAGACCGACCGGGGCGGCCAGCGGGTGACGGTGCTCACGGATCGTCTCCTCGACCGTCTTCCCGGCCACGTCCATCAGCCCGACCCCCTCCCCCGCGAGCAGGATCTTCTGCGGCATCACGAAGTTGGAGATCTGCGCGACGAGCGTCCCCAGGGCACGCGCGGCCTCGTCGACGACCCGGGCGGGCATCGGGTCCCCGGCGGCGGCCAGGGCGAGGATCTCGTCGTAGGTGTGGTCGCCGCCGGTAGCGGCCCGGATCTGGTAGCGGATGCTGGGGATGGTCAGCAGTGAGACGGCGCTGCCGCGCCTGCCGTCCGGGGTGAGCGGCCCGTTGGAGTCGACGATCCAGTGCCGGCCGAAGCCGCGGTCCTCCTCCGCGAAGGGCACCCGCCTGCCGCCCAGCACGAGCCCGTAGCCGAGGCCGGCGCCGATGGTGAGGACGACGAAGCGCTCCAGGCCGCGTCCGGCTCCGAACCAGGTCTCGGCCTCGACCAGGGCGGCGACGTCGTTCTCGACGACCACCGGCAGCCCGGTGCGCTGCTCGACCAGGTCGGCCAGGGGGACGTCCCGCCACAGCAGGAAGGGGGATTCGCCGACCACGGCACGGTCCTGGACGAACCCGCCGACCCCGATGCCGATCCCGGCGAGGCGGGGGTGGCCGGTGGCCAGTTCGGCGGTCATCTCGGCCAGTACGTCGGCCACTTCGCCGGGGTCGTGGGTGGTGAGCGGGCGGTCGTACCGGGCGACGATGTGGCTGCGCAGGCTGGTGACGACGCCGTAGACCATGTCCTCGGTGATCTTGAAGCCGAGGAAGAAGCCCGAGTCGGCGACGACCTCCAGCGGCTGGGAGGGGCGGCCCTGGCGCGACTCCCCGGGCGCATCGGCTTCAGGCACCTCGACGAGCAGGCCCGACTCGATCAGCGGCTTGGTCAGCCGGGTGAGACTGCCGGCCGACAGACCCAGTCTGCGGGCGAGTTCCGTGCGCGAGAGCGGGCCGTGGACGAGCACTTCGATCGCCACGGAGCGCTCCCCCGCGCTCAGCGGCAGCCAGCCGGCGGTGCCTTCGGTCATGAAGGTCCGACTCCCCTCACCCATTTTTTTCACACCGAAACCAACATGACCACTCTAAGCCGATGTCGGCTTCTGGGAAACAATGTTTGCCGACCTCTTGACGCGACAATTGTTTCGCACCAAAAGTAAGTCCCGCCAGAGGACGAGCCGCCGCAGCGAGGGAGTCTCCCGATGACCATCGCCTCCAGCAGTCCTCCTTCACGTCTGCCCACGGGCGGCGCGGCGGAGGCCAGCAGCAGGACCGGGACGCCACAGGGGGTGTCCGGCGAGGACCGGGGGGACGGCAGGCTGGCCGCACTCTTCATCGCGCCGGCCCTGCTCGGTTTCCTGGTCTTCCTGCTCTGGCCGACCCTGCGGGGCATCTACCTGAGCTTCACCCGCTTCAACCTGCTGACGCCGGCGGAGTGGGTGGGCCTGGACAACTACGTCCGCATGGTCAACGACCCCATCTTCTGGGACTCCCTGTGGGTCACCGTCGAGTATGTCGCCATCAACATCGGCGTCCAGACGGTGGCGGCGCTGGCCATGGCCGTCCTGCTCCAGCGGCTGACGCAGTCGGCGATGCTGCGCGGGATCGTGCTGACGCCGTATCTGATGTCGAACGTGGTCGCCGGTCTGGTCTGGCTGTGGATCCTCGACACCCAGCTCGGCATCGGCAACGAGATCATCAGCGGCCTCGGGGTGGACCGCATCCCGTTCCTCGCCGACGAGACCTGGGCGATCCCGACCATCGCGCTCATCAACGTGTGGCGGCACGTGGGCTACACCGCCCTGCTGCTGTTCGCAGGCCTCCAGGCCATCCCCAACGACATGTACGAGGCGGCCCGCGTGGACGGCGCGAGCGAGTGGCGGATGTTCTGGCGGATCACCATGCCACTGCTGCGTCCGGTACTGGCGGTCGTGCTGATCATGACGGTGATCGGGTCCTTCCAGGTGTTCGACACCGTCGCCGTGACCACCGCGGGCGGTCCGGCGAACGCCACCAACGTCCTGCAGTACTACATCTACAGTTCGGCCTTCGGCCGCTTCCAGTTCGGCTACGCCTCGGCCATGTCCGTCGCCCTGCTGGTCGTGCTGAGCGCGATCACCATCCTCCAGTACCGGCTCACCCGGGCCGGCCGGACCGACCTCGGCTGACGGAAGGGAGACACCGCCATGGCTGCCGTGACGACACCGACACCGACGACCCTGCGGCCGGTCCGGCGCAGGTTCCCCTTCGGGCGGGCCGCCGCCTGGACCGTGATGGGACTGATCGTCCTCATCACCCTGCTGCCGTTCTACTGGATCCTGCGCACCGCGCTCTCGACCAACGCGGGCCTGAGCGCCGACCCCACCAACCCCCTGCCCGTGGACCTCACCACCAGCGGCTTCGAGCGGGCGCTGGGCCTGCAGTCCGCCGAGGAGGCCGTCGCGCAGGGCGGCGCGGGCGGCGGGCTGGACTTCTGGCGCTACCTGCTCAACTCGGTGCTGGTCTCGACCCTGATCACCGGATGCCAGATCTTCTTCTCCGCGATGGCCGCGTACGCCTTCTCGCGGCTGCGCTGGCGTGGCCGGGACAAGGTGTTCGGGCTGTTCCTGGCCGGGATGATGGTGCCGGCCATCTTCACCTTGCTGCCGAACTTCGTGCTCATCAAACAGCTGCACCTGATCGACACGCTCCTCGGCATCGCGCTGCCCACCATGTTCATGACGCCGTTCGCGGTGTTCTTCCTGCGGCAGTTCTTCATGAACATCCCCAAGGAGGTCGAGGAGGCCGCACTGCTCGACGGCGCCGGAAAGATCAAGATCTTCTTCCGGGTGGTGCTGCCGATGGCGTCCACGCCGATCATCACGCTGGGGGTGCTGACGTACATCACCTCCTGGAACGACTACTTCTGGCCGCTGATGGTCTCCTACAGCGACAGCTCGCGGGTGCTGACCGTGGCGCTGGCGGTCTTCCGGGCGCAGACCCCCGCGACCGGCGTCGACTGGTCCGGGCTCATGGCCGCGACGCTGATCGCCGCGCTGCCGATGCTGGTGCTCTTCGCCTGCTTCGCCCGCCGCATCGTCAGCTCCATCGGCTTCACCGGGATCAAGTAAGGGGCATGTGATGCGAATTCGACTTCGTCCGCTCGTCGCGGCGACCGGAGCGCTGGCGCTGTCCCTGGTCAGCGGGTGCGCGCAGGGAGGTGCCGCCGGATCGTCCGCGAACACCGTCACCTACTGGCTGTGGGACGCCAACCAGCTGCCCGCCTACCAGGCCTGCGCCAAGGGGTTCGAGAAGGAGAACCCCGGACTGAAGGTGAAGATCACGCAGCTGGGCTGGAGCGACTACTGGACCAAGCTCACCGCCGGGTTCATCGCGGGCACCGCGCCGGACGTGTTCACCGACCACATCCAGAACTTCGGCCAGTTCGCCGACCTGAAGGTCCTCGAACCGCTCGACGACCTCGGCATCAGGGACTCCGACTACCAGACGGGCCTCGCCGCCAACTGGATCGGCCAGGACGGCCACCGCTACGGCGCTCCGAAGGACTGGGACACCGTCGCGCTGTTCTACAACTCGAAGATGACCGAGGAGGCCGGGCTCACCGCCGATCAGCTCAACAGCCTGTCCTGGAACCCGAAGGACGGCGGCACCTTCGAGAAGGCCATCGCCCACCTCACCGTCGACAGGAACGGCAAGCGGGGCGACGAGGCGGGCTTCGACAAGAACAAGGTCAAGGTCTACGGCATGGCCACGGGCGGCGGCGGCTTCGGCGACGGCCAGACGCAGTGGAGCCCCTTCACCGGCTCGGCCGGCTGGAACTACCTGAACAAGCCGCGCTGGGGCACGAAGTACCAGTACGACAGCAAGACCTTCCAGTCGGTCGTCAAGTGGTACTTCGGCCTGGCGAAGAAGGGCTACATGCCGCCCCTGTCGGACTACAACATCCAGTCCAACCAGCAGAACACCCAGATCGCGGCGGGCAAGGCGGCCACCGCGTTCGACGGGGCCTGGATGATCTCCACCTACGCGGGCTTCAAGGGCAAGGACATGAGGACCGCCCTGACCCCGGTCGGCCCGACCGGCAAGCGCGCCACCATGATGAACGGCCTCGCCGACTCCGTCACGAAGGCCTCCAAGAACAAGGCGGGCGCCAAGAAGTGGGTGGCGTATCTGGCCTCGGACAAGTGCCAGACCGCCGTGGGCCGGTACGGCGTCGTCTTCCCCGCCACGCCGGCCGGGACCGAGGCCGCTGTCGCCGCGTACCGGAAGAAGGGCATCGACGTCTCGTCGTTCACCGAGCCCGTGGCCGACAAGCAGCACGCCCGGACCTTCTCGTACCCGATCGCCAGCTACTCGGCGGACATGACCGCGCTCATGCAGCCCGCGATGGAGGACATCTACGGCAACGGCAAGCCCGTGAGCAGCCTCGATCAGACCAACGACCAGATCAACCTCATCCTCTCCCAGTGAAGGGCACGCGCTCCATGACGTTCTCCATCGGCATCGTCGGCGCCGGACAGTTCTCGGGCCAGTTCGCCACCCTGTTCCAGGCCCACCCCGGCGTCGGCGACGTCTACGTCACCGACCTGCTGCCCGAGCGGGCCGCCCAACTCGCCTCCGCCCAGGGGCTGGCGGGCACCTTCCCGTCCTACCAGGCCATGCTGGAGTCGGAGGACGTCGACGCCGTCGCGATCTTCACCCAGCGCTGGACGCACGGGCCGCTGGTGCTGCAGGGCCTGAACGCCGGCAAGCATGTGTACTCCGCCGTCCCCATGGCGATCAGCACGGAGGAGATCGCGGCGATCATCGACGCGGTCAAGGCCACCGGGCTGACCTACATGATGGGCGAGACCAGCGAGTACAACCCGGCCACGGTCCACGCCCGCAACCAGATCGCCGAAGGCGCCTTCGGGCGGCTGTTCTACGCCGAGGGCGACTACGTCCACGACATGGACCTGGGCTTCTACGAGGCCTACCAGTACAGCGGCGGCGAGAACTGGAAGGCGACCGCGAGCTATCCCCCGCTGCTGTACCCGACGCACGCCGTCGGCGGGGTGCTGGGCGCCTGGAAGACGCACGCGGTGAGCGTGTCGGCGATCGGTGTCGTCGACGGCCGGGGCGACGGTGTCTTCGACAAGGACGTCAGCCAGTTCGGCAACGACGTCTCCAACGCCACCGCGCTGTTCGAGGTGGCGGGCGGCGGCTCGTTCCGTACGAACGAGTTCCGGCGGGTCGGCTACCCCTCGCACATACGGGAGTCGCGCTTCCGCTTCTTCGGTACCGAGGCAAGTATGGAGCAGCTGGCCACGGTCGCCCTGTGGCAGGACAAGAAGGGGGTGCAGGACATCAGCGAACTGCTGGAGCCCAAGCCCACCATGGCGCCGGACGACCCCTCACTCCAGCACATCGCGCCGGAGCTGCGGGCCGCCTTCACCTCCGGGTCGGCGCCCGTGCACGACCGGGCGCGGCTGCCGAGGGAGTTCGACAGCCTGCACAACGGCCACGAGGGCAGCCACCACTTCCTGGTGGACGACTTCGTGACCGCCGTCAACGCCCGCACGCTGCCGTCGGTGAACGCGTGGGTGGCCGCCCGCTACACCCTGCCGGGCATCATCGCGCACGAGTCGGCGCGGCAGGGCGGGGTCAGGCTGGAGATCCCGGACTTCGGGGACGCGCCCCAGTAGGGGACACCGCCGGAAGCGAGCCGGGTGCCTGGTATCAGGTTCCCGGCTTGCGGCCGTAGACGAAGACGTCGTCGCCCTTCTTCAGCAGCGACCAGTACTTCTTGGCGTCGGTCTTCGTCATGTTGGTGCAGCCGTGCGAGCCCGGCGGGTTCCACATGCTGACGCCGACCGAGTGGAAGGCCTGGCCGCCGTCGAAGAACTGCGCGTAGGGCATCGGCACGTCGTAGATGGACGAGACGTGGTCGATGTTGCGCCAGTAGATCTTCTTCAGGCCCGTGCGGGTCTCGTACCCGTTCCGGCCGGTGCGGACCGGGACGGGGCCGTAGACGAGCTTCTCGCCGTCCTGGATCCAGCTCAGCTGGAGCGTCAGGTTCACGCAGGCGATCCGGCCCTTGTTCACCGGGCACTTGCCGTCCTTGTTGGGCTTCGAACCGACGGCCTTCTGCTTCTGCATCAGGTCCATCACGCCCCAGGTGACGGAGCCGGCGTAGCCGATGTTCGGCGAGATGCCGTGCTTGGTCTGGAAGGCCTTGATGGCCTTGCAGTCGGCGGCGGACTGCTTGCCGTCGACCGGGCGGCCGAGGAACTTCTCGACCTTCTTCTGGTACGGGCCGGCCTGCGTGGTGCAGCTCGCGGCCTGCGCCGGTGCGGCGCCGAGTGCGAGCGTGAGCGGTGCCACCAGACCGGTGATCCCCAGTGCGACGGCACTCCGTCTGCGTACGTCCCCCATGGCTGGTCATGCCCTTTCGCGAAAACGGGTCTGCGATGTCTGCCAGCTAGACGGCCGAAGGGCGCTTCCGGTTGTGCGGTCGGCGGGGCTGCGACGGAACAGTGACATTCCCCCTGGGGCGGCACGAGCGGGTGCGACGTCGCATACGAACAAAACCGACGGCGTAAGTTGCACATGTAGGTATACGACGTAAGCTTATGGACATGAGGTGATTCTTCCCCCCATCGCACGGAGCACGTGATGATCGAAACGTCCTCACCCACATCAGCGGAACCGCAGTCGCCCCGGGTGGTCGTGCTCGTGCCCGCCTACCGGGAAGTGGATTCACTTCCCCAGGTGCTGGAGGCACTGCGGATGCAGACGCGTCCCGCGGACCGCGTCATCGTGACACTCGATCCGCACCGGGAGAGCGGCCGGACCGCGCAGCTGGAACGCATCGCCCACGAGGCCGGAGCCGAGGTCTGGCACTCGGTCGGCAACCGGCACAAGAAGGCCGGCAATCTGAACGGGGCCCTGAGCAGACTGCTCCCGGACCTCTCCGACCAGGACGGGATCCTCGTCCAGGACGCCGACACCTGTCTGGATCCCCACTTCATCGAGGTGACCCGCAGGAAGATGGGCCAGGGATACGGCGCTGTCGGCGGAACCTTCCGCGGTCGCTCCGGCGGCAGACTGTGCGGGGCGTTCCAGCGCAACGAGTTCGCCCGGTACGCCCGTGACACGGCACGGAAGAAGGGCAAGGTGCTGTGCCTGACCGGCACCGCGTGCCTCTTCCGGGCCGGAGCCCTGAAGGACGTCCTGGAAGCCCGGAAATCAGGTCGGCTCCCTCCGGCCGAAGGCGTCTACGACACGAAGGCGCTGACCGAGGACAACGAACTCACGCTGGCTCTGAAGCACCTCCACCACCGCATCGTCGCCCCGCCGCGGGCCACGATGACCACGGAAGTCATGGAGACCTGGACGGCCCTCGCCAAACAGCGGCTTCGCTGGAAGCGCGGCGCACTGGAGAACCTGATCGACTACGGCGTGACCCGGTACACCGCCGAAGGCTGGGCCAGACAGCTCGTGGCCTTTCTCGGAGTATCCGTGTCGACCGCCTACATAGGTTTCGTCATCTGGTACCTCGCTATCGGCGCGGGGCTGAGGATCGCTCCGTTCTGGATCGCCTTCACGGCGTTCTACGCCATCGAGCGGGCGATCACCGTGAAATCACGCGGCTGGCGCGTGTCGATCGCCTCCGTGCTGGTCCTGCCCGAATGGTTCTACGACCTGTTCCTCCAAGGCGTCCACCTCCGCGCGCTCGCGGACACGGCCCTGCGGAGGGAACGCGCCTGGTGACATCCGGACGGCTCACACAACCCCTCACACAGAGAAAGCACGAAGAAGGGAAAAGATCATGGCGAACTACGCAGGCGCCGGCACCACGGCCGGTGGAACCACCGGGGCTGGGCTGCTGCCGGTCACCGGGGGCCCCGAAAGTATCTGGTTCTGGATCGTCGTCTTCGTTCTGGTCTCGGCGGGATGCGCCGCACTGCGGCTGATCCCGCGCAAGGTCGAGGACGACGCCTGACGAGGTCGCCGAGGTGGGGCCACGACAGTGGCCCCACCGCAACCCTGGAGGTCCGGAATGAGAAGGGTGATCCACCTTCTGAGCATCGGCCTGATTCTCGCCGGACTGACGTTGGGCGGCCTCGGACTGTTCCACGGCCGAAAGGCCGACGACGCCTACGCCCATACGCAGCAGGCACTGCGCGACGACCTTCGGCAGTCGGCCGCTCCCCCGCAGAAAGCACGGGCGGACGAACCCGCTCCGCGGGCGGGCGAGGCCATCGCGGCACTGCGCGTCCCCCGGTTCGGACGGGAATTCGCCCCGGTGATCGTCGAGGGCGTCTCCCCGCGGGCCCTGGAGAAGGGCCCCGGGCACTTCCCGGAGACGGCGCTGCCGGGCGAGACGGGCAACTTCGCGGTCGCGGGTCACCGGACCGGGTGGGGAGAGCCCTTCAACCGGCTCCCGGAGCTGAGGAAGGGCGACACGATCGACGTCGAGTGGAAGCGGACGACCTACACCTACCGGGTCACCCGCAGCAAGGTCGTGGAGCCCTCGGACGTCGGTGTACTCCTTCCGGTCCCAGGCAAGCCGGGGGCCCGGCCCGACAAGGCCCGGATCACCCTCATCACGTGTACGGACCGCGGCTGGGACGGCACGTACGTCCACCGGTTCGTCGTGTGGGGCGAGCTGGACAGGCCGTGACGGGACACGGCATCTCCACGGAGGAGGCGGGTGATGGTGGACGGCGCGGGGCGGGGCGGCGACGAGGACGGACGTCCCGGCAGGCTCAGTCGCGAGCGGGTCCTCGCCGCGGCCCTGGACCTCGTCGACCGCGAAGGTCTTCCGGCCCTGACCATGCGCCGGCTGGGAGCCGAGCTCGGGGTGGAGGCCATGTCCCTGTACCGCTACGCGCCGGGCAAGACCGCGCTGCTGGACGGCGTGGTGGAGGCTCTGTTCCTCCAGCTGGAGGACCGGCTGGCCCGGACACCCGCCCCGGAGACGGCGGCCGAGGCCGCGAGCCCCGAGTGGCGGGCCGAACTGCATCGCATCGCCCGGATCACCTACGAGGTCTGCCTCGACCACCCGGAGGGTGCGCCTCTGATCTTCACGCGCTTCACCGAGGTGCCGCTGGCGCGCAGGGCGCCGGCGGTCCTCAGGGACCACGAACGGGTGCTCGACGCGCTCTGGGACGCCGGCTTCGAGGAGAGCCGGTCCGCCCCGGTCCTGCGCGCCTTCACCGCGTGGGTCCTCGGGTACGTGTCCGTGGAACTGCGGGCCGTGGTGGACAACCCGCGGGAACCGGACCCCGCGTTCCGGCTCGGCCTGTACCGCATGCCGTCGGAGAAGCTGCCGAAGCTCCGCGCGACCGCACCCGCCCTCGCCGAGCGGGGCGGTCCGGAGGGCTTGGCGGCCGGGCTGGACGCGCTGCTGGACCGTTTCCTGGAGAGCGACCCGTGACGATCCGGCGGCCCGTCCGCCTCACCGGTACCCGGTGACGTCCGCGGGCTTCCCCGCGTCCTGAACCTCCACGAGGTACCGCCAGGCGTCCGGGCGGCTGCCGTCGAGGTCGGTAAAGCCGTACACCTGGGCGAGTCCGCCGCTGGACAACGATTGCCCGTTCCAGCGCGCCACGTCTGCGTCGGCGGCGAGTGCGGCCACGGCACGGCCCACGTAGTGCGGGGTCTCCGAGATGGCGAAGTGCGGGACGCGTTCCAGTGCGTCGCGCCAGTTGTCCTCGCTCACCCCGAAGCCGTCCAGCATGATCTCCGAGCGCAGCCAGCCCGGGGTGAGGGCGACGGCGGTGGCGCCGCGCGGGCCGAGTTCATGGCCGAGAGCGAAGGCCATGCGCAGCACGGAGGCCTTGGCGAGGTCGTAGAAGAAGTTCACGCGGTAGTTGTCGGCGTTGTAGTCGGCGGTGCCGTCGGTGACCTCGACGACCAGGCCGCCGGGGTGACGCAGCAGCAGGGGCAGGGCGTGGTGGCTGGTGATCGCGTGGGTCTCGACGGCGAGCCGGAGCAGGTGCAGCCCGTTGTCGAGGTCGTGCTCCCAGACCGGGGCGTCCCATGCGAAGAGTTTCTCGCCGCCCCAGATGTCGTTGACGAGGACGTCGAGGCGGCCCTGCTCGCCGTCGATCCGCTCCACGAGCGTACGGACCTGCTCCGCATCGAGGTGGTCGGTGGGCACGGCGATGCCCTGTCCCCCGGCCTCGGTGACCAGGTCGGCGGTGTCCTCGATGGTCTCGGGCCGGTCGTACTCCGAGCGGCGGCCGCGCGTGCTGCGTCCGGTGACGTAGACGGTGGCGCCCGCCGCGCCGAGTTCCACCGCCATGCCCCGTCCGGCGCCCCGGGTCGCACCGGCGACCAGTGCGACCTTGCCCTTCAGCGGAGCTGACATGTCCGACCTCCCGTTGCCGTGAATGCGTGGTGCTTCGAGAGTGACGGGTAAGCCGGACATCTTCTGTCGCCTTTTCCCGGCGACACGCGGTCAGTGACCCCGGGCGATCCACTCCTGCAGATTCGGGGCCTCCGCGCCGATGGTCGTGGGGTCCCCGTGGCCGGTGAGGACCTTCGTCCCGGGCGGCAGCGTGAGCAGCCGGTCGCGGATCGAGTCGATGATCGTCGGGAAGTGCGAGAACGAGCGGCCGGTGGCGCCCGGGCCGCCCTGGAAGAGGGTGTCGCCGGTGAAGACGGTGCCGAGGCCCGGGTCGTAGAGGCAGACCGCGCCGGGCGCGTGGCCCGGGGTGTGCAGGACCCTGAGGTCGGCACCGCCGGCCTCGATCGTCTGGCCGTCGACGAGCCAGGCGTCCGGCTCGCGGTCCGGGTGGGTCTGCTTCCACAGCGGCAGGTCGTCGTGGTGCAGCCAGATGGTGGCGCCGGTGCGCTCGGCGAGGGCGGGGGCGGCGTCGATGTGGTCGTTGTGGGCGTGCGTGCACACGATGGCGGTGAGCCGGCGGTCCCCGACGGCCTCGGCGATGGCGTCGGCGTCGTGGGCGGCGTCGATAACGATCGCCTCATGGTCGTCGCCGACGATCCACACGTTGTTGTCGACGTCCCAGGTGCCGCCGTCGAGGCTGAACTGCCCGGAGGTGACGAGGTGTTCGATGCGCGTCGCCATCACAGCACCACCACCGAGCGCAGCACGTCGCCGTGGTGCATCCGCTCGAACGCCTTCTCCACCTCGTCGAGCTGGATCGTCTCCGTGACGAACGCGGCGAGGTCCAGACGCCCCTGCAGATGCAGGTCGATCAGCATGGGGAAGTCGCGGGAGGGCAGGCAGTCGCCGTACCAGCTCGACTTCAGCGCTCCGCCGCGGCCGAAGACGTCGAGCAGCGGCAGGTCGAGCTTCATCTCGGGGGTGGGGACGCCGACGAGGACGACCGTGCCGGCGAGGTCACGGGCGTAGAAGGCCTGCTTGTACGTCTCGGGGCGGCCGACGGCCTCGATGACGACGTCGGCGCCGAAGCCGCCGGTGAGTTCGCGGATCGCCTCGACCGGGTCGTTCTCGCGCGAGTTGACGGTGTGGGTGGCGCCCATGGAGCGGGCGGTCTGCAGCTTGCGGTCGTCGATGTCGACGGCGATGATCGTCGCCGCTCCGGCCAGCCGCGATCCGGCGATGGCCGCGTCGCCGACCCCGCCGCAGCCGATGACGGCGACCGAGTCGCCCCGGCCGACGTTCCCCGTGTTGATCGCGGCGCCGATGCCGGCCATCACGCCGCAGCCCAGCAGTCCGGCGACCTGCGGGGCCACGCGCGGGTCGACCTTGGTGCACTGGCAGGCCGCGACCAGCGTCTTCTCGGCGAAGGCACCGATGCCGAGGGCCGGGGACAGCTCCTGGCCGGTCGAGGCCAGGGTCATCTTCTGCTGCGCGTTGTGCGTGTCGAAGCAGTACCAGGGCCGCCCACGCAGACAGGCCCGGCACTTCCCGCACACCGCACGCCAGTTGAGGATCACGAAGTCACCGGGCTCGACGTCGCTGACGCCGGGGCCGACGGCCTCGACCACGCCGGCGGCCTCGTGGCCGAGCAGGAACGGGAACTCGTCGTTGATGCCGCCCTGCTTGTAGTGCAGGTCGGTGTGGCACACCCCGCAGGCCTGCACCTGCACCACGGCCTCGCCCGGGCCGGGGTCGGGCACCACGACCGTCTCGATCCGCACCGGCTCGTCCTTGCCGGGGGCGATCACGCCGCGTACTTCCTGGGCCATGGTGCTGACTCCTTCGTCGGCCGGGGTCCGTTCCTCTCCGACCCTACGCGCGACTGATCGGTAAGGAACGCGGATCGGCCACCCTCCTCGGCCGGGAAAGGGCGGAAAGGGCAGGCCGGGCGTGTCGGCGGCGACGTAGCCTGAACGCTCCGCCGACGCCCAGGGAGCGCCGTGAGCATCGCAGAGACCGAGACGGCCATGCCCGCGTGGCGGCAGCTCCTCGGATACGTACGGCCCCACCGCTGGTCCCTGCTGGCCGGGGCGCTGCTCTCGCTCGTCACCGGGGCGACCGGACTGCTGCTGCCGCTGGTGGCGCGCGAGCTGATCGACGACCTCTCGCACGAGCGGGCCATCACCGGCGCCCTGCTGGCGATGTCGGCCCTGGTCGTGGCCAACGCGGCGGTGGGCGCGCTGGGTTCGTACGTGCTGACCCGCACCGCCGAGTCGGTGGTGCTCGGCGCGCGGCGTGCCCTGTCGTCGTATCTGCTGCGGCTGCGGATCACGGCCGTGGACCGCAGCGAGCCCGGAGACCTGATGGCCCGCATCACCTCCGACACCACGCTGCTGCGCGCGGTCACCACCGACTCGCTGGTCGGCCTGGGCACGGGCGGGCTGACGCTCGTCGCCACCGTGGTGATGATGGGCGTGGTGGACTCCGTGCTGCTGGGCGTCACCCTGGCCGTGATCCTGGGCGCCGGTGTGGTTCTCGGAGTGATCGTGCCGCGCATCAACAAGGCGAGCCGGCAGGCGCAGGACGCGGTGGGTGTCATGGGTGCCTCGCTGGAGCGGATCCTCGGCGCCCTGCGCACCGTGAAGGCGTCCGGCGCGGAACACCGCGAGGAGCGGACGCTGCACGAGGCGGCGCAGGAGTCGTGGCGGCAGAGTGTGCGGGCCGCCAAGTGGTCGGCCGCCGCGGGCAACACGGCGGGGCTGTCCATGCAGGTCGCCTTCATCACGGTGCTCGCGGTGGGCGGCGCCCGGGTCGCGACCGGCGCGATCGACGTGGGCACGCTGGTCGCGTTCCTGCTGTTCGTCTTCTACCTGATGTCGCCGATACAGCAGGTCGTCGGCGCCGTCACCCAGTACCAGACGGGCGCCGCGGCCCTCACCCGCATCCAGGAGGCCCTGCGCCTGCCCGCCGAGCCGGCCGCCGGGGCCGCCCCGCTGCCCTCCCCCGGCGCCGAGCCCGCCGCCCTCGCCTTCGACGACGTCCGCTTCCGCTACGCCGACGACCTGCCCCACGTCCACCAGGGAGTGACCTTCACCGTGCCCGCGCAGGGCATGACGGCCTTCGTCGGCCCGTCCGGCGCCGGCAAGACCACCGTCTTCTCCCTGATCGAGCGCTTCTACGACCCCGAGTCCGGCGTGATCACGCTGGACGGGCGGGACCTCGACGACTGGGAGCTGCCCCGGCTGCGCGCCGCGATCGGCTACGTGGAGCAGGACGCTCCGGTCCTGTCGGGCTCCCTGCGGGACAACCTGCTGCTGGGCAACCCCGAGGCCGACGAGGACGCCCTCGCTCGGGTACTCAAGACGACCCGGCTCGACGGCCTGGTCGCCCGGCTGCCCGGCGGCCTCGACACGCTGGTCGGGCACCGCGGCACCAAGCTGTCCGGCGGTGAGCGGCAGCGCGTCGCCATCGCCCGCGCGCTGCTGCGCCGGCCCCGGCTGCTGCTGCTCGACGAGGCGACCTCGCAGCTGGACGCGGTGAACGAGGCGGCGCTGCGCGACACCGTCGCGGACGTGGCCCGCACGACCACGGTCCTCGTGGTGGCGCACCGGCTGTCGACGGTGACGATGGCCGACCGGATCGTGGTGATGGACGCGGGCCGGGTCCGGGCCGTCGGCACGCACCGCGAACTCGTGACGGCCGATCCGCTCTACGCGGAGCTGGCGGCGACGCAGTTCCTCGCCACCGCGGACTGAGCCCGGACACGCGTGTTCAGCCGGCCGAGGTCGTTGAGGCGGTGGAGCCCGGCCGGCTGCGAGGAGGGCCGCGGGATCCCGTCCTTGTGCGCGGCGGGGATGTCGCTCACGGTCAGCGAGTCGAACGTGGCCATCGGGCTGAGCGGGCTCTTCGCTTCCGCGTCGGCCGCGTTCGCCATCGGCGCGGCGAGGCCGGTGACCCCGGCGGCGAGACCAACGGCGCCGCCGATACGTCGTGTTGAGATCGTGCCTGTCGCATCGCGTGCGGGTCCCCGGCGGCCACGGGCGGGCGGTGCCTCTCACCCGTCAGGCCCAGTGTTCCGGTTGCGCTTGCCGAGCCCGCCGGGCGGGAGGACGCTCGACAGGAGAGGCTTTTCGCGGTCCGCTCCCGGCGGGCCGCGGCCCTGCGAAGGAGGTCATCATGGGAACCGCGGCAGACCCCGCCTTCGACCGGGACACCCTGCGCCAAGGCGTGGAAGGGGATCCGGACATCCTGCTCTCCCTGTACGCCGACGATGCGGAGCTGCGCATCGTGGACCGCACGACCCAGCCCAGCCACCCCAAGGTCCTGCACGGCCGGGAGGAGATCGGCCGGATGCTGGAGGACGTCTACAGCCGCGACATGTCGCACAAGCTGGAGCGGTGCGTCATCCAGGGCGACGAGGCCGCCTACAGCGAGAGCTGCCAGTACGCGGACGGGGTGCGCGTGCTGTCCGAGTCGATGATCGGGCTCCGCGACGGCAAGATCGCCGAGCAGACCCTGGTCCAGGCCTGGGACGAGTAGCCGGATCGTCACCGGGCTCCGTCAGGGTGGGCCGGGCCATGACGGGCACTGAGGTGGAGCACCACAGGTCGCACGCTGCTGGAGCAGACGGTGGAGGCCGCCGCCCGGCGGCTCGGTGCCGCCGGGGTGTGATCAGCGCATCCAGGCGCTGTACGACATGACGGCGCCCTTTTCGACGCCGTACTCGGGATCCGGCTCCTTGAGGGTGCTCTCCAGTCCGAGGACGGCGCCGGTGGCCACGTCCATGATCAGCATGCGGCGGACACCGCCGGTGTCGTTCACGTAGGCCTGGCCGCGCCGGCCCAGCCGGTCGGTCACCCGGCCGACCGGCCGCAGTCCCTCGGCGCCGGCCAGGAGCCGGGCGAGCGCCGCGCTCTCCCGTGCGCCGAGGGTCCAGTTGTCGAGCAGCGTCGCCATGGCGTCGAGCAACTCGGGCGTGGTCAGCGGGGTGTCGGTGTACTGAGCCTCCATCAGGTAGGCGCGCAGCCGGGCCGGGTCGCGGGGCGGGGGCGACTTGGGCGGGGCGTCGCTCCAGCTCGGCGGGTAGGTCCGGTCGAGCAGGACGTGGCCGTCGTCGACGAGGTGCGGTTCGCCACCCTCGTCCGAGAGGACCGGGCGGCCCGGATGCCTGGGGTCCGTGGCCACGACGAGTTCGGTGTGGCTGTCGTCGGCCCGCCAGCGCACGATGCGCTCCTCGGGCAGGGTGATCGGGGGCCTGTCGTCGGACATGCCGAGACTCCAGGACTGCACGTGCGTGCCCTTGCGCAGGCGGGGCGCGTCGTCGGTCCCGGCCACGGCCGACGCCCGCTCGGCCATGCGGTGCAGGGGCACGGGTGTGGAGCCGGTCTCGACCACCAGCGGTCGGGGCGCGGCGACCGCGGGCGGGGTGCTCGGTCCGCTCAGGACGAGGGTGAGGGTCAGGGCGGCGACGACGGCGGTGGCGACGAGGCCCCAGGCCAGCCGGAGCCGGCGGGGCCCCGGGAGCAGCAGGACCCGCACGGGGCCGGGGCGCCGGCCCTCGGGGTACCGACGGTCGGAGAGCAGGCCGCGTCGGCCGCGTGGCCGTGCGGGGAGTCCGTTCCCCGGGTCGCGCAGCAGTTGTTCGAGCCGGCGCTCGGCGTTGTGGTCCAGGGGGCCGTCGCCGAAGTGGGGGCCAAATGGCGGCGCGGGGTCGGCGCTGCGCAGCAGTTCGAGTTCGTCAGCCATGGCCGTGTTCCTTCGGGGCGGTCATGCAGGAGTGCTCGGCGATCGGGGGCTCGGGACGCATCCGGTCGATCTCGGCTCTGAGGCGGCGCCGGGCCCGGTGCAGCCGCATGGACGCGGCCCGGGTGCCGCAGCCGAGGACGACGGCGACCTCGTCGATGCCGAGTTGCTCCCAGGCCGTCAGCCGCAGCACCTCCTGGTCGGCGGCGGAGAGCCGGGCGAGTGCCTCGTGCACCCAGCCGCCGGGCGTGTCGGCGTCGGGGCCCACCGCGATGTGCCGGCCGTGCGCGGTGTCGTCGTTGCCGAGCCGGTCGACGAGCCTGCGGCGACGGCCGTGGCCGCGTACCGCGTTGGCCAGGCAGTTGCGTGCCACGCCGTACAGCCAGGGCAGCGCGGCGGCCGGGAGGTCGGCCCGGCGCCGCCAGGCGACCGTGAACACCTCCGCCACCACTTCCTCCACGTCGCCGGCCCGCCCGTCCAGTCGCCGGGCGACATAACGGCTGACCGCCCAGTAGTGCTCGCGGTAGGCAGCGGCGAAGATCTCGTCGTTGCTCATGTCCCGTACGTGTCCGGCATCTTCTCGATCGTCACACCCTGTTTCGTGATTCTCGTCGCGCCGGTGAAGTGTGACGTCCGGGCGGGGCGCGGAAACAGGCGGGGCATGAGGCACCTCAAGTGGCTGACGACCACTGATCACAAGACGATCGGCACGCTGTACCTGGCCACGTCGTTCGCGTTCTTCGTCATCGGCGGCGTGATGGCGCTGTTCATGCGCGCCGAGCTCGCCCGGCCCGGTCTGCAGATCATGTCGAACGAGCAGTTCAACCAGGCGTTCACGATGCACGGCACGATCATGCTGCTGATGTTCGCGACGCCGCTGTTCGCCGGCTTCGCGAACTGGATCATGCCGCTGCAGATCGGCGCGCCGGACGTGGCGTTCCCGCGGCTGAACATGTTCGCCTACTGGCTGTACCTGTTCGGCTCGCTCATCGCGGTGGGCGGCTTCCTCACCCCGCAGGGCGCGGCCGACTTCGGCTGGTTCGCCTACAGCCCGCTCTCGGACGCGGTCCGCTCCCCGGGCATCGGCGCCGACATGTGGATCATGGGTCTGGCCTTCTCCGGCTTCGGCACGATCCTCGGCTCGGTCAACTTCATCACCACGATCATCTGCATGCGCGCCCCGGGCATGACGATGTTCCGCATGCCGATCTTCACCTGGAACGTGCTGCTGACCGGTGTCCTGGTCCTGCTCGCCTTCCCGGTCCTGGCCGCGGCCCTGTTCGCCCTGGAGGCGGACCGGAAGTTCGGGGCGCACATCTTCGACTCCGCCAACGGCGGGGCCTTGTTGTGGCAGCACTTGTTCTGGTTCTTCGGCCATCCGGAGGTGTACATCATCGCGTTGCCGTTCTTCGGCATCATCTCCGAGGTCATCCCGGTCTTCTCCCGTAAGCCGATGTTCGGTTACACGGGTCTGATCGGCGCGACGATCGCGATCGCGGGCCTGTCCGTGACGGTGTGGGCGCACCACATGTACGTCACCGGCGGTGTGCTGCTGCCGTTCTTCTCCTTCATGACGTTCCTCATCGCCGTACCGACCGGTGTGAAGTTCTTCAACTGGATCGGAACGATGTGGAAGGGCTCGCTGTCCTTCGAGACACCGATGTTGTGGGCCATGGGCTTTCTGATCACGTTCGTGTTCGGCGGGCTGACGGGTGTGCTGCTGGCCTCGCCGCCGATCGACTTCCACGTCTCGGACACGTACTTCGTGGTGGCCCACTTCCATTACGTGATCTTCGGGACGGTCGTGTTCGCGATGTTCTCCGGCTTCCACTTCTGGTGGCCCAAGTTCACCGGCAGGATGCTGGACGAGCGTCTCGGCAAGATCACCTTCTGGACGCTGTTCATCGGCTTCCACGGCACGTTCCTGGTCCAGCACTGGCTGGGCGCCGGGGGCATGCAGCGGCGGATCCCGGACTATCTGGCGGTGGAGGGCCTGACCACGCTCAACACGGTGTCGAGCGTCTTCTCGTTCCTGCTCGGCATGTCGATGCTGCCGTTCTTCTACAACGTGTGGAAGACGGCCAAGTACGGCAAGCCGGTCGAGGTCGACGACCCGTGGGGTTACGGCCGCTCCCTGGAGTGGGCGACCTCCTGCCCGCCGCCGCGCCACAACTTCGCCGCCATGCCGAGGATCCGCAGCGAGTCTCCGGCGTTCGACCTGCACCATGACGCCATCGCGGCGGCGGAGCGGGAGTTGACGCACCGATGACCGCCATGGAAGGGCTCCCCGTGGACCTGCGGGCGTTCCACAACGAGGTCGAGGGCCATCTGCTGGCCGCCGCCGCGCGCGAGGAGTCCCGGAGGGCCGCCGCCCGCTTCACCGCCGGGCTCGACGGGTTGCCGGAGGCACAACGGGCGGAGGTGGAGCGGCAGTTCGCGATAGAGCATCTGGCCCTCGCCCGGGCGTCGTGGCAGCGCACGGCCCGGCGAGGGGAGGAACTGCGGGGCGAGTACGAGACGGTGTACCGCACGCTCCGCGCACGGCTGCTGGCCGGGCTGCTGCTGGGGGTCGCACTGCTGGTGGCGGTGGATCTGGTGGTACTGGCGTCGGTCTGAGCGGTTCCGGTGCCCCTCGTGCTTTCGCCCGAGCCCCGGCCGTTCGAGGAGCAGGGGCTCGGGTGGATCGTGCGTCACCAGGAGGGAAGGCGTCAGCGTGCTGTTCGGCGCGCCGAGTTCTCTCGCCACTCCCGGCCGATCGACCGCATGAGGGCCGGGTACACGCCCAGGTACCGGAAGGGTCTGATACCGAGCATGTACAGGGAGCCGAGGCGGCCGTTGGGCTTCACCAGGACGGCCATCTGGCCGCGGTAGCCGCCGCTCCCGTCGGAGACCCAGCCGATGTGCATCACCCCGTGCATGGTCTTGTTGGCGTACTCGGCGGCCCATTCGTCGTGTGTCTGGAAGACCGATGTGAAAGGCGCCGAGCTGAGGTCGGGCCCCTGCGGCCCTGCGCGCAGGTCGTCCGGCAGCCGGTCGCGCAGCGACGCCACCCGGCCGCCGACGGCCGAGTCCGGCTTGTCCCAGCCGAGCAGCGCTCCGAGCTTCCAGCGCACCGCGAAGAGGAAGCGACCCACGCGGTTGCCGCCGTCCGGACCGCCCTCGCCACCCGCCATCTGCTGGACCAGGTGGTGCAGGTCGTCCGGGCCGCCCGGCGTCGGCAGCGCCCACAGATCCTCGAGCCGGAAGTCGCCGGCGATCTCGTGAATCCGCCAGGGGCGGGACGTGTGGTCGGTCGAGGGGAGGCGCAGATCGCTCATGGCAGATCCTTGTCTATACGGTGGCGTATAGATCGAGCATAGACCCATCTATACGGCTCCGTATACTTTCCGGGACATGTGAGGGGAGACACGGCATGGGCGCGATCCGTACACCGCGGGACAAGTGGATCGAGGAGGGGCTGCGGGCGCTCGCCGCCGGCGGCCCCGAGGCCGTCCGGGTCGAGGTCCTCGCCCAGGCGCTCGGCGTCAGCAAGGGCGGTTTCTACGGCTACTTCCGCAACCGCGCCGGCCTGCTGGAGGAGATGCTCGACACCTGGGAGCGAGCGGTCACCGAGGATGTCATCGAGCGGATCGAGCGCGACGGGGGCGACGCCCGCGAGCGGCTCGGCCGTCTCTTCGACTTCGTGGGATCGGGCGAGACGCACGTGACCAGCGCCGGTGTCGAGCTCGCGATCCGCGACTGGGCCCGGCGCGACAAGGGCGTCGCGCGTTGCCTCCGCCGGGCCGACAACCGGCGCATGGACTATCTGCGCGAGCTCTACGGGGCCTTCTGTCCCGACGAGGGCGATGTCGAGGCCCGCTGCCTGATCACCTTCTCGCTGCGCATCGGCGACCACCTCATCGCAGCCGACAACGGCCCGCGCAGCCGCACGGAAGTCCTCGCCGCGGTCAGGAAGCGCTTGTTGAACCCATAGCCGGTCAGACCCTGGCCGAGGGGGCTCCTCGGCACCCGGCTCAGGCGCCGCCGACGTCCGGTCCCTGGTCCGCGGTGCCGGTCTCACGGCGGTGGCCGTGAGCTGCACCGGGGAGTGCCGGCGCAAGTCCCGCCCGGCAGGGGCCGCGACCGGTCAATGGCCGGGACCGGTCAGGGTCCGTGCGGCGTGCGGCGTGCGGCGTGCGGCGTGCGGCAGGGCGCTCTCCCGCCCCCGGCAGCCACCCTCACCACCCGGCCCCCGCCCTCACTCACCCTTCCTGCTTCCACCCCGGCGGCCGCAGAATCCCCAGCAACTGCCGGACCAGTTCGTCGACGACCTCGTCCAGCGTCGCGTCGACCCAGCCGGCGCTCCAGTCGTGCAACAGGCCGTTGACGCTGCCGATGAAGCCCGTCGCGGCGAGGCGGTAGTCGCGGAGTGCGGCCTCTCCGCGGGCGGCGGCCGCGTCGGCCTCGGCGCAGATGAGGTCGACCCAGCCGGCCCGGCGGGAGAGTCGCTGCTCCTCCAGACGCGGGCTGACGCCGATGATCTCGACGAAGGTGATGCGGATCCGGCGCGGATCGGCGGCGACGTTCCCGGCGTAGGCGCGGAAGACGGCGGTGGCGCGTTCGACGAGCGGCAGCTCCGCCGCACCTGCCGCCGCCTCCAGGACCGCCGCCTCGGCCCAGCCGTTGACCTGGAGGTGCAGCGCGGCGAGTACGTCCTCCAGGGTGCGGAACTCCTCGTAGAACTGGCGGGTGGAGAGCCCGGCCGTCTCACTGAGGGCCGCGACCGTGGTGGAGCGGAAGCCGGGGGTGTCGCCGAACAGTTGGAGCGCGGCGTCGAGGAACCGCCGGCGCCGTTCGGCCTGCCGTTCCTCCGCGGTCTTGCCGCCGTAGCGGCCGGTCGGCGCTCTGAGCCTGCCCGGCACCGGCTCTCCCTTCGTCGTTCGAACACCGATTTTGTCGTGCACGCGGTCTTGTGGAGAAGGCCGCCCCTTCCTTACTTTGCAGTAAGTTGACTCTGAAAGCACTTGTGTTCAGATTCCGCGCCCCCCGCTTTGGCATGTCCCACTCACGATGCTCACCCCGCAGCAGAGACCCCCCAGCAGAGAGGGGAGCAGTCATGCCCGTCTTCCGACGCCGGCACCTGTGCTCCGTAGCCGCAGCCCTCGCCCTGACCGTCACCGTCCCCGCGACCGCCGCCACCGCGGCAGCCCCGGGCTCCTCCGCCGCGCTGCGCGAGGTGCTGTTCGTGGGCAACAACTGGGACGGCACCGCCGATGTCATCCGGTCCACCGGTGACTTCGCGAAGATCGGCCGGATCAACGTCATCCCCGACAAGGACGAGCGGATGGCGGCGATCAACGCCGATCCGATCAAGTGGATCTACTTCATGGCGATCCGCAACAGCGTCGGCGAGGGCCACGACCAGTTCGTCGACGACATGTACTCGACGCCGGACGGGACGTCGGTGGTGGTCTCCCGGCCGAGCTTCGCCGACGTCGTGTCGATCGACCTCGCCTCCGGGCGGCTCAACTGGCGCTTCCCCGTGTCCGGTTACCGCTCCGACCACATGGCGGTCTCCCCCGACGGCAAGAGGGTCGCGGTCTCGGCGTCGACCTCCAACACCGTGCACGTCCTGGACATCGTCTCCGGGAAGGAACTGGGCAAGTTCGGAACCGGCGACAAGCCGCACGAGAACATCTTCACCCAGGACGGCAAGTACATCTACAACATGGCGATCGGCGACGTGAACACGCAGACCGACGCCCCGTGGCTGGACTGGACGAAGGGCGACCGGCGCATCACCGTCGTCGACGCCACGACGTACAAGCAGGTGAAGGTCATCGACATGCGTCCGCAGCTCGACGCGCTCGGTCTCAAGGACCACTCCGACGCCGTCCGCCCGGCTGTCTTCTCGCCGGACGAGTCGAAGCTGTACTTCCAGGTCTCCTTCTTCAACGGCTTCTTCGAGTACGACATCGCCACCGACAAGATCACCCGCACCAAGACCCTGCCGGAGAACCCGGCGACCAGCGACGACCGCACGACCTTCGTCAACGACTCGCGACACCACGGCATCTCGATGAGCCCGGACGGCCGCAAGCTGTGCGTCGCGGGCACGATGGACGACTACGCCACCGTCGTCGACCGCGCCACCCTCCAGGAGGGCCCGCTCGTCACCGCCTCCAAGCCCTACTGGGCCACGGTCAGCGGTGACGGCAAGTCCTGTGTGGTCTCCGAGAGCGGCACCGACCAGGTCACGGCCATCGACTTCGCCACCGGGAAGAAGGTCGTGTCCGTGCCGGTCGGTGACCACCCGCAGCGCGTCCGGCTCGGCAAGGTGCAGGCCGACTGGACTAGCCCTTCCGCTGGTTGACCTCCTTCGCCGCCCACGCCGCCAGTTCGGAACGGGCCGCGGCGAGCAGGTCCGCCGAGGGAGCCGTCGCCCCGTTGGTCACCAGCGCGTAGTGCAGGACGCCCGAGTCCGGCGCGGTGAGCAGCAGGCGGCGGCTTCCCGTGCCGCCGGGCTCCTGGGCCACGCCGACCGGCGTCGACGCGGTGTACGCCGGCGGGGCATGGACCGTGCCCACGTCGGAGACGACCGTGGTGGACGCGGCCGGGAAGCTCGCCGGGAGGTGCAGTTCGGTGGGTGCCGGGCCGCCGTTCGAGCGCCACAGCAGCAGCCCGTACTGCCCTGACCCCACCAGCCGCTGCACGTTCGGCAGGGAGCCGGGCACCGGGTTCCAGGTCAGGGTCGTCGAGCCGTCCCGGGAGCGGTCCTCGTAAGTGAAGCCGACGGTCTCACCGGCCGTGGCGCTCGGGTAGAGCCGGTCCAGGAGCCGTGCGTCCTGGCGCAGCTCCGGTTTGCCGGAGTCGTCGAGGCGTACGGCGGAGAGATCCTCGTCGTTCCAGGCGTCGCCGGTGGTGAGGACCTTGTCGGGGTTTCCGTTCATCAGTTCGCGGTGGCGGCCGTTGTAGATGTCCCACTGCCACTGGGAGCCGGAGAGCACGGATCCCGAGGCGGCCGGGTCGGCCCACCAGTCGGCGCCCTTGATGCGGGAGTCGAGGGCCTGGTACATCGCTTTGAGGACCGTCGGCGCCTTGTCGGAGACGTTGCCCGCGAGGGGGTGTCCGAACTCGCTGACCACGGCGGCCGTCCGCCCGGCGGCGGCCCGGTCGCGGACGGTGCGGAAGTCGCCCGCGTACTGGCCGTCGGCGGCCTTGCCCCACATGAAGACGCCGGAGATGGCCTTCTGGTCGTAGAAGTGCGTGTTGAAGACGTAGCGCGGACCGAGGCTGCCGGCATCGAGCAGACCGCCCTCCTGCTTCTGGAAGTCCAGGTTGGCGTTCCAGAAGAGGTTCGGCTCGACGAAGGCGGGCTTGTCCCGCCAGCCGGCCGTGTCCATGCGCGTGCGGAACTTCTCGTAGAAGGGCCAGAGCACGTCCTTCTCCCAGGTGCGGCTGGCCTGCCCGGAGTCGTAGACGCCCGCGTGCGGCTCGTTGTAGGGGTCGAAGCCGGCGATGCCTCTGAACTGCTCGGCGCTCAGGTGCTGTTGCACGTACCGCATGGTCTTCTCGGCGGTGTCGAGGAAGCCGTCCTGCACGCCGTGCGCGTTGTGCCAGAAGTCGTACGTGGCGCGCTTCACGGCCTCGTTCTGGGTGATGTTCTGCCCCCAGAAGAGGCAGATCCCGCAGGACTCGTCGGGGTAGTTCCCGGCGTCCACCGCCCACTTGGGGGCGCCGTCGCCGGTGTACCAGCTGTCGGCGTCGAACAGGTGCCGGGAGTAGAGGTCCTGGTGGAAGTCGGGGTAGACGCGGACACCGACGTCGAGGAAGGCCTTCATCTGGTCGGTTGCGGCGGCCAGATAGGCCGTGTCCACCTGTCCTCGCTCGGGCTCGGCGTAGGCCCAGGAGAGCAGGAAGCGGACGGTGTTGCCGCCGCCGAGGGCGCGCAGTGCGGTCGCCGACTTACGGGCGTCGGCGACCGAGGCGAAGGGCAGGCCCTTGTTCTCCGCGAGCTTGGTCTCGCCGGAGACGTTGTAGCCGCGCAGCACGATCTCGCGGCCGCGGGCGTCGGTGAAGCGGCCGTCCCGCACGGTGACGGTCGGGTCGTCGAACCAGAGGGAGCCGGGAGGGGGCGCGGCGGTGGCCGGCGGGACGCCCGCCACCGACACCGAACCGAAGAGGACGACCAGGACGACCAGGAGACGCGATCGGATAGTCGGCATGTCCACTACAGTCCGGCGATATCAGGACACCGTCAACACCTCTGACTCTGGAGTAAGTTCCCGCCCTGACAACCCTCACACGTCAGCCACCGACCCTCCGTGTCACGTTCAACACGTACTCCTTCCTGTTCAGCGGGTTGTGGTCGGTGCGCGGGCGCTCGGGGATCGTGCCGTGCGTGACGGGCGCGTAGCGGGCGAAGGAACTCTCCAACTCGCCCTCGCCCCGGGTGAGTCCCGGCAGCCGCTGTTCGAGGGCGTGCACCCGGGCGGCCGGCACGGTGCCTTCGAGGACGCAGACGTCGTCCCGGTTCCGGGTCGTCTCGGGTACGGCCGCGAGCTGGGCGAGGACCGGCAGCAGGGCGCCCAGCGTGTCGGCGGGCGCCTCGATCCTGAAGCGGTGCATCGGCTCGTGGACCCGCGTCCCGGCCCGCCGCAACGCCTCGATCA
This sequence comes from Streptomyces collinus, assembly GCF_031348265.1. Classification (NCBI taxonomy): domain Bacteria; kingdom Bacillati; phylum Actinomycetota; class Actinomycetes; order Kitasatosporales; family Streptomycetaceae; genus Streptomyces; species Streptomyces collinus. The sequence goes on along the minus strand of NZ_CP133771.1, from coordinate 8,328,720 downwards.
GCACCAGCGGGGTCACGCCCCGGAAGTCGGCCCCGGTGCTCGACATGCTCTTGTCGAAGCCCTGGTGGGCATGGCTCTGGCGGGGCCAGTAGCCGCTGTGCGTCATGGTGACCGCGCAGTCGGTGACCTGCCAGCCGTGCAGACCCTGGTCGAGGGTCTCGCGCACGGTGTCCTCCACGGCCTTGAAGAAGGCGTACGGCATCGCGCCGAGCTCCACCTCCAGCCGGAAGGCCACGCCCGAGCCGACCGGCGCGGGCTCGACGCGCAGACCGACCGTCGCGAGGAACGGGTTGGCATCCTTCTTGATGAACTCCGCGGCCTGGCCCGTGCCGACGGGCCGTTCGACGCACAGCGGCGTCGTCTCGCGGAAGCCGACGTCGAGTCCGTACTCGTCGGCGAGGGTGGCCTGGATGACCTCCTTCTGCACCTCGCCGTAGAGGGAGACGGAGGTCTCCCGGCGGCGTTCGTCGTGGCGCAGGCCGATCAGCGGGTCCTGCTCGGCGAGCTGGGTGAGAGCGAGGTGCAGCGCTCCCCGGTGCGCGTCCGGGCCGGGGACGACGACCGTCTCCAGGGTCGGCGGGGCGAAGACGTGCTCGTACGCCGTGCGGGGTTCGCCGATCGCGTCGCCGATCCGGATGTCTCCGAGCCCGGTGAGGCGGGCGATCCGGCCGGCCGCGACGGAGTCGGCACGGGTGTCCGTGCCGTGCCCGAAGACGCTGATGCCGGTGACCCGGCCCTCGGCGCCGTCCGTGCCGAAGGGGACCCGGTCACGGGTGCGCAGGGTCCCGGAGAACATCCGGGCGTAGGCGACCTTCTCCCCCGCCGGGCCCCGGTCGACCTTGAACACCGTGGCGGAGACCGGCCCGTCCGCGTCCCCGTCGGCCGCCGGCAGCAGCGTCTCGATGCCGGACAGGAGCGCCGCCACGCCCGCGCCCGTCGCCGCGGAACCGAAGTACACCGGGTGGACGAGCGCCTCCCGGGTCTGCGCTACGAGGGAGCCGTGCAGGAGGGAGTCCGTGACCGTGTTCTCGACGTACGCGGCCAGCAGGACGTCGTCGCGCCCGGTCAGGACGTCGAGGGCGCCTGCCGCCGGTCCGGGAGAGCGGGTGAAGCGGGCCGCGCGGGTGCCGAGGCCGGTGGCGGTGCCCATCGGGACGATCGCGGGGGTCAGCCGGGCCGCGATCTCCCGCAGCACCTCGTCGTGGCGGGCCCCGCTCCGGTCGATCTTGTTGACGAAGAGCAGGGTCGGGATGCGCAGCCGCTGGAGCGTCCGCATCAGCACACGCGTCTGCGCCTGCACCCCTTCGACGGCGGAGATCACGAGGACGACGCCGTCCAGCACGCCGAGGACGCGCTCCACCTCGGCGATGAAGTCCGGGTGGCCGGGGGTGTCGATGAGGTTGACGGTCACGCCGTCGAGCGGGAACGAGACGACGGCGGACTTGATGGTGATGCCGCGCTGCCGCTCCAGGGCGAGGGTGTCGGTGCGGGTGTTCCCGTCGTCGACGCGGCCGATCTCGTCGATCACCCCGGCCGAATGGAGCAGCCGCTCGGTCAGGCTGGTCTTACCCGCGTCGACATGGGCGAGAATTCCAAGGTTGAGCATGTGCACGAAGCGTCATGTCCTTCGGAGAGAGGTCCGTTCCTGGCTGGGGGGACATGCACGCAGTGCGCATTCGGAACTCCTCCGGACTCGGTGACGCCGCTGACCTGTGCAGTGCACCAGACCGGCACGGGGGGCCACAACGGAATTAACCGCTGCCGGGGTACCCGGCGGGGTGCGCGCAAGGAGAGGAGCGGCTCGTGCGGGACGTTCTCCCGGTGCTCGGCCGCTGGTACGCGGCCGGGGTCCCGTTCGGCCTCGCCACGGTCGTCGAGGTCAGCCGCAGCGCGCCGCGCGACCCGGGCGCGGCGATGGCGGTGGGCCCGGACGAGGAGGTCGTGGGCAGTGTGTCCGGGGGGTGCGTCGAGGGCGCCGTGTTCGAACTGGCGCAGGAGGTCGCCGAGGGCGGGGAGGCCCGTCTCGAAACCTTCGGCTACAGCGACGAGGACGCCTTCGCGGTCGGCCTGACCTGCGGCGGCGAGATCACCGTCCTGGTGCGCGCGGTCACGCCCGGGCGGGATCCGGGCTTCGGCGCGGTCGTGGACTCGGTCGCGGCGGGGGAGCCGGTCACGGTGGCGACCGTGACCGACGGGCCGGCACCGCGCGGGGCGGCCCTCGCCGTCTGGCCGGACCGGACCCTCGGCACGCTCGGCGCGAGCGGCCTGGACGTGGCCGTGACCGCCGACGCCCGCGGCGAACTCGCGCTCGGCGCCACCGGCCTGCGGCACTACGGGCCCGAGGGGCAGCGCCGCGAGGACGCCGTGAGCGTGTTCCTGCAGTCCTTCGCGCCGCCGCCGCGGATGCTGGTCTTCGGCGCGATCGACTACGCGGCGGCCGTGGCCCGCATCGGGGACTTCCTCGGCTACCGGGTCACCGTCTGCGACGCCCGCCCCGTCTTCGCCACGCCCCGGCGCTTCCCCGAGGGCGTCGAGGTGGTCGCGCAGTGGCCGCACCGCTATCTGCGCGGAACCGACACGGACGAGCGCACCGTCATCTGTGTCCTGACGCACGACCCGAAGTTCGACGTGCCGCTGCTGACGGAGGCACTGCGCCGCCCGGCCGCCTACATCGGGGCGATGGGCAGCCGCCGCACCCACGCCGAGCGGGCCGAACGGCTGGCCGAGGCCGGGCTGACCGAGTCCGAGCTGTCCCGGCTGCGCTCACCGGTCGGCCTCGACCTCGGGGCCCGTACGCCCGAGGAGGTGGCGGTGTCCGTCGCCGCCGAGATCGTCGCGCTGCGCTGGGGCGGCAGCGGCGCACCGCTGACCGCGACGGAGGTGGCGGTGCATCCGCGCCGCCCCTCCTGATCGCCGGCGCCGCTCCCGGTCACGTCGCCGTCGGGTCGGGTTCGTACGATCGAGTCGCCGCCGTCACATAGGCACAGCAGCACGTCAGCAGACAGCAGACAGCACATCAGCGAAGGGATTCTCATGATCTTCATCACCGCCAAGTTCCGCGTCCGCCCCGAGCACGCCGACCGCTGGCCCGAGATCGCCGCCGACTTCACCCGGGCGACGCGCGCCGAGCCCGGCTGCCTCTGGTTCGACTGGTCGCGCAGCGTGGACGAGCCGACGGAGTACGTCCTGGTCGAGGCCTTCCGCGACGACGCGGCCGGAGCTGCGCATGTGCAGTCCGCGCACTTCAAGGCCGCGCAGCAGACGCTGCCTCCGCATCTGGCCGAGACGCCGCGCATCGTGAACGCGAACGTCCCGCAGGACGACTGGTCGCTCCTCGGGGAGATGGCGGTGCCGGGACAGGAGTAGCGCCTGTCCGGGACCCGCCACCGGCCTGAACCATAAGTCGTAGCGGATCCGCTCTTGCCTCGGACGGCGGGCACCCGTACGCTCACGGCCGTACCGACTGGACGGTATGCAGCCGAGGAGAGGCTCCGGAGATGAGCACGATCAACCGCCAGATACGCCTTGCCGCGCGTCCCGTGGGAGAGCCGCGCCCCACCGACTGGCAGCACGCCGAGGAGCCGGCCGGGCAGCCGGGCGACGGCGAGTTCCTGGTGCAGGTGCTCTGCCTGTCGATCGACCCGGCGATGCGCGGCTGGATGAACGCGGGCCGGTCCTACATCCGCCCGGTGGAGATCGGCGAGGTGATGCGCGCCGGCGCGGTGGGCAGGGTGGTCGCCTCCCGGCACTCCGGGTTCGCGGTCGGCGACCATGTGTCGGGCACGTTCGGCGTCCAGGAGTACTGCGTCTCGGACGGGCGCGGCGTGACCAAGGTCGACCCCGCGGCGGCCCCCTTGCCGACCTACCTCGGCACGCTCGGCATGTCCGGCCTGACGGCCTACTTCGGCCTGATCGAGGTCGGGCGTCCCGAGCCGGGGCAGACCGTCGTGGTCTCCGGAGCCGCCGGGGCCGTGGGCAGCGTCGTCGGGCAGATCGCCAAGATCCTCGGCTGCCGGGTCATCGGCATCGCGGGCGGCGAGGCCAAGTGCCGGATGGTGGTGGACGAGTTCGGGTTCGACGCCGCGATCGACTACCAGAGCGAGGACGTCCGCAAGGCCCTGCGCGAGCATGCCCCCGACGGCGTCGACGTGTACTTCGACAACGTCGGCGGCGATGTTCTGGACGCCGTGCTGCTGCGGCTGGCGCGCGGCGCCCGCGTGGTGGTCTGCGGCGCGATCTCCCAGTACAACAGCACCAAGCCGCAAGGCCCCGCCAACTACCTGTCGCTGCTGGTGAACCGCGCCTCCATGACGGGCATCGTGGTGTTCGACTACGCCGACCGGTACGCGGAGGGCATCGCGCAGATGGCCACCTGGCGGGCCGAGGGCCGGCTGAAGTCCCTGGAGGACGTGGTGTCCGGCTCGGTCGCGGAGTTCCCCGAGACCCTGATGCGCCTGTTCCGCGGTGACAACCACGGCAAGCTGGTGCTGAAGATCGCGGACTGACGGGTCCGAGGGGAGGGAGAGATCCGATGAAGGCACTGACCTACCACGGCCGTCACGACATCCGCTACGGGGAGGTCCCCGACCCGGCCGTCACCGGCCCCGCCGACGCGGTGGTGCGGGTGACCGCGGCCGGGATCTGCGGCAGCGACCTGCACATCTACGGCGGCAACGGGTTCAGCCCGGAACTGGGCTACACACCGGGACACGAGTGCGTCGGCGTGGTCGTCGACACCGGCGGCCGGGTCACCCGGTTCAAGCCCGGCGACCGGGTTCTGGTGCCCGCCTCCGTCGGCTGTGCGCAGTGCGCGCAGTGCGCGGCCGGGTTCACCGCCCGCTGCGAGCGCGCCGAGTCGAGCACGGAGCTCTGCTACGGGGTGAGCCCGAAGCTCCCGGGCACCCAGGCTCAGCTCCTGGCCGTGCCCTGCGCCGACGTCAATCTGGTGCACCTGCCCGAGGACATCTCCGACGAGGCCGCCGTCGTCCTGACGGACAACGCCCCCACAGCCTGGTACGGCTGCCGCCGTGCCCGTATCCAGCCCGGTGAGACCGTCCTGGTCGTCGGGCTCGGTCCGGTCGGCCTGATGGCCGCGCAGTCCGCGTTCGCGATGGGCGCGGCCCGGGTGCTGGGCGTGGACCTGGTCGCGGAGCGCCGTGCCTTCGCCGCCGGCCTGGGCGTCGAGCCGGTCGAGGGTGACGACGCGCGGGCGGCCATCCGGGACATGACCGCCGGCCGTGGACCGGACGCCGTGGTGGAGGCGGTGGGTTCCGACGCAACGATCCAGCTCGCCCTCAAGGCCGTCCGGCAGGCCGGCCGGGTCAGCGTCATCGGCGTCAGCCAGAACAAGGCGTTCCCGTTCCACATGTACCTGGCGCAGGTCAAGGAACTGGAGTTCGCCATCGGGCTGTGCTCCGTGCACTACGAACTCCCTCCTCTGATCGCCCTCACCCGCGCCGGCCGGATCAGGCCCGAGGTCGTGGTCTCCCACCGCTTCGCCCTCTCCGAAGGCCCGGCCGCGTACGAGCTGTTCGCGAGCCGCTCCGACGGCGTCCGCAAGATCCTTCTCGACCCGGCCGGCTGATCGCTCCGGGCCTTTCACTCGCTGAGCGCGGTCTCTAGGGTGAGTCCCTCGGAGACTGGAGGCCGCCATGCCGCAGCGCCACGAAGCCGCCCGACCGAACCGTCCGCGGGTGACACCGCTCCCCGGAGGACAGGGAGACCCGCGGACCCGGGAATTGCTGGCCGTCGCACCCCGCGACCCCGGGGGCGGGATCCCGAACATCTTCACCACGCTCGTACGCCATCCCGATCTCTACGAGCGGTTCATGCCGTTCGGCGGACAGTTGCTCGTCAGCGGCCGACTGCCGGGAGACGTACGCGAGTTACTGATCCTGCGGACCGCGTGGAACACCGGCTCGCGCTACGAGTGGGGGCGGCACCTCCCCCTGGCCAGGGCCGAGGGCGTCACGGACGCGGACATCGACCGCATCGGCGAAGGGCCGGAGGCACCCGGCTGGGCGGGCCTCCAGAGGCATCTGATCCGGGCGGCGGACGAGTTGAACCGCGATGCCACGATGTCCGACGCCACCTGGGCGGGTCTGGCCGAGCACTTCGACGAGGCCGAACTGATCGAGCTCGTCGTGCTGGTGGGGCAGTACCACATGGTGGCCTTCTTCCTGAACGCCACCGGTGTGGAACTGGAGCCCGGTTTCGACGGCACCGGCTTCACGGAAGGGCCCTAGACGAGCCGCCGCGAGCCGTCGCCGGTCGGTCTGCGGCCCCAGGCCGAGATCATCGGCGAGGTGGCGAGGTCCAGGCGTCCCGCCTCGACGGCGGCGAGATGCCCGTCGATCTCCTCGTCCGTGGCGAGGCCCGCGGCGACGAGCCTGTCCCGCACCTGCCGGACGGTGGCCGCCTCCAGGGCGTCGCAGGCGGGCGAGGTGACCGGGAAGTAGGCGTCGGCCTCCACGTCCACCAGGCCGGCCTCGCGCAGCAGTCGCGGCAGTCTGCGCCCGTAGGAGAGATCTGCGCCGCGCTGCCGCAGCAGTGCGCGGAAACCGCTGCGGAGCCGGTTGGCCCGCTCCTGCTCGGGGCCGTGCTCGTCGGGGCAGATCAGCGGCTGCAGCGCGGGGTCGGCGTCCTCGACCAGCAGCAGCCCACCCGGCCGCAGCGCCCGGACCATGGCGCGCAGCGCGGCGTCGCGCTCGGTGACGTGGACCAGGACGAGCCGGGTGTGCACCAGGTCGAAGGGGCCGGGCGGAGGGTCGTCGCGGCCGACGTCGTGCCGGAGCACCTCCACGCCCTCGGTGGCGGCCGTACCCGTCCAGGACACGTCGATGTCGGTGGCGAGCACGCGGCCACCCGGCCCGACCCGCTCGCGCAGCCACGCCGCCACGCTCGGGCCGCCGGCCCCGACCTCCCAGCACCGCCACCCCTCGGCGACCCCGGCCGCCTCGAAGTGCCGGAACGTCGAGGCGTCGAAGAGGGCCGCCAGCGCGTCGAAGCGGGTTCCGGCCTCGGCCTGCCGGTTGTCCAGGAGGTATCCCTCGTCCTGAGCCATGCGGCGATCATGTCACGGGCCCGGGCGGGCGGTTCAGCGCGGTGCGCGGGGCGGCAGCCGGTGCAGTTCCACGTCCGTGAGCAGCCCGTCGGCGACCGTGGCGGTCATGTACGTGCAGTGCGGCTGGCGGCGGCGGTCCGTCGGGGAGCCCGGGTTCAGCAGGCGCAGGCCGGTGGGGGCCGTGGTGTCCCAGGGGATGTGGCTGTGGCCGAAGACCAGAACGTCCAGGCCGGGGAAGCGGGCGGCGCACCGCTGTTCCCGGCCCTGCGCGGCGCCCGTCTCGTGGATCACGCCGAACCGCACCCCTGCCAGTTCCGCGTACGCCACCTCCGGCAGCCGGGCGCGCAGATCCGGCCCGTCGTTGTTGCCGTACACCCCGACGAGCCGGCGACAGCGGGCCTCCAGCAGATCGAGCGTTTCCGTGTCGACCCAGTCCCCGGCGTGGAACACGACGTCGGCGTGGGGGATTTCGGCGAGCAGGGGGTCGGGAAGGACCTTGGCACGCTTGGGCAGGTGGGTGTCGGACATCAGGAGCAGTCGCACGTCATCACCCTAGAGGGTGTCGCTCGATATCCACTTATACGGATGAATCGACATCCGGGTTGAAGGATCGGTGAAGATCCCTCCATCCTTCCTCCATGTCTCTCCTCTCCCCTGCCTTCGATGAGCCCGGCCTGCGCGACTATGCCCACGACTGGGCGGTGCTCGACGTGGAGACGTCAGGACTCGTCGCCCGTCGAGACCGGGTGCTGTCGGTGGCCGTGGTGGTGCTGGGGCCGGACGGGGAGCAGACGGAGGAGTTCTCGACGCTCCTCGACCCCGGATGCGATCCCGGGCCGGTGCATGTCCACGGGCTCACGGCCGAGCGGCTGCGCGGTGCGCCGGTCTTCGACCAGGTGGCGCCGCGGATCGCGGCGATGCTGCGGGACCGCGTGCTCGTCGCGCACAACGCGCAGTTCGACTACGACTTCCTCGCCCACGAGTTCGCCCGTGCCGGGGCCGCGCTGCCGGTGGCCCGTCGCCTGTGCACCCTCGCCCTGAACCGCCGGGTCGATCCGCCGACCGAGGATCTCAGGCTGGGCACGCTCGCCGCCCACTACGGCGTCCCCCAGGTCAGGGCGCACGACGCGCTCGACGACACGCGGGTGCTGGCGGGTGTGCTGCGTGCCTCGCTGCGGGAGGCGGCGCGCCTCGAACTGCCGTTGCCGTTCGTGTCCTGCCCGCCCCGCCAGGACCCCCGGTTCGCTCCCCGGACGCCCAAGACGCCGTGCGCCTACCGCAATCCGGGGCGGCCGGAGCCGGGCGGGCCACTGGTGCAGGGCATGAAGGTCGCGATCACCGGTGAGACGCTGGTGCCGCGCGCACAGCTGGAGCGGCAGGCCGTCGAGGCCGGGCTGAACGTCATGGCGTCCGTCAGCCGGCACACCAGCGCACTGGTCACCAACGACGCCTCGTCCGGCTCCGGCAAGGCACGTCGCGCGCTGGCCGAGGGGGTGCCGGTGCTCGACGAGTCCACGTTCGTGAGGCTGCTGGGGGACGTGCGGCCGGGGACACCGCACGAACGGACGCGAAGCCCGGAAGCCGCGATCCCCTCGCCCGCGGTAGCCCCCGTCCCGGCCCCCACCCCGCAACCGGTCCAGGAACCCACGGCGCCCGCCGTCGTCCTCCCCGGGCCGGTGCCATCGGCACCGTCCACGCCACCGCGTCCGGCACACCCGGCCGCGCAGGACCGTCCCCTGTCCGGACGGCGCGTCCTGGTGCTCGGTGGCACGCACCCCGATGCCGTCGCGGCCCGCGGCCGGATCGTCGAGCTCGGCGGAGCAGCGGCGATCAACCTCTCCTCCAGCGTCACCGACGTCGTACTCCTGGAGGGCGGCGACCGGGACCGCCGGATGAAGCGGATCACCGCCCTGGCCTTCCCCACACATGAGGCAGCGTGGCTGGACGCCCCGGTCATCACCCCGCTCGCCCGGCAGGGCGGCGGGCAGGCGGCACCGCGGGTCCTTCCGCGCGGCGGTGTCATCGACCTGCCGCAGCCGAGCGGATCCGCCGCCGCGGTCCCCTGGACCGTCACCGCTGCCTGGGCGCAGCAGACGTCGTGCGAGATCGACGTGGTCGCCTTCGTCGTCGACGAGGACGAACAGGTCTGCTTCGACGAGGACTTCGTCTTCTACGGCGCGCCGGAGAATCCGGGCGGGACGGTGCGGCTGCACAGCGACGGGCCGACCGAGCAGACCATCGGCGTCGATCTCGCCGCACTGCCGCCCTCGGCCCGCAAGGTCGTGGTCGCCGCCGCCATCGACGGCTCGCCCACCTTCGGGGACGTCGGCGCGATCCACATCAGCTCCGGGCCGGGCCCCAGCGCCGCGCCCCTGGTGCAGGCCACTCTGGACGCCGCGACCACCGAGCGCACCCTGCTGCTCGCCGAGCTCTACCGCCGCGGCCCGCTGTGGCGCCTGCGCACCGTGGGACAGGGGTACGACCAAGGTCTGGGCGCCCTGGCCCGGGGCTACGGTGTGGATGTCGCCGGCTGAAGCGCACTTTGACCGCGAACAGACAGACACCGCAGCTCAGTTGCCCCGCGGGCGGAGATGATCACGGCGAGGTCTCGAAAGGTGAGGCGGCCTCGCCGAGCGGGTTAGCATCGGGCAACACGCAGTACAACAGGACGTCTACGGCGAGCGACCCGAAGGGGCCCGGAAACCCGATGCCGGTCAAGGTCAGCGTCATCATCCCCGTGTACAACCCGGGGATCTACATCGAGGACTGCATCTCCTCGCTGCAGCGGCAGTCGCTGCCTCCCGACGAGTTCGAGGTGATCTTCGTCGACGACGGCTCGACCGACGAGACGCCGGCCCGCCTCGACGCGCTCGCCGCCGAGGACCCCCGGATGAAGGTCATCCACCAGGAGAACTCCGGCTGGTCGGGCAAGCCCCGCAACGTCGGCATCGAAGCCTCCCGGGGCGAGTTCGTGATGTTCGTCGACAACGACGACTACCTGGGCGACGAGGCCCTGGAGCGGATGTACGACTACGGCGTGGCCAACGGCGCCGACGTGGTCGTGGGCAAGATGGCCGGGAAGGGCCGCGGGGTGCCGGTGGAGCTGTTCCGCCGCAACCATCCGCGCGCCACCGTCGAGAACGCCCCGCTCATCGACAGCCTCACCCCGCACAAGATGTTCCGCCGCGCCTTCCTGGACCGCATCGGCCTGCGCTTCCCCGAGGGCAGGCGGCGCCTGGAGGACCACGTCTTCATCGCGGAGGCGTATCTGCGCGCGGAGAACGTCTCCGTGCTCAGCGACTACGTCTGCTACTACCACCTCCGGCGGGACGACGGCTCCAACGCCGGTTTCGAACGCTTCGACCCCGTCGGCTACTTCAGGAACCTGCGCGAGGCCCTCGACGTCGTCGAGCGGTACACGGAACCCGGTCCGGTGCGCGACCGGCTGTTCCGGCGCTGGCTGCGGGTGGAGATGGTGGAGCGGCTGCGGTCCCGGCGCCTGCTGAACCTGCCGGACGACTACCGCAGGGAGCTGTTCGGGGAGATCCACGAGGTCGTCGTCGAGCGCTTCGGGCCCGGTGTCGCGGCCGGTCTGCAGCCGACGCAGCAGGTCGTCGCCGCGCTGACGGCGGCCGACCGGTACGACGACGTGGTGGCCTTCGCGGAGTGGGAGGCCGGCGTCGCCCCCGTGGCGGCCCCCGGGGGCATCGCATGGCGCGACGGCTTGCTCCACATCGACTTCACGGCCGAGTACCTGTCCGGCGGCGAGCCGATGCTGTACCCGGCCGGCGCCGCGGCCGCGCCGCTGACCGACGTGCCGAAGGACGTGACCGAGGCCGTGCGGTGGGTGGCCTCGGAGACCGCTGCCCGGTTCGGGCAGGCCGCGGCCGATCTGCTGCTGCGGGAGCGCTCCAGCGCCGCGCAGTACTTCCAGCCGGTGGAGTTCACGCGCGAGACCGTGCCCGCCGGGGACGGCGCGGAGGTCCGGCTGGTGCTGCGGGCGACCGCGACGGTCGACCCGGCCGCCCTGCCGCGTGACGGGGCCTGGGACGCACTGGTCCGGGTGAAGACGGGCGGCTGGACCAAGGAGTGCCGGCTGGGCCCGGCGCCGCGCGAGCACCGGCCCACGCCGGAGGTGGGCGTCGTCGGCGACCGCCCGGTGCTGCCGTACTGGACCGAACCGCACGGCAATTTCTCCCTGGAGCTCCGCCCGCGCGGCAAGCGGCTCGGGCTGGGCCGCGTGCAGCTGGGGGACGTCACCGTCTCCGACGAGCGGTTCCGGGTCCTGCTCCCGGTGCACGTCACGGGCGACACCGAGGTGCGGCTGAGGTTCGTCTCCTCCCGCCGGATCCTGGAGGTGCCGGGCACGCTGTCGCCCGAGGCGGACCGGCCGGGCTCGGTGCTGGCGGCGGACCTGCCCGCCGAGGACCTGTCGGGCGACGTCTGGCGGGTGGCCGTGTGCCTGAACCCGCGCTCCGGCCAGGCGCGCTTCACCGGTCTGCCGTTCGCGCTGCGGGCCGGGGATGGCAGCGTGCTGGTGACGCCGGTGCCGGGGCCCGGTGTCGCGCTGCGGCTGGCCCGGCGCGCGCGACGCGTGCTCGGTGCCGCGCGCCGGAAGGTGAATTCCCGTATCAGGACCGGAGGGCGGTGACGGTATGCGACCCCTGGGTATAGAGGGCGCCTGGGTTCTGGAGCCCAAGATCTTCCCGGACGACCGGGGCAGCTTCCACGAGTGGTACCGGGGTGCGGAGTTCCGCGAGGCGACGGGGTACGACCTGTCGCTGGCCCAGGCCAACTGCTCGGTCTCACGGCGGGGCGTGCTGCGGGGCGTGCACTTCGCCGATGTGCCGCCCAGCCAGGCCAAGTACGTCACCTGTGTACGCGGCGCCGTCCTGGACGTGGTGATCGACATCCGTGTCGGCTCCCCCACCTACGGGAAGTGGGAGGCCGTACGGCTCGACGACGACACGCGGCACGCGGTGTTCCTCGCGGAGGGCCTCGGTCACGCCTTCATGGCCCTCACGGACGACGCGACGGTGGTCTACCTGTGCTCGGAGGGCTACGCCCCGGGCCGCGAACACGGCATCCACCCCCTCGACCCTGCCCTGGGCATCGAGTGGCCCGAGGGCATCACCCCGCTCCTGTCCCCCAAGGACGAGCAGGCCCCGACCCTGGCGGAGGCGGAACGCCAGGGGCTGCTGCCGTCGTACGAGGCCTGCCTGGCCCACTACGCGGAACTGCGGGGCGGGCAGGGGACGTAGCCCTCGGCCGCCCCTGGGACACACCGCAGGCCCGGACGCGTGCAGCGTCCGGGCCTGTGTCGTGCCAGGCCGGGAAGGCCGTCGGCGCCGGCCACCCCCGGGCGGTGGCCGGCGCCGTCGGTCAACGGCTGACGCCGACCTGCTGCAGGGCCTTGCGCAGGGGCTCCCAGCCGATGGAGCGGGGCAGCCCCCGGTTACGGGCCTGGGTGAGGGGGCGCCAGAAGCCCGCTCCCAGGAGGGTCTCGGGCCGGACCGCGCCCGCCCGCTCCAGGATCGCCTCGGGGACCTTCTGCGGGTCGGGGATCTTGTACTCGGCCATGATCTCGTCGTACTTGTCGTGCAGGACCCGGTTGTCCGGGTCGGCGCCGAAGACGACCAGCTGGCCGGTGGGGGCGGTGTCCACCTGCACCGTGACCAGGTCCGGGCGGTAGCGCGCCAGCACCTCGGTGATCTTGTAGACGTCGCCGGTCCAGGCGTTGGTGTGCCGGTCGCGGGCCGCTTCGTCGATGCTGCGCGGCAGCATGTCGTCGAGGACGATCACACTGCCCCAGTCCGAGTACTTCTCGACGTTCATGAAGTCGCGCAGCGCGAACTCGAACAGGTGCATGCCGTCGATGAACGACAGGTCCAGCGTCGTGCGGCGCCAGTAGCCGATCGGGCTGCGGCCGCGGCGCAGGTTGCGCAGCGGGTGGCGGCCGCCCTTGAGGTGCTGGAGCGGGTTGTCGCGCGCGAAGAAGTCGTCGCTGGTGGCCTTCACCAGGTGGACGTCGCACCTCAGCTCCGAGACCACCTTGAAGGCCGGGTCGATCGCGATGCTGGGGACGCGGGACAGCGTCAGGCTGCGCCCGTCGTTGACGCCGATCTCCAGGTAGTTGCGATTGGCGCTGACCTTGTGCAGTTCCCGGAGGAACTCATGGCGTTTCACGAGGAAGACCTTCCTTGCGGATGCGGGGCAGTGCTTCATGCAGGGCGGAGCGCCAGTCGCGCGGCAGCGGCAGGCCGATCTCCTGCCACCGTCCGTGGGCGAGGGCGCTGTACGCCGGGCGGGGCGCGGGCCGGGGGAAGGCCGCGCTGCTGGTGGGGCGCACCCGGTCCGGGTCGGCGCCGATGAGGGAGAACACCTCGCGGGCGAGGTCGTACCAGGTGGCCTCGCCGGAGTCGGTCGCGTGGAAGACGCCGTGCGCGTCGGGGCCGAGCCGGGGGCCGAGGTCGGCGATCCGCTCGGCGACGTCCGCGCTCCAGGTGGGCTGACCGCGCTGGTCGTCGACGACGTCGAGGGTGTCCCGGCGGGCTTCCAGGCCGATCATGGTCCGGACGAAGCTGGAGCCGTGGACGCCGTAGAGCCACGCCGTGCGCAGCACCGCGCTCGCCCCCGGAAGCTCCTCCAGCACGGCCCGTTCCCCGGCCAGTTTGGTGCGGCCGTAGGCGGTGCGCGGGCCGGTCGGGTGATCCTCCGGGTAGGGGGTGGTGCGGGCCTCGCCGGAGAAGACGTAGTCCGTGGAGACATGGATCATGCGGGCGTCGTGCGCGGCGCAGGCCCGGGCCAGCAGGCGTGGACCGGCGCCGTTGATCTCCAGGGCGCGGGCCTCGTCGGTCTCGGCGTCGTCGACGGCCGTGTAGGCGGCGCAGTTCACGACGAGGTCGGGGCGGTGCTCCCGCACGGCGGCGTCGACGGCTTCGGGGCGTGTGATGTCCAGGGCGGCGCGGTCGAGGCCCACGACGGTCTCGCCGCGGCTGGTCAGTTCCCCGACGACGTCACGGCCGAGCATTCCGCTCGCGCCGGTGATCAGCCATTTCATGCCCGCTCCTGGGCGACGCGCCGCTTGAGGGGCTCCCACCACGCACGGTTGTCGCGGTACCAGGCGACGGTCTCGGCGAGGCCGGTGGTGAAGTCGTGACGGGGACGGTAGCCGAGTTCTTCGCGGGCCTTGGAGCAGTCGACGGAGTAGCGCAGGTCGTGGCCCTTGCGGTCCTCGACGTACTCCACCCGGTCCCAGTCAGCCCCGCAGGCGTCCAGGAGCAGGCCGGTGAGTTCCTTGTTGGTGAGTTCGGTGCCGCCGCCGATGTTGTAGACCTCGCCGGGCCGACCCTTCGTGCGGGCGAGGTCGACGCCCTGGCAGTGGTCGTCGACGTGCAGCCAGTCGCGGATGTTGCGGCCCTCGCCGTACAGCGGCACCGTGTGGCCGTCGAGGAGGTTGGTGACGAACAGCGGGATGACCTTCTCGGGGAACTGGTGCGGGCCGTAGTTGTTGGAGCAGCGCGTGACACGCACGTCCAGGCCGTGGGTGCGGTGGTAGGCCAGCGCGAGCAGGTCGGAGGACGCCTTGGAGGCGGAGTACGGCGAGTTGGGCTGGAGCGGGTGATCCTCGGGCCAGGAGCCGGTCTCGATGGAGCCGTAGACCTCGTCGGTGGAGACGTGCACGAAGGGGCCCGTGCCGTGGCGCAGGGCGGCGTCCAGCAGGGTCTGGGTGCCGAGGACGTTGGTGCGGACGAAGTCGGCGGCGCCGCTGATCGAGCGGTCGACGTGGGACTCGGCGGCGAAGTGCACGACCTGGTCCGCGTCGGCCATCAGCTTGTCGACCAGTTCGGCGTCGCAGATGTCGCCCTGCACGAACTCCAGCCGCGGGTGGGTCAGTTCGAGGTTGTCGAGGGTACCGGCGTAGGTGAGCTTGTCCAGCACGGTGATGCGCGGCGCGTCGGGCGCGTCCGAGGCGAGCAGGGCCCGGACGTAGCGGGAGCCGATGAACCCGGCGGCGCCGGTGACGAGGAGGTTCATGAAGTGATCTGCACCTTGCTGTGATCTCCGAGGACGAGACGGTGGGCGCTGGGGACGCTGGGAGCGGGGGTCACCTCGACGTGCCGGCCGATCAGCGAGGCCTCGATGCGGCCGACGCCCTGGATCGAGGAGTCCCGCAGCACGATGGAGAACTCCAGCTCGCTGTCGGTGATCCGGCAGTTCTCGGCGACGGAGGTGAAGGGGCCGATGTAGGAGTTGCTGACGACGGTGCCGGAGCCGATGACGACGGGCCCCACGACACGGGAGTTGACGATCCGCGCGCCCTCTTCGAGCACGACGCGCCCGATGGTCTCCGACGCGTCGTCCACCTCGCCGTCGATGCGGCGCTCCATCGCTTCGAGGACCGTGCGGTTCACCTCGAGCATGTCGCCGACGTTGCCGGTGTCCTTCCAGTAGCCCTTGATGACCGTGGAGCGCACGTCGGCGCGGGTGTCGATCAGGTGCTGGATGGCGTGGGTGATCTCCAGTTCGCCGCGCCAGGAGGGTTCGATGGCGCGGACCGCCTCGTGGATGAGGGGGGTGAACATGTAGACGCCGACCAGCGCGAGATCGCTCTTGGGCTGGTCGGGCTTCTCCTCCAGGCCGATCACCTGGCCGGACGGGTCGAGTTCGGCGACGCCGAAGGCGCGCGGGTCGGCCACGCGCGTGAGCAGGATCTGGGCGTCGGGCCGGTTGCCGCGGAACTCCTCGACGAGGCCGGTGATGCCGCCGACGATGAAGTTGTCGCCGAGGTACATCACGAAGTCGTCGTCACCGAGGTAGTCCCGGGCGATCAATACCGCGTGGGCCAGCCCGAGGGGCCGCTCCTGGGGGATGTAGGTGACCTTGAGGCCGAACTTCGACCCGTCACCCACCGCTTCCTCGATCTCCTCGGCCGTCTCCCCGACGATCATGCCCACGTCGGTGATGCCGGCCTCGGCGATCGACTCCAACCCGTAGAACAGCACGGCCTTGTTGGCCACGGGCACCAGTTGTTTGGCCGACGTGTGTGTGATCGGCCTCAGTCTTGTTCCTGCGCCGCCGGACAGCACGAGAGCCTTCATTCGGTTCACCTTAGTCGTGATCCGGCGGATGTGAACATCACTTCTTTTAGTTGTCGACGCGCGGAGTTACCCGGGGCGTAGCCGCGCGGTCCGGCGGAGAGCGATCAGTCCTCACCCCGGACGATGTTCCACTCCGCCCCGGAGCGCACCCCTCCCGGGGTGCCCCGGTCCTCGACGGCGGGGAGGCAGGTCCGCAGCGCGGCCTTTCCGCGCAGGCGGCGCGCCTTCGACCAGCCGGTCTCGTGCTGACGGACGACGGGCTTCTCACTGGTGTCCATGGACTCCACGACTCATCATCTTCCTTCTGCTTCCACTGATGTTCGAGTCCCCAGCGAAAAACCGAACAAACCCGGACCGGGACGCCTGTGCCGCGCCGTCGAACTCCCCCGCCGCCACCCGGTGTTCCTGGACGGACGACGGCCCCGCGCACGGTGAGGTGCGCGGGGCCGTCCAGCGGGTCGCCGCCGGTCAGGCGTTGGGGCGCGCGGCGCTGATGTCGCCGAGTGCCGACTCCGGGGCGCGTTCCATGGCCAGGTCGCCCAGGGAGACCATGCCCACGGGGTGCCCGTGGTCGACGACGGGGATGCGGCGTACGGAATGCTCGCGCATCAGCTCCACCGCGTGGACCAGGTCGTCGTCGGGGCTGACGGTGACCAGCTCGTCGCTGCACGCGCCGGCCACGGTGATCCGCTCCGGGTCGCCGCCCTTGCTGACCGACCGGACCACGATGTCCCGGTCGGTGACCAGCCCGCGCAGCTGGTCGCCGTCCGTCACCAGGACGACTCCGAGATCCTCGTCGCGCATGATGCGCGCCACCTCGGCCACGGAGGTCTGCGGCTCGACGGTGACCGGGTCGCCGGTCATGATGTCGCGGACATGCTGAGCCATGACGTTCCTCTTCCTTCGGCTCGTGGCGGTTGCTCCGTCCTGCTGCGTGCCGGGTACCCGGTCGTCGCGGGGAGTCACCAGGTACGGCCGGCCTCCAGCAGACGGTCGCGGACGAGGGTCACGTGCGGGTTGTCCGAGGTGCCCGGCCGCTGGACGAGGAAGCCGGTGTTGATCGGCGCGTCCTCGGGGGTGTCGAGGAGGACCAGGGCGCCGGACGCCAGGGCCCCGGCGCACAGGTAGCGCGGCAGCACGCTGAAGCCGGCACCGGCCGTGACCAGCGCCAGGACGGCCCTCAGATCCGGCACCGAGACGGCGGCGCGGCAGTTCAGGCGCCGGCCGAAGACGTGCCGCCAGTAGCGGCGCATGATGGGCAGGTCCTCGGCGTAGGCGATCAGCGGAATGTCGTGCAACGCGGCGGGCACGTCGGCGGCCGGGCGCCGCGCGACCCGGCCGGCCCAGGCGGGCGCGGCGACCAGGACGAATTCCTCGTCGGCCAGCGGCACCGCGGACAGGGTGCGGCCGCGGGGCCGGGTGGTGGCGATCACCAGGTCGTGGCGGCCGGCGCGCAGCTCGTCGAGCAGGGGCTCGGTCAGTCCCGTCGTGACGCGCAGCCGTACGCCTTCGGTGACGAGCGGGACGAGGGCGGGCAGCGCCCGGGTGGACAGCAGCTCAGCGGGCCCCGCCAGATGGACCGGCTCGGCGCGCGACTCCCGGGGGCCGTGACCGGTGGCCTCCGCGAGCGCGTCCAGGGGCCCCGCGACACGGGCAGCGAGTTCGTCGGCGATGGCGGTCGGGGCGGCGCCGCGCGGCAGCCGTTCGAACAGCTCCCGGCCGGTCTGCCGCTCCAGTGAGCGGATCTGTGTCGTGACGGTCGGCTGGGACAGGCCCAGCAACTGCGCGGCGGCCGTGAAGGAGCCGGACCGGTAGACGGCCAGGAAGGTGCGCAGCAGGTTCAGGTCGGGCTGCGCGGGCGCGCCGGTGGCGCCGAGGGGGTCGTGGGGCCTCACACGAACCGACCCTACTGCGCCCCGCCATTGGAAAACCTATGTCCGGCATTGGCCGTGCCATTGGAAAACCGGGGGTATGGGCGCCTACGGTCGTTCTCGTAACGAGTCATCGCCGCGTTGTCCCACCCGCGGCCCGTCCCACGGAGATGCACCATGTCGAAGATCCTCTTCGTCGTCACCGGCGCCGACACCTGGACCCTGGCCGACGGCACCGAGCACCCCACCGGCTTCTGGGCCGAGGAGGCCGTCGCCCCGTACGAGGCGTTCCGGGCCGCCGGCCACGAGGTCGTCGTGGCCACGCCCGGCGGTGTCGAGCCCACCGTCGACCGGGCCTCCCTCGCCCCCGAGGTGAACGGCGGCCAGGAGAACGCCGACCGGATCGCGAAGGCGCTGGACTCCTTCGCCGAGCTGCGGCGTCCGGTCCGGCTGGAGGACGTCCGGCTGGACGACTACGCGGCCGTCTTCTACCCCGGCGGCCACGGCCCGATGGAGGACCTCGCCGTGAACGCCGACTCCGGCCGGCTGCTCGCCCGGGCCCTGGAGTCGGGCAGGCCGCTCGGTGTCGTGTGCCACGGGCCGGCCGCGCTGCTGGCCGCCGTGGGGGCCGACGGCGAGAACGTCTTCGCCGGTTACGAGGTCGCGGCGTTCACCAACGCCGAGGAGGTCCAAGGCGGTCTCGCCGACCGCGCGAAGTGGCTGCTCCAGGACCGTCTCACCGAGGCCGGGGTGACCGTGCGGGCCGGCGAGCCGTGGGCCCCGCACGTGGTCACCGACCGCAACCTGGTCACGGGCCAGAACCCCGCGTCGTCGGCCCCGCTGGCGGAGGAACTGCTGAAGCGGCTGGGCTGAGCGGGGGGCGCGGCCGGCCCGGACGAGTGGCGGGGCTCCCCGGCCCGGACCGGTGGCGGGGCTCCCCGGCCCGGACCGGCAGCCGGGCTACCCGGCTCAGACCGGCAGCCGGCCTCTCCAGCTCAGACCGGCAGCCGGGCTACCCGGCTCAGACCAGCAGCCGGCCTCCCCGGCCCGGACCAGCAGCCGGCCTCCCCGGCTCAGACCGGCAGCCGGGCTCCCCGGCTCAGACCGGTGGCAGGGCTCCCCGGCCCGGACCGACGAGGTCGCTCAGCGGCCCAGCACCAGCTCCGCCCACACCTGCTTGCCGCCGCTGACCGGCAGGGTCCCCCAGGTCGCGGAGAGGGCCTCGACGAGGAGGATGCCCCGGCCGCCGGTGGCCTCCCAGCCGATGCTGGTCGGTCTGACCGGCGAGCGGGGGGAGGCGTCGGCGATGGCGACGCGCAGCCGGTCGTTCACGAGGGTCAGGTCCATGCGGACCTTGCCGTCGGTGTGGACGAGGGCGTTGGTGACGAGTTCGGAGACGACGAGGAGGACGGCGTCGTACTCGGCGGTGACGCCCCAGGAGCGCAGGGTGCGCCGGGCGAAGCGGCGGGCGTGCCCGACGGCCTGCGGAACCCGCCAGACCGTCCAGCTCTCCCGGAGCGGGCGCAGGTCCATGCCGTCGTAGCGCAGGAGGAGCAGGGCGACGTCGTCGCTGCGCGGGGCGTTGCCCAGCAGGGCGTCGGCGACGAGCCCCATGTCGGTGGGGGCGGCTTCGGCGAGCCGCCCGGCCAGGTACGCCATGCCTTCGTCGATGTCGGAGTCGGGTGTCTCGACGAGCCCGTCCGTGGCCAGGGCGATGACGGTGCCGGGCGGAAGCCGCAACGGGCTCATGGGGAAGTCGGCCCTGGCGACCACCCCGAGGGGCGGGCCGCCCTCCGCCTCCGCGATGTCGGTCCGGCCGTCCGGGTAGCGCAGCACCGGCGGCAGGTGCCCGGCGCGCACGCACCAGGCGGCGCCCTCCTCCAGATCGACGTCGACATAGCAACACGTCGCGAACAGGTCGCTTTCCATGTCCATGAGGAGCCGGTTGGCGTGCGCGACCACCACGTCCGGCGGGTGCCCCTCGACGGCGTAGGCGCGCAGGGCGGTGCGCATCTGGCCCATGAGGGTGGCGGCACCGGCGCTGTGGCCCTGGACGTCGCCGATGACGAGGGCGACGTGGTTGTCGGGCAGCGGGATCACGTCGTACCAGTCGCCGCCGAGTTCGAGTCCGGCAGTGCTCGGCAGGTAGCGGGCGACGGCCACCGCGCCCGGGAGCCGGGGCAGGCTGCGCGGCAGCAGCTGGCGCTGGAGCATGCCGACGAGTTCGTGCTCGGCGTCGAAGGCCCGGGCCCGCACCAGGGCCTGCCCGGCGAGACCGGCGCAGGCGGTGAGCAGCGCGCGTTCGTCGGTGCCGAAGTCGTGCGGGGTGTCCCAGCCGATCAGGCAGGCTCCGGCCATGCGGTTCCCGGCGGGCAGCGGCAGGACGGCGAGGCCGCCGGGGCCGACCTCGGCCAGGGCGCGTTCCAGGGGGCTTCCGGCGGGCCAGATGCGGGCCCGGCCCTCGCGCAGCGCGGCGGCGAGGGTGGGCATGGCGCGCACGGGGGCGTCGGGCCACTCGGTGCGCCACTCCGACCGCCACAGCTCGGGCCATGCCTCGGGTTCGGGCGGGTCGAGGACGGTGACGACGAGCCGCTCGCTCTCCAGCTCGGCGAGTGCGATCCGGTCGGCCCGCAGGGGCCTGCGCAGCGCCGCGACCACGGCCTTGCCGACGTCGCGGACGGTGACGGCGGTGGCCAGCGCGGCGGCCAGGCGCTGGACGCGGGCCACGTCGGTGACGTCGGAGCGCAGCGTGGAGACGTCGACGACCGTGCCCACGAGCCGCGCCGGGCGGCCCTCTCCGCCGGGCAGGAGGCGTCCGCGCAGCCGGAGCCACTTCGGCGGGCCGGTGGGCTGGAGCACCCGGAACTCCAGCTCGCGGTCGCCGATGGACATGTGGTCCGCCTCCACGACGGACATCAGGGACGGCAGGTCCTCGGGGACGGTCAGGCTGAGCAGCGTCTCGACCCGGCCGTCGAACTCCACGGGGTCGAGGCCGAACAGGTCCAGGAGGTCGTCTCCGACCCGGACCCGGCCGGTGTCCATGGCGAGGCTGAAGGCGCTCGCGGGCAGATCGCCGGCCTCGGCGGGCGCGGCCGGGGCGGTGAAGGCGACCGCTTCGGAGACGAGTTCCAGGCACCTGAGGTCGTCGGCGGTGAAGCCGCCGGGGCGTTCGCTCACGGCCAGCAGGCAGCCGCCGTCCCCCTGCACGGGCAGGGCCGTCAGGAAGAAGTCCCCGGACGGAACGCGCCGCGCCTGGGCGTCCGCGGCCAGCTCCGCCGGGCCCAGCGACACCGGCCGTCCGCCGCGGTGGGCCACGGCGACCGGGGACCACCCGGCCCGCGGGTAGCTGTCGCGCAGCCCGTACAGCGTCCTCGGGACCCCGGCCGACTCCATCAGGCACAGCAGCTCGCCGTCCTGGGCGGGCGCGTAGACGGCGGCGAAGGCCGCACCGGCGAAGACGAGTGCCTGTTCGAGGACGCGGCGCAGCCGTTCGGGTGACTCCTGATCGGCCGCGATCGCCTTGAGGGCACCTTCGGCACGCGTTGTTCGCGTTCCGCGCTCTTGGGCGCCCTGACTGACCACGTTGGCCATTACAGCGCTTATGAGACACCTGCGCAGCCCCTGTGGGCGTTCCGTGGAGGTGCGGCGGCGAGCACGCTCGAAAGAATCCGAACATGTCTTAACGCATGCGTTCCGCATGGTGTTCTCGTGACAGGCGTGACTGTGCGTGCCCGTCTCGTGGCTGGAAAGCTCGGTGCTCGTCACGGAGGGGGACGCATGGACAAGCGGTACGAGGTGTACGCGCTGGCCGACCGGCATTTCTACGAGACGCCGGACCGGCTGGCGCAGGGCGGGCAGGGCACGGCCGCCCACCTCTACGAGACGGCCCGCCGGCCGCTGCCCGAGGGCTGGGAGTCGGCCCGGATCGGCGACTGGCAGACGATGACGCCGCTCGGCCCGGACGGCGAACCGCTTCAGGGCCCGGCCCAGGGGTGGAAGATCCACGCCTCGGCGACCCGGGCGAACGCGGAGAAGATCGCCGCGATCGTGTGGGACTACTGCGTCGAGCGGCGCGTCCCCTTCAAGTTCGTGCCGGGCCCGCACCTGCTCCACCTGCGCAACACCAAGTACGCGCCACGCGACGGCAGCGGCAAGTTCGTCACCGTCTACCCGGCCGACGAGGAGCAGCTGCACCAGGTGCTGCGCGAGCTGGGCGCGCTGCTGGAGGGGTTCGAGGGGCCGTACATCCTCACCGACCTGCGCTGGGGCGAGGGCCCGCTGTACGTACGCTACGGCGCCTTCGCACGGGCGTTCGTCGTGGACGAGCGGGGCTCGCTGGTGCCGGCGGTGCGGGACGGCGAGGGACGGCTGGTGCCGGACCGGCGGTCGCCGTCCTTCCAGGTGCCCGAGTGGGTGACGCTCCCGGCGTTCCTCCAGCCGCATCTGGACGCGCGGAACAACACGACGACCGGCGAGCTGCCGTACCGCATCGAGAAGGCGCTGCACTTCTCCAACGGCGGCGGGGTGTACGCGGGCACCGACACCCGGGACGGACGCAAGGTCGTCCTGAAGGAGGGCCGGCCGCACGCGGGGCTCGCCTCGGACGGCGCCGACGCGATCGCCCGGCTGGAGCGCGAGAAACGGGCGCTGGAACAGGTCGCGGGCACGGGCGTGGTCCCGGAGGTGCGCGACTGGTTCGAACTCGGCGGGCACCGCTTCCTGGTGATGGACTTCCTCGAAGGCCGTCCGCTCAACTCCTTCTTCGCCGAGCGGCATCCGCTGCTCACCCAGGACCCCGACGCGGAGGCCGTCGCCTCCTACACGGCCTGGGCGCTGCGCATCCACCGCAGGGTGGAGGAGGCCGTAGCGGCGGTGCACGGCTGCGGCATCGTCTTCAACGACCTGCACGTCTTCAACATCATGGTCGCCCCGGACGAGGAGACGGTGTTCCTCCTCGACTTCGAGGCCGCGGCCCCCACCGAGGAGAACGGCCGCCAGGTCGTCGCCCACCCCGGGTTCTTCGCGCCGCCGGACCGCCGGGGCGCCGACGTCGACCGCTATGCGCTGGCCTGTCTGCGCCTGGCCCTGTTCCTGCCCGTGACCACGCTGTTCGTGGTCGACCGGGGCAAGGCGGCGCACCTGGCGGAGGTGATCGCGGAGCAGTTCCCGGACGTGCCGCGGGAGTTCCTCGACGAGGCGGTCACGGAGATCACCCGGGATGTGTCCGGCCGTACGGTGGCCGCTCCCTCCTCGCCGGTGGACCCGGGCGACTGGCCGTACAGCCGCGACTCGATGGTCAAGGCCATCCTCGCCTCGGCCACCCCGGAGCGCGCCGACCGGCTCTTCCCCGGCGACATCGCGCAATTCTCGGACGGCGGCGGGCTCGGGCTCGCGCACGGCGCCGCGGGGGTGCTGTTCGCGCTGGACGCGGCCGGCGCCGAGCGGTACGAGGAGGGCGAGCGCTGGCTGCTGGACCGGACGGCACCGGCCCCGGCCGGTACCCCGCTCGGCCTGTACGACGGGCTCGCGGGCGTCGCCCTGGTCCTGGACCGGCTCGGGCACCGGCAGCGGGCGCTGGACCTGGTCGAGGGCATCCTCGCCGAGCGGTGGCAGAACCTCTCCTCCGACCTGCACGGCGGACTGGCCGGGCTGGGACTCGTCCTCGGGCACCTGGCCCGTACGACCGGCGAGGCGGCACTGGGTGAGCGGGCCCACGAGGCGGCGCGGATCCTCGTCCAGCGGCTCACCGAGCCGGTCCCGGCCTCGTCCCGGCCGCGCGCCGGACTGCTGCGCGGTGCGAGCGGCCCGGCCCTGCTCATGCTGCGGCAGTACGAGTGGACCGGCGAGGAGGCCTGGCTGGAGGCTGCGGCCGTGGCCCTGCGCCGGGACCTGGCGTCCTGCGTGACCCGCGAGAACGGGTCGCTGGAGGTCGACGAGGGCTGGCGGACCCTGCCCTACCTCGGCGACGGCAGCGCGGGCCTCGGCATGGTCCTCGACGACCTCGTCGCCCACTCCCCCGGTCTCGCCGGGGAGTTCGCGCCGGCCCGCTCCGGTGTGCTCACCGCGGCCACCTCACGCTTCTACGCGCAGCCCGGGCTGTTCCAGGGCCGCGCCGGAATGATCCTGCACCTCAGCCGCACGACCGCACCGGGCGCGACCGATGACCGGCTGGCGGCGCAGATCGCCGGGCTCGGCTGGTTCGCGATGGCGTACCAGGGCCAACTGGCCTTCCCCGGCCACCAGATGATGCGGCTCTCCATGGACCTCGCCACCGGAACGGCAGGGTGCCTGCTGGCGCTCGGCGCGGCCCTCGACCCGGCGACCGACGCCCACCTGCCTTTCCTCCCGCCGCCCGGAAGGCGGCCCCACTGACGCGGTTCCGCGATCCCGCGGAGTCGTGACCCAACCCCGTCCCCACGGATGACCACGGACGGACACCCAATGGAAGGACACACCATGGCACTTCTCGACCTGCAGACCATCGAGACCGAAGAGCGCACGGACGGCGGCGGCAACAGCACGGTGAGCCTGCTCTCCTGCATCAGCGCCGCGAGCGTTCTGCTCTGTCTCTGACCGACGGTCTGCTCGCTCCGGGCGGCTCCCTCCCTTCGAGGAGGGGCCGCCCGGGGTCCTTCCCGTCCCGGAAAGGCCCGTATGACCTCCCGTGCCGACGACGACCCGGCGGCCGGACACGCTCGCACGCTGCTGCGCACGGCCACCCGGTACAGCGGCTCCCGCTGTGCGGCGCTGTGCCTGGTGAGCATCGCGGCGACGGGTGCCGGACTGCTGCTCCCGGCCGCGCTGGGCCGGGCCCTCGATCTGCTGCTGGCGCACGCTCCGGCGACCCGCTGGGTGCTGTGCTGCGCCGGCCTCGTCCTGCTGCTCGGTCTGCTCGACGCCGTCCAGACCGTCCTCACCGGCACCGTCGACGCCCGCACCACCGCATGGCTGCGCCGCCGGCTGACCGGGCATGTGCTCGGCGCCGGCCCGCGCGCCGCCGACCGCTTCGGCTCCGGTGACCTCGTCGCGCGGCTGGTCGGCAACGCCGCCGAGGCGGGGACCACTCCTGCGGCCCGTGCGGCGCTGGTCGCCGCGCTCGCCGGTCCCGTCGGCGGGGTGGTCGCCCTGGGTCTGATCGACTGGTGGCTCGCGGCCGTGTTCCTCGCCGGGGCGCCCGTGCTGGCCCTTCTCCTGCGCGCCGTCTCAAGGGACACCTCCGAGAGCGCCTCGCGCTACCAGCGGGCCCAGGGCCGGATCGCTGCCGCGCTGGCGGAGGCCGTCGAGGGCGTCCGCACCGTGCGCGCGGCCGGCACGGAGGACCGGGAGACGGCCCGGGTGCTGCGGCCGCTGCCCGATCTGTCCCGGGCCGGGCACCGCATGTGGCGGGTGCAGGGGCGGGCCGCGGCCCGGGCGGTCGCCGTGGCGCCGCTGCTGCAACTCGCCGTCGTCGCCGTGGCCGGTGTGCTGCTCACCCGGGGCCGGTTCTCGGTGGGCGAGGTGCTCGCGTCCTCCCGGTACGCGGTGCTCGCCACGGGCGTCGGCGTGCTGGTCGGCCGGCTCGCGGGCCTGGCCCGGGCCCGGGCCGCGGCCCGGCGCCTCGGCGAGGTCGAGGCCGAGCCCACCACCGCGTTCGGCGCCCGCCGGCTGCCCGACGGCCCCGGGCGGCTGGAACTGCGCGGGGTGACGGCCCGGCGCGGCGGACGCACCGTGCTCGACGGGGTGGACCTCGACGTCCCGGGCGGCACGACCCTGGCCGTGGTCGGCCGGTCCGGGTCGGGCAAGTCGCTGCTGGCCGCGCTGGCCGGACGGCTGGCCGACCCGGACGCGGGGGACGTACTCCTCGACGGTGTTCCGCTGCGCGAGCTGCCGCACGACGACCTGCGCGGCGCCGTCGGCTACGCCTTCGCCCGTCCCGCCCTCCTCGGCGGCACGATCGGGCAGGCGCTCGGCCTAGGTCTGCCGTCCCCCTCCCCCGGCCGGATCCGCGAGGCGGCCCGCACGGCCCTCGCGGACGACTTCGTCCGCCGCCTCCCGGACGGCTACGACACGGCCGTCGCCGACGCCCCGCGCTCCGGCGGCGAGGCCCAACGGCTCGGTCTCGCCCGGGCGTTCGCGCACGGCGGCCGCCTGCTGATCCTCGACGACGCCCTCTCCAGCCTCGACACGGTCACCGAACGGCACATCACCGACGCGCTGTTCGGCGACGGCCCGGGCACCACCCGGCTGCTGGTCGCCCACCGCGGCGCCACGGCCGCGTGCGCCGATGCCGTGGCGTGGCTGGACGGGGGGCGGGTGCGGGCGGTGGGGCGGCACGAGGAGCTGTGGCGGCTCGCGGAGTACCGCGCGGTGTTCGGGGAGGGGGCCGGGCCCGCGGACACGGGCGACAGCGACGTGCCACCGGTTTCGGACACCCGGGGCGGGAACGGAGAGGGACATGACGGCATGAGCGGACGGATACGGCCCGCAGCGGCCGCCGGGGACGGGACGGCTCCGTGACGGCCCGGTCCCCCGACGCCCTCCCCGCCCGGGGCCTGCGCTTCCTGCTGGCCCGCCGGCGGGTCCTGGCGCGGCTCACCGCCTGGTCCGTCCTGGAGACCGGGCAGACCTTCCTCATCGGGTACGGGCCCGCCCGCGCCCTGGA
The DNA here is from genome assembly GCF_031348265.1 of Streptomyces collinus. NCBI lineage: Bacteria > Bacillati > Actinomycetota > Actinomycetes > Kitasatosporales > Streptomycetaceae > Streptomyces > Streptomyces collinus. The sequence continues at coordinate 8,302,044 of NZ_CP133771.1, read as the reverse complement.
CGACGGCTTCCTGCGCGGGCGGGCGGACGTCGGACTGGTCTGGCTGGCGCTGACCGGGATCGGTGTCCTGCTCGGCGCGTACGGGACCGCCCGCGTCTACGCCGCCGTCGCCGCACTGGTCGAACCGCTCCGGGACCGGCTCGTGGAACGCGTGGTCGCGCGCGGGGTGCGGACCGGTGACGGGGGTTCCCTGTCCGGGCTCACCCAGCAGGTGGAGATCGCCCGGGACACCTTCGCCGGACTGGTCATGGTCTCCCGCTCCTTCGTGGTCACCGCCGTCGGTGCCCTGGCAGGTCTGTTCACCCTCGCCCCGCCACTTCTGCTGGTCGTGGGACCGCCCCTGGCCGTCGGCGTGGCGCTGTTCGCCGCGACGCTGCGGCCGCTCGCCCGGCGCCAGGAGACGTTCCTCCTCGCCGACGAGGCCCTCGCCGGTGACCTCGGCACCGTCTGCCCGGGCCTGCGGGACATCACCGCGACGGGCGCGGAGGCGCACATCGCCGCCGGCACCGGGGAGCGGGTCGAGGCCGAACTGCGCGCGGCTCGCGCCCTGGCCCACTGGGGCGTGCTGCGCGTGGTGTCCCTGACGATCGGCGGCCAGCTCCCGATCGTCCTGCTCCTCGCCGCCGCCCCCTGGCTCCTGTCCCGCGGCGTCACCGCCGGCGCCCTGGTCGGCGCCCTCGCCTACGTCACCCAGTCCCTGCTCCCGGCCCTGCGCAACCTGATCCACGGCCTGGGCACGAGCGGCTCCCGGCTGACGGTGGTCCTGCGCAGGCTGACCCGGTCGTCCGACACGGCAGACGACGACGCGCCTCGGACGGCCCCGGGCAGCCCCCTCCCGAAGGCAGACCCCGAGGGCGGCACACCCCGCCCATCCACGACGGCCCGCCCCACGGCCACCACCGACGCCGAAACACCGGGGACGGCCCCGGGCCCCCACCCCACGGAGTCCGTCCCCGCCGACGGCACCGCGCCACACGCAACCGCGAACACCACCGACGTCGACGACGACCCGCTCCCCCGCCCCGAGCGGAACGGACCCGGCGAAGAGACACCCCCCGCCTTCTCCCTCGCCTCCGTAACCTTCGCCTACGGCCCCGCCAGCGCCCCCGTCCTCCAGGATCTCGACCTCGCCCTGCCGCGCGGCGCGCACCTGGCCGTCGTCGGTCCCAGCGGCGCCGGCAAATCCACCCTCACCGCGCTCGTGGCGGGGCTGCTCACGCCCTCGCGCGGCACCGTCCGGGTGGGCGGGCACCCCGTGCCGGGCCCGGAGGCCGCCGCAGAGCGGGTGCTCATCCCGCAGGAGGCATACGTGTTCGGCGGCACCCTGGCCGAGAACCTCGGGTACCTGCGCCCGGACCCGGTGCCCGAGGAGGAGCTGCTGGCCGCGGCCGATGCGGTCGGCCTCACCCCGCTGGCCGGCCGGCTCGGCGGGCTCGGCGCCCGGGTCGATCCCACGGCGCTGTCGGCCGGCGAACGGCAGCTCGTCGCCCTGGCCCGGGCCTGGCTGTCGCACGCCCCGCTCGCTCTGCTGGACGAGGCGACCTGCCATCTGGACCCCGGGACGGAGGAGCGCGCGGAGCGGGCGTTCGCCGCGCGGCCGGGCGGGACCCTGGTCGTCGTCGCCCACCGCATCAGCTCGGCCCGCCGCGCCGGCCGTGTCCTGGTGATGGACGGCCGGAGCACCGCGTACGGCACCCACGAGGAGCTGATGCGGTCCTGCGCGCTGTACCGGGACCTCGTCGGGAGCTGGGCCCCCGCACCGGGCCGGCGGGGGTCAGAGCCAGCCCTGGCCCTGCGAGATGCGTATCGCGTCGATGCGGTTGCGGGCCCCGGTCTTGCGGGTGATGGCCGCCATGTAGTTGCGCACCGTCCCGTGGGACAGGTGCAGGCTCCCGGCGATCTCCGCGATGGAGGCACCCTCGGCCGCGAGGGATAACACACTCAGTTCTCTGCGGGTCAGCGGCATCTCGGCCGCCTTGAGGAAGCCGAAGCCCAGCGAGTCGTTGACGAAACGTTCCCCCTCGGCGATGCGACGGATCCCGCGCAGCAGATTCTGCGGGGATCCCTCCTTGTCGACGTAGCCGAGCGCCCCCGCCTCGGCCGCCCGCTTCAGCAGGCCCGGCCGGTTCGCGGTGGCGAGCACGAGTAATCGCGGGCGCACCCGGTCCGGCCCCGGCCGGCACAGCTCGCCCAGCGGAGGGATGCCGTAGGAGTCCGCGCACTCCAGGTCCGCCGCGCACACATCCGGCCGAACCGACCGCATCATGCCCGGCGCGCCGCGCCACGACGTGTCGTGCACCGCCAGGTCGGACTCCTGCCGCAGCCACTCCGCCAGCACCGACCTCACCAGACACTCGTCGTGCACCAGAAGCACCCGGATCACTGCCACCCCCTCCGCTCGCCGTACGCCCCCTCGTCGTATTGAGCGTGTGCCCCATTGTTCGCGACCGTGACCCTGCGTGGGCGCGGAGAACCGGCCATCAGGGTGCGCGGGGGCGCACGCCCAGCGCCCGTACGCCCGACCACGCTTCGACTACGGGGGCATGGGTCGGAGCGGTGGGGGTAGGCACGTGCCCCCGACGGGGCCGGAGCACATGTGACCGACGGTAACCGGGGCGGTTCCGGAGCCGCTCGTCGTGCGGGACGGGCCGCCAGGGGGGAGATTTGTTCCTGGACCCGGTCGCGCGGCCGTGCGAGGAGGTGGTCGGCGTGTCCGACGGGCAGTACTCCGCGCAGGCGCCCGCATCCGCCAGGACGCCGGTCGGCCGGCCCCTGCTCTCCCTGGCGCTGGCCTCAATGATGGACGAGGTGCACGCCCACTCCGGCGCGGTGTACCTGATGGCACCGGATCAGCCGGTGCTGGAGATGGCGGTGATGGCCGGGCTGCCCCGGGCGTTCGCGGCGCCCTGGGAACGGGTGGGCCTGAGCGCGTCGATCCCGGTCGCCGACGCGGCGCGCGAGCGGCGGCTGGTGTGGGTCGGCGGCGAGGAGGAGATGGCCCGCCACTATCCGCGGATCGCCGTGGTGCTGCCCTACCCGTTCGCCCTGGCCGCGGTGCCGGTCGCCACCGAGTCCACCGTGTACGGCGCGGTCTTCGTGACCTGGCCGGGCGCCCATCCGGCGGAGATGTCCGACCACGAGCGCAAGCACCTGACCGCGGCCTGCGGCCGGCTGGCGGTCCGGCTGGAGCGGGCCGCCGCGCACAGCATCCCGCCGCACCCCGAGACCGACATGCTGGCCTCGCCCCTGGTGAGCGGGCTTGCCGGCACGCTGGGCACGGTCGAGGCGGCCCGGATGGTGAGCCGGCTGCCGTATGGCCTGGTCTCACTGGACCTGCACGGACGCGTCGGCTTCGTCAACGCGGCGGCGGGTGAGCTGCTGAACGTCCCGGTCAGCAGGCTGCTCGGCACCCAGCTGTGGGCGTCGGTGCCATGGCTCAACGACCCGGTGTACGAGGACCGTTACCGGGCCGCGCTACTCAGTCAGCAGGTCACGTCGTTCGTGGCGCTGCGCCCGCCCGGCGAGTGGCTGTCGTTCCGGCTGTACCCGAGCACGACGGGCCTGAGCGTGCGCATCACCAGGTCCAGGGCCGTGTCGCGGATGAACCGGACCGCACCGCCGCCCGACGGGGCGCCCTCCCGGCTCGTCACCATCTCGCAGGTGCTGGACCTGGCCGGGGCGCTCACCGAGGCGGTGGGGGTGCAGGACGTGGTGCAGCTGGTCGCGGACGAGATCGCCCCGGCCGTGGGCAGTCAGGCCCTGGTCGTGCTGGGCTCGCGGGCGAACCGGCTGCGGGTGCTCGGGCATCGCGGATACCGGGACCCGCACCTGGTGGAGCGGTTCGACGGGATGCCCCTGACGGAGTCGACACCCGGCACCCAGGTGCTGCGGACGGGCGTGCCCGCCTTCTTCGAGTCGCAGGAGCAGCTGGAGCGCCTGTACCCGGCGCGGCTCGCGACCCCCGACGGGTTCGCGGCCTGGGCCTATCTCCCCCTGATCGCCCAGGGCCGCCCGGTGGGGACCTGCGTGCTCTCCTACTCCGAACCGCACCCGTTCCCTACGGAGGAGCGGGCGGTGATGACCAGCATGGCCGGGCTGATCGCCCAGGCGCTGGAGCGGGCGCTGCTCTACGACGCCAAGTACCGGCTCGCGCACGGCCTCCAGGAGGCGCTGCTGCCGCACTCGCTGCCGTCGCTGCCCGGCATCGAGGCGGTCGGCCGCTATGTGCCGGCCACTCAGGGCATGGACATCGGCGGGGACTTCTACGACCTGGTCGGCACTCAGGGAACGGCGGCGGCCGTGATCGGCGACGTCCAGGGCCACAACGTGACGGCGGCCGGGCTGATGGGGCAGGTCCGCACCGCGGTGCGCGCTTACACGACCGTGGGACAGGCGCCCGAGGAGGTCATGCGGAGCACCAACCGGCTGCTGCTCGACCTGGGGTCCGACCTGTTCGCCAGCTGCCTGTACCTGCGGCTCGACCCGGAGCACGGGCGGGCCATGATGTCCCGGGCGGGCCATCCCCCGCCGCTGCTGAGGCGTCCGGACGGAAAGGTGCGCGTCCTCGACCTGGCGGGCGGGCCGCTGCTGGGCATCGACGCCTCTGCGGTGTACCCGACGACGGAGGTCGCTCTGGCTCCCGGTTCGCTTCTCGTCCTCTACACCGACGGGCTGGTCGAATCCCCGGGCACGGACTTCGAGGAGGAGCTCGCGGATCTGGGCCGGAGGCTGGGCGATGCCGGGGACCAGCCGCTGGACGAGCTGGCCGACAGCCTCGTCCATCAGCAGCGGCAGCGCGCGGACGGGGAGGAACGGCTGGACGACATCGCCCTGTTGCTGATCAGGGCCCTCGGGTAGGTCGCGGGGCGCGCCGGCACCCCGGCCGGGAACGCCGGTGGCCGGCCCGGTTCCGCCAGGAAGGGGGCGGAACCGGGCCGGCGGCGTCGGACCGGCTGCCGACGGCTGTGTGGGCGTCAGCGGCTCTCGGTCAGACCGGAGTTGTCCTCGACACCCTGGCCCGCGTCCTGACCGGCACCCGCACCGGCCTCGTCGCCTCCGGCCTGTTCACCGGCACCGGCCTGCTCACCGGCACCGGCCTCTTCACCGGCGCCCGCACCGGCCTCGTCACCCGCACCGGCTTCCTGACCGGCACCGGCCTCTTCGCCCGCACCCGCGTCCTGACCGGCACCCGCACCGGCCTCTTCGCCCGCACCGGCTTCCTGGCCCGCACCGGCCTCGTCACCGGCACCGGCACCGCCGCCCGCGGCACCGCCCGCGCCGAGGGTCGCGCCGACCGCTTCCAGGGCGGTGGTCACCGGCTGGAAGAACGTCTCGCCGCCGACCGTGCAGTCGCCGCTGCCGCCGGAGGTCAGGCCGATGGCGAGACCGTCCTGGGTGAACAGCGAGCCGCCGCTGTCGCCGGGCTCGGCACAGACGTTGGTCTGGATGAGGCCCGTGACGGTGCCCTCCGGGTAGTTCACCGTGGCGTCCAGGCCGAGGACCTGGCCGTCGGCGAGCCCGGTGGTACTGCCCATCCGGAAGACCTCCTGGCCGACGGTAGCCTCCGCGGCCTCGGTGATCGGGACGGTCTGGTTGCCCGTGTTGACCTCGCTGGGCGCCTCGGTCGCCGGGTCGTCGTACTTCACGAGTGCGAAGTCACCGTCGCCCGGGAACGTCGACTGGTCGACGGTGGCGATCGGCTGACCGCCCTGGGTGTCCGACCACTCGTTGCCGCCGAGGGTGCAGTGACCGGCCGTCAGGAAGGCGGGCGAGCCGTCGCCCGCGGTGACGTTGAAGCCGAGGGAGCAGCGCGAGCCACCCGCGAAGATGGCGTCGCCTCCCGAAACGAACGGCTTGAAGGTGCCGGAGGACTTCTTGATGGTGGCCATGCCGGAGCCGAGCTCCTGCACGGTGGATTCCAGTCTGTCCCACTTGGCGCCGGTCACGGTGCTGTCCGCCGTCACCAGGAGCTTGTTGGTGCGCGGGTCGATCGACCACGAGGTACCGGCGATGGTCGCCTCGGACTTCAGCGTCGAGGCGCCGTCCTGGAGCTCCGACCAGCTGTTCTCGACCTCGCGGACCTTCGCGCCGGCCGCCTTCGCCTGCACGATCACGTTGTTGTTGTCGCCCGGTACGACGTTGACGACGAGCTGCTGGCTGTCGCCGTCGTAGTAGGAGCCGCCGAACGCCTCACCGAGGAGCCCGGAGAGCTGCGAGGCGAGATCCGAGGCGTCGCCCGCCTTCAGGGTCTTCGGCGCGGCCGCCGCGTCGTCGGACGAACCGTCCTGCGAGGCGTTGGCGTTGGGGAGCAGGATCGCGGCCGCGCCGAGCGCCACCACGCTGCCCGCCGCTATCGCGGCCTTGCGCTTCGGAATTCGCTTGTGACTCAAACTTCTCTCCTCCTGGGGAACGGAGTAGGTGCCGCCGTCCGGCAGCTTCTGGGGGGGCGCCTGGATGGCTGTTGGTACGCACGGGCCGCACGGGGCGTTCAATTCCGATTGCAAGTGATCCCTTCGCATCACGGAATCAGCCAACTCCCGCCGGCCGCACGGCGACCGCGCGATTCCCTGCCGCCCTGTTCGCACAGGGCCGGTCCGGCGGAGCCGGCCGCGCCGGCCCGGGGAGATGCATGGCCTGATGACGGCCTTTCAGCGACGGGCCCCCGCCGTCCGGGCGGAACGCCACACTCCGTATCCGTCCGGGAACGATGCGTCGAGGTCACGGAGTCAAATCCCGGCTTCAGCGAATCTGCACATCGAATGCTCAACCCGGTCACGGAAATGAGGGTTATCCACACGCCGGCCGGGCCGGACACGCCTTTGGGGCGGGAGTGCCGGATTCGCCGCCCCGCCGGGCAAGGGCCCGGATGCGCCGATGCGGTGCCGCATGTGAAGAACTCGCCGCCAAGCAGTGCACGAACCTGCACGGATCGGTGCCGCTGAGGCGCAAGTTGCCTGGTGAGGCGGGTGGTTGATTGGAAGCGCGGAGCGGCGGCGTGCTTTGATCCATCGCACCGCGGGGGCCGCTCAGGGCACTCGGAAACGGATGCCCGGTGCTCGCGGTCGCGGCCGTCATCTGTCCCCAGAGGGGGCCGCTCCCCCCTTGTGAGATATCCATATGAAGGGAAGTTCCATCATGAACTCCACCCCCCAGGTTGAGACCGTCGAGATCGCTGACGCCCAGCTCGACGCCATCTCCGGCGGCCTGTCCGTGAACGCCGTGAACACCGTCACCGACACCGTTGACGGCATTGCCCCGGTCTCCGGCCTGGTCGACACCGCCGTCGGCACCGTCGAGGGCGTCACCGGCCTCAACACGGCCCCGGTCACCGGCCTGGTCTCCGGCCTCTGATCGAGCCCTTGTGCCGTTGATTCCCGGAACCGCAGCCGGCGGTTCCGGGTTCTTCGGGTTCCGTACGAGCCTTGTGCCTCGGCCGTCCGTTCCTCTTCCACGGGTGAGGGAAGTTCCTTGCAGTTCCGCCAACAGGCCCTCGCCAAGCTCCAGTCACCGGAGGAACTCGACCTGCCGGTGCGCTTCGCCCGCCCGCAGGGCTGGCTCGTGCTCTCGGTGACGGTGGTCGCGATGGCCGCCGCCTCGGTGTGGGCGGTGACCGGCTCGGTGACCTCCACCGTCAGCGCACCCGCCATCATCACGCACGGGCAGGGCAGTTACGTCCTGCAGAGCCCCGTCGCGGGCCAGGTCACCGCGGTGCTCGCCAAGCAGGGCGAGCAGCTGCCCGCCGGCTCCCCCGTGCTCAAGGTCCGTACGGGCAAGGGAGAAACGGTCGTCCGTACCCTCGACGCGGGCCGTGTCTCCGCGCTCGCCGCGACCGTCGGGCAGATCATCCAGACCGGCGCGAACGTCGCCGCCGTCGAGAAGGTCGCCCGCACCGGGGACCCGCTCTACGCGACCGTGTACGTCCCCGCCGAGAACGCCGCCTCGATCCCCGACGACGCGGCCGTGGACCTGACCGTGCAGTCGGTGCCGACCCAGGAGTACGGCGTGCTGCGCGGTCATGTGAAGTCGGTGGACCGCTCGGCGCAGTCCCCGCAGCAGATCGCCGCGTTCCTCGGGGACAGCCAGCTGGGCGAGCAGTTCACCAAGAAGGGCAGACCGGTGGCCGTGACGGTCCGGCTGGACAAGTCCTCCACCACCAAGAGCGGCTACGAGTGGTCCTCCGCGGACGGGCCCCCGTACAAACTGGCCTCCATGACGCCGGCCTCCGGTTCGATCCGGCTGTCCGACGAGCGCCCCGTCGACTGGCTGCTGCCATGAGCGCGACCGCACAGGAACCCCGGAGCAGGCGCCGCGCCGCCCCGCCCAAGCGCAAGGTGCCCAAGGCCCGGGCGAAGACCGTCCGCACGCCCACCGTGCTCCAGATGGAGGCCGTCGAGTGCGGCGCCGCCTCCCTGGCGATGGTCCTCGGCCACTACGGCAAGCACGTCCCGCTGGAGGAGCTGCGCATCGCCTGCGGTGTCTCCCGGGACGGCTCGCGCGCGAGCAACCTGCTGAAGGCGGCCCGCTCCTACGGCCTGACGGCCAAGGGCATGCAGATGGACCTGGCCGCCCTCGCCGAGGTGACGTCGCCGGCCATCCTGTTCTGGGAGTTCAACCACTACGTCGTCTACGACGGCATGGGCCGGCGCTTCGGCCGCCGGGGCGTCTACATCAACGACCCCGGCAAGGGCCGCCGGTTCATCCCCATGGAGGACTTCGACGGCAGCTTCACCGGTGTCGTGCTGGTGATGGAGCCCGGCGAGGACTTCGCCCGGGGTGGCCGCAAGCCCGGTGTCCTGGGTGCGATGCCGGCCCGGCTGCGCGGCACGGCGGGCACGATGCCCGCGGCGGTGCTGGCGAGTCTGCTGCTGGTGGCGGTCGGTGCGGCGGTGCCCGCGCTCAGCCGCACCTACATCGACGAGTTCCTGATCGGCAACCAGACCTCGCTGCTCGACGTGCTGTTCCCGTCGATGGCGGCGTGCGTGCTGCTCACGGTGGTGCTGACCTGGCTCCAGCAGGCCAACCTGCTGCGCGGCCGCATCATCTCCTCCACCCTGTCCAGCGCCCGTTTCCTGCGGCATCTGCTGCGGCTGCCGGTGACGTTCTTCTCCCAGCGCAGCCCGGCCGACCTGGTGCAGCGCCTGCAGTCCAACGACGCGGTGTCCGAGACCCTGTCCCGCGACCTCGCGGCGGCGGGCGTGGACGCGGTCGTGGTCGTCCTGTACGCGGTGCTGCTGTACACCTACGACCCGCAGCTCACGTTCGTGGGCATCGGCGTCGCCCTGCTGAACATCGTCGCCATGCGGGTGGTGATCCGGCTGCGGGCGACGCGCACGGCGAAGCTGCGGGCGGACTCGGCCCGGCTCACCAACACCGCCTACACGGGCCTTCAGCTGATCGAGACGATGAAGGCGACCGGCGGCGAGGACGGCTACTTCCGCAAGTGGGCCGGGCAGCACGCCACCACCCTGGAGGAGCAGCAGCGGCTCGGCGTGCCGAGCGCCTGGCTGGGCGTGGTCGCGCCGACGCTCGCCACCCTCAACAGCGCGCTGATCCTCTGGATCGGCGGCATGCGCGCGATCGAGGGGCACATCTCGGTCGGTCTGCTGGTCGCCTTCCAGGCCCTGGTCGCCCGGTTCACGGCCCCGCTGACCCGGCTGAACGGCGTCGCCGGCCGCATCCAGGACTTCGCGGCGGACGTGGCCCGGCTGAAGGACGTGGAGAACTTCAAGGCCGACCCGCTCTACGGCCGGCCCGGCGCGAGCGAGTCCACGCGCCGCCTCCAGGGCCATGTCGAACTGGAGAACATCATGTTCGGCTACAGCCCGCTCGACAAACCCCTGCTCACCGGCTTCGACCTGACGGTCGGCCCCGGGCAGCAGGTCGCCCTGGTCGGCGGTTCGGGCAGCGGCAAGTCCACGGTGTCCCGGATGATCTCCGGGCTTTACGCGCCGTGGGAGGGCGTGATCCGTATCGACGGGCAGCGCATCGAGGACATCCCGCGCGGGGCGCTGGCCGCCTCGGTCTCCTTCGTCGACCAGGACGTGTTCCTCTTCGAGGGCACCGTCCGCGACAACGTGGCGCTGTGGGACCCGTCGATCCCGGACGAGGCGGTGGAGGACGCGCTGCGCGACGCCGCCCTGTACGACGTGATCACCCGCCGGCCCGGCGGCATCCACAGCAAGGTCGAACAGGACGGCCGCAACTTCTCCGGCGGGCAGCGCCAGCGCCTGGAGATCGCGCGGGCCCTGGTGCGCCGCCCGAGCATCCTGGTGCTCGACGAGGTGACGAGCGCGCTGGACGCGGAGACCGAGCAGGTCGTGATGGACAACCTGCGCCGGCGCGGCTGCGCCTGCGTGGTGATCGCGCACCGGCTGAGCACGGTGCGCGACAGCGACGAGATCGTCGTCCTGCAGCACGGCACGGTCGTGGAGCGGGGACGGCACGAGGACCTGGTGGCGCGTGGCGGCGCGTACGCGGCACTGGTCAGGGAGCGGTGAGATGACGGCCGTCCACGAAGGGCACGACGGCGACCTCGTGCTGGGCGCCTTCGGGCAGATGGGCTCGCGCATCGACTGCGCCGGGTTCAACCGTCTCGACCTCGAAGGCCCGCAGGTGCTGTGGCTGGTCGCGTCCGGCGCCGTGGACCTGTTCGCCGTCGAGGCCGGACAGCAGGGCCACTGGCACCATCTGGGCCGTTTGGAGGCGGGTTCGCTGGTGCTCGGCCCGGTGCCGGGCCCGCAGCACACCCTGGTGGCCCGGCCGCTGCGGGACTGCGTGGTGCACCGCATCGGGCTGCGCGAGCTGTACCAGCCGGCCAACACGGCGACCTGGTCCTACGACGAGTACGGCAACCCGCAGTACGTCCCGCCGACGACGAGTCCGCTGGAGTACGCGCTCGCCCTCGGGGTGGGCCGCAGCCTGTCGATCCTCTTCCAGGCGCCGATGGCCACCGAGCGGGCCGCGGCGCCCACCGACGACGACGTGTTCTGGATGCAGGTCCCGCCGGGCAGCGTGCAGTACGGCTCGCTGTACGGCGCGGAGGCCGCGGCCGACCTGCTGATGGACCCCGCGCTGTGGCAGTCGATGGTCGACCAGCAGTACCGGCTGCTGACCACGCTGGACCGCTGGATCGAACAGCTGGAGCGCACGCACGAGACGCGCACCGCCGAGGGCATCAAGGCCGGTGAGGCGGTGCGCGCCCAGGCCGACCAGACGCTCCTCGCCTCCATCGGCAAACGCTCCTCCAAGCGCACGACCGCGGCGGACGCGGACGCCACGTACGCCGCCTGCAAGCTGGTCGGGCAGGCGGCCGGGATCCGGATCACCGAGCCGACCCAGAAGGGCACCGGCGGCGACCGCCTCGACCCGGTCGAGCAGGTCGCCCTGGCCTCCCGCGTGCGGACCCGGGCCGTACGGCTCGACGGCCGCTGGTGGCGGGACAACGTGGGGCCTCTGGTCGGCCAGCGGGCCCTGTCGGGTGCGCCGGTCGCGCTGTTGTGGCGGCGCGGCGGCTATGTCGCGGTGCATCCGTCGACCGGGCGTGAGACGCCGGTCGAGAAGGCCAACGCCGACGAGTTCGAGCCACGTGCGGTGATGTTCTACCGTCCCCTGCCGGAGCGGGGGCTCAGTCCGCTGCGGCTGCTGCGGTTCTGTATGCAGGGCATGCGTGGCGATCTGACGGGTCTGCTGCTCAGCGGTCTGGTCACGGTGGCTATCGGCGCGCTGGTGCCCATCGCGACCGGCAAGGTGCTGGGCGAGTTCGTGCCGAAGGCGCAGACGGACCTGATCGTGCAGGTGTGCCTCGCGGTGATGCTGAGCAGTGTGGTGGCGGCGGCCTTCATGCTGTTGCAGAACCTCACCATCCTGCGGATCGAGGGCCGGATCGAGGCCACGCTCCAGCCCGCGGTGTGGGACCGGCTGCTGAGGCTGCCGACGAGGTTCTTCACCGAGCGCTCCACGGGCGAACTGGCCAGTGCGGCCATGGGCATCAGCTCGATCCGCCGGCTGCTGGCGGGGGTCGGGCCGACGGTCGCCCAGTCCGTGACGGTCGGGGCGATGAACCTGGGGCTGCTGCTCTGGTACAGCGTGCCCATGGCGATGGCGGCGATCGGCATGCTCGTCGTCATCGCGGCGGTGTTCCTGGGGCTCGGGCTGTGGCAGGTGCGCTGGCAGCGGCGTCTCGTGGTGCTCTCGAACAAGCTGAACAACCAGGCGTTCCAGACGCTGCGGGGCCTGCCCAAGCTGCGGGTGGCCGCCGCCGAGAACTACGCGTACGCCGCGTGGGCGTCGGAGTTCGCGCGCAGCCGGGAGCTCCAGCAGAAGGTCGGCCGCATCAAGAACCTCACGACGGTGCTGGGTGCGGTGTACCTGCCGCTGTGCACCCTGCTGATGTTCATGCTGCTGGCCGGTCCGGCCCGCGGCTCGATGTCGGCGGCGGCGTTCCTCACCTTCAACACGTCGGTGACGATGGTGCTGACCTCCGTCACCCAGCTGACGGGCTCGTTCGTCTCGGCGGTGGCCGCGCTGCCGCTGTTCGAGGAGATCAAGCCGGTGCTGGACGCGACGCCGGAGGTGCGTACGGCGAGCACCCGGCCGGGTCCGCTGACCGGGGCGATCGAGGCGCGGCGGGTGTCCTTCCGCTACGCGGACGACGGGCCGCTGGTCCTGGACGACGTGTCGTTCGAGGTGCGGCCGGGCGAGTTCGTCGCGGTCGTCGGGCCGAGCGGCTGCGGGAAGTCGACGCTGCTGCGGCTGCTGATCGGCTTCGACCGGCCCGTCTCGGGCAGCGTGCTCTACGACGGGCAGGACCTGGCGGCGCTGGACCAGTCGGCGGTGCGCCGCCAGTGCGGTGTGGTGCTCCAGCACGCGCAGCCGTTCAACGGCTCGATCCTGGACGTCATCTGCGGCACCGAGCCGTACACGCCCGAGGAGGCGATGGCGGCGGCCGAGATGGCGGGTCTCGCCGAGGACATCAAGCGGATGCCGATGGGGCTGCACACCATCGTCGCGGGCAGCGGAGCCGTCTCCGGCGGCCAGCGCCAGCGGCTGATGATCGCCCAGGCGCTGATCCGGCGGCCGCGCATCCTCTTCTTCGACGAGGCGACCAGCGCGCTCGACAACGAGACGCAGCGCACGGTCATCGAGAGCACCAAGGCCCTCAACGCCACCCGGGTCGTCATCGCGCACCGGCTGTCGACCGTGATGGACGCCGACCGGGTCGTGGTCATGGAGGACGGCAAGGTCATCCAGCAGGGCCCGCCCGCCCAGCTGCTCGCCGACACCCAGGGACGGCTGCACGAGCTGGTGCGGCGCCAGATGGCGTGACGTAGCGCACTCAGCGCGGCCGGTGCCAGCAGCGCGCCGAAGACTGATGGTGACGGCGCAGCTGGGCACCACCGTGCTGCTGCCGCGCCTCGGTCCGAAGACCGTCATCCCGCTGGGCTTCGCCGTCGCCACCGCGGGCATGGCCTGGCTGACCGGCATCGGCATCGGTTCCTCCTACGCGAGCGCGGTGCTGCCGCAGCTCGTCGTGATCGGCGTGGGTCTCGGCCTGGTGATGCCGACGGCCATGCAGCTGGCCACCGGCGGGGTGGCCGCCGAGGACGCGGGCGTGGCCTCCGCCATCGTCAACGCCATGCAGCAGGTGGGCGGTTCGGTCGGTACGGCGCTGCTCAACACCCTCGCTGCGAGCGCGGCGACCGACTACCGGCCGGCAAGGACCCGAGCAGCAGGCTCGTGCAGGCCCAGGCCACGCTGGAGAGCTACGCCACCGCCTTCTGGTGGTCGGCCGGGTTCTTCGCCGCGGGGGCACTGATCACCCTGGTCCTGCACCGGCGCGGGGTCCCGGAGCAGGACGCCGGGGCGGCGCCGGTCGTGCACATGTGACCGGCGGGGCGGGGCCGTCGTGGGCAGGGACACGGCGGCCCCTTCTCCCCGCCCGGTGGCGCGTCCTCGCCGGTCCGCGGGGTGCGGTCTGTTGGCCCGGCCCGTAAACGGGTACCCACCGCCCATGCGAATCAGCGTGGTGGACGTGGGATCGAACACGGTCAGACTGGTGGTCGCGGACGCGGCGGACGGGGTGCCGCTGCCGGTGCACACGGCCAAGTGGCGACTCAGGCTGTCCGAGCAGGTCACACCGGGGGGACCCGTCCCGGAGCGGGCCGTGGACCAACTCGTCGACGCGGTGGCCGAGGCGAGCAGGACCGCCACCCGGTGGGGTGCGGCGGGCCCGCTGGCCTTCGCGACCGCCGTGGTGCGCAACGCGCCGAACCGGCACGAGGTGCTGCGCGCGGTCCGCGCCCGGACGGGCGTCGACCTGTGCACCCTGCCCGGCGAGGTCGAGGCGGAACTGACGTTCCTCGGGGCCCGGCGCTGGATGGGGTGGCGGTCGGGGCCGCTCGCCCTGCTCGACATCGGCGGCGGCACCTTCGAAGTGGCTTTCGGACGCGGCCGGTTGCCCGACTTCGTGGCGTCCTTGCCGCTGGGCGCACGGCGGCTGACGCACGAGTTCTTCGCGGACGAGGACCCGCCGTCGCCCGAGCGGGTGCGGGCGCTGCGCCGCAAGGTCCGCCACCAACTGCGGGACGTCGCGGCGCGGATCCGCTGGGAGGGCCCGCGCACCGCGGTCGCCACCTCCCGCACCTTCCAGCAGCTGGGGCGGCTGTGCGGCGCGGCGCCCGGACGCCACGGCCCGTTCGTCGACCGGCAGATGCACCGCTCCGAACTGCGGGCGGCGATCACCCGGCTGGCCGCCCTGCCCGCCGCCGAACGCGCGCACCTGCCCGGCATCTCCGCGCCGCGCGCCGCGCAGAGCCTGGCGGGAGCGGTGGTCGGGCACACCGCTCTGAAGCTGACCGGCATCAAGGCCGTCACGGTCTGCCCCTGGGCGATCCGCGAAGGGGTGCTGCTGCGCCATATCGAGGACGGCCCCTCCTGGTGGGCGGAGGTCACCCGCCGCAGCGCGGAGGCCGCCCCTCCCGACCCGGTGCCGCTGCGCATCGCCGCAGCCTCCCGCTGAACCGCCCACAGCCATGGCATGACGCACCGAAGACGTACCGCACAGAAAGGAGACCCCCGTGTCCCAGCACGAGGACCGCGACCGGGACCAGGACCAGCACGGCAAGCCGCCCGAGACGGCTCTGGAGGAGGTGCTGAGGGAGGTCGAGGACGCCGAGACCCGCACCCGGGACTCGGACGAGCAGCGCCGCCACCGGGGCGAGGCCGGGGAGGCCGTCACCCCCAACGCGCGAGCACAGGACGAGTCCGAGGGGGACTGACCGGCGCCGGGCGGTGTCACACGGCGGGTGACCTCGGTCGCCGGGCGGGTACCCGACGCGCATGGAGCACGAAGGACCACGTCTGCCCACCCCGCGCGGCCCGCTGAGCAGGGGCGTCGACGCCTGTCTGCGCGGCGCGGGCCGCCTGCCCCGGCTGGAGGAGGTCGCCCGCGCCGAGGTGTACGGCGACGACCTCCAGCTCGCCCTGTACCTGTGCTACGAACTGCACTACCGCGGCTTCGCGGGCGTCCCCCCGGAGCGCGAGTGGGACCCCGACCTGCTGCGCGTCCGCGGCGCCATGGAGCAGCGCTTCCTGTCCGCGCTGCGCGCCGACGCGCACGTCCACGACAGCGTGGACGAGGCACTGGCCGGCCTGCTGGTCGAGCCCGTCGAGGGCACCGGCGTCACCCACTTCCTGCGCGACGAGGGCGAGCTGTGGCAGGTGCGCGAGTACGCGGCCCAGCGCTCCCTGTACCACCTCAAGGAGGCGGACCCGCACGCCTGGGTGCTGCCGCGGCTGTGGGGCCGGGCGAAGGCGGCGATGGCGGCGGTCGAGTTCGACGAGTGGGGCGGGGGCCGCGCCGACCGCGTGCACGCTTCCCTGTTCGCCGGCCTGATGGCGGACCTGGGCCTGGACACCGCGTACGGCCGCTATCTCGACGCGGCGACCGCCGAGGCCCTGGTCACCGTGAACATGATGTCCCTCTTCGGGCTGCACCGGGCGCTCAGAGGCGCCCTGGTCGGCCACTTCGCGACGGTCGAGATCACCTCGTCACCGGGTTCGCGGCGGCTCGCCGAGGCGATGCGCCGCACCGGCGCCGGACCCGCGGCCGAGCACTTCTACGACGAGCACGTCGAGGCCGACGCGGTCCACGAGCAGGTGGTGCGGCACGACGTCATCGGCGGACTGCTGGAGAGCGAGCCGCATCTCGCCCCGGACGTCGCCTTCGGCATCGACGCCACCGAGTTCGTCGAGGAACGCTTCGGCACCCGGCTGCTCGCCGACTGGCGTGCATCACGCTCGTCCCTGTGTGCACCACTTGCCCGGGAAGCAGCTCATACCTCCTGATTGCCGGGGTACCCGGTGTCCGTGATCGCACTGGCACTCCCGGGCGTGTACGCCCCGCAGGAGGACACCGAGCTGCTGGCCGGTGCCCTGTCCGACGAGCCGCTTCCCCCGGGCGCGAAAGTCCTCGACGTGGGCACCGGCAGCGGCGCCCTGGCCCTGGAAGCCGCGCGCCGGGGCAGCCGTGTGACCGCGGTGGACCTGTCCTGGAGCGCCGTGTGGGCCGCGCGGCTGAACGCCCGTGTGGCGGGGCTCCCGGTCCGCATCCTGCACGGGAACCTGTTCGAACCCGTGCGCGGCGAGAGGTTCGATCTGATCCTGGCCAATCCGCCGTACGTGCCGGCGCCGGACGGTCATCGCAGGCCGCGGGGCGCGGCCCGGGCCTGGGACGCGGGCGGCGACGGACGGCTGGTCGTCGACCGGATCTGCCGGCAGGCGCCCGGGCGGCTGCGGCCGGGCGGGGTGCTGCTGCTGGTGCAGTCGGCGCTCAGCGGGCCGGACCAGACCGTCGGGCAGTTGCGCGCGGCCGGCCTGAAGGCCGCCGTGACCCGCCGGCACCGGATCGCGCTCGGGCCGGTGCTGCGCGGCCGGGAACGCTGGCTGCGGGAGCGGGGGCTGCTGTCCGCCGCCGATGACAAGGAAGAGCTGGTGGTCGTCCGTGCCGAACTCCCCGTCTGACCGGTCCGCCGCACCGCGCCGCGTAGCCGTCCAGCGCAAGGGCCCGCTGCTGATGGAGGGGCCGGTGGAGGTGGAGCTGGAGGACGGCTCCGTCGTCACCTCCGACCGCTTCCGCGTGGCACTGTGCACCTGCCGCCGCAGCCGCCGCTACCCGTGGTGCGACACGAGCCACCGCGACCGGGCGTGATGCCCGGCCGTAGAAAAGCCCAGGGGCCGGCGGGCGGCCCCACTCCGCCCGCCGGCCCCCTTGCACGAGATCGCAACTCCCCGTGAACAACGGCCCGGCTCCCCAGCCACGGCCCGCTGTGCTTCACGGATCCAGCGCGATCCCGGTCTGTGGGCTCAGCCCTCTCAGAAGGAGAAGACGCCCGTTCCATAGGCGTTCTTCATGCAATCGTTGGAGAAGGTGCGCTCGTAGGAGACGCGCTTGCCCTGCCATACGCCGTCGACGGTGACGACCACCGGGTCGTACTGCTTGGTGCACATCACGCCGCCCCTGGCGGTCAGGGCGTCGAAGTCGCCGCCGACGCCGCGCAGTTCCGCGCAGGCCGGCGCGGCCGCCGGGTGCGTGCCGGCGGGCGCCGGGGCACAGGTCAGGGTGACCGCGCGTTCCGGAGTCGCTGTGATCGCGCTCTCGCCGTGGCCCACCGTGAGGACGAGGGCCGACGGGGCGTAGAGCGCGGTGGGGGCCTGACCCGGATCGGCGAGAGCGGCCCCGGAGAGGGGTCCGCAGACGGCGGTGGCCGTCAGTCCGATGGTCATGGCCCAGCGCGCGGTGGTCCGCATTGTGTGCATCCTTCCGCATCGATTACAGGGTGTGCCGGCCCGTGCTCGGTCGGTGCCCGGAGCGGCGAGCGCGAGTCTGCCGAGTCCGCCGCGGAAACACACATCGACCCCACGGGTTTCAGTAACCTTTCGTGTTGAATCAGTGGCGTGAAGTTACGGAATCCAGGCCGGTGAAGCCCGCAACTGCGCGGTTCCCCAGGTCACGAAGCGGCCAGATGGCCGATTTCCGCGCGTTCGTTAATAGGCCTGAAACATTCCGATTCCGCTCTCGGCCGACTGCTTGGTGACCCCTTGTGTTCATGGAACGGTCGAGTAATCGTCATTACATGATTACGACCGAGCAGACAGAGAAGCTTCGCGGCTGGTTCGCAGGCCGGCTGCCCGACGACCTCTTCGAGGAACTGACCGAGATCACGGTCGACCGCGAGGAGATCACCGTGATCGGCCGCATCCCCGCACCCCGGCTGGCCGAGGACGCCCCGGCCGCCGAGCGGGAGGCGGCCCTGGAGAGCCGGGCCCAGGAGTTCCGGGAGCGCACCCGCGAGGACCGGATGGCCGTGGCCCGCGAGGCCGAGCACCGGTTCCGCCGGAAGGTCTCCTGGGGCGTGGAGTGCGGCGGGCGGCGGACGCTCTTCACGCACGTGGCCGCGCCGGTCATGACGCGGCTGCGCCAGCCGGAGCGCCAGGTCCTCGACACCCTGATCGCCGGCGGCGTGGCCCGCAGCCGCAGCGACGCGCTGGCCTGGTGCGTACGCCTGGTCCAGCGTCATACGGACGACTGGCTCACGGAGTTGCGCGACTCCCTGGAACACGTACAACGCGTCCGCTCCCAGGGCCCGGACACCGAGCCGGGGTCCGCACCGCACACGGACGAGGAGTGACCCGTTGCCGGGCCCTTCGGCTCCCTTGCCCGTATGACCGGCCACACCACCGGACCCTCGGCCCATACCGCTCGGTATCCTCGCCCAACGGCACGGTCTCGACGAGGAGACGACGAGAGGCGGGCGTACGGTGGGCAAGCACTGGGCGGACTTCCAGTACGAGATCTATCTGAACGGGATGTCGGGCGCCGTACCGCGCCTGCCGACCGATCTGACCCGGCTGGAGGAGCTCGCCGAGCAGCGGCTCGGACCCGGTCCGGTCGGGTATGTGGCGGGCAGTGCGGGCAACGGCAGTACGGCCCGCGCCAACCGGGCGGCCCTGGAGCGCCGCAGGATCGTGCCGCGCATGCTGCGGGACGTGCACGAGCGGGACCTGTCGGTCGAGGTGCTGGGCCGCGCACTGCCCGCCCCCCTCGCGCTGGCGCCGGTCGGCGTGCTGTCGATCATGCACCCGGACGCCGAGCCCGCCGCGGCCCGGGCCGCCGCCGCGCAGGGCGTGCCGTACATCCTGTCGTCCGCGTCCAGCACCCCCATGGAGCAGGTCGCCGAGGCCATGGGTGATGCCGAGCGCTGGTTCCAGCTGTACTGGCCGAAGGATCCGGAAGTGGCCCGCAGCTTCCTGAACCGGGCCAAGGCGGCCGGGTTCACCGTGCTGGTCGTCACCCTGGACACACCGCTGCTGTCGTGGCGGCCCCGCGATCTCGACCAGGCGTACCTGCCGTTCCTGCGCGGGGTCGGGACGGCCAACTACTTCTCGGACCCGGCGTTCCAGGCGGGTCTGGCCGAGCCGGTGCACGAGGATCCGAACGCGGCCGTGATGCACTTCGTCGGGATGTTCTCCGACCCGGCCAAGAGCTGGCCCGACCTCGCGTTCCTGCGGGAGAACTGGGACGGCCCGATCGTCCTCAAGGGCGTCCTGCACCCGGACGACGCGCGACGGGCCGCCGACGCCGGCATGGACGGCGTGATCGTCTCCAACCACGGCGGCCGTCAGGTGGCCGGATCCGTCGCGGCGGCCGACGCGCTGCCCCGCGTGGCGGAGGCGGTGGGCGACCGGCTCACCGTCCTGTTCGACAGCGGTGTCCGCACCGGTGACGACATCTTCAAGGCTCTCGCCCTCGGCGCCCGCGCGGTCCTCGTCGGCCGTCCGTACGTCTACGGCCTCGGTCTCGACGGCAGGCCGGGCGTCGAGCACGTCATCCGCTGCCTGCTGGCCGAACTCGACCTCACCCTCGCCCTCTCGGGGCACGCGACGCCGAGCACGGTCGGCCCGGACGACCTCGTCGAGGACCGGACCTGACGGCGACGGGCTGCGCCGCGTGTCCGCAGCGCAGCCCCGATCGGGCCAGGGGAGCCTTCGTCAGGCGGTCCGGCCGTCGGTGAGCGTCACCTGGCGGGCCGCCGGGTCGTCCTGCTCCTCGATCGACAGGGAGCCCTCCGTCGTCGGCAGGGGCTCCGGCCGCCAGCGCTGGGCGTCGGAGGTGCGGTCGCGCACCTTGACGACGAGGTCGGCCTCCGGGTCGTCGTCCGCCGGGGCGAGGGCGAGCTGCTCGTCCCAGCGGGGCAGCAACTCCCCCTGCACGGTGAGGTCGTAACGCACGTCGTC
This sequence comes from Streptomyces collinus, assembly GCF_031348265.1. Classification (NCBI taxonomy): domain Bacteria; kingdom Bacillati; phylum Actinomycetota; class Actinomycetes; order Kitasatosporales; family Streptomycetaceae; genus Streptomyces; species Streptomyces collinus. Next base: position 8,281,752 of record NZ_CP133771.1, on the reverse strand, counting down.
GCCCCGCTCGGCATCCTCGTCGGCGCAGGTGCCGAGGACGACGACACCGGCGTCCTTGTGGGAGTCCAGACACAGCCCGGGGTCGGCGACACTGCGCAGCAGCCCGTCCTCCTCGTACGTCCACTGCTGGGTCCACACCGCCGAGCACTCCGCCAGCTTCGTGCCCGAGCCCTCCTTCGGCAGGTCCCTGATGTCGAGGCACAGGTCGGCACCGGCGTTGCGCAGCCGCGTCACACCGGGCGCCGAGGGAAGCCCGGCGGTGCCGGGCGGCGTCACCGACGTCGGGCCCTTGCCGCCGTCGGCGCTGTTGGACCCGGCCGGGTCGGCCTCCCCGCCGTCGTAGGACGACGCGCTGATGATGAGCACCGTCGCCAGCACCCCGGCCGAGACCGCGCCGACGCCCGAGAGCAGCGCACGTGAGGAGCGCAGCGCCTGCGGAACCCGGCGGGCGGGCACGGGAAGCCGGGACAGCAGACCGTGTCCGCCGCCCCGCCGTCCGCCACCGCGCCGGCCGGTGCGAGCGCCCCGGCTCCCGTGCGACGCGCGTCCCGGGCGCGAGTCGAGGTAGCGCCGGGCGCCCCAGCCGAGTACCGCCTCGGCGGTCAACGGCCCCAGCGGGCCCTCGAAATGGCTCAGTTGTTCCGCCGCGCTCCGGCAGTAGCGGCACTCGTCCAGATGCTGCTGGACATCCGGCAGGAGTGCGCCGCCCCGGCGGATCGGGACGTCGAGGAGGCGGTTGTAGAAGCGGCAATCCTGGGTGGGAGCGAGTTCACGATGGGCATGTACACAGCCTTCGCGGAATTTGTCCCGCGCCTGTTCGAGGGCCGCCGCCGCGATGTCGGTGTCCATCCCCAGCAGCCCGGCCGGGACGCTTAAAGGATCGGCCTCGACCTCGACATGCCACAGCAAACAGCGCGAGGCGGCGGGAAGTGCCTGGAATGCCCGCTCCGCGAGGATGCGATTTTCGGGCGTCATGGACGTCGCCGCGCGCAGCCCGCGCCCTCCGGCCGGTTTCTGCAACGCGGGCAGAACGGCCGATATTCGATCGTCGCCGGACCACTCGCGGATCGTGTCGCGCACGGTCACCAGAAGGGCCGGGCGCAGCGCGACGGCCGACTCGCCGAAGGCGAGGCGGTTGAGGGTCCGGTGGAAGGCGGTTCCGGTCACCATCGCGGCGACCTGCGCCGACGAGGCGAGACAGATCACCGCGTAGTCGTGCACCGGCTGGTAGTGCCGCGCCATCAGCAGCGCGACGGAATGGGCGGCGACCTCGCCCTCCGGGCTGCCTCTCAGCGGAGCGGCGAGTGATTCATCGGATTCCGCCGGATCCCCGCCGGGCGGGGGATACGGAGGACGAGGGGGGTGGGGGGTGGGCACTGAGATGGTTCCTTCCCACGCATGTGACACACAGAGGTCATGCCGCCGAAAAAGGAGGCCCGGTTGGTGCGTACCTCTTTTGGCGCGGCGCGGGAGGTGCGAATTCACCGACGGTGAATCGGACGCGGTCCACAAATCACGTGCGACACCCGGCCATTCCCCCCGCACGCGTGTTTCACTCTTCCACAACCCCCTCACGGCCAACAAGGCACCCGGACAACATCCCCGCCATTGACAGAAAGTCAGAAACGGGGAACGGATGCACGCGGCTCGCACCCGTTTTCGACATTTCCCTGCGGCCCGTGTGAATCGGGCACCGTGCCCGCTCGTCCGTTCCTCAGATCTGCCAGGAACGCAGCCGGTCCGCCGCGCCGTACACGTCGGTGGTGCCGGACAGCAGGTCGCGCGCGAGGTCGACGAGGGCGCCGTAGGGCGGGTCGATGCCGACGCCGCTGACGAACATGTACGCCACGGCGGTCGCGCAGGCGAAGCGGGCGTTGGCCGAAGGCAGCGGCCGGAGCACGGTGATGGTGTGCAGCAGCGCGGCGGCCCGCCAGGCGGGGTCGGAGTTCACCCCGAGGCGCGGCGGGTCGACGCGGTGCCGGGCGACGGCGGCGACCAGCGCGGAGAAGTCGTTGACGGTGGGCTGGTCCGGCAGGACCTCCTCATGGCGCTGAAGCAGCCAGGGCACGTCGATATGGATCACGGGCGCCATGAGTCAGGCGGCCCGCCCTTCGCCCTTGGCGGGCGGTTCGTCGTCGGGGAACGCGGCGGCGAACTCGTCGGCGTGGGTGGAGAAGAACCGGCGGAATGCCTCCGCGCCTTCCTGCAGGGCCCGGTGGCGGGCTATGTCGGCCGCGGCCGCCTCCCGCACGAGCGCCTTCATGGACGTACCGCGCTCCTTGGCGATCTGCCTGAGGTCCTCAAGTTCGCGGTCGCTGAACTCCACGTTGAGAGCTGGCATGCCTTCACGGTACCGCTCGGGTACTGACTCGTAAATACCCCCAGGTCAGCACCGGTGCCGAGGGGTACCGGGGCGGTGGTCGGCCTGAGATGTGGGTCACATCGGGCCGGGCGATGTCACATTCCGGGGCCCTGCCCGGCTCGCAGGGGTGAGCGCGCCAGAGGAGGCCCCCGCATGACCGAGAGCTCCGTACCCGGCACCGGCACCCCGCTCGACACGGCGACCGGGGTGTTCGTCGACCATCGCGAGCTGCTGTTCGGCGTCGTCTACAACATGCTCGGCAGTGTCGCCGACACCGAGGACGTCCTTCAGGAGACATGGCTCTCCTGGACGGCCCGCGGCGGCGGCGCTCCCCTCGCCGGTGTCGACAAGCCGCGCGCCTACCTCGTCCGGGTGGCCGTCAACCACGCGCTGCGCCGCCGGGCCGTGATCAGCCGCCGGCGGGAGACGTACATCGGCCCGTGGCTGCCCGAGCCGCTGGTCGCCGACGACACCGGAACCGCGGAGGACCCGGCCCTGCGTTCGGAGTCGGTGTCGCTGGCGATGCTGGTGGTTCTGGAGTCGCTGACACCGCTGGAGCGGGCCGTGTTCGTGCTGGGTGAGGTCTTCGGCTACCCGCATGCCGAGATCGCGCAGATCATCGACCGCTCCCCCGCCGCCGTACGGCAGTTGGCGCACCGGGCCCGGGAGCACGTGCAGGCGCGGCGGCCCCGGTACGAGGCGCATCCGCGGGTGCGGCGGGAGGCGACCGAGCGGTTCGTGCGCGCGGCGCTCGGCGGGGACATCGCCGAGCTGATGGAGGTCCTCGCACCCGACGTCACGGCGTGGACGGACGCCGGCGGCAAGCGCCGGCGGGCGAGCCTGCGCCCGGTGCACGGCCGGGACAAGGTGACCCGTCTGCTCACGGCCGGCCGGGGCGGTCCGGACCACCCCGTCTGGCGCTACCGGCGCGTGAACGGCGACGACGCGGCGGTGCTGTTCGACGGTGACGCGCCGTTCGCCGTCCTGGTCCTGGACCTCACCCCGGAGGGCGACCGGGTGCGCGGCATCTATGTGGTGGCCAACCCGGACAAGCTCGCCCACCTGCCCGCGGCGCAGGACGACCGGTGGGGCGCAGGTCAGGAGTGAGCGCGGCAGAACTCCCGGACGGTCCGGTTGAACGGCTCCGGCGCCTCGATGTTGCTGAGGTGCCCGACGCCGGGGAGGACGATCAGCGTGGCCCGAGGGACCGCTTCGAGGAACTGACGGGCGACGGTCTCGACGGGTGAGCGCGCGTCGAGCTCGCCCCACAGCAGCAGCGTCGGCACCTCGATCTTCGGCAGCAGATCGCGCTGGTCGGCCTCGGCCATGACGGTGAGCTGGGTCCGCATGCTCCGGGGCCGGGCGTCGGCCGACATCACCGACAGCAGGCGTACGGCTTCGGCGGGCGGCTGCCCGGCGAAGAGACCCGGCACGGTCGGGGCGAACGCCTCGGCCGGGACCGCGAGCATCCGTTCCGCGCCCTCGACCCGTGCCCGCACGTCCGCCGCCGGCAGTGAGCCCTTCCAGCCGGCGTAGGTGTCGACGAGGAGCAGTGTCCGCACGAGCTCGGCGTGGTGCCGGTAGAGCTCCAGCACGACGGTCCCGCCCCAGGACAGGCCGAGGACGTGGGCCGGGCCGAGGTGCACGTCCTCGATGACGGCCGCCAGGCAGCGGGCGTAGTCGGCCAGGGTGAAGGAGAGCGGTACGTCGGAGGAGCGGCCGGCGCCCGGTTCGTCCCAGGCGACGACGGTGAACTCGTCGGCCAGGTCCTCGGCCTGGCCACCGAACAGCCGGGCATCCGTCGTGGCGCCGTGCGCGAGCACGAGGGGCGGGCCCCGGCCCACCCGGTCGTACGCGACCTCGATGCCGTCGACCCGCACCGCTGGCATGACACCAGGCTACGCGCGCGTGCCGGGGGCGTCCTGTCGGCGGACTCCCCCGGCACGCGGCACCGCCGTCCGGTCCCTATGCCTGGTCCGCCACGAAGGAGGCCATGCGGGTCAGGGCGGCGTTCCAGTTGATCGTGTGCTCGTTGGTCGACCAGGACTGGATGTCGTCGATGTAGCAGAACTGGCCGACGCAGCCCTGGAGTTTGCTCTGTGCGTAGGGGTCCTGGATGCTCGAGTTCGGCCCGCCCGCGAGGGTGCCCTTCGGCGGGGCGGGCTGGTTCGGGTCGAGCTGGCGGGCGTACCAGCGGCTGTGCTGGTTCTGTGCGCTGACCTCGCCGTAGCCGGTGACGTAGGAGATGTTCAGAGCGTTGCGGCCCAGGATGTAGTCCATGCTCTGCAGCGCGCCGTCCCGGTACTTCGAGGCGCCGGTGATGTCGTACGCGGTGGCGAGGACGACCGCGTTGTTGAGCACCTGGTGACTGGAGCCCCAGTCGTAGGTGTTGCCGTCCGGCGCGTACGGCATGCCGTAGGGGTGGGCCTTGAGGGTGGCCAGGTAGCGGTCGGCGCCCTGGACGACGGACCGGCGTACCGCGTCCCGGCCGGGCAGCCTGTTCGGCACCGTGGCGAGGTCGAGCCGGCCCGCGGCCCCGGTCCGGGCCCAGTCGAAGCCGAGGGGCTTGAAGAGGTCGGCCGTGTGGACCGGGGACTTCAGGACGTACTCCTCGAACGGCTTCTCCCCGGTCGAGAGGTACAGCTCGGACGCCGCCCAGTAGAAGTCGTCGGTGACGTCGCTGTCGGGGTAGGCGCCGCCGCCGATGCCGTCGCTCTCGGAGGCGAGGCGGCCGGGGTGGGCGAGCGCCGCCGACCAGGCCTTGCGGGCGGCCGTCAGAGCGCGGTCGGCGAACGCCTTGTCGTAGGGCCGGTACATCCGGGCCGCCTGCGCCGCCGTGGCGGCCAGGTTGAGGGTGGCGGCGGTGGACGGCGGGTGCAGTTCGCGCTTCTGCGGGTCGTCGCTGGGCAGCAGGGGAAGCCCGGTCCACTGCTCGTCGTGCATCTTGTGGTGGGCCATGCCGGCCAGCGGCTTGCCGTCGGGCACCTGCATCTTCAGCAGGAACTCCAGCTCCCAGCGGGCCTCGTCGAGGATGTCCGGGACCTTGTTGCCGCTCTCCGGGATGGCCAGGGCGCCGTCCCCGAGCTTGTCGGCCTGCCCGGTGCGGGCGTGCCGGGCGCGTTCGTAGGTGCTCAGCAGTTCCCAGGTGGAGATGCCGCCGTTGACGACGTACTTGCCGTGGTCGCCCGCGTCGTACCAGCCGCCGCTGACGTCGAGGGTGTAGTCGCACACGCCGGGCTGGCAGGGCACGGAGGTGTCGCCCTTGTTGGGTGCCACGCCCACGTGACCGGCCGGGCGGCCGTAGCCGGGCCGCAGGTCGTCGCGGATCGCGAGGCCGCTGCGCTGTGTGTAGTAGTACTTCGCGGAGTCCAGCCGGAGCCGTTCGTAGACGTTCGCTCCGATGTCGAAGGGGCGGCTGGTCTCGCCGTCGGCGACGAGTCTGAAGCCCGCGCCCTTGGAGCGGAACGTGCCGAAGTCGATCGAGTGGACGTTCTGCCCGGAGGAGGCGTCGACCCCGCGCGGCAGGGTCGTTCCCCGGGCGACCACCGTCCCGGCGGAGTTCTTGAGCTGCCAGGGCAGCTTCGCCGTGGCGTCGGTGACCAGGGTGGCGTTCTTCGGGCCGGCCGGAAGGTAGCCGACCTGGTTCACGCGGACCCGGGGCCCGGTGTCGGGCTCGTACGGTTCGGGCGCCACCCCGCCCAGCAGCGAGACGTCGTCCATGCAGAAGCGCCAGGCGTCCGCACTGCCGCCGAGCTGGAAGCCGACCTGTCCCTGCGCGGTGTCGACGGGCGAGGTGAAGGTGTACGAGTAGGTGTCGCCGGAGACGCTGAGCTGCGGTGTCACCTCGTGGTAGGTGTCGTAGGGCGACACCGACAGGCCCACGATCGCCCGCACCACGTGCCCGGCGGGTGTCCCGGTCGCGCTGAACGAGAAGCGGTACGACTCCCCCTTCACGAGGGTGATGTCGTTCTGCCCGACGGCGGCGTCCCAGCGGTTGGCGGTGCCGCCGGGGACGTCGGCGCAGAGCCGGCCGTCGGACAGGCCGGCGGTGACGTTGCTGGTCGTCCACCAGGGGTCGGTGGTGGTGTCGAAGGTCCCGTTCCTGACCTGCTCGACCTCTTCGGCCCCGGCCGGCGTGGAGGGCAGCGCGGTGAGAGCGGTCGCGAGCAGGGCCGTCAGGGACAGCAGGGCGGTTCTGCGTCGTTTCACGTCTGGGCTCCTCAGGGAGGTGCGGGCGGCGCTCGGCATGGGAGCGCTCCCAGATGCGGACGCAAGCCATGGTTGTGGCTGATGTGACACTCCGTCAACGGTCCGGACGGGACTGGCTGTTCACCGCCCGTCCGGACCGGGGCGGCCTAGAGGGTGTCCAGCCGGCTGATGCGTATCGCGCCGCGCGCCTCGTCGGGGTGGCGGCTCGTCAGGGTGAGCCGGATCCGGGAGCCGCGGAGGGGCCTGAAGGTGATCGCGGTGGGGGCGTCGGAGGCGGCGGCCCAGCCGATCTCGGTGTCCCGCGCGGCCTGCCACGCCCGGCCGTCCCACACGGCGACCTCGATCGTCGCGGGCAGGCTGTGCGTTGCGTCCACCGTGAAGGAGACGTCCACCCGGTCGAAGCCGCGGGTGCGCCCGTGGTCGACCGAGACCCAGTCCTCGGCCCGCGCGCCGTCGAAGGCCGGCAGCAAGGGCGTGGCCTGCTTGAAGAAGCCGTTGGACCAGCCGGTGGCCGGATCGCCGTCGAGCATGGCGGCGGGCAGGGTGTCCGGGCGGCCGGAGTAACCGGCATCCGCGTGCGGGTAGGCGGGGGCAGCCGGATGCTCCGGCCCGAAGGCGCGCGGGGTCGTTTCGGCCCGGCCTGCGGCCGGGGTCGCGCGTACGGTCGCCGTGCCGGTGCGCAGACCCTCGCTGCGGGCGGTCACCTTCACCGCGCCGGCCTTCGTGCCGGACCGGACGATGGCGAGGGCCTTGCCGTGGAAGGCGGTCCGGGTGCTCGCCTGGTAGCGCTCGGCGCTCTCCTGACGGCCGTTGTCGAGCCCGGCGAGGGAGCCGCCCGACACCTCGAAGGAGAGCAGGTGCTCCGCGCCGGGCACCACCACACCGCGCCGGTCGACGACCTCGGCGGTCACGAAGACCAGGGAACGGCCGTCCGCGGCGAGGGACGTGCGGTCAGCGGTCAGGCGTATCGCGTGCGGGGCTCCGGCGGTGCGCAGCACGTCGGTGGCGACCACCTTGCCGCCCCGCCGGGCGACGGCCTTCAGCTCTCCGGGCTCGAAGGGCACCTTCCAGGTCAGGTGGAGCTTGCCGGCACTGCCGTTCGGGCTGGTGTAGCTGCCGGGGTAGGGGCCGTCGGTGAAGGTCTTGTCGTCGCCGGTCGCCTCGGTCGTCTCCAGGTAGCTGCGGCCGTCCACGGTCTTCTTGGTGTCGAAGCGCCGTACGCCCAGGGACCTGCCGTTGAGGTACAGCTCGACGGTGCCGACGTTCGCGTACGCCCAGACCTCGACCGTGTCGCCCTTGTCGTGGTTCCAGGTCATCGGCAGCAGGTGGACCATCGGCTCACCGGTCCACTGGCTCCGGAAGAGGTGGTACATGTCCTTCGGGAAGCCGGCCGTGTCGACCGCGCCGAAGAACGACGCCTTGACCGGGAAGACGTCGTACGGCGTGGGCTCGCCGATGTAGTCGATGCCCGACCACAGGAACTGCCCGGCGAACCACTTGCGGTCCCGGTCCTTCTTGTGGCCGTACTCGCCGCTCATCGTCCAGGAGGCGAGGTTGTTGTCGTAGGAGGAGGTCGCGCGCCGGCCCGGTGTGTGGTTCTCGCCGGTGTTGAGGTGCTCGGGCTCCTGGTAGGCGCCGCGGGTGGAGGTCTCCGAGGAGGACTCGGACTCGAAGAGGAACAGGTGCGGGTAGGCCGCGTGCAACTGGTCCACCGACTTGGCGGTGTTGTAGTTGAGGCCGAGGCCGTCCAGCTTGGCCAGCATGAGATCGGCCGCGGAGCCCTTGGCGGGCAGGCGGCGGTACTTGTCGGAGCCGATGACCAGCGGCCGGGTGTCGTCGGCGGCCCTGATCGCGTCGATGATCCGGTCGGCCATGGCGAGGCCTGCGGTGGAGGTGGAGTCGGGGACCTCGTTGCCGATGGACCAGCTCAGCACGGCGGGCGAGTTGCGGGCCGCCAGCACCATCTCGGTGGCGTCCTTCTCGCACCACTCGTCGAAGAAGCGGCCGTAGTCGTACCGGTTCTTGCCGGTGCGCCAGCAGTCGAACGCCTCCACCAGCATGACGACGCCCAGCTCCTCGCAGACCTGGATCACCTCGGGCGCGGGCGGGTTGTGGGAGGTGCGCAGGGCGTTGACGCCCATGGACCGCATGATCTCCAGCTGCCGGCGGACGGCGTCGATGCTGACGGCCGCGCCGAGTGCGCCCAGGTCGTGGTGGAGGTCGACGCCCTTGATCTTGTGGTGGGTGCCGTTGAGGAAGAAGCCCTCGTCCGGGTCGAAGCGGAAGGTGCGGAAGCCGAAGACCGTGCGGTAGGTGTCTGCGGTCCGGCCGCCGACACGCAGCTCGGTGTGCAGGGTGTAGCGGTGCGGGGTTTCGAAGTCCCACAACTCGGGGCGCCGCACGGTGAGTTCCTGGGTCGCGGTCCGCTCGGCGGGGACGGCCGCGGCGGAGGAGGTACGGGCGACCGTCCGGCCCTTGCGGTCGACGATCCGGGAGACGACCTCGACGTCGGCGGCGGTGCCCGAGGCGTTGACGACGGAGGTGGCGACCCGTACGAGGGCCCGCTCGGCGGAGACCTCGGACGTGGTGACGCGGGTGCCCCAGCGGGCCACGTGCACCGGCTCGGTGATCACCAGGCGGGCCTCGCGGTAGATGCCGCTGCCCGAGTACCAGCGGCTGCTGGGCAGCCGGTTCTGCACCTTGACGGCGATCACGTTCCCGGTGGTGCCGTCGGTGTGCACCAGGTCGGTGAGGTCGAGGGCGAAGCCGGTGTAGCCGTAGGGGTGGCGGCCGGCCTCCTTGCCGTTGCAGTAGACGGTGGAGTCCATGTAGACGCCGTCGAACTCCACCGAGATCCGCTTGCCGGCGAGGGCGGGCGGCAGGGTGAAGGCCAGGCGGTACCAGCCGAGGCCGCCGGGCAGGAAGCCGGTGCCGCTGGTGGTGCCGTGCTCGGTGGTGGGGGTCTGCTCGATGCTCCAGTCGTGCGGGACGGCGATCTCGCGCCATCCGGAGTCGTCGTGGCCGGGAAGGTGGGCGTCGGCATAGGAGCCGGTCGGGTCGCTGATGCCGCCCGGGTTCACCAGCGCGAAACGCCAGCCGTCGCGCAGTGCGACGGTCCGGCGACCGGACGTACCGCGCGCCTCGACGGCGGCCCACGCCTCCGGGGCGCCGAGCAGCGCTCCGGCCGCGGGTGTGGCCGCGGAGGCGAGCAGGACCGATCTGCGCGTGACCGACATGGCGGCTCCCTCATGAGGACTCAGAAGTACTCACAACTCATCGCGAACAAACAGATTCTGTCGACCTGTCACACATGACCGTCAAGGGTGCGGGAGCTTCCTTCTGCCCCAGGGCTCACTTCGACCGGATGTGCACCTTGCCTCCGGCCGCGCGGCCGGCACGGGGGTTACCGGTCCACGTCGGGTGCCTACGGACTACGCTGGAACTCAACTGGCTTCCCTGTTCACTGTGAGTGTCCGCATGGAGTCGCGACGATGAGCCCGGACGAGGTGTTCGACGATGGCTTGGCCGCCCGTGCCGTCATCGCCGTCGACGGCACGCTCACCGAGTGGAGCGAGGGCGCCCGCCGGCTGCTGGGCCACACCGCCGCCGAGGTCGTCGGCCGCCCGGCCGCAGCGCTGCTGGCCGAGGGCACGGACCTCCCGTCCGTGCCGGACGACTCCCGCTGGAGCGGCACCCTCACCCTGCGCCACCGCGACGGCCACCCCGTGTCCGTCTGGGTGCTGGCCCATCGCAGGCCGCCCGACGGGCCGAAGACGACCGAGTGGCTCGCGGTGTCCCCGCCGGAGGCCACCGGCTCCGGACCGGCGGACGACCCGCTGGTGCGCCTGGCCCTGACGCAGTCGCCCTGCGCCACGATGATCTTCGACGAGGGACTGCGGCTGCGGGGCGTCAACGAGGCCATGGCGGACCTCCTGGGACTGCCCGCCGGGCGGATGCTGGGCCTGAAGCCCACCGACGTCGGCAGCCGGCCGCAGAACGCCGAGCTCGAAGAGAATCTGCGCGAAGTGCTGGGCACCGGCCGGCGGCAGGACATGCAGACGTACATGAAGGCCACCGGCGAGAGCAGGGCCGCACACGCCTGGCTGGCCCGGATGGCGCCGCTCACCGACGGGACCGGCCGGGTGCGCGGCGTGTGCGTGACGGCCCATGACTTCTCCGACCAGTACCGGTCACGGGAACGGCTCCAGCTGGTCAACGAGGCGAGCGTGCGCATCGGCACCACCCTCGACGTCACCCGGACGGCTCAGGAGCTCGCGGACGTGAGCGTCCCCGCGCTCGCCGACTTCGTCAGCGTCGACCTGCTGGAGGCGCAGGAGGCCGGCGGCGAGGCTCCCGGTACGCCGGCCCCGCCGGTGCAGCTGCGCCGGGCCGCCCACCAGTCGGTCAACCGGGGCAGCCCCGAAGCCGTCGTCAAGCCCGGTCAGGTCGACGTCTACCCGGAGAACTCCCCGCAGACCGCCTCGCTGGTCGCGGGGCGCACCGTCGTGGCCACGGGCTCCTCCGGCGACCTGGAGCAGTGGCTCGCCTGGGACCCGGTGCGCTTCCAGCGGGTCCACGAGTACGGCATCCACTCCACGATGTCCGTCCCGCTCCAGGCCCGGGGCACGACGCTCGGCGTGGCGGTCTTCACCCGTTTCCGGCGCCCCGAGGCGTTCACCGACGACGACGTGCTGCTGGCCGAGGAGGTCACGGCCCGGGCCGCCGTCTGCATCGACAACGCGCGCCGCTACTCCCGCGAGCGCGAGACCACCCTCGCCCTGCAGCGCAGCCTGCTGCCCCGCACCCTGCCGCACACCGCCGCGGTGGAGGCGGCCTCCCGCTATCTGCCGGCCATCCGCTCCGGCGTCGGCGGCGACTGGTTCGACGTGATCCCGCTGTCCGGGATGCGGGTCGCCATGGTCGTCGGGGACGTCGTCGGTCACGGCATCCAGGCCTCGGCCACCATGGGCCGGCTGCGCACCGCCGTGCGCACGCTCGCCGACATCGACCTGGCCCCCGACGAGCTGCTCACCCACCTCGACGACCTGGTCGTCCGGCTGTCCCAGGAGGCCGGCGGGGACAACGGCACCGGAGAGGTGGGCGCGACCTGCCTCTACGCGGTGTACGACCCGGTGTCGCGGCGCTGCAGCCTGGCCCGTGCGGGGCATCCGCTGCCCCTGCTCGTGCCGCCGGACGGCCCGGCCCGGCAGCTCGACCTGCCCTCGGGTCCCCCGCTGGGCGTCGGAGGGCTGCCGTTCGAGTCCGCCGAGGTGGAACTGCGGGAGGGCAGCGTCCTGGCGTTCCACACGGACGGGCTGCTGGCGAGCCGCGAGCGGGACCTCGACGCGAGCGGCCGGATGCTCCGCGAGGCCCTGTCGGCGCCCTCCGACTCCCTGGACGAGACCTGCGACCGCGTCCTGCACAGCCTGCTCCCGCCGGGCGGCTCCAGCGACGACGTGGCCCTGCTGCTGGCCCGCACCCGCGGCCTGCCGTCCGCCCAGGTCGCCACCTGGGACATCCCCGCCGACCCGGCGCTGGTGGCCCCCATCCGCAAGCAGGTCGTCGACCAGCTCGAACGCTGGGGGCTGACCGAGGCGACGTTCACCGCCGAGCTGGTCGTGAGCGAACTGGTCACCAACGCCATCCGCTACGGCGCCCCGCCCATCCGGCTGCGGCTGATCCATGACGCGGCCACCCTGATCTGCGAGGTGTCCGACACCAACCACACGGCCCCGCACCTGCGCCGGGCCAAGACCTGGGACGAGGGCGGCCGCGGTCTGCTCCTGGTCGCCCAGCTCACCCAGCGGTGGGGAAGCAGGCACACCGCCGAGGGCAAGACGATCTGGTCGGAGCTGGCCCTGCTCGACGACGAGATCTGAACGCGCCCGGCCAGGGGCCGGTGACGGGCGCCCCCCGACCGGCCCCTGGCCGGGACGGTGGGGGCCGCCGAGGGGCTCTTACCCACAGCTGGTTTCATGAGCGGGCACGAACGATCGCGTCCCGGAGGACCTCGCTCTGAACACCCTGCTCGCCGAAGTCCTGTCCGTGACGCTGCTGGCCGCCGTGCTGGTCTGGGCCGTCGCCCGCCCGAAGGGCCTGCCCGAGGCCGTGCTGGCGGTGCCGGCCGCAGGACTCGCCCTCGCCCTCGGCGTGATCTCGCCGGAGCACGCCTGGGAGGAGGTCCAGCGGCTGGGGCCGGTGGTCGGCTTCCTCGCGGCCGTGCTGGTACTCGCCCACTTCTGTGACGTCGAGGGACTGTTCACGGCCTGCGGGGCGTGGATGGCCCGCTGGGCCGCCGGGCGCCCCACCCGGCTGCTCACCGCGGTGTTCGCACTGGCGTCCGTCATCACGGCCGTGCTCAGTCTGGACGCGACCGTCGTCCTGCTGACCCCGGTGGTGCTCGCCACCGCCACCAGGATGGGCGTCCGGGCCCGGCCGCACCTGTACGCCTGCGCCCATCTGTCGAACACCGCCTCACTGCTGCTGCCGGTGTCCAACCTGACCAATCTGCTGGCCTTCACCGCGAGCGGGCTGAGCTTCACCCGCTTCGCGGCCCTGATGGCACTGCCCTGGCTGGTCGCGATCGCCGCCGAGTACCTGGTGTTCCGGCGCTTCTTCGACGAGGAACTGGCAGCGCCCCTCCCCTCCCCCCGACCCCGAGCGGCGTCCCGAGCCGCTCCCGCTGTTCGCCCTCGTCACGGTCGGCTGCACGCTCGCCGGGTTCGTGGTGGCCTCCGCGGTGGGGATCGAGCCGGCCTGGGCCGCGACGGCCGGTGCCCTGGTGCTGGCCGGGCGGGCGCTGCTGCGGCGGCGGGCGACGCCGCTGACGGTGGTGCGGTCCGCCTCCCCGGCCTTCCTCGCGTTCGTGCTCGCGCTCGGCGTCGTGGTGCGCGCGGTCGTCGACCACGGGCTCGCCGACGCACTGCGGCGTGTGCTGCCCGACGGGTCGGGCCTGCTCACGCTGCTGGGCGTGGCCGCGCTGGCCGCCGTCCTGGCGAACCTCATCAACAACCTGCCCGCGGTGCTGGTGCTGCTGCCCCTGACCGCCGGGGCCGGTCCCGGCGCCGTGCTGGCGGTACTGCTCGGCGTGAACATCGGCCCCAACCTGACCTACGCCGGATCACTGGCGACCCTGCTGTGGCGGCGGATCGTGCAGCAGCACGGGCACCGGGTCGGGCTCGGGGAGTTCACCCGGCTCGGACTGCTCGCCGTACCGGCCGCGCTGGTGCCGGCCGTGGTGGCCCTGTGGCTGTCCCTGACCGTGGTCGGGGCGTGAGCGCACGCCCGGTCAGCGGCGGCCGTCTCCCCCGTAGCCATAGCCCCCATAGCCGCCGTAGCCGCCGGGGCCGTAGCCGTAGCCGGGGTAGCCGTCTCCCGGGTTGCCGTACCGGCCGTCCTCGTCGCAGTAGTAGCCGTAGCGGTGGCAGGGCGATTCGGTGGCGGCCGGGCTGCTCGGCGCGGGCTTCGGTGCCGGGGAGGTCGCGGACGGCGTCGGTGAGGGCTCGGGCGTCTTCGACGGGGTCGGCGTGGGCGTGGTGCGCTGGGCCGGAACGGCCGCGTTCCAGTTGACGGCCTCCATCTGGAGGTCGGCCTTGGAGGTGTCGATCACCCAGCGCTGGACCTCGTCGTCCGTGCGGGCCTTGAGGACCAGGGCCCCCGAGCCGTTGGTCGCGGCCGGGGTCAGGGCGAGGTCCTGGTCCCAGCGGGGCACGAGGGCGCCCTGGAGGGTGAAGTCGTAGCGGATGTTCTTCGGGTCCGGCCGGGAGGCGCCCGCGCAGGGGGCCAGCCGCACCGAGTAGCCCAGCTGCGAGTCCAGGCACAGGTCGGGGGCGGCACCGTTGCGCAGCAGTCCGTCGGTCTCGTACGTCCACTGCTGGGCGGCGTCCGCGGAGCAGGTGGTGAGTTCGGCCTCGCCGTCCTCGACGGCCTTCTTGCCGTCGATTCCCACGCACAGGCCCGAGGCGACATTGTGCAGCCGCCCGCGCAGGGCGCCCTTCGCGGCCTCGTCCGCCCCGGCCCAGGAAGGGTCGGTGGTCGGCCCGCCCGCCTCGGAGTCGGGTGCTTCGCCGGAGGGCCGGTCGGCACCGGCCGGGGCATTGTCACCGCCGTTGCCGGTGGACCACAGGACCAGCGGCAGGACGACGAGGCCGCTGACCGTCAGGATGCCCACGGTGAGGTTGCGCCGCCGGGCGGCACGGCGGGCCGTCCTGTGGGCGGATCTTCGGGCTGCGGTCCGGGGCCCTTCGCGCCGGGGCCCCGGGGAGGCGGCGGCCTGCGGCGGCAGGGAGAGACCCGCACCGGTCGTGACCGGAGCGTGGGCCCTGTCGAGGGGTGTGCCCGCCCCCGCCGCCGCGGGAGGCGGCGGCACGGCCGCCGGGCCGCCCGGATCGGTGAACGACTCCCCGACGGTGCCGGCGAGGGCGACCGGGTCCGGGAAGGCCCCGTGCCCGTCTTCAGCCGGCCCGGGGAAGGGCGCACGCTCGGCCCGGACCGGATCCGGAGAGACCTGACGCCGCTCACGGGCCGGCTCGGGGAAGGACTCACGCGGCGGCCGGACCGGCTCCGGAATGATCTCGTACGCCATGCCGGCCGGGTCCGGGAAGACCTCGCGTGCCAGGGCCACCGGGTCCGGGAACAGCTCACGTGCCGCGGCGGCCGGGGTCGCGGCGGTGGCCGCACCGGCCGGACCCCCGGGCCTCCCGCGCTCCGCGGGACGCCCGCCCCCGGCGCTCTCCCCCGCCTCGTCCGCCCGGCTCTGTGCGTACGCCCGCCCGCCCCAGCCCAGCACCGCCTCCGAGAGGGCGGCGCCGAGGCCGTGGTTGAACTGGTCGAGCTGGTCGGCGGCTGCGTCGCAGTGCCCGCAGCCCTCGATATGCGCGCGTAGATCCGGGTCGAGGGCGAGACCCCCGCGCCGGTACGTCACGTCGAGCAGACGCAGATAGCGCCGGCACTCCTCGTCGGGGGCGAGTTCGCGGTGCAGCTGAAGGCATTCCTCGCGCAGCCGGTCCCGGGCCCGGCCCAGTTCGACGCGTGCGCCCTCCTCGTCCAGGCCGAGCAACCCGGCCGGGGACGTGAGGGGTTCGGCCTCGACGTCGACGTGCCACAGCAGGCAGCGGGCGGACTGGGGCAGCCGCTGGAAGGCCCCGGACAGCAGGCGCCGCCGCTGCGAGGGCAGCAGCCGGGAGGCGGGGCGCTCCCCCTCGCCGGTGCCGGTGAGCAACTCCGGGTGGAGCATGTCGACTCTGTGGTCACCGGCCCACTCGGCAGCGATGCGCCGCACGGTGACGAGCAGGTGGGACCGCCATGCGGAGGTCGGGCCGTTCTGGCGGAGGGTTTCACCGAAGAGCCGGGTGAAGGCGGCGGTGGTGAGGATCCCCGCGGAGCGCGGGCCGTCGGTGCACAGCCGGGCGTAGCCGAAGGCCGCCTCCCAGTGCCGGTCCAGCAGTTCGCCGACGGGGTGGAGCGCGGGCGTCGCCCCGGTCCACTTCCTGAGCTCCGCGCTCAGTTGCTCGTCCGTCGCGCCGAAGCTGCGGGCCGGGGCCGGGGAATTCGACGGGCCTGCGTCTTTCAAGGCTGCATTCCTCTCAAGGACATGCGGGGTAAAGTCCATACCAAGGGGTATGCCGGCTCGTCGGCCTCGCGCATACGAAAGAAAGGCGTGATGTGGGCACGCCGACAGGGCACACCTTTGCACAGGTCAGCGACAGGGAACAAGAGATCCAGCGGTTTCGTCCATTGCGTGCGCCGCCAGGGCCTTTTGACAAGATGTCAATCAGCGGAGTGAAAGGCATTTCCGTGGTGTCTGCCCCCTTTAGCGACGCGCATTTTGCCCGCCTCCCGAGGTGGCGCGGAAACCATTGAGCCACCTCCTGCACAGCAGCTCACACCGCCGGCCGCCTTCCGGGCCCCTGCCTTTCGCGGCCGGTCGGGGAACCAATAGCGGTGCTCAGGCGGGCGGCTCGCCGTGCCGCGTGCGGTAGGCACCGGGGGGTGCTCCATAGCGTTCGCGAAAGGTGCGGTTGAAGTGGAACGCGCTGGCGAACCCCGAGGCCGCGGCGACGCGTTCCACCGGCAGGTCGGTGCCCTCCAGCAACCGGGCGGCGTGCCGCAGCCGCGCCTCGCGCAGGGCCCGCATGGGCGACTGCCCGACCTGCCGGGTGAACAGATGGGCGAAGCGGGACGGCGACAGCGCGACGACCCCGGCGAGCGACGTGACGGTGTGCGGGGCGCCCGGGTCGGCGTCGATCAGCTCCTGGGCGCGGCGGATCCGTGCGTCGAGGCCGGGCCGGGGCTCCGTCGGCCGGGCACCGGCGGTGGTGAGGAGGACGATCTCCTCCAGTGCGCACAGGGCCAGTTCGCGGGCCGCGCTGCCGTGCGCCACGGCGACCTGCCCGTCCGGAGGTGCCGCGCCGGGCGGTGCCTCGGTGCCGGTCCAGCGGGCGTCGGCGTGCATGCGCCGGAACGCCGTCTCGACGCGGCCGTGCACACCGGCCGGGGCGGAGGTGACGACGTACATCCCGTCCCCGGCGTCGTACGGCCGCAGCCACGCGGTCCAGGACGGGCGGGCCTGGCAGTGCGCCCACCAGAACCGCCAGTGCCGGGCGCCGGGCTCGACGGCGTAGCCGTGCGGGACGCCGGGGGCGAGCACGACCAGTTCGCCCGCGCCGGCCGAGGTCCGCGCGCCGCCCTGCCACAGCCGTCCCCGGCCTGCGGTGGTCCAGGTGAAGAGCCAGCTCGCCGAGCCGTACGGCCGGCTGACGCCGTAGCCGGGGCTCTGGTCGAAGTGACCGAGCACCACCAGTCCGGGCGGCGGGGCGGGGTCGCCGGGGTCGCCGGGGTCGCCGGGGTTCAGGTTCCCAGCAGCGGTGGGCAATCCGTCAGCACGCACGGGCATCCTCCTGGGCGGCCCCGGGGCCTAGCGTTCCGTACCGATGACACCTGATGACACCGACCGAGGAGTGCGTCCATGACAGTCACGGGCAACAGCGCCGCCGGCGCTCCCATCCTGGACCCCGCCGGGCTCCGGCGATACCGGGAGGGCTTCGAGGAGGACGGCTTCACGGTGGTGCGCGGGCTCTTCGGGACCGACGAGATCGAGCGGCTGTGCGGCGAGTTCGCGGCGCTGCGGGCGGCCGGTCCGGTGCCCGGGCACTTCGAGCCGCGCGCCGAGGAAGGGCCGGGCACCGACCCGCTGCACGTCTGGCCGCGGGTGATGCACCCGCACGAGATCAACGGCCTGGCGCGCGAGGTCCTGCTGGACGCCCGGCTGCGGACGGTCCTGGAGGCCCTCCTCGGGGAGGAGGTGCTGGCCGCGCAGAGCATGTTCTACTTCAAGCCGCCGGGGGCCCGGGGGCAGGCGCTGCACCAGGACAACTTCTACCTGCGAGTGGAGCCGGGCACGTGCGTGGCCGCGTGGGTGGCCTGCGATGTGATCGACCGGGAGAACGGCGGGCTGGAGGTCGTGCCGGGCACGCACCGCATGGACGTGTTCTGCCCGGAGACGGCCGACTCGGACGTGTCCTTCGCCCGGGAGTACGTTCCGCCGCCGCCGGGGCTGGCGCCGGTGCCGGTGGACATGGCGCCGGGGGACGTCCTGTTCTTCAACGGGAGCCTGGTGCACGGCTCACAGCCGAACCGGTCGGCAGAGCGGTTCCGGCGGTCGTTCATCGGGCACTACGTGGGGCGGTCGGCGGAGCGGATCGGGCGCTTCTACCGGACGCTGGCGATGAGCGGGGCGAGGGTGGAGCTGGCGGAGAGCGAGGGGGCGGGACCCTGCGGCACGGAGTTCGAGCCGCAGGGTCCCCACTGAGCAGCCGCGAGCCGCACGTTCAGTGCCCGGCAACCGGATGGGGGCCGTAGGGGCGCTCCAGCTCCTCCAGTTCCTTGTCGCTCAGCTCGATCTCCACGGCCGCCACCGCGTCCTCCAGGTGCCCGGCCCGGGAGGCGCCGACGATCGGGGCGGTCACCGTGGGCTGGTGGAGGAGCCAGGCGAGGGCGACCTGCGCGCGGGGGACGCCCCGCTCCCCGGCGATGCGGGTGACCGCCTCGACGATGGTGCGGTCGCCCTCCTGGTACAGGCTGCTGCCGAAGGTGTCGGTGGCGCTGCGCTCGGTGGTCGTGTCCCAGTCCCGGGTGAGCCGGCCGCGGGCGAGCGGGCTCCAGGGCAGGACGCCCACGCCCTGGTCCGCGCACAGGGGCAGCATCTCGCGCTCCTCCTCGCGGTAGATCAGGTTGTAGTGGTTCTGCATGGAGACGAAGGGTGTCCAGCCGTTCAGCCGGGCGGTGTACTGCATCTTGGAGAACTGCCAGGCGTACATCGAACTCGCCCCGATGTAGCGGACCTTGCCCGCCTTGACGACGTCGTGCAGGGCCTCCATCGTCTCCTCGACCGGGGTGTGCGGATCGAAGCGGTGGATCTGGTAGAGGTCGACGTAGTCGGTGCCGAGGCGGGTGAGACTCCGGTCGAGCTCGGTCATGATCGCCTTGCGGGACAGACCGCCGCTGTTCGGCCCGGGCCGCATCGGGTAGTACACCTTCGTCGCGAGCACGATCTCCTCCCGGCGCGCGAAGTCGCGCAGCGCCCGGCCGACGATCTCCTCGCTGGTGCCGTCGGAGTACATGTTCGCCGTGTCGAAGAAGGTGACGCCCGCTTCGACCGCCTGCCGGATCAGCGGGCGCGAGGCCTCCTCGTCGAGGGTCCACGCGTGCCGGCCACGGTCGGGCAGACCGTAGGTCATGCACCCCAGACAGATCCGCGAGACGTCCAGGCCCGTCGAACCGAGCTTCACGTACTGCATCGTTACTGCTCCTGCCTTCGGAGGGTTTCCACGGGGAGCGTACGTGTTCGTGTGCACTCCAGGACCAGGCCGGGCACGGCATTTGACGGGGCGTCATCGCCACCGGCGGCATCCGACGGTCAGCCGCGTCCGACCAGGTCCAGGGCCCGCTCCCAGGCGAACTCCGGCCGGCCGCCGCCCTCCCCGGGCTCCCCCGCGTACGGCTCGCCGAACCGCACGCCCATCCCCCGCAGACGATCGACGCTGTCCCGGTAGGCGGGGTGGGCGGCCAGCGCGTCGGCCACGCACGGCAGGACGGCGATCGGCACCCCGAACCCCGCGACCTCGCAGAGGGTGCCCAGGGCGAGGGTGTCGGCGATCCCGGCCGCCCACTTGTTGACGGTGTTGAAGGTGGCGGGGGCCACCACCACGGCATCGGGTGCCGGAAAGGGGCGCGGCTCACCGGGAGTCCGCCAGGCCGACCGGATCGGGCGGCCCGTCTGCGCCTCGACGGCGGCGGTGTCGAAGAAGCCGTTCATCGCGACGGGCGTGGCGATGACGCCGACCTCCCAGTCCTGTTCCTGAGCGGCGGTGATCAGCTTGCTGACGTCCGCGGCGATGCCTGCCGCGCAGACGACGACGTAGAGGAAGGGCTTGCGGGCGGCCTGTTCGGTCATCCGGGAAACCCTAGCGACCGCCCGGACTCACCGGACGGGGAACGTGTCTCCGCGCTCCGACTCCGGCCGGGGGCCGTGGATCCGGCGCTCCTTCTCCTCGATCCGCACGTCGTTGATGCTCGCCTCGCGGCGGGTCATCAGGCCGTGCTCGTCGAACTCCCACAGTTCGTTGCCGTAGGAGCGCCACCACTGCCCGTCGGTGTCGCGGCACTCGTACTGGAAGCGGACGGCGATGCGGTTGCCGTCGAAGGCCCACAGGTCCTTGCGCAGCGCGTACTCCCGCTCGCGCTCCCACTTGCGGGTCAGGAACTCGGCGATCTCGGCACGGCCGGTCACGAAGGTGCCGCGGTTGCGCCAGACGGAGTCCGGCGAGTAGGCGAGGGAGACCTTGTGCGGGTCGCGGGTGTTCCAGGCGTCCTCGGCGGCCTGGACCTTCTGCGCGGCACTCTCGCGGGTGAAGGGCGGCAGCGGCGGGCGGTCGGTCATGAATCCTCCCTGACAGCAAGGGAGAACGAGCGTTCTCCACCTGGCTGCTACCGTAGGAGAACGCTCGTTCTCGCGTCAAGGAGGGTCGTGGATGGACAGCGCAGTGGCCCGGGAGCGGGCGCTGGACGCCGCCGAGGAGCTGTTCTACGGACGGGGGGTGCAGGCCGTCGGCATGGACGACGTCCGCGGCACCTCCGGAGTCTCACTCAAGCGGCTCTACCAGCTGTTCCCGGCGAAGGAACTGCTGGTGGAGGCGTATCTGGAGCGGCGCGATGCACGCTGGCGCGGGCAGCTTGCCGCGTACGTCGAGCGCCGCGAGGAGCCGCAGGAACGGATCCTGGCCGTGTTCGACTGGCTCGGGGCGTGGTTCGGCGAACCGGATTTCCGGGGCTGCGCGTGGCTCAACGCGTATGGCGAGCTGGGGGCCACCTCGGCGCGTGTGGCCGCCCAAGTGCGGGCGCACAAGAGGGCGTTCCGGGAGTACCTGGCTTCGCTCGTGGCGGCGGCGGGGCTGCCCGGGGCGCTGGCCGGGCAGTTGTTCCTGCTGGCCGAGGGGGCCATGGTCACGGCGGGTGTGACCGGGAGCGCCGAGCCCGCGGCCGAGGCGCGCGAGGCGGCCCGGCGGCTCCTGGACACCGGGTGAGCTCCGGGGTCAGCCCACCGTCTCGGACACGGTGATGGCGCCGACCGGGCAGGCGCGGGCCGCCTCCCGCAGCAGCGGGCTGCCGCTGCCCTCCCCGCCGGGCAGCAGGGCGCTGTAGCCGTCGTCGTCCTGGGTGAACACGTCCGGGGCGGTCAGGGCGCACTGGCCCGCGCCGATGCAGACGCCCTTGTCGATGTCGATGTCGATGTGCATGTGCGAAGGCCTCTTACCAGGTCACGGGGAGTTCCAGCATCCCCTGGATCGTGTCGCCGGGCTTGAAGGGGATCTCCTCGGCCGGGGCGGCCAGGCGCAGGGTGGGCAGCCGGTCGAAGAGGCTGTGCAGGGCGATCTCCAGCTCGGCGCGGGCGAGGTTCTGGCCGAGGCACTGGTGGATGCCGAAGCCGAACGCCACGTGGTGACGGGCCGGACGGTTCCAGTCGAGCGTGTCCGGGTCGGGGTAGACCGTCTCGTCGCGGTTGATGACGGACGTCGCGAAGACCACGCCCTCGCCCTGCCGGATCGTCGTCCCGGCCACCTCGATGTCCTCGACGGCGAGACGCAGCATGCCGTCCGCGATGGACAGCATCCGCATCAGCTCCTCCACCGCGGCCGGCAGCAGTCCCGGGTCCGCGCGCAGCTCGGCGAGCCGCTCGGGGTGCCGGAGCAGGGTGAAGGTGCCGAGCGAGATCATGTTGCCGGTCGTCTCATGGCCCGCGACCAGCAGGATGAGGGCCATGGCGATCAGGCCCTCGCGGTCGAGGTCGCCCTCGCGCAGCTGCCGGTGGACCAGGTCGTCCAGCAGGCCGGTGCCGGGGTCGCGCTGTTTGCGGTCGATCAGCTCGCCGAAGTACGTCTCCAGCCGCTCGCGGGCGTCGAGCACGTCGGCGGTCTCCGGGCCGCGCAGCAGCCGCCGCGACTGGGCCTCGAAGAAGTCGTGGTCGGCGTACGGGACGCCGAGCAGGGCGCAGATCACCATGGACGGCACGGGCAGCGCGAAGGCGCTGACCAGGTCCACGACGGGGCCTTGGGTGATCATCGCGTCTAGCCGCTCGTCCACGATCTGCTGGATGCGTGGCCGGAGTTCGACGGCCCGCTTGAGGGTGAAGTCCCCGACGACCATCCGCCGCTGGGCGCGGTGCTCGGGGTCGTCGACGCCCAGCAGGGCCGTTCTGCGGTTGCGGATCCCGGCGAAGCGCTGGGTGGGGGCGGGGAAGCCGGGCCGGTCGCGGTTGGACGACAGGCGCGGGTCGGCCAGCAGTGCGCGGGCGGTGGCGTGCCCGCTGACCAGCCAGGCCTCGCGGCCGTTGAAGAGGGTGATGCGGGTCAGGGGGCGTTCGGTGCGCAGCGCGTCGTAGGCGGCGGGCGGGTGGTAGGGGCAGGTCCTGCTCTGGGGGAAGGCGACGGGTGCGGTCGTGTCCGTCATGAAGACCTCGCAGACGAGTAGTGCGTCGTGCCGATCTTCATTAGATGCCCGAGGCATCTATGAGGCGACGCGAAGTTCGGCCATGTCACCTCGGGCGCGAAGATGGCCGGGGAATGCCGTATTCCTGTTCGAGCGGCGGGGAGGGGAATCCCCTGTCGCGGCGACGGCGTCCTTGCCCGGGTGGGGGGTGCGCGGCCCCTGCCGGGGGTCGGCGATCCGCCTGAGTCGCAGGTGCGCGGCCCCTGCCGGGGGGCAGCGTCTTCACCCGGGCCGAAGGTGAGCCGCCCCGACGGCTTCCCATCCCGCACCACGCGTGCGCCACCCCCGCCGGACAACGGCACCCCCACCCGCGCCACGCGTGCGGCGGCGAGGCCGGTTCGAAAATCGGTTGTCCGTCCGGCGGGGCAGGCCCCAGGATCCAGCCATGCCTACGTTCACCGTTCTCCCGCCGCTGTCCGTCGCCGCTCCCGCGGGCCGGCGACAGCAGCAGTCCGGCCGCCGGGGAGGACCGACGCCGCCGCGGTCATGACCGCCGCGCTCGTCGCGGGACTGCTCGCCGGGTACGGCATCGCCGTACCCGTGGGCGCCGTCGGGACCTACCTCGTCTCCCTCACCGCCCGCACCTCCCTGCGCACCGGTGTCTGCGCCGCGCTCGGCGTCGCCACCGCCGACGGGCTCTACGCCCTCGCGGCCACGCTCGGAGGGACCGCCCTTGCGTCCGCGCTGCGGCCGGCGCTCGGGCCGCTGCGCTGGGTCTGCGTGCTGGTGCTGCTCGCGCTGGCGGCATGGGGTGCCGTCACCGCCGTGCGCGAGTACCGGGGCCACCGGCTCGCCACCCGCACCGCCCCCGCTCCCCCGAGTCCCGCCCGGGCCTTCCTGGGCCTGCTGGGCATCACCCTGCTGAACCCCACCACCGTCATCTACTTCGCGGCCCTCGTGCTCGGTTCCCAGGCCACCGGCCCGGCCGGCCCGCTGGAGCAGGGCGTGTTCGTGCTGGCCGCCTTCGCCGCGTCCGCGAGCTGGCAGGTGCTGCTGGCCGGGAGCGGAGCGCTGCTGGGCCGGGCGCTGACCGGCCGGCGAGGGCGGCTGGCCACGGCCCTGGCGGCGAGCGGGGTGATGACGGCCCTGGCCGTGCGGATGGCGCTCGCCCCGGGATGAGATGCAGCGCTTCCGGCCGGATCCGGGGGGGGTGCGGATGATTCCCGCGGGCACGGATGTTGAAGACGGGTGGCGATGAGCCACGGACGCGACGATGGGACGGATGCCATGCCTCTGGAAGGCGAGTACGAACCCAGCCCGACGCAGTGGGTGCGCAAGCAGGTGGAGCTGTACGAGAGCTCCGGCGGTACGGAGGGCACGACGCTCCAGGGCTCGAAGATGCCGGTCGTCGTCCTGACCACACGGGGCGCCAGGAGCGGCAAGCTGCGCAAGACGCCGGTGATGCGGGTCGAGCACGAGGGGCGTTACGCCGCGGTGGCCTCCCTCGGCGGGGCGCCCAAGCACCCCGTCTGGTACTTCAACATCCTGGCCGACCCGCACGTCGAGCTCCAGGACGGGCCGGTGAAGCAGGACATGACCGCCCGTGAGGTCACGGGCGAGGAGAAGGCCGCGTGGTGGGAGCGGGCCGTCGCGGCGTACCCGGCGTACGCCGACTACCAGAAGAAGACGGACCGCGAGATTCCGGTGTTCGTCCTGGAGCCGGCCCAGGGCGGCTGAGGCCGGGGCCGGCTGCCCGCCGCGGGCAGCCGGCGAAAAACTTTCCGCCCCGTGGGTGTGAACCGGCCGCGGCGGGGCACGCGAGGTTCAGGCCCCGCCGCGCTCCCCCGTCGCGGCGGGGCTTTCCGCTGCCTCACGGGCGGGGCGGTCGGTCACGTCGAGGAAGATCTGGTCGGCCTCGGGCACCGTCCGGGCTATGGACCGCTTGATGCGTACGGCGACCTCCTCCACGCGCTCACTGTCCAGACCGGGCACCAGATCGATGCGGGCCGCCACCAGTGCGGTGTCGAGTCCGGTCTTCATCGTGAACAGCGCTTCGACACTGTCGATCTCGGGCTGGGCCCGCAGCAGCTCCCGGATCCGCCCGCTCGTCTCCAGGTCGGCCGCCTCTCCGATCAGCTGGTCCCGGGCTTCGCGGCCGAGCCGGAAGGCCACGTAGACCAGCAGCGCGCCGATCGCGAGCGAGGCCGAGGCCTCCCACAGCACCTGGCCGGTGACCATGTGCAGTGCCATGCCCACGATGGCCAGGCTGACGCCGAGCACCGCGGTGCCGTCCTCGGCGACGACCGTCCGCAGGGCCGGATCGCGCAGCCCGGCGTCCGCGCCGCCCTGCCGGCGCACCTGGTACAGCGCCCGCAACAGTGAACCGCCCTCCGCGAGGAGGGCGATTCCGAGCACGATCAGGCCGGCCACATAGCCGCCGAGTTCCTCCTCCGCACCGCTCGTCAGGGCTTCGAAGCCCTGGAAGAAGGAGAAGCAGCCGCCCATGACGAAGATCCCGACGGCCGCGAGGAGCGACCAGAAGAACCGCTCCTTGCCGTAGCCGAAGGGATGCCGCCGGTCGGCGGGGCGACGGCTGCGGCGCAGCGCCGCGAGCAGGAACACCTCGTTCAGGCTGTCCGCCACCGAGTGGGCCGCCTCGGACAGCAGCGCGGGTGATCCCGCCGCCAGGCCGCCGATGGCCTTGGCCACCGCGATCACCAGATTGGCCGCGAGCGCCACCAGCACGGTGACGCGTGTCTTGTGATCACTTCCTTCATCAGTCACCCACGCCGATTGCCCCGGTCGGGGGTACTCACACCGTGCCGTCGGCGGAAAACGGGGAACGCGTTCACCAGGGCCCACGTACGGCAAGGAGGTCGTTCCCATGAGCCGCGACGACGGCGACGACGGCAACACCGGCTACGGAAGGAGGGCGTTCAAACGGTCCAAGGCTCATTTCGCGGACCGGGTCACCGCGGACGGCCGGGACGGCTGGCCGGTGGAGGCCGGCCGCTACCGTCTGGTCGTCAGCCGTGCCTGCCCCTGGGCGAGCAGGTCGCTGGTCTCCCGTCGGCTGCTCGGCCTGGAGGACTCCCTGTCCCTGGCCGTGGCCGACCCGATCCAGGACGACCGCAGCTGGCGCTTCACGCTGGACGAGGACGGCCGCGACCCGGTCCTCGGCATCCGCTTTCTGAGTGAGGCGTACGACCGCCGGGAGTCGGACTATCCGGGTGGTGTCAGTGTGCCGGCGCTCGTGGACGTGCCCAGCGGCCGGCTGGTGACCAACGACTACCAGCAGCTCACCCTCGACCTCGCGACCGAGTGGACGGCCCTGCACCGGGACGGCGCGCCCGACCTGTATCCGGACGCGCTGCGCGACGAGATCGACGAGGTGATGGCGGACGTCTACGAGGACGTCAACAACGGTGTCTACCGGGCGGGGTTCGCCACCGGTCAGGAGGAGTACGAGGCCGCCTGCACGGGTGTGTTCCGGCGGCTGGAGCTGCTCGCGAACCGGCTGGAGGGGCAGCGCTACCTCGTCGGGGACACGATCACCGAGGCGGACATCCGGCTGTTCACCACGCTGGTGCGTTTCGACGCGGTCTACCACGGTCACTTCAAGTGCAACCGCTGGAAGCTGACGGAGAACCAGGTGCTGTGGGCGTACGTCCGCGACCTGTACCAGACCCCCGGGTTCGGCGACACCGTCGACTTCGACCACATCAAGCGCCACTACTACCAGGTGCACACCGGCATCAACCCGACCCGCGTCGTCCCCCTGGGCCCGGACCTGTCCGGCTGGCTGACCCCGCACCACCGCGAGGAGCTGAGGGGCCGGCCGTTCGGTGACGGCACACCGCCCGGGCCGGTGCGTGCCGAGGAGCGGATACCGGAAGCGCACACCCCCTGACCACCTCACCCACCCTCAGCCATCTAGGAGTTGCCGTGGCAAAGAAGAAGAAGATGTCCCTCGCGTACCAGCCTCTCGGGTTCGTGCTCGGCTGGTCGGGCGGCTGGCTGGCCGGGCTCGCCTTCCGCAAGACGTGGATGGCGATCCGGCACGAGGAGGACGCGCCCGACGCTCTGGACAAGGACCGCGGCTGGGGCGAGGTCCTCCTGGCCGCCGCGATCCAGGGCGCGATCTTCGCGGTGGTGCGCAGCGCCGTGGACCGCGCGGGCGCAAAAGCCATCGAGCGTTCGACCGGCACCTGGCCGGTCGGCGAGAAGGGCGGCCGGGACTGACCGCCGCCCGGCCCTGCCCGGCGGCCGCCGGGCGGGGCCGGCCCGCCCTCAGCCGTTCTCCTTGATCGTCTTCATGGTGAGGTGGGATTCGAGGCGCAGCACGGCGGGCAGACCGCTGAGCCTGTTCATCAGGAACGCCTCGTAGGCGGCGTGGTCGGCCACGGCGACCCGCAGGAAGTAGTCGGGGCGCCCGTACATCCGCCGGAATTCCACGACCTCCTCGTAGGAGGCCACCGTGGTCTCGAACTCCTCGACGGTCCCGCGGTCCTGGGCGTAGATCTCGACGTCGATGAGCACTTCGAGGCCGCGGCCCAGTGCCACGGGGTCGATGACGGCCCGGTAGCCGGAGATGACGCCGTTCTCCTCCAGACGCTTGACCCTGCGCAGACAGGGCGGAGGCGTCAGGCCCACCCGCTTGGCCAGGTCCACATTGGACAGCCGACCGTCCCGGCGCAGGTGGAACAAAATTTCCCGGTCGAGGGCATCCAAGCCGCTTTCATTGCTCACATGAAGATCATAGGCGCAGAACAGGAAACCATATAAGGCCTCATCTTTTCTAACATTGTCGGCATGCATACAAGCTCAGCCGCCCGGGACGCTTTCCGGGACTGTGCCTCGGTGGGCCTGGGGATGCTGCCGCTCGGTCTCGCCTTCGGGGCCCTCGTCGTGCAGTCGGGGCTCGACTGGTGGTGGGCCGGACTGTCCGCGGCACTGATCTACGGCGGTTCGTTCGAGTTCCTGCTCATCGGCATGGTCACGGCCGCCGCGCCCCTGGCGTCCATCGCCGTGGCCGCTTTCCTGGTGCAGGCGCGGCACGTCTTCTACGCCCTGTCGTTCCCCCTGCATCTCGTACGGGGCGGGCTCGCGAAGACATACAGCACCTTCGCGCTGACCGACGAGGCGTACGCCCTGACCTCGACCGAGCGGTCCCGGAGCTGGTCCGGCCCGCGGATCCTGTGGCTGCAGTTCTTCCTGCACCTGTACTGGGCGGGCAGCGCGGCAGCCGGGGCCCTGCTGGGATCCCTCGTCCCGGACGGCGTCACCGGGCTGGACTTCGCGCTGACCGCGCTGTTCGTCGTCCTCGCCCTCGACGCGCTGCGTGACCTGCGCGGTGATCTGCCGACTCCGCTGCTCGCCCTGCTCTGCGCCCTGGCCGCCCGCCTGCTGGTCCCGCACCAGCTGCTCCTGGCCTCCTTCGCCCTGTTCACCGCCGGGCTGCTGGTACGGCGCCTCGCCGACGTGAGGAAGCCCGCTCATGCCTGACTACGCCGTGGTCGCGGTCCTCGTCACCGCCGCCGTCACCTGGGCCCTGCGCGCCCTGCCCCTCGCCGCCCTCGCCCCGCTGCGGGCCAGCGCCACCGTGCGCTACCTCAGTACGCGCATGCCCGCCGGTGTGATGGTGATCCTGGTCGTCTACTGCCTGCGCGACCTGCCGGTCACCGAGTCCCGCGCGGTGGCGCCAGTGGCGGCCCTGGCCGTCACCGTCGGCCTGCACCTGTGGCGTCGCAACGCCCTGCTGAGCATCCTCGCCGGCACGGCCGTCCATGTGACCCTGGCCAGCACCCTGTTCACGAGCTGACGCGGGAGGCGGCCGTTGCCGGCGACCGGCTGAACCGCTCGCTCAGCCCTGCTTGGGTGCCGTCGGCGCGGTGCGGCGCAGGGTGAAGGAGTGGCCGGCCGGGTCGGCGTAGCCGCGCTCCTCCAGGGGGCCCGACGGCTCCTTGGCCTCCAGGGGGCGGCCTCCGAGGCTGATGACGCGGCGTTCCACCGCGTCGAGGTCGTCCACCACGAACTCCAGGTGGGCCTGCAGGGAGTTCTCGGGGCGGGGCCAGCTGGGCGGGGTCGCGTTGACGTCCCGGCGCAGTGCGATCCGGAAGCCGTCGGCGCTCTTGATCTCCACCCGGTTGGCGGTGGCGTCCGACTCCTCCCCCTCCAGCAGTTCCTTGTAGAACACGGCGAGCTTCTCGGGCTCGGCGCAGTCGAGCACGAGGACCCCCGCTTTCACCAGTGCCATGTCTCCTCCGCAGGATTCCGGCCGCGGGGCGGTCGTGCCCCGCGGATCCGTACCTTGCGGATATCCCGGTCCGGCGGATTCAGTCGGCCTTCAACCACCGTCCGTCACGCATGAGTTCACGGCCGTCGAGTTCATCGGCCTCCCGCCAGGCCTGCACCCGACGCGGCACGACACGGAAGTAGAGGTACGGCGTGGCGAGCCGACGGGGGTCGAACCCGGTCTTGGCGGCGAAGAGTTCGGCGTCCTGCTCGGTCAGCTCGCCGGGCTGGACCGTCTCGACGGTGCCCTCCACGAGGACGACGTCACGGGTCGGCCCGATGCCCACCCGGGCCCGGCCGGACGCGGCGAGGTTGCGTCCGGTGGGGCTGGACGCGGGTGTGGCGAAGAGCAGGTACGAGCCGTTCCAGAGGAAGGACAGCGGGACGAGGTAGGGCGTGCCCGAGGCGCCGTCGGCCGTGGCGACCCAGGCGTCCACGTCGTGTTCGAGACGCTGCAGGGTGTCCTTCTTGCGCTGCTCAGCGCTGCGTGCGGGTGCGGACGTCATCGTCGGTGCGCCTCCTGGTCGGTCGTCGAACGGACTGTGACCAGTGTGGCGTTCCGCGGCTCCGGAGGCTCGGTGGACGAGCCGGTACCGGGTGAGGGACGAGGGAGTATACGCAGCTCATGCGCTTCGGGCAGTAACGGAGATCACGGCAGGGTCACGGAATGGCTTATTCACGTCGTGGGCAGCCTCGTACCGCTTCTCGGTTCAACTTTCGGACTGCGAAGCCCAGTTCGAAAGTGCGGGTGGTCACGGCACCGTCCGCCGGCAGGGGTGGGGGGACTCTGCGTTCCGTCTCCCGAAAGGAAACGCATGCCTGAGGACGTCCGGTTCGACCTGCCCTTCGACATCCCGGTCAGCTCCCCACATGCCTCAAAGGAAGCAGCGCATCTCGGATCCAGGGGTCGCGCTACGCCTGACGGGCCGCGCGTGCTTCCTGATCAGCACGGCTGAGGCGGCGACGCAGGTGCTCGCCTCGCAGCGGGAGTGCCGTCGTCGCAGCAGTCGTCCCCCTCGCGGTCGTTCGCGGCAGGAGTCGAAGCCGGTCGCGTGAGTCCGGCTGTCCGGCGAGGCCGCCGCGGAAAGTACAGAAGATTCCCGGACACGGCCGGTCGACGACCAGGTCGATCGGTTCCGTTGTCATGACCACAGCCCATTGGGAGACCGGTGTGAAATCTCGAGTCGCAGGTGCCGTTCCGAAGGCGTCCGCCGACAGCTCGCTCCCGGCGCAGCCAAGCGCCCAGCTCCACCCCACGGAGGCGGGTGACACCCTGGCCCGCCTCCTGGTGAAACACGTCAAGGGGAGCACGGAGCAGTACCGAAGGTCCCAGGAGGCCGCTCAGCAGCGGCTGGCGGCATTCGGCTCCCCCCGCTCCGGCACCACGCTGCATGTGGAGGGAGCCCTCCATCTGGCGCGGCCCGCGTTTCTCCCGCCCGACGACCAGGGCTACGCCAGGCTGAGGCACCTCGACACCGGCCTGCGCATGATAGAAGCAGCCTTCCCCCAGGTCAGCACCGACATCGAGGTCTGCAGACTGACCTGCACGATGCTGGAAGGGGCCTGGAGGAGCCGGGCACTCACCCCACCGCGCGAGGAGGAGCAGACAAGCGTCTGCGCCTGCGCTCTGTGCCGTCGGCTGCCCACGCCCCCCGCACGCACGCTGGACGACTACCGCTGGCGGCAGAGCGCCGGCCGTCCCCTCACCGTCAAGACCTGGCCGCACCGCCGGGAACTCGACAGCGTCCTGACCGGTGGATGGTCCTGGACCCGGCAGATGAACGACCTCGAACGAGACCTGGGCCACCGCCACCGCTTCGAGGACGACATCCTCGTCTTCCACGAATACAAACGCGTGGTCGACACCATCGACACAACGCGCCTCACCCGGCACGTCGAGGGCCGCCTGGCCGAGAATTTCAGCACCAACAGCGCACGGGCCCTGGTCTCCGGGCTCTTCGCAGCCCACAAGCGGTCCGTCGACGAGTACTGGCTCCAGCAGCACGACGCGGGCAGTGTCATGCTCCCCCAGACCAACCCGCTCAGTCACAGCACCTACTCAGCGCTTCAGATGCTGGACTGCCTGTTCTGGCACGTCGCCCCCGACACCGAACTCTGGCAGGAGGAGAACCTCGCCTCCCTGCTGCTGTGCCGCGTCATCGACGACATGGCCGATGTGCGGGCCGACGCCCTCACCGGCGAGATCAGCAACTTCTGGCTCGCCGACATGCCCACCCACACCAAGGCGCTCTACGCCGCCTGCGCGATAGCCCTCGTCAAGTACGGCTGCATGCCCGAGGCCCACAGCCCGATGTGGAACACCTGGCTGATGAACACCACCATCGTCTGGATGGGGCTCACGGGCCGCCACGCCCTGTGGTTCGACGGCATCACCCAGGGCCTCCCCCCGGCCGAGGAGTGCCCGCTGTGCGACCTTCAGCCCAACCCGTGCACCGGCATCCTCACCCACGGCACCACCCTCACCATCGCCCCGCGGCCCACCGCACCGGCACTGAGCACCCGGACCGCCGAGCTGTCCGCACGCTGTCGAGCCCAGTTCCCCCGGGCCTGGCCCCTCTTCGACGCCGAGCTCCATGCCTTCGAAGCACTGCACGGCCCCTGGTACGGCGACACGGACAACACGTGGGAGATCCTGCGCCGCACCTACATCGCCGCCGTGGAGGCATCCAGCGCCGCACCCTCACCGGACCGCGCCCGTCATGTCCAACAAGACGCCGGCGTAGTCGGATCCGAGAGGTTCCACACCCTGCACGACCCCCGGACCGGCAGGGAAGACACCGTACTGCTCTCCTACATGTTCGGCAGTGCCCACCCGCATTTCCTGTGGAACGCCACGGGATACCGTCCCACGGACGTCGCAGGCGACTGGCTCGACGGCTGACGCAACCACCGCCGGCATCCACGTATGGCGTTGCCCGGCCGGAAACCGGCCGGGCAACGGTGTGTTCGGGTGCCTAGACGGCGAACTCGACCGGCAGGCTGTCCAGCCGGGACTCCCACGTGGAGGCGGTCGAGCCGAGTTCTTCCGGCGGTACGGCCAGGCGCAGGTCGGGCAGCCGGTGCAGCAGAACGTCCACGCCGATCTCGATGATGGACTGGCCGATGTTCTGCCCCGGGCACTCGTGCGGTCCGGAGCTGAACGCCAGGTGCGACTGGTTGCCCTGCACGGCGACGGCCGGGTCGGGCCGTACCTCCGGGTCGAGGTTGCCGGCGGCCAAGCCCAGGATGAGCAGTTCTCCCTCCTGGACGTGATGGCCTCCGAGCTCCAGGTCGGCGGTTGCGAACCGGCCCGGCAGCACGGACAGCGGCGGGGTGTCCCACATGACCTCTTCCACCGCCGAGGAGATGTTCAGCTCCCCGCTGACCAGACCGGACAGCCGGGCGGAGTCGGTGAGGACCCGTTGCAGGACCCGGGCCAGCAGGTTGCTGGTGGTGGTGTGTGCGGCGATCAGCACCAGGCGCAGATGGCTGACGACCTCGTCGTGGTCGAGGCCGGCCGGGTGCTCCAGCAGGGCCGTGGCGAAGTCGGAGCCCGGCTCGGCCCGCTTGCGCTCGGCGAGTTCCGCGAGGATCTGCATGATCCGCTCGTTGTGTTCGAGGGCGCCCTCACCGCCCTTGAAGACCTCGGCGCACGACTCGATCAGGCGCAGCCCGTCCGCCGCGGGAAGGCCCAGCATCCTGGTGAGCACGAGCATCGGCAGCTGCTCGGCGTAGTCGGCCACGAGGTCGGCGCGCCCGGCGTCGGCGAATGCGTCGATCTGCTTGTTCGCGAAGTACGTGACGTGCCGCCGGATGCCCCGGGCGGCCGCCGCCTGCAGCCCGTCGGTGACGGCGCCGCGCAGCCTGCGGTGCGGTTCGCCGTCCTGGGACACGCAGTCGGGGCGCCAGCCGACCATCGGCATGATCGGCGAGGTCTCCTCGATCCGGCCCTCCCGCCAGTCCCGCCAGATCCGCGCGTCCCGGCTGAACTGGCGGGGGTTGTCGAGCACCCGCCGGTTGTCGCGGTAGCCGAGCACCAGCCAGGCGGGCACGTCGCCCTCCAGCAGGACCGGCGCGACCGAGCCGTGCTCCTTGCGCAGCCGCTCGTAGATGCCCGCCGGGTCGGTCGCGGCGTCCGGGCCGTACAGCCTGGTCAGGTCGGCGCCGTGGTGGGCGACGGGGCAGCCCCGCACGGCCTGGAGTCCGGATTCGGTCGAGTCGTTCATCGGGGCTCCAGGGCCACGGCCGAGCGTTCCTTCAGATGGTGGATCAGTGCGACCAGGACGTCCCGGCTGGAGGCCCGGTCGCGGGCGTCGAAGGCCACGACCGGGGTGTTCTCGGGGATGTCCAGGGCGTCCCGGATCTCCTCGACCGGGTAGTTCCGCGAGTCGGGGAAGACGTTCAGCGCGACCACGAAGGGGACCTCCAGCCGCTCCATCTCCTCGATCGCCCGGAAACTGGACTCCAGGCGGCGCGTGTCCACCAGGACGACCGCGCCGAGGGCCCCTTTGAACAGCCCGTTCCACAGGAACCAGAACCGTTCCTGCCCGGGCGTGCCGAACAGGTACAGCACCAGGCTCTCGTTGATGCCGATCTTGCCGAAGTCCAGGCTGACGGTGGTCTGCGTCTTGTCGGCGACGCCGATGAGATGGTCGACGTCGGCACTGGCCTGGGTGAGGGTCTCCTCGGTGGTGAGCGGCTTGATGTCGCTGACCGACCGGACCATGGTGGTCTT
Source organism: Streptomyces collinus (assembly GCF_031348265.1). Taxonomy (NCBI): domain Bacteria; kingdom Bacillati; phylum Actinomycetota; class Actinomycetes; order Kitasatosporales; family Streptomycetaceae; genus Streptomyces; species Streptomyces collinus. The sequence continues at coordinate 8,248,168 of NZ_CP133771.1, read as the reverse complement.
CCCGGTGCCGAACCCGCCCGCGATCATCACCTTCACCGAGCGGGTCTCCCCGGCCGAGCCTCCGGGTTGGTCAAAGCCTTTCAAGTCCACTGAGTACCTCCTCAAGGAGCGCGAGGTCGGGCCCGCGACCGGCGTCGTGCGCCGGGATGGGGTTACGGGCTTCGACGCGACCTGCGTCCAGCAGGTCCGACAGCAGCACCGCGAGAATGTTGAAGGGGAGCCCGAGGTGAGCGCCGAGCTCGGCGACCGACAGCGGGTCGCGGCAGCGACGGAGGATCTCCTCGTGCTCGTGCTGCATGCCCGGTAACGGGGCGGCGCGGGAGACGACGAGGGTCGCCACGTCGAGGCTCGACGCCGAACCGCCCGGTCCGCTGCGCCCTCCCGTGAGGACGTAGTAGCGCTCGAGACCGGACGGGTCCGACGGTCTGCGGGGAGCACTCATCCAGAGTGCTCCTCCAGGCGCGGAGTGGTGCCGAGGAGCTCACCCATCCTGCGGGCCAGGTCCCTCATCTGGTGCCCGAGCAGGCCCTGGTCGAGGCCTTCCCTGGCGAGGACACCGAGGTACGTCTCCACACCCGCGCGCACCACGAAGAGGTGCCCGCCGTCCACCTCGATCATGGCGAGGCGCAGCTGCCCGGCGTACTTGGGGAACTGCTCGGCGACCGGCTGGGCCAGGGCCTGCAGGCCGGCCACCACGGCCGCGAAGCGGTCGACGTCGTCGGGGTCTTCGGCGCCGTAGGAGGTGATGGCCTTGCCGTCGCTGGAGGCCACGAGGGCGAAACGGATCTCCTGGATGCTCTCGACGAGATCGCGGAGCGCCCAGCTCACATCTGTTCCTTGTTGCGTCATGGGACTAGTCGCTCTCTTCGGTGCGGTGCTCGGTGTACTCGCGGCCGGCGAGGGTGTCGCGGTCGCCGGCCGGCTCGGAGGCCTCCGCCGCGTCGCGTCCGGCGGTGGCGAAGGCGGCGAGACCCGAGAAGGACGCGTCCGGCGGAACGGCGGCGACGGTGCCCCGGTCGGCCCGCTCGGCCGGCCTGGGCGCCTCCGTCTCGTTCCGCTTGCTGCGGCGGCGGGGCAGTCCGCCGGGCGTGGTCTCCGCGGTCTCCGCCTGCGCGGCCCGTGGTTCGGGCACGGTGGCCGTCTCGCGGGCCGGGGCCGCGGTGGCGGTGCGCACCTCCGGGGCGGGGGCGGGCGCGGCCGGTGCGGTCGCGGCCGTGGGCAGCGGGCTGAAGTACTTGTGCGGGACCACGACCACCACGGAGGTTCCGAGCCACGGCGAGTCCGCGAAGGTGACGCGGATGCCGTAGCGGCGGGCGAGGGCACCGACGACGCGCAGGCCGATGTTGGCGTCCTCGGTGATGCCGCCGAGGCCCGCGCCGGGCGCGGTGCCCGCGAGGGCGTGCTCGGCGTCGCGCTTCTTCTCCTCGCTCAGGCCCTTGCCGGAGTCCTGGATCTCGATGCCGACGCCGTTGGGGACCTCCTTGCCGGAGATGAGCACGGGTTCGGTGGGCGGCGAGTAGCGGGCCGCGTTGTCCAGGAGGTGGGCCAGGATCAGGGTGAGGTGGTCGACGAGGCCGCCGTCGACGCCCAGTTCGGGCAGGTGGCGCACCTGGATCCGGTGGAAGTCCTTGATCCGGCCGATGCCGCCGCGCACCACGCTCAGCAGCCGCTGCGGCTCCTGCCACTGCCGGCCGGGCCGGTCGGAGCCGCCGAGCACGCCGATGCTCGCGGCGAGCGAGTCGGCGGGGCCCAGCTCCTGGTCGAGCTCCATCAGGCCCCGGGCGACGGCCGGCAGCCGGCCGTGCTCGCCCTGCATCTCGTGCAGCCGGCCGCGGAGCTTGCTGGTCAGCACGTGGATGCGGTTGCCGATGCTGATCACGGCCTGTTCGGCGGAGGTGGAGCGGTCGAACTCCGCCTCCAGGCCGATCAGGGAGGTGCGCAGCAGCTTGCGCAGTTCGGCCTGGAGCTCCGAACTGACCTTGGCGCACTGGCTGACCGTGGGCAGCAGGTCGTCGATGGCGTCGCCGGCGCGCAGCTTCTCCATCGCGTCGGGCAGCTGCTCGTCGGCGAGCCGGGCGACCGCGGCGAGCTGGTGGGTGAGCTGTTCCCGCCAGACCTCGGCCTGGTCGGCGAGCTGGGCCTCGTAGGAGGTGGCCTGCTCGGTCAGCCGTTCCTCATAGGCCCGGGACCGGTCGGCGAGCTGCGTCTCGTACGTGGCGCTCTGGTCGGCGAGCTGTTTCTCGTACGTCGCGCTCTGGTCGGCCAGGCGCCGCTCGTAGGCCGTGTTCTGCTCGTTGAGCTGGGATTCCAGGCTGGCGCGTTCGGCGGCGAACTTGCGTTCCAGGCCTGCCACATGCTGCTGCCACTGCTGGTTGTGCTCGGCCTGCGTGGTGCGGAAGGTGCCTTCCGCCCGGTGCAGTTGGGCCCGGGTGCGCAGCAGCAGCCGTACGCACACGGCACCGGCCGCCGTCGCTGCGATTCCGGCGACGGCCGCGGTTATTCGATCCGAGCTCATGAACGTGGCGGCAACGGTCCCGCCTCCCAAGCCCAGCGGCATCAACCACCAGCTGTACCAGGCGACAGGGGCCCGCGCCGCCGGTGGCGGAGTGGCGAGTTCCATCTGCATCCTTCGAAGCAACACGATCGAACGGGGGGGTGTGTGGATCGCACTCATGAGTACGCACCGCGAGCCGACTGGACGCGATCGCCTCAACTCGCAGCGCCGATCGGAACCCTATCGGGTTTGGACCCGGAAGGATCAATCCCGCCCCCTCCGGGCGTGAGGGTTCCGTCACGCTTCGAGAGAAGGCAACAGGTCGACAAATGGCTTTGCTGTCAGTGGAATTGGCGTCCCATCAGGTGAAGAGTGCTGCGCGCCCGAGGGGTCAGCGGGCGGTCTGGAAGGTGCGGCGGTAGGCCTGCGGGGAGACACCGATCGCCGCGTGCAGGTGCTGGCGCAGGGAGGCGCCGGTCGCGAAGCCGACCCGGCCGGCGATCTGATCGACCGTCAGGTCGCTGGACTCCAGCAGATGCCGGGCCCGCACCACGCGCTGCTGGATCAGCCAGCGGCCGGGGCTGAGACCCACCTCGTCGTGGAAGCGGCGGGCGAAGGTGCGCTGGCTCATCCGCGCGTGGCCGGAGAGGTCCGCCAGGGTGAGGGGTTCGCCGAGGCGTTCCAGAGCCCAGGCTCGGGTGGCCGCGGTGCTCGCGGCGCCCTGCTCGGGGACGGGCTGCTCGATGTACTGGGCCTGGCCGCCGTCCCGGAAGGGCGGGACGACGCAGCGGCGGGCGACGCTGTTGGCCAGGCGGCTGCCGTGGTCCTTGCGGACGAGGTGCAGGCAGATGTCCACGCCGGAGGCGGCCCCGGCGGAGGTGAGGAACGGGTGATCGTCGACGAAGAGCACGTCCGGGTCGAGGTCGACCCGCGGGAACATGCGCCGGAAGCGGTCGGCGACCTGCCAGTGGGTGGTCGCCCGGCGCCCGTCCAGGAGACCCGCGGCGGCGAGCACGAAGGCGCCGGTGCAGATGGAGACGATGCGGGTGCCGGGGCGGATCAGCGCGAGGGCGGCCAGGACGTCGCCGGGCACCTCGTCGGTGAGCCGGTCGGGCGCGACGGGCGCGACGGGCGCGATCACCACCGTGTCCGCCGTGGCCAGGGCCTCGGGGCCGTGCTCCACGGTGACGCCGAAGTCCGCGTTGGTGCGCACCGGACGGCCGTCGACCGAGCAGGTGAGGACCTCGTACCGCCCGTCGGCCGCGCCGAGGATCCGGCTGGGGATGCCCAGCTCGAAGGGGTACACCCCGTCCAGCGCCAGGACCACCACTCGTTCACGTCGCATGGCACGATCGTATCGAATGTTGGCAATCTTGCCATTGGCGCGAGGGCTGCGGACCGGCACGCTGGTTGACCATGAGCACAAAGAACACGATGCGAGCCATCAGCCAGGACGTCCTCGGCGGTCCCGAGGTCTTGAAGGAAGTGCAGACCGAGCGCCCGGTACCGAAGCCGAACGAGGTGCTGGTCCGGGTGCGGGCCGCCGGGGTCAACCCGACCGACTGGAAGCACCGGGCGACCGGCGGGTTCCTGGGCGAGCCGCCCTTCGTCCTGGGCTGGGACGTCTCCGGGGTGGTGGAGGCGGTCGGCATCGGCGTGGTGGCCTTCGCGCCCGGTGACGAGGTCTTCGGCATGCTGCCGTACCCGTACGGGCACGGCTCGCACGCCGAGTACGTCATCGCCCCGGTCCGCGCCCTCGCCCGCAAGCCGGCCGGCGTCGACCACACCCAGGCGGGCGCGCTCCCGCTGGTCTCGCTCACCGCCTGGCAGGCACTCACCGAGCACGCGGACCTCCGGCCCGGGCAGCGGGTGCTGATCCACGCCGCGGCGGGCGGGGTCGGGCACGTGGCGGTGCAGATCGCCAAGGCGCGCGGCGCATACGTGATCGGCACCGCGAGCGCGGGCAAGCACGAGTTCCTGCGCGGGATCGGCGCCGACGAGACGATCGACTACCGCGAGACGGACTTCACCGAGGCCGTCAAGGACGCCGACGTCGTCCTGGACACGATCGGCGGCGACAACGCCCTGCGCTCCCTGCGCGTGCTGCGCCCCGGCGGCGTCCTGGTGTCGATCCTCCCGGGCGGCTCGGACGACCTCTACGAGGAGGCCGGGCGGCTGGGCGTCCGGGCGCTGCGGATGCTGGTGGACGCCGACCGCAGCGGCATGGAGGCGATCGCGGAACTGGTCGGGGCGGGAAAGCTGCGCGCCACGATCGCCGGCACGTTCCCGCTGGCCGAGGCCGCCGAGGCACACGCCCTCGGCGACACCGGCCGTACGACGGGGAAGCTGGTGCTGCTGAACGACTGAGCTCGCTCCCGGCCGGGGGCCCAGCCGGGAGGGCCGGCCGGGGTCTCACCTTCGGCCGCACGGGGGCCGGCCGGCGGGGCGCCTCAAGGCGGAGACAGTGCGTCGCCTTCGGCCGCATACAGAACGGCCCGGCGGCGCGCCCCAGGGCAGACGGATCACCAGACGACGGCGTGACCCCTGACCGGACTCCCCTCAGGCCGGCCGACCCCGGCCGGGGCCGCGCCACGACCGCACGCAGGCCGACCGGCGGAGCACCTCAAGACGGAGACAGTGCGTCGCCTTCGGCCGCACGCAGAACGGACCGGCGGCGCGCCCCAGGGCAACCGCGTCACTGCACCACCTGACCGACCCCCCTTCCGGACAGCCGGAACCGGCCGACAGGCAGCCGGGGTCTCGCCACCGGGCGCACGCAGAGCGACCGACGGCGCACCATCACGGTGAACGGGGCACCGGGCCCCTGCATGACCACCTGACCCGCCCCCCTCCAGCCCGGCCTTGCCCCGGCCGACAGACAGCCGGCGTCTCGCGATCGCACGCAGGCCGGCCGGCGGCGCACCTCGTGGTGCGTGGGTTGTCGGAGGGCCGGCTGGGCCCCGTTCCGGCGCCGGCCGACCGGCCCCCTCCCCCGCAACCGCGCCCGGTCGCCGGCGAAAGCCGCCGCTCACGGCCGCCGGCCGGCCGGCGGGGTCAGAACGTCAGGACCGGCTTGATCGTCTTGCCCGACCTCATGTCCTGGACCGCCCGGTCGATGTCCCCGAAGGGATACGTGCTGATCAGGCGGTGCAGTGGGAGGCGTCCGTCCTTCACCAGGCGGACCAGGGCCGGGATCATGGTCTGGGTCTCGCTGTCGCCGAGGGTGAGGCCGACGATCCGTTTGCCGCCGAGGAGGCCGTTGACGTCCAGGGCGACCTCGGTGCCGAAGGGCGGGGCGCCGACGACGACCAGGGTGCCGCGCGCGGCCAGCGCGTCGACGCCCTGCCGCAGGACGCCCACGTTGCCCGTGGTCTCGACGACCCCGTCCGCGCCCTGCCCGCCGGTGATCTCGGCGAGGGCCGGGGCGAGGTCCGTCCCGCTCGTGTCGACGGTGTGGGTGGCCCCCAGTTCCTCGGCCAGCGACAGGCGCTCGGCGACCCGGTCGACGGCGACGATCCTGGTGGCCGGGGTGAGGGCCGCCGCCATCACGGCCGACAGGCCGACCGCTCCGGCGCCCAGGACGACGACCGTGCCGCCGGTCTCCGGCTTCAGGACGTTCCACACGGCGCCCACACCGGTCTGTACGCCGCAGCCCAGCGGGGCGATCGACGCCAGCGGCACGTCCGGGTCGACCTTCACGAGGCTGCGCTCGTCGGCCAGGGCCAGTTCGGCGAAGGAGGACTGGCCGAAGAAGTGGCCGCCCAGTGCCTCGCCGCCCCGGCTGATGGTGCTGGTGCCGTCGGCCCGGCTGCCGCCGATCAGGTTCAGCGGCAGCCAGGTCGCGCAGTACGCGGGGTGCCCGCCGCGGCAGTTGCGGCAGTCGCCGCAGGAGGTGAACGAGAGGAGGACGTGATCGCCGGGCGCGACGCCGGTGACGGCGGAGCCGACGGCCTCGACGACGCCGGCGCCCTCGTGGCCCAGGACACCGGGCAGCGGGAAGGGCAATCCGCCGCTCGCCACCCCCAGGTCGGTGTGGCACAGGCCGGCGGCGGCCATGCGGACCAGCGCCTCGTGCGGGCCGGGTGCGTCGAGGACGACGTCGGAGAGGGTGAAGGGCGCGCCGCCGGACTCGACGACCGCGGCACGGGTGGTGGTGGGCATCGTGATGACTCCTGGACGGTTCTCAGTCGAGCGAGACGACGACGGACTTGACCTTGGTGTAACCGGCGAGGGCCTCGGGCCCGTACTCGCGGCCGTAGCCGGAGTCCTTCACTCCTCCGAAGGGCACCGCCGGGTCGAGCATCGCCCAGTCGTTGACCCAGACGATGCCGGCCTGGAGCCGGCCGGCGACCCGGTGCGCGCGGGCGAGGTTGCTGGTCTGGACGCCCGAGGCCAGGCCGTAGGGCGTGGAGTTGGCGAGGGCGACGGCCTCGTCCTCGTCGTCGAAGGGCTGCACGGTGAGGACCGGGCCGAAGATCTCCTCCTGGACCACGCGGGAGTCGTTCGCCAGGTCGGCGATGACGGTGGGCTTGTAGTAATAGCCGCCGCCGAGGTCGAGCCGCTCGCCGCCGCAGACGATGCGGGCGCCCTCCATGCGGGCAAGGGCGACGTACTCCTCGACCTTCTTCAGGTGCTTCTCGGCCGCCATCGGGCCGACGACCGTGGCCGGGTCGCGCGGGTCGCCGACCGGCACACCGGGCACGGCCTCGGCGAGGATCGCGAGCAGGGTCGGGTACACCGAGCGGGCCACCAGCAGACGCGGGCCGCCCATGCAGAACTGGCCGGTGTTGAAGACGAAGCCCTTGATGACCGCCCCGACGGCCTTCTCCAGGTCGGCGTCCTCGAACACGATGTGGGCGGCGTTGCCGCCGAGCTCCATGGTGACGGGCTTGAGCGCCTCCCCCGCGACGCTCGCCACGTGCCGGCCGATCGCGGTGGAACCGGTGAAGGCGACCTTGTCGACGCCGCGGTGGCGCAGCAGCGCCTCGCCGGCCACGGGGCCGGTGCCGGTCACGACATTGACCACGCCGTCGGGGACGCCCGCCTCCTGGAGCAGCCGGGCCATGTACAGGGCGCTGAGCGGCGTCTCGTCGGCGGGCTTGTGGACGACGGTGTTGCCGGCCGCGAGGGCGGGGCCGAGCTTGGAGCCGGCGAGGATCAGCGGGAAGTTGAACGGGGTGATCGCGGCGACCACGCCGAGGGGCTCGCGCCTGGTGTAGGCGAGGGCGTTCATGGGGGTCTCGCGCAGGGCGCCGTCCTGGCTCTGGGCGAGGTTCGCGAAGTACTCGTAGTCGTTGGCCGCGTTCGTCACGTCGACCGCGCCGCACAGCGTGACCGGCTTGCCGACGTCGAGGCTCTCCAGGGCGGCGAGCTCGTCGGCGTTCTCCCGGATCAGCCCGGCGACGCGGTGCAGCACCCGGCCGCGCTCGCGGCCGCTCAGGCCGGACCAGGCACCGTCGTCGAAGGCCTCGCGGGCGGCGCGTACGGCGGCGTCGACGTCGGCCGGGCCCGCCTCGGCGACGGTGGTGACGGCCGTGCCCCGGGACGGGTCGACCACCTCGGTGCGCGCTCCGTCGGCGGCATCGCGCCATCGGCCCCCGATGAACAGCTGGCCGGGTGTGCTCTCGAAGGTGGTCATCGCCACTCCTCAGCGTCGTCGCCAAGTTTTCAACAAACAGGATTCCTGTCTGTGCGCAGTCTCTTTACGGACAGGTTTCCTGTCAATGGTCTAGCCTGCTCCCATGCTCGACACACAGGTGACCAAGGCGCCCCCTTCCCTGCTCTACATGGTCAAGCAGGTGGAGCTCGTCGTGCGCTCCCATCTGGACGAGCTGGTCAGACCGTCCGGGATCACTGCTCTCCAGTACACCGCACTGACCGTGCTGGAGCGGCATGACGGCCTGTCCGCCGCCCAGCTGGCACGGGACTCCTTCGTCACCGCCCAGTCCATCGCGGACCTGGTCCGCTCGCTGGAGGGGCGCGGGCTGGTGCGCAGGGAGCGCAACCCCCGCAACCGCCGGGAGCTGCTGATCCTGCTCACCGACTCCGGCCGCGAGCTGCTCGCCGGGCACGCCGGACCCGTCCGGGAGCTGGAGGAGCGAATGGTGCGCGACCTCACGGCGCACCAGACGGAGCAGTTCCGCCAGGCGCTCACCAGGGCCTGGCACGCCCTGTCGTAGGTCGGGGGAACCCCCGCCCCCGCACACGAGCGCCCGGGGTGCGCCCCTGCGGCGCGCCCCTGCGGCGCCCCCGCGTACGCCCCGGCGTGAACCTCGGCCAACCCGGCCGGAATTCAAAGACATATGTCAATCGAACATGCTCAAATTCATTCGTTAGAGGGTAACTTGCAGGGCGGGGAGCGGCGTTGAGTCGTAGCCCCTCCCACGCACGGAGCAGGCTGGAGGCGATCTCGTCGTGCGGCAGGAACCTGCACCGCTCACCCGGCACCTGCGCGTCCGCCAGGAACGTGGGCACACGGTGCTGGAGTTCCGCGGCGAGATCGACCTCGCCGCGGCCACGGAGATCGCACCGCATCTGGACCGGGAGACGGACCGCCCCGCCGCCCGCGTCGTGATCGACCTCAGCGGGATCGACTTCTTCGACTGCTCCGGACTGCGGCTGCTGTACCGGGCCCGCAGCCGGGTGCTGGACCGGCGGGGACACGTGCTGCTCGTCTGCGCGCACCCGCTCACGCTGCGCGTCCTGCGGATCACCGGCCTGTCCCGGATCCTGCCTCCGCAGCCGACGCTGGACGCCGCACTGGAGCAGCCGGAGGCGACCTCCCGCCCGTGACGGGTGTGCGCCCCGCGTGCTTCCGCCGAGGCCGTTGCCTCTTCAACTCGGCGGTCTGGCGTGGGTTGTGGCGGGCATCCGGACAGTAGGAAGGAGGGCCGTCGCATGACGACTCCCGTCAAGCGCCTCCCCAGGCGCATGCCCGGCTGGGCGAAAGTGGTGGCCGCGCTCGTGCTGGTGCTCGTGGTGTTCTTCGCGGGGCTCCGGCTGAGCGTGATCCCGGGTCTGAAGGACCTGTTCGGCACCGAGACGCACGACCGGTCCGGCCCCGCGCTGCTGAAGTCCATCCAGGACATCAGCCGTTACGACGCCGCTTCCGGCAACTTCCAGGTCGTCGTCGACCTGGAGAAGGACGCCAAGCTGCTGCCCGACGCCATCCGCGGCACCCGCACCCTGTACGTCGGTGCGGGCACCGTCGACGCCTATGTCGACCTGGGCAAGATCGGCGAGAACGACGTGAAGGTCAACGGCGACCGCACGTCCGCCACGCTCCGGCTGCCCCACGCCCGGCTGGGCAAGCCCGCGCTCGACCCCGACCGCTCCTACGCGGTCTCCAAGCAGCGCGGTCTCTTCGACCGCCTCGGCGACCTCTTCTCGGACAACCCCAACGGCGAACAGGCCGTGCAGAAGCTCGCGGTGCGGCACATCGGCGACGCGGCGAAGGAGAGCGAGCTGACCGCACGCGCCGAGTCCAACACCACCGGCATGCTCGAAGGCCTGCTGCGCTCCCTGGGCTTCGAGGAGGTGCGCGTCACGTACGGGAGCTGACCGGCTTCCGTACACGGCGTGATCCCGCCGGGAGTGCTCCGGCAGAACGCGGGAAACGGAGGGTGGGAGCGATCACCTGCCGCGGTCTCCGGCCATGCCGCCGGGGATCGTGGCCGGGAACCGACCCCCACGGCATCGTCGGCCCGACCGGGGGTAACCGCCGTGTCACGCAGGGAAGTCCAAGACTGGAGGACCGAATGGCCAGTGCAGCCTCACGTCCCCGGACCGCCGGGTCCGGGAGCGAGCGACGCCCGCTCCCGTTGCCCCTCCGGCTGCTGGCGACGCTGTGCGCGTTCGCGTTCATGGTCGCCTTCGCCGTGGTGCTGGCCCGGCTGACCCTGCAGCCCTCGCCCGCCTCGGAGGCGCTGACTCACAGCAACCTGACGCCGGGCAACTCCCTGAAGGCCTACCTCGACCAGCCCGAACTGCGCGACGCGGTCAAGCAGATCGGCGGCAACATCCTGCTGGGCCTTCCCTTCGGCGTCCTCGTGCCGGTGGTCGCCCCGCGCACCCGCGGCATCCTGCGCGTGCTGCTCCTGACCGCGACCGTGATGCTCCTGGTGGAGTTCGCGCAGGGCGCGCTGGTCACCGGCCGCGCCTTCGACATCGACGACGTGATCCTCAACACGACGGGCGCACTCATCGGTTACCTGCTCCTGGGGCGCCGCCTCAGCAGGGCCGTCCACGCACGCAGGCCCCGCCGGGGCCGGGCGGGAGACAAGCCACCGGCCGGCAAGGCGTAGGGCGCGTCACGCCTCACGCCTAGTGCACGGTCCAGGTGAACTTGTCTCCACCCACCCACCGGACCACGTCCGGGTCGTCCATGTCGTGCACGGTGATGCCGAACGCGGCCGCGGCCGACAGCACGTCGGTGACGGCCCGGGCCTCCCCGACCACCTGGCCGTCGATCTGCACGATCCGGAACGGCGGTGTGCCCGGTTGCACCCCGAGCACCAGGATCCGCGGGTGGGATATGTACGGGCTCGCGCTTTCGGTCATGCATCGAGCGTAGAACGCAACCGGCGGCGGCGCGGGTTCAGGGACGGCGCCAGTCGTCACCGGTGAGGTGCGAACCGGCCTGCGGACCCATCCGGAGCATGCCGCCGTCGACGCTCCAGGACGCGCCGGTGACGTACGAGGCCTCCGGGCCGGCGAGGAAGGCGACGACGGCGGCGACCTCGCGGGCGTCTCCTGGCCGGCCGAGCGGGATGCCCGGGCGGCTCTCGGTGTGCGGGTCGGTGTCCTCCTGCCCGGTCATGGGCGTGGCGATCTCGCCCGGGGCGACGGCGTTGACGGTGATGTGGTGCTCGGCCAGTTCGAGCGCCATGACCTGGGTGAGCAGCCCGAGGCCGCCCTTGGCGGCGCAGTAGGGGGCGGCGCCCACCCGCGGCTGGTGCTCGTGCACGGACGTGACGTTGATGATCCGGCCCCCCTCACCGTGGTCGATCATGTGCCGGGCCGCCTTCTGTCCGCACAGGAACGGCCCGACGAGATCGACGTCCAGGACCTCGCGCACGTCCGACAGCTCCAGGTCCAGGTAGGGCGTCATGGTGCCGGTCCCGGCGTTGTTGACCAGCACGTCGATGCGGCCGAGCCGCTCGCACAGGTCGTCGACGGTGTCGGCGGCGTCGGGCAGCCGGGTGAGGTCCATCCGGGCGACCTCGGCCCGCTGCCCGTGCGCGCGCACCTCGTCGGCCGTCTCCTGGGCGCCCTTGCGGTCGCTGTGATAGGTGATGCCGACGTCCATGCCCGCCCGCGCCAGGTGTACGGCGGTGGCGCGGCCGATGCCGGAGTCGGCGCCGGTGATCACGGCGACCTTGCTGGGGGACGCGCTGGGGGCGGACATGACGAGCCTCCTCGTCGGCGGGGCCGGGACGAGGCATCGCAGTACCCGGGGGGGACGCGGGGCAAACCGTCCGCCCGTCGTGCGGCCCGCGGGGCGCTGGGGAACCCTTGAGGTGGAGGTGGCGATGGACCCCGTCGAGGCACTGGACCGGATCGCCTTCCTGCTGGAGCGGTCCCTGGCACCCACCTACCGCGTGCGCGCCTTCCGCACGGCGGCCCGGGTGCTGAAGGACCTGGGCGGGGACGAGGTGCGCCGGCGGGCGGCGGACGGCTCGCTGGAGAAGCTCAAGGGGGTCGGCCCGAAGACCGCGCAGGTGGTGCGGGAGGCGCTGGCCGGCCAGGTGCCCGGCTATCTGGCGAAGCTGGAGGGCGAGGCGCACGAGCAGCCGGCCGTGCGGGGCGGGGAGAAGCTGCGGGCGCTGCTGCGCGGTGACTGCCATCTGCACTCCGACTGGTCGGACGGCGGCAGCCCGATCGAGGAGATGGGCCGGGCCGCCGCGGACCTGGGCCACGAGTGGGCGGCGCTGACCGATCACTCGCCGCGGCTGACGGTCGCCTGGGGCCTGTCGCCCGAGCGGCTGCGGGAGCAGCTGGACGTGGTGGCGGAGCTGAACGAGACCTGGGCGCCGTTCCGGCTGCTGACCGGCATCGAGTGCGACATCCACGAGGACGGCTCGCTCGACCAGGAGCCGGAGCTGCTGGACCGGCTCGACGTGGTGGTGGTGTCGGTGCACTCCAAGCTGCGCATGGACGCCCGGTCGATGACCCGGCGGATGGTGGCCGCCGTACGCGATCCGCACGCGGACGTGCTCGGGCACTGCACGGGACGGCTGGTGACCGGGCGGGGGCGGCCGGAGTCGGAGTTCGACGCGGACGAGGTGTTCGCGGCGCTCGCCGAGACCGGCACGGCCCTGGAGATCAACAGCAGGCCGGAGCGGCTGGACCCGCCGCGGCGGTTGCTGCGCCGGGCGGTGGACGCGGGGGTGCTGTTCGCCGTCGACACCGACGCGCACGCGCCCGGGCAGCTGGACTGGCAGATCAACGGGTGCGCGCGGGCGGAGGAGTGCGGGGTGCCGCCCGAGCGCGTGGTGACCACCTGGTCCCTCGACGAACTGCTGGCCTGGACCCGGGAGCGGCGGCTGCCCTCCGGCGTGGCGGGCGGCTGACGTGGTACCCGCGCGGCCTCGGAGGAAGGGACTGCACCTATGGAAAGCTCGGGACGGGCGGCCGTGTTCGACGTCGACGGCACGCTGGTCGACACCAACCATCTGCACGTCGTGGCCTGGTGGGAGGCCTTCCGGCAGGCGGGCCACGACGTGCCGATGCACGCCGTTCACCGGGCCGTGGGCCTGCCGTCGACCGACCTGGTCGCCCATCTGCTGGGCGAGGACCGGGACACGGACCAGGACGCCGACATCAGCGCCGGGCACAAGGCGCTGTACGGGCAGTACTTCGACCGGCTGCCCCCGCTGCCGGAGGCCGGGGCGCTGCTGCGGCGGCTGCACCGGGACGGCTGGACGGTGGTGCTCGCCACCTCGGCGGGCGGCGCGGAGCTGAGCGCGCTGCGCCGGGCCATCGACGCGGACGAGGCCATCAGCGCCACGGCGAGCGCCGACGACGTCGACCAGGGCAAGCCCGCCCCCGAGCCGGTCGAGCACGCCCTGGAGCTGGTGGGGGTGCCGGCGGAGCGGGCGGTGTTCGTCGGCGACACCGTGTGGGACATGCGGGCGGGCAGCCGGGCCGGAGTGCGCTGCGTGGGCGTCCTGTGCGGCGGCATCCCGCGCGCCGACCTGGAGGAGTCCGGAGCGGACGCGGTCTACGCGGACCCCGCCCACCTCCTGTCCGCCCTCGGCGACGGAGCGCTCGCATGAGAAGGCGTGAAACCGCCGGTCAAGCGGATACCCACAGCGCATGACGCGTGTGATGAATGCGGTACGGCGGACGGCGGGAGCCCTCCGCGGGCGGAAGGACAGGGACAGAAGCACGGGGGCGGGCACGGGTGGCCGGTTCCGGGGAGCACCGACGGCTCAGGGGCGGATGCGCAGCCTGGAGCAGGGAGAGCGCACCGTACGGCCGGTGGATGCCGTGCGGCGCGACGCGCGGGGCGCCTGGAACGCCGTGCGAGCTGCCTGGCGGGGGCCCGGGCGGGAGCGGGATCTGGTCGTCCAGTCGCTGAAGGCGGCCGGGGCGGCGGTGCTGGCGTGGCTGGTGGGCGGCGTCTGGATGGGCGACCCGCTGGCGCTGATGGCGCCCTGGGTGGCGCTGGTGCTGGTGCAGGCCACGGTGTTCAGCTCCCTCGTGCAGGGCGCGCGGCAGTTCGGGGCGATCTGCGTCGGCACCCTGCTGGCCTCGGCGGCGCAGGCGGTCACCGACGACACGACCGGCGCGCTCGCCCTGTCGGTGCCGGTGCTGATGCTGCTGGCGAACTGGCCCCGCTTCGGCGACCAGGGCATCTACGCGGCGACGACGGCCCTGTTCACCATC